>NZ_PVNK01000312.1 GCF_002994615.1 Enhygromyxa salina | reverse complement strand
GGACTCGGGGGACTCGGGGTCGTGGTGGGTGGTCGGGCGCGGGCGAAACAAGCTGGTCTTGGCGATGCGCAGGAGCTCGTTGGTGTGGCGCTCGAGCAGCCGCTCGCTGTCTTCGTTGTCGGGGGCGAGGGCCGCCACGGTCTCGAAGGTCGCGAGGCTGCCGATGACGAGGATCGTGACGTGGGCGACGTAGGACTGGGGGTCGGCGTCGAACCACAGCCGACCTTGCTCCTGGCCGCGACGGATGTAGCTCGACACGATCGTGACCCATGGCTGTACGTGGGTCTCGATCAGCGGCAGGACCTGATCGGGGCGATCGAGCAGCTCGCGGAGGATCAGGCGGGCGCGGTCGCGGTCTTCGGCGAAGAAGGCGACGGTCTTGGACAGCACGGCGTCGAACTGCTCCGAGCCGCTCGTGGCGGCCAACAAGAGCTTGGGCAGGACGTCGCTCCAGTGGGCGAGGAGCTCCTCGAGCACGGCCTCGCGCAGGGTGTCCTTGCTGCGGAAGTGATAGAGCAGCGAGGGCTTGCGGATGCCGACGCGCTTGGAGATCTGGGCCAGCGAGACGGCGTCGAAGCCGTGGGCTGCGAACAGGCGGCTCGCGTGGTCGAGGATCTTTTGCGCGATGTCCGCTCGTGTTGTACGGGGAGTAGGCACTGGACTACCGATAGGATTGGATTTGCCTACCACTTGGTAGTCTGTGGATCAAGTGGTCGATGGGACCGCGCGGGGCGGCGGAATATCGGTTGGGCTTTGGGGCGTGAGGCGGGGGGTGAAGGGGCGAAACAAGCGACGCTGGCGGTTGGTCGGGGCTCTGGCCCTGGGCTTGGCGTTGGTCGGGGCCTGGGCGATGGCGCGCGAGCCGGGCGAGCTGCGGCATGACGCGGCGCGCTCCTTCCGCGGCGTGGTCGGGGCGCCGACGCCTCCGGTCGAGCTTCTATATGAGGATGAGCTGGGGCCGAGCCTGGGCCTGGGAGCTCGGCTGGTCGTGATCCCGGCCGCAGAGGTCGAGCCGCCGCCGCCTCCGCCGCCTCCGCCTCGGCGGCCAGCGGGGCTCGAGGGGGTGTCCTTCGTGTTGTTGCTGGGCTCGGACAACCGGACGCAGAAGGTCGTTGGGCGGACCGACAGCATGATCGTGGCGGCGTTTCGGGACCGCGACGGCAAGGTGGCTGCGTTCAGCATCCCGCGGGATCTGTGGGTCGCGCTGCCCGACGTTGGCGCGCTGCACGAGGAGGGGCGCGACCACGCTCGGATCAGCTCGGTGGTCCGGGTCGGGGAGGCCCGGCTGGGCAAAGGGGAGGGGATGCCGCTGCTTCGTCGGACCTTGCTCGAGCAGCTTGGGATCCGGATCGACCGCTACGCGAGCGTCGACTTTCAGGGCTTCGAGGCGCTCATCGATGAGCTCGGGGGGATCGACGTCGAGGTCGAGTGTCCGATCATCGACTGTTTTTGGATCAACGGGACCGAGGCGCCGTGCGAGATGATGACGGTCGAGGCCGGGCGCAATCACATGGACGGGGCCACGGCCCTGTCTTTTGTCCGTTCGCGCCACGGGACCGGCGACCGCGACCGGACCAAGCGGCAGCAGGTCGTGCTGCTCGGCTTCGCCGAGACGGTCCGCGCGGGTGGTCTGCGGGGCCTGCCGGGGTTGTGGCGCAGGGCCTCGCCCTTCGTGACGACCGACCTCAGCCGCGATGACGCGGCCTACTACGCGTCGTTTGCGATCGAGAACCAGGTCGCGGCGATCGGCGGCTTCTCGATCAAGCACCCGATGACGGCCCGGCACGTCACGCCCGACGGCAAGCACGTGCTGATCCTCGACCGCGAGCAGTTCGAGGCCGCGCTGGCGAAGATGTTCGAGCGTGAGCTGCCCGCGCTGCGCGAGCGCAAGCGCTGCCCCGCGCCCGACGCGGCGCTGACCTTCCGCGACCGCTAGCACCCCGGGCTGCTAGCACCCCGGGCTGCTAGCACCCCGGGCTGCTAGCACCCGGGCTACTAGATCTCGGGGGCGTCACAGCGCAGGCTCTCGCTCGGGCGCAGGCCTGGCAGGGGCAGGCTGAGCTGATCCTGACGGCGCGAGACCAGCCACCCGCGGGTGCGCTCGTGGCGATAGCGACGGCTCCAGGCGCGCAGCGGGAGACCGCGGGGCTCGGGCTCGACGCTGGGATCGATGAAGTAGCGCTTGCGCGTCCGGACCAGCACGGGGCGCCGCTCGCCGCCCTCGGGCGAGGCTTGATCGCCGACGACCTCGCCGTAGGTCTCGGACGCCCACAGCTCGTAGTCGCCGTCTTCGCCGCCGTCGAGCAGGGCGCGGTCGAGGGCGTCGTGACCGAGGCGGCGGCGCAGGGCGGGATCGTCGAAGAGGTCGAGGGCGTCGATGATCTCGCGGTCGACCTTGGCCGCGACGAGCTCGCACAGGCGGGCCTCGGCCAGGATGTTCGACGGCAGGTTGATCACGCGATCGTAGACGTGATCCTTGAGCTGCCAGAAGCGGTCGATGGCGGGCAGCGCCGGGCGGGCGATGCCGAGCTGACCGTCGACCCAGGTGAAGATCCGCTCGGGCAGCTTGGCCCGACGGAGGCGGAAGTCGCGGGCGACGCGATGGATGCCCTCGAGGGTGTCGAGGTTGATCGGGGCCTTGAGCAGCTCGGCGAGCGGGCGCAGATCAGGCGCGAGCGTGTCGCTGCGATCGATGATCGCCCAGGTCGCAGCGGGGTCGATGTGCAGGCTCTCGAGCAAGGGACGCAGCGAGCGCAGGCGCGGGATCGGGCCGTCGCCGAGCACGATCCAGCGCCCGACCTCGTGGTGACCGGCGCCGAGGACCTTGGCGAAGGCCGGCTCTGCCGCGTGCGAGAGGGGGTAGTGGCCGACGTCGTGGAGCAGGCAGGCGGCCACGAAGAGCCGCGCGCGACCGCGCGGGAGCTCGAGCGCGGTCGCGGCGTCGGCCGCGAGCTTGGCCACGCCGAGCGAGTGCTCGAGGCGATTGGACGCCCGGCGGCTGCGCGGGTGGTGATCGAGGGTGCCGAGGAAGCTGATCCGCCCGAGCCGCGCGAGCCAGGGGCTCGCGAGCAGGGTGTCCCCGAGGTGCTCGACGACGCGAGCGCGGTGGCGGGCGGCGGACATGCCCGGCGACCATAGCCCGGCTCGCGGGTTGGGTCGGCATTTTAGCCGATCGCCGCGGGGAGCCGGCGATCGCGCTCACCCGCCGCCGCAGCCCCCACACGACGCGCCACAGCTGCCGCCAAGATCGGCGCCGTCGGGCCCCCCGCGGGCCTCGTTCCAGCCTGCTCCCGCGGCCTGGCCATCGCCGCGCCCGTCGCCGCCGAAGCCGGGGGTGACGCGGGGATCACTGATCTCGCCGGGGTCGGGGCCCGTGAAGGTTGGGACGCGGGGGCTGACCTCGACCGCGCGCTCGGTCACGCGGACGAGGGCCTCGTCGTCGCCCGGCGGGCCGTACTCGCCGCCGAGCGCCGCCTCGCCGAGGGCGTCTCGAGCTCCAAACACCCGGGCGCCGTCGGTGTTGACGACCTCGAAGCTCAGCCCCTGCCAGCCGCGGCCCGCGACGATCTCGGTCAGCGTCACCCAGGCGACGAAGTCGAAGTAGGGGTCGAAGTAGTAGTGGTAGAAGGGCTCGTCGTAGGCGCCGAGGCGGGAGCGGATCGGGACCGGGCGGTACTTGGGCATGCGCACGCTCGGGCCCCACGACAGCCGGCGAAAATGATCGAGCTGGCGCGGGCCGGGGCGGATCAGGCGCAGCTCGACCGGGGCTACGGAGCTCGACACGACGAGCTCGCCGAGCTGCTCATCGAGCGCGCGCTTGGCCTCGTCTGCGAGGGCCGCGAAGCGCTCGCGCGCGGCCTCGAGCGCGGGCACGTCGGCCGCGATCGCGCGGAGCCGCTCGGCGTAGGCCGTCGGGCTCTCGCCGCGGGCGATCTGCATGCTGTCGAGCCGGGCGGCGAGCGCGATCACGAGCTCCGGGCTGCCAGCGGGGACGCGGCGGCGGACCGTGACCTCGATCAGGGTCCGGAGGCCGTCGCGGCGGTGGGACAGGACCATCTTCATGGCCTCGAACTCGCGCTCGAGCACCGCGCGGGCGTCGAGCTCGGCGATCGCGGTCGCGAGATCGCCGGAGTTTTCTTCGGTGTCGACGTAGGCGATCCGGCCGTCGACGATGACCGAGAGCACGTCGGTGATGCCGAGCTGGGCGAGGGCGTCGGTCACCGGCTTGAACACGCTCAGGCCGGTGACGGTGATGACCTCGACGTCGGCGCCCGAGGTCGGCTCGCGGCCGATCAGCTCGGAGAACCAATCGAGCAGGGTTCGTCGGTGTAGGGCTGGCTCGCTCGGGAGGTCGATGTGGATGTTCGCATAGAACATGATTGGCTGGGTGACTGTAGCAGCGCTCGCGGACTCCGGGTCCAGCTTCAGCCCGCGCCCGGCGGCGAGCGCTTCTGGCTCGCGCGGCCGCGGGCGGCGAAGCTCAGGTACAGGACCGGGAGCACCAGCAAGGTCGCGAGGGTTGAGCTGAGCATCCCGCCCACGACCACGGTTGCGAGCGGTCGCTGGACCTCGGCGCCGACGCCGGTGTTGAGCGCCATCGGCAAGAACCCGAGCGCGGCCACCAGCGCGGTCATCAGGACCGGGCGCAGTCGGCTCTGGGCCGCCGCGACGATCGCCTCGCGCTGTCCGAGGCCGTCGGCGAGGAGCTGCTTGGCCCGCGAGACCAGCACGATGTCGCCGAGCACGGCGACGCCCGACAGGGCGACGAAGCCGACCCCGGCCGAGACCGAGAAGGGCATGTCCCGGAGCCACAGCGCGAGCACCCCACCGACGGCGCCGAAGGGGACCCCGGTGAACACCCGCAAGGCGTCGGCTGCCCGCCCGTAGGTCAGGTACAGCAGCCCGAACACGAGCGCGAGCGCGAGCGGGACGACGATCATGAGCCTTCGCTGGGCGCGCTCGAGCTGCTCGAACTGGCCGGCGAGGGTCGTGTAGTAGCCGGGCGGGAGCCGGGCCTGGTGCTCGGCGAGGACCTGACGGACGTCGGCGACGAAGGAGCCGAGGTCGCGGCCGCGAACGTTGGCCTGGACGGTCACCCGCCGCTTCGCCCACTCGCGCTGGATCGTCGACGGGCCCTCGACGACCTCGATCTGCGCGAGCGCGGACAGGGGCACGCGCTTGCCCGCGCGGGTGTGGATCAGCAGCTCGCCGATGCGCTCGGCCGAGCGCCGGGTCTCATCGTCGAGACGGAGCACGAGATCGAAGCGCCGCTGGCCCTCGACGACCTCGCCGAGCTTGCGGGTCCCGAGGGACTCGACGATGTCGAGCAGCTCGCCGACCGGGACGCCGTGACGCCCGGCGGCGTCGCGGTCGACGGCGATCGCGAGCATCGCCTGACCGGTGAGCTGCTCGACCGTCACGTCGGCCGCGCCGGGGATGGCCTCGACGGCCGCGCGGATCGCCTCGGCCTCGCGCTCCAACACGTCGAAGTCGTCGCCGAACAGCTTGACGCCGACGTCGGCCCGAATGCCCGCGACCATCTCGTTGACGCGCATCTCGATCGGCTGGGTGAACACGCTGCGCATGCCCGGCATCCCGTCGAGCTCGGCCGCCAGCGCGGCCACGAGCTCGGCCTGGGTCGCGGCTCGCTGCCACTGCTCGCGCGGCGTGAGGGTGACGAACACGTCCGAGACCTCGAGGCCCATGGGATCGGTAGCGACCTCGGCGGTCCCGGTCCGTGTCCAGATGTGCTCGATCTCGTCGGGGAAGCGCTCGAGCAGGCGGCGCTCGATCTGGCTGCCGTAGCGGATCGACTCGTCGAGCGAGATGCCGGCGACGCGCACGGTGTTGATCACGACCGCCTGCTCGCTCAGCCGGGGCACGAATTCCGAACCGAGCCGGGGGGCCAAGAGGCCGCCGCCGAGCACCGCCGCGGCCGCGATCGAGACGACCAGCTTGCGGTGATCGAGGGCGCGCTCGAGCACCCGCCGATAGCCGGCCGCGAGCGCCCGGACCAGGCGGTTGTCGCGAGCCTTGCGCCGGCCGGACTCGAGCGCGTAGCTGGCGAGCACGGGCATCAGCGTCAGCGAGAGCAGCATCGAGCCCGCGAGCGCGAAGATCACCGTGAGCGCCATCGGCTGAAACATCTTGCCCTCGACGCCCTCGAGGGTGAGGATCGGCAGATAGACGATCGCGATGATGAGCTCGCCGAACAGCGTCGGCCTGCGCACTTCGATCGCGGCGTCGCGGACGATCTCGCGCACGCTGCGTCCGGTGCTGTCCTCTTCGAGCCGCCGGGCCGCGTTCTCGACCACGATCACCGAGCTGTCGACGACGAGGCCGAAGTCGATTGCGCCGAGGCTCATCAGGCTCCCGGCGATCCCGACCCACAGCATCGCGTTGAAGGCGAAGAGCATCGAGAGCGGGATCGCGAGGGCGACGATGACCCCGGCGCGGAGGTTGCCGAGGAACACGAACAACACCGCGATGACCAGCAGCGCGCCCTCGACCAGGTTGTTGCGGACGGTGTGCAGGACCTCGTCGACGAGGGTCGCGCGGCTGTAGACCGGGGTGAGCTCGACGCCCTCGGGCAGGCTCGGGCGGACCTGCTCGAGCCGGGCTTCGAGCGCGCGCGTGACCTCGTGGCTGTTCTCGCCCATGAGCATGAACCCGAGCCCGAGCACGGCCTCGCCGCGACCCTCGGCCGTGACCGCGCCGCGGCGGATCTCGTGGTCCTCGCGGATGTCGGCGACGTCGGCGAGGTGCACGAGGGTGCCGTCTCGTTCGGCGACGACCATGGCCTCGAGATCCTCGACGCCGGTCACGAGGCCCTGGCCCTGGATGAGCTGGGCCTCGCCAGCGACCTCGAGCACGCCGCCGCCGACGTTGCGGTTGGCGTGGCGCACGACTCGGGCGACGTCCTCGAGCGCGAGCTCGTGCTTCACGAGCCGGTAGGGATCGACGACGACGTGATACTGCTTTTCGTGGCCGCCCCAGGTGTTGATCTCGGCGACGCCCGGGGTCTGGAGCATCTGCGGGCGGATCACCCAGTGGTGGAGCGTGCGTAGCTCCGCGGGCGACATGCCGTCGCCACGGACGATGTACTGGAACACCTCGCCGAGGCCGGTTGCGACCGGGCCGAGCGCGGGGCGCTCGACTCCCTCGGGCAGATCCGCGAGCGCGAGCCGCTCGTTGACGACCTGGCGGGCGAGGTAGGTGTCGGTGTCGTCGTCGAAGATCGCCGTGACCTGCGAGAAGCCGAACTTCGAGACCGAGCGGACCTCGACCAGGCCGGGCAGGCCCGAGATCGCCTGCTCGACCGGGAAGCTGAGCTGGCGCTCGACCTCGAGCGGCGAGAGCGAGGGCGCGGTGGTGTTGACCTGGACCTGGACCGGGGTCGTGTCGGGGAAGGCGTCAAAGGGCAGCTGGCGAAAGCTCGCCAGGCCCCAGGCGATCAGCACCGCGGTCGCGAGCAGGACGACCGGCCGATGCTTCAGACATAGATCGATGAGCCACGTCAGCATCACTCGCCCCCCGGCCCTTCGACCTCACAGCAGCCGGCGCCGATGCTGCCGGGCATGACCTCGGTCCGCAGCAAGACCGCGCCCGTGGTCACGACCTCGTCGCCGACGGCGACCCGGCCTTCGACCTCGACGGTCTCGCCGCCGCTGCGCCGACGAACCACGCGCGGCTCGTAGACGCCGACCTCGGTGCGGACGAAGACCAGCTCGCGCGGGCCGACGCGCTGGATCGCCGCGCGGGGCACGGCGACGACAGCCCGGCTGGGGCTCGTGGTGATCTGCCCGCGCATGAATTGGTTGGCGCGCAGGACCCCGTCGGGGTTGGGGACCTCCGCGCGGGCCGTGACGGTGCGGGTCTGCGGGTCAACCTCGGCGGCGATCCAGGTGATCGGACCCTCGAAGCTCGCCTCGGGGTTCGCGTCGGCCGCGACGCCGAGGATCTGGCCGAGCGCGATCCGATCTGCGAAGGCCTCGGGCACCTCGCACAGCGCCCACATGGTGGAGGTGTCGCCGAGGGTCGCAAGCGAGGTGTCGTCGCCGGCGATCGTCCCGAGCACGGCCGGTCGGCGCAAGATCGTGCCGGCGATCGGGGCCGTGATCGTGTAGCGACCCGCCGACCCCGAGGCGCCCGCGCCGGCCATCTTCAGCGCTGCCCGGGCCGCGCGGGCCTCGGCCTTCGCGGTTGCGAGCTCTTGCTGCGCGAGCTCGAGCTGGCGGGCGGACGCGATGTCGGCTTCGCGCAGCTCGAGCTGCCGGTCGCGGTTGGCCTCGGCCGTGCGGACCCGCTCGCGCGCGGTCTTCAGCCCCGCCTGGATCGCGCCGATGTCGGTGCTCTCGAGCTCGAACAGGGGGTCGCCAGGCTCGACTCGATCGCCGATCTGCGCGGGAACGCGACGAACGACGCCCGGGACCAGCGCGCGGATGTCCGCGAGCCGGTCGGCGTCGAACTCGATCCGCGCCGTGCAGTCGACGAAGCTCGCCGCCGCCACACGTCGGGCAGGCGCGGTGCGGATCCCGACGGTCTGCTCGAGCTCCGGTTCACGCAGGCGCACGACCCGGGCCTCGAGCGCGGCCTGCTCGGCGTTCGGGGGCGGCGTCGCGGGGTTGCAGGACGGGCAGACCGACTCGGGGAAGCCGTGCTCCTCGCACCAGTCGCCCTGGGCCTTGAACTCGGCGACGAGCCCGGGGTTGCACTTGGTGCACTTCGACTCGGGCAGGGCGTGCTCGAGACACCAGTCGGCGGCGAGGGTCGGCGGGTCCTGGGGGTTGCAGGACGGGCACGCGGACTCGGGGAAGCCGTGGCCCTCGCACCAGTCGCCCTGGGCCTTGAACTCGGCGATGAGCTCGGGGTTGCACTTGGTGCACTTCGACTCGGGCAGGGCGTGCTCGAGACACCAGTCGGCGGCGAGGGTCGGCGGGTCCTGGGGGTTGCAGGACGGGCACGCGGACTCGGGGAAGCCGTGGCCCTCGCA
>NZ_PVNK01000311.1 GCF_002994615.1 Enhygromyxa salina | reverse complement strand
CGTCATCGCGGCGCCCTGCTCATCGACTTTCGTCAGCAGGTCATCATCGACACACTGCGGGCAGCCAACGGTCTCGAGCCGGACGATCTCCGACCCCGCGGGGCCCGACAACGGCGAGAAGACCCCGTCCAAACCCAAAAATGACTGTAAAGGTGTACAGGAGGCCGCCGAGCAGGCCAAGTCAGAGCGCGATTGGCCTGCGGTCCTGCGTCACACCAGCAAAATGCGATGCTGGTCGTCGAACCAAGCTCGCCTACGCTTGCGTGTAGAGGCCCTCGCACAAGCCAAGCGCTGGGCCAAGTGCCTCGAGGCTGCCGAGGGCAGCGACGACCCCGAGCTCGCCCGCTGGGTGAAGTTCTGCACCAAGAACAACTAGCCACCCGATCCCCGACCTACCATGTCCAAGCCAGCGATTTTCATGACCGCCGTGTTGCTCGCGGGGCCCCTCGTCGTTCTGCCGAGGCCGGCTGAGGCCGCGCCAGCGAGCGAGCCGAGCACCGACCCCGCCCAGGTCCGCCTCGTCATCGACGCGAACGCCCTCGGTGACGCCGCCAAGTTCTTCTCCGGCGCCATCGCCGAGCGCCTCGGCCCCGTGTTCGAGGACGCGGGCTACAAGGTCACCGACAAGGCCGACGCCGACGTGACCGTTCGGGTTCGCTTGTCCTTCTATAATGAGGAGGACCTGGACTACCAGGTTGACGTGGACATCTCCGCGGGGTCGGAGATCGTCCGGCTCGAGACCGTTGGCTGCCCGCAGTGTGTCGATGATGACCTGCTGACGAAAGTCGATGAGCAGGGCGCCGCGATGACGGATGCGATCGGCAAGGCCCTCGCGCAGGCGCGCGACGCTGATTCGACGACCGAGCCACCGGCCACGCAGGCCAGCGAGCCCGAGGAGGTCGCGCCGATTGGGGCGCTTGGTGGGGTTGGGATCGGCGTTGCTGTGCTCGGCCTCGGGGCGACCGTCGCCGGGGCGGTCGAGCTGTCCCGCGGGAGGGTCTACGACCAGCCCGCCGACGGTCTGGAGCTGGGCTACGTAGATCACCGCCCGCCTGGCGCCGTGCTCCTCGGCGTCGGCGTGCCCGTGTTCGTCGCCGGGGCCGCGATGCTGATCGCGGACGTCGTCATCCGGTCGAACAAACGCAAGCGACGACAAGAGCAAACTGGCACCACCTACCCCTTGATGGGCCCGGACGTCGTAGGCTTGGGCTACGTTCGCCGATTCTGAGACACACGAGGAAGATCATGCACAACAAAAAATTCACAATCGCTACATTTGGACTTGGTTTCGTCGCCAGCGCTTTTCTGGGTCTCGGCGCGTGTAGGGGCTCCGAACCCAACGACGAGCACTGCGCCAACGCCAACGGCAATGAGACCTGCGACCAACGCTATGGAGACCAGCGCCCGTTCTGTCTGAGCTGCGGAGACGGGTCCGACGCCAACTTCGGCTGCGTCTCCGACGAGCCCACGGACCTCTCCTGCTACAGCCCCTGCGGCGGCGGCGAGAACTACAACGACAACTCGACCTGCATCGAGATCGGCGACGGCGACGGCGACACCGGAGATGGCGACGGAGACACCGGAGATGGCGACGGCGATGGCGACGGCGACACCGGCGGGTGCATGGAGGACGTCGACTGCACCGAGGCCGGCAGCCCGTTTTGCAACCTCGACACTGGCGAGTGCGTCGCCTGTGATGCGACCGCCGAGCCCGACGCCTCGTGTGCGTCCCTCGACGCGGGGACGCCCGTGTGTGACGACGCGGGCAGCTGTGTGCAGTGCACCCTCGACGTCCAGGATGCTTGCGTCGACACCACGCCGGTCTGCGATGCCGACGCGGGCGCTTGCGTCGGGTGCTCCGACCACGCGCAGTGTTCCGACAGCGCTTGCAACCTCGCCGACGGGAGCTGCATCGACCAAGGCAACATCATTCATGTCGATGGTGACGGAGGCGACTGCGACATGGCTGACGGCAGCGAGGGCATGCCCTACTGCACAATTGCCTCGGCCATCGAAAACGCAGACGACGCCACCCTCATCATCCTCCACGAACAGGATGGGGACGCACCTTACCTAGAAGCCACGACTCTGACGCAACCCCTCGCGCTCTTCGCCGCAGATGGCGAGCGACCCATCTTGCAGGGTTTCGACAGCAAGCCCGCCATCACCGTCTCTTCCACCGGAGACCTCTTCATGCGGGGCATCACAATCTACGGCTCTCCGAACAACGCCGAGGGCCTGCTCATCGACGGCGGCGCCGCCTGGGTCGAGCGCTCACGCATCATCAACAACACCGGCGGCGGCATCACCGTCGACAACGCCGGCTCCCTCGTGCTCGTGAACTCCTTCGTTGGCGGCTCCAACAGCAACCCCGCCCTCAGCGTAGACAACGGCTCGTGCGACATCTCCTACGCGACGCTGGCCGCCCCTCTCCTGGTTGGAGGCCCCTCCCTCGCCTGTACAGACGGCGTTAACACCACGGTCCGCAACAGCATCATCGTGAGCGCCCACGCCGACCCTGAGGTCGACTGCTCCAACGCCACCATCACCGACAGTGCCTTGGAGATGGTACTGGGCGACAACGTCGCCCTTGGGGATCTCAATATCAATTGGTTCACCGACTACCTGCAAGGGGACTTCCATCTCGCGCCCGGGTACCCGCCCGAGCTCGACACCGCCGCCATCTGGCTCACCGGCGACCCCACCACCGACATCGACGGCGACCCACGCCCCATGGTCGACGGCACCATGGACTTCGCGGGCGCCGACCTCGTCGTCCCCTGACGAATTCTCCTCACCACCAACACCTCGGCTCTCAGGCCAAAGACCCACGCCAACCCGGGCAGGTCTCCGCGGCCACAACCGACCCCGCCCCTCCCCCAGCGCCGTCCTGCCTGGGCTCGAGGGGCCCGGGCGTCACTGGCTTGAGCTTCGTTCGCCGACTCTGAGAGGCGAGGGAGCTCATGCATCACCAACACGTCACACTTGCGACCTTCGGGCTTGGCTTCGTCGCCAGCGTCCTCATTGGTCTTGGCGCGTGCCAGAGCTTGGAGCCCAACGAGAAGCATTGCTTCAACGCCAACGGCAATGAGACCTGCCTCGAGCGCTATGGAGACGAGCGCCCGTACTGCGTGAGCTGCGGAGACGCGACGTATGCCAACTTCGGCTGCGTCTCCGACGAGCCCACGGGCCTCTC
Organism: Enhygromyxa salina; assembly: GCF_002994615.1. Taxonomy (GTDB): domain Bacteria; phylum Myxococcota_A; class Polyangia; order Nannocystales; family Nannocystaceae; genus Plesiocystis; species Plesiocystis salina_A. The sequence goes on along the minus strand of NZ_PVNK01000311.1, from coordinate 49,015 downwards.
CTGCTACAGTCCCTGCGGCGGCGGCGAGAACTACAACGACAACTCGACCTGCATCGAGATCGGCGACGGCGACGGCGACACCGGAGACGGAGACGGCGACGGAGACGGCGATGGCGACGGCGACGGCGACACCGGCGGGTGCATGGAGGACCTCGACTGCACCGAGGCCGGCAGCCCGTTTTGCAACCTCGACACTGGCGAGTGCGTCGCCTGTGATGCGACCGCCGAGCCCGACGCCTCCTGTGCGTCCCTCGACGCGGGGACGCCCGTGTGTGACGACGCGGGCAGCTGTGTGCAGTGCACCCTCGACGTCCAGGATGCTTGCGTCGACACCACGCCGGTCTGCGATGCCGACGCGGGCGCTTGCGTCGGGTGCTCCGACCACGCGCAGTGTTCCGACAGCGCTTGCAACCTCGCCGACGGGAGCTGCATCGACCAAGGCAACATCATTCATGTCGATGGTGACGGAGGCGACTGCGACATGGCTGACGGCAGCGAGGGCATGCCCTACTGCACAATTGCCTCGGCCATCGAAAACGCAGACGACGCCACCCTCATCATCCTCCACGAACAGGATGGGGACGCACCTTACCTAGAAGCCACGACTCTGACGCAACCCCTCGCGCTCTTCGCCGCAGATGGCGAGCGCCCCATCTTGCAGGGTTTCGACAGCAAGCCCGCCATCACCGTCTCTTCCACCGGAGACCTCTTCATGCGGGGCATCACAATCTACGGCTCTCCGAACAACGCCGAGGGCCTGCTCATCGACGGCGGCGCCGCCTGGGTCGAGCGCTCACGCATCATCAACAACACCGGCGGCGGCATCACCGTCGACAACGCCGGCTCCCTCGTGCTCGTGAACTCCTTCGTTGGCGGCTCCGCCAGCAACCCCGCCCTCAGCGTAGACAACGGCTCGTGCGACATTTCCTACGCGACGCTGGCCGCCCCTCTCCTGGTTGGAGGCCCCTCCCTCGCCTGTACAGACGGCGTTAACACCACGGTCCGCAACAGCATCATCGTGAGCGCCCACGCCGACCCTGAGGTCGACTGCTCCAACGCCACCATCACCGACAGTGCCTTGGAGATGGTACTGGGCGACAACGTCGCCCTTGGGGATCTCGATATCAATTGGTTCACCGACTACCTGCAAGGGGACTTCCATCTCGCGCCCGGGTACCCGCCCGAGCTCAACACCGCCGCCATCTGGCTCACCGGCGACCCCGCCACCGACATCGACGGCGACCCACGCCCCATGGTCGACGGCACCATGGACTTCGCGGGCGCCGATGTCGTCGTCCCCTGACGACTTCTCCTCACCACCAACACCTCGGCTCTCAGGCCAAAGACCCACGCCAACCCGGGCAGGTGTCCGCGGCCACAACCGACCCCGCCCCTCCCCCAGCGCCGTCCTGCCTGGGCTCGAGGGGCCCGGGCGTCACTGGCTTGAGCTTCGTTCGCCGACTCTGAGAGGCGAGGGAGCTCATGCATCACCAACACGTCACACTTGCGACCTTCGGGCTTGGGTTCGTCGCCAGCGTCCTCATTGGTCTTGGCGCGTGCCAGAGCTTGGAGCCCAACGAGAAGCATTGCTTCAACGCCAACGGCAATGAGACCTGCCTCGAGCGCTATGGAGACGAGCGCCAGTACTGCGTGAGCTGCGGAGACGCGACGTATGCCAACTTCGGCTGCGTCTCCGACGAGCCCACGGACCTCTCCTGCTACAGCCCCTGCGGCGGCGGCGAGAACTACGACGACAACTCGACCTGCATCGAGATCTGCGACGGCGACGGCGACACCGGAGACGGCGACGGAGACGGCGATGGCGATGGCGACGGCGATGGCGACGGCGACACCGGCGGGTGCATGGAGGACGTCGACTGCACCGAGGCCGGCAGCCCATTTTGCAACCTCGACACTGGCGAGTGCGTCGCCTGTGATGCGACCGCCGAGCCCGACGCCTCGTGTGCGTCCCTCGACGCGGGGACGCCCGTGTGTGACGACGCGGGCAGCTGTGTGCAGTGCACCCTCGACGTCCAGGATGCTTGCGTCGACACCACCCCGGTCTGCGATGCCGATGCGGGCGCGTGCGTCGGGTGCTCCGACCACGCGCAGTGTTCCGACAGCGCTTGCAACCTCGCCGACGGGAGCTGCATCGACCAAGGCAACATCATTCATGTCGATGGTGACGGAGGCGACTGCGGCATGGCTGACGGCAGCGAGGTCATGCCCTACTGCACAATTGCCTCGGCCATCGAAAACGCAGACAACGCCACCCTCATCATCCTCCACGAACAGGATGGGGACGCACCTTACCTAGAAGCCACGACTCTGACGCAACCCCTCGCGCTCTTCGCCGCAGATGGCGAGCGACCCATCTTGCAGGGTTTCGACAGCAAGCCCGCCATCACCGTCTCTTCCACCGGAGACCTCTTCATGCGGGGCATCACAATCTACGGCTCTCCGAACAACGCCGAGGGCCTGCTCATCGACGGCGGCGCCGCCTGGGTCGAGCGCTCACGCATCATCAACAACACCGGCGGCGGCATCACCGTCGACAACGCTGGCTCCCTCGTGCTCGTGAATTCCTTCGTCAGCGGCTCCGCCAGCAACCCCGCCCTCAGCGTAGACAACGGCTCGTGCGACATCTCCTACTCGACGCTGGCCACCCTCCCGGCGGTTGGAGGCCCCTCCCTCGCCTGTATAGACGGCGCGAACACCACAGTCCGCAACAGCATCATCGTGAGCGCCCACGCCGACCCTGAGGTCGACTGCTCCAACGCCACCATCACCGACAGTGCCTTGGAGATGGTATTGGGCGACAACGTCGCCCTTGGGGATCTCGATATCAATTGGTTCACCGACTACCTGCAAGGGGACTTCCATCTCGCGCCCGGGTACCCGCCCGAGCTCGACACCGCCGCCATCTGGCTCACCGGCGACCCCTCCACCGACATCGACGGCGACCCACGCCCCATGGTCGACGGCACCATGGACTTCGCAGGCGCCGACCTCGTCGTCCCCTGACGACTTCTCCTCACCACCAACACCTCGGCTCTCAGGCCAAAGACCCGCACCACCCCAAGCAGGTCTCCGCGGCCACAACCGCCATTCGATCGACCTGCCGTCACGTGGCTCGCCGACGACCCCGCGACCGACATCGACGGCGACCCGCCCCCCTTGTCCGGCGGGAGTTCGGACTTCGCGGGCGCCGAGTCGTCCAGCGAGGAGGTTGCGCTCGTCTCGGACGCGGTGATGTCGGCCTCATCCGGGCGCTCCCGCCGAAGCCTCCGCGGAAGCACTCGCCCTCGGTCTCCACCGAAGACCCACGACCGCCATCCACCGCGCAGGCCTCCTCGGCTCGCCCCGCCCCGGCCGAGCGAGCGGCCGATCGAGCACCGACCCCGCCGGCTTCAGCGACGAGGCGACGCCGACGACCTCGACCACCAGGGAGTGATCGGAGCGGACTCGGTCACCGATCCCAAATTTTGCGCAGCGAGCGCAATCCAGAGTTCGCTCACGCCGGTCCCTACCCAGCGCGATATCGCGCCAAGCGGAGAGGCGCCGACATCTCGCGCAACCCACGCCAACCACGTCGGCGCCCCCTCAACTACGCGTCTATGCCGGCTCGAGGCCGGAGATCACTCCCGGTGCGCCCTACTCAGCCCCCCCGCGCCAACCTCCCCGGCACCAACCATCCCCTCAACCAGGCGGACCTGCCCCTTTCAACCAGGCAGTTCGCCAAAGTGGCCTCTGTTCAGGTAACAAGTACCCGTGGATCGCTCGCATCCCCCGGTTCCAGGCCCGTCGAAGTCGGAGCTGGGATTGCACCTCCGGACGCTTCGGCTCGCGCTCGGGCTAACCATTGCACAGCTCGCCGAGCGCTCGGGCATCTCTGCCGCGATCGTCGAGGCGATCGAGGTCGGGGGCGACGAGATCGAGCGCAAGGTCCTGGGCAAGATCGCGACCGGGCTGGGCATGACGACCGGCACGATCATCCGGCTGTGGGAGCGTCGCGTGACCATCACGGCTCCCGACTTCGAGACCTGAGCGCGAGGATCGCGATCGACGCGCCGTGCGTCAGCTCCGCCCGCGCTCCTGGCTCACCGTGACACGCCCCGGGCGAACACGCCCATTTTGTTGCTCGCCGCTGCTGACACACCAATTACTCACGGGGCACAGGTCGGCGCCAAGATCAGGCATGATGAGGCAGCCCTCACCGCTCATGCAGACCCAGACCCTCCGACTCACCCTCCTCACCCTCGCGTTCGCGTCCGGCAGCCTGGTGAGTGGATGCAGAGTCGCGCGGCCCAACGCCGAGCACTGCTTCCACGCCGCGGGCGACCAGACCTGCGCCGAGCGGGACCCCTCCCTCCCCTTTTGTGTGACCCCGGACTGCGGTGACGCAGCCTACGGGTGCGTCGCCGAGCAGCCCGAGCCCGAGTGCTACAGCCCTTGCGGCGGCTCCTCCAACACCGAGCAAGACGACAGCTGCCTGGAGATCGCGGCCGACACCGGTAACGGTGATCCCGACCTCCCCAGTGAATGCGGCGACGGCGAGGTTGGGCCGGGCGAGGAGTGCGACGACGCCAACACGATCGACGACGACGAGTGCACCAACGCCTGCACGCTGCCGCTGTGCGGGGACGGGATCGTTCAACTCGGCAACGATGAACAGTGCGACGACGCCAACGACGACCTTGGCGACGGCTGCACGGCCTGTCAGCTCCCGGGGGCGCTGATCTGGGAGCAAGTCCTCGACCTCGGCGCCCAAGCCGAGGACATCGGTCACCGAGTCGTCATCGACAGCGAAGAGAACCTGAACATCTTGTTGAGCACCGACGGCACCTTTCGCCTCACGGAGTACGACCCCGAGGGCGCCTCCGTATGGAGCCAAACCGCGCTGGAGAACTCGCGTCCGAGCTTGGCGATCGGCTCCGACGACCAGCTCGTGATCGGAGGAACGGTCGACGATCAGGGCGTCACGAGGCTCTACGACACCGACGGCAACCTGCAGTGGACGCAGATCCTGCAGAACCAGAACACCGGCATCCTCGACGTCGCGATCGACAACCTGAACTACGTCGTCAGCGCGGGCTACTTCCCAGTCGATGCAGGTCTGCTCGCTCGCTACGACCTCGGCGGCACCGAAGACTGGAGCAGCTCCCCCGACAGCGCCATCTCCTTGAGTTCGGTCCTCATCACCCCCGATGACCTGATCTGGGTTGTCCGCGAGAGCCCCCACCGCCTCGACCGCTACGACGACAGCGGGAGCTTCGTCGGGCTCTCGCCAACGCTCCCCACCGCCCGCCACGAGGAGCTCGTAGCCGACGCCGAGGGCAACGTCTACTTGCTGTCGGCGAGGGTCACATCGTTCAGGGTCAACAAGTACAACACGAACGGCACGTTGCTGTGGAGCATCCAGCACGAGGGCCCGAACCCATCCGAGACCGGAGACGGGATCGCGGTGCTGCCCGGCGGCGGGGTGGTCGTCGCGGGTACCACTTACGGCGAGCAGATCAGCGGGATGCTGAGCTGGTACGGCGCCGACGGCAAAACCCTGGCCCCCGACGTCGTCGTCAACGGCCTGATGTCCACCGACGCCAGCGAGTTCCTCGACGTCGCGGTGTCGCCAAACGGCTACGGCATCGCCGTGGGCAGTCACCAGCCCGATGGCCTCGACGCCGACTTGTGGATCCAAAAATTCGGGCTTTGAATGAGCAACCCGGAGACCAAAGTCACCCACGCGATGGTGCCCCGCGAGCTCGCGGCGCGACCCGGCGGCCTGGCGCTCAAGGTCCACACCGGCCCCCTCGCTGGCCAAACGCTGGCCGTCGCCAAGCCCAGCATCAAGGTCGGGCGCAGCCGCGCCGTCGACCTCACGATCGCCGATCGCTCGATCAGCAAGGTCCACTTCGCCCTGCGCGCGACCGAGTCCGGCGCCGAGCTGCGTGACCTCGGCAGCAAGAACGGCCTCTGGCTCGGCCAGCGGCGGATCTTTCACGTCGGCCTGATCCCCGGCGACGTGTTCACGGCCGGCGAGTGCCGCCTCGAGCTCGTCGACGTCGCCGAGGTCGAGGTCGAGGTCAGCACCAGCGAGTGGTGCGGCGAGCTCTACGGCCAGAGCGTGGTCATGCGCGAGCTGTTCACGCTGCTCGAGCGCGTGGCCCCGACGCCCCTCGACGTCCTGATCCAGGGCGAGACCGGGACCGGCAAGGAGCTCGCCGCGCGCTCGCTCCACCAGCTCTCGGATCGCGCCGAGCGGCCCTTCATCGTGCTCGACTGCGCGAGCCTGCCCGAGACCCTCGCCGACGCGACCTTGTTTGGGTTCAAGAAGGGCGCGTTCACGGGCGCCGACCACGACCAGCCGGGCCTGTTCGAGCAGGCCGACGGCGGCACGGTGTTCATCGACGAGATCGGCGAGCTGCCCCTGGCCCAGCAGACCAAGCTCTTGCGCGTGCTCGACCGCCGCGAGCTCAGCCGCCTCGGCGAGCCCGGCGTCCTGCGCAGGGTCGACCTTCGGGTGATCGCCGCGACCAACCGCAACCTGGCCGAGGAGGTCTCCGAGGGCCGGTTCCGCGAGGACCTGCTCCATCGCCTCAACCAGGAGCTGCTCACGATGCCGCCGCTGCGCGAGCGGCCCGGCGACGCCGTCGAGCTCGCCGAGGTGATGATCGACGAGCTCGCCGAGGACCACGGCCTGACGATCGAGCTCGGCGACGACGCCCGGGCCGCGCTGCCGCTCTACGCCTGGCCGGGCAACGTTCGCGAGCTGCGCAATGCGATCCGTCGGGCCGTGCTCCTGCGGCGCGAGGGCACCGTGCGCGCCGCCGACATCCGCTTTGGCCGCGGCGACGGCGTCGCGTCGAAGCTCGGCGAGGTCCTCAGCCACGCGGGTGACTACGAGCAGACCCACCTCGAGTTCGACCGCGTGTTCGTGCCCAGCGTCCTGCGGGAGTTCGGTGGCAACTTGTCGGCCGCGTCGAATCGGCTGGGGATCAGTCGGGACCGCCTGCGCCGACGCTTGATGGCGCTCGGGCTCTACGGTGATGGTGCGTAGGAGATGTTCGGGCCGGGGCTGGGGGTGTCCGTCGTGATCTTCGCGTGCACGAGCCACGCGCTCGGTGACGCGCGCAGCGACGACGCCTGGCCGCTGGGTGGACCCGATGGGGAGCCGGCGCCCTCGCTCGAGCTCCTGTTCGTCGCGGTTGGTAGGTGAGCATGGGCAAGCAGGTCTTCGCCAACAAGATGGCCATCTCGGCCAAGGCCGGCGGCGGCAAGCTCGTCGCCGCGTTCCCGGACGTGTGCAACAGCCCGCCCTCGCCACCGACGGGTCCGGTCCCCGTCCCCTACCCGAACAGCGCCTTCTCGAAGGACCTGAAAAAGGGCACCAAGCGGGTGTTGATCGGCGGCAAGCCAGCCGGCGTCGAAGACAGCTACCTCCAGAGCTCCCCGCTCGGCAACGAAGCCGCGACCAAGGCTCTCGGCGGCTCGCTGCTGACCCATACGATCACGGGCAAGGCCTACTTCAACGCCCACTCCATGGATGTGATGTTCGAGGGTCGCCACGTCGTGCGTCACCTCGACCTGATGACCAGCAATCACGCGAGCTACCCGCCGTGATCTGATCTCCGCGGGATGGAGCGAACGTAAAATGAACAAGGCTATTCAAGTCGACCACACGACGCCACGCGCGGCGGGTGGTTGCCCAAGCTCTGAGACAAATACGAGTCCTCACGACAGGAAGTGCGCTTCGTGTAAAGTCATCGACTCTGCGCTCGACACGTGGAACGGCCAGGAACTCCAACAACGTCGAGCCGCGTTGGGGGTTCAGTGATGGTCAATTCCCCCCCTCCCCTGCCTGGGCGAATGTATCGCGACGCTCGCGGATACTTTGCATTTCCGCTGATCGAGGAGGACTTAGTTCTCGACGACTTCGACAAATGGAGCATCGTCGGAGATCTGGTTGGCGCTCTAAAAGCAGGCGACCTCCGCGCAGCACCGACGGTACTGGAGTTGTACGACCGAGATGCCGACTGGGTACGCCGCGGTGCGTACGTAAAAATGATCGGAGATGCAGCGCCCGACGCACTTGTCGAGCGTATCCATTCCCACTTGCAAACGGGTCTACCCGTCGACTACTCGTGGGACTTCGCGGAATTGCTATTTCATTGGGGACGTCTCGACATCGTTCCTACTCTGGCCCGTGGGTGGCGGGCAGCCTACCAGTATCAGGACGGGCCTGACATTCCGCCACGCTTGGCACTCCTCCTCGAGGAGGAGAGCTGGGGACCCCTCAGGACAGATTTCCCACGCAAGGTCGACGAGAAGCAGGCGGATGCCTACGTCGCGCGGGTACTCGCGCGCCACGCTGAACTCGTCGAGAGTCTGGGCGAGCACGCGTTCGTGTTTCGCGGGCGTCTGCTCGATCTCGAGTGGATCGCCCGACGGGGACTCCAAGATCTCGCCGACGGAGAGTTCGACTCGCGGATGCGCCGCAAGTTCGAGGCCATGACCGGGATCGACTGCTCTTGCTTCTATCACAAAGAGAAGTTGCAACCGCTCGCCGCGGCCGCCGTGTTCGAGGCCTTCCTCGCCAGCCCCGAGCGCAAAGCCTTCACCCCCGGAAGGCGCTACTTCTTCGGTCACCCGATCCCCCCCGGCGATCCCGCTGGCGCGTCCGAGTGGCCGCCGCGCTAACCCGGCGCCTCGACGACCACCACCACCCGCTCACCTTCATCCGCGCCCGCGCAGATCAGCGCCCGATGCCCTGGCGCGTAGCCCCGCGCGAGAGAGGGTTGAGCGCAATGACCACCCCACACAAGCCCGCAGCAGCCCCGGCATGTCCAAGCTGAGTAGCGAGCAACCACAGCAGCCTCCCGGCTCTTGAGCATCTGGATACTCGTGGCTATGATGCGACCCTTGGCCTCAGCCGTTGGGGGCTGTCGCTTCTGGTCGCTTCTGGTTACCAACGATGACACGCAGAGCTCTTCTCACTCTCTTCCCAGCCACCTTGGCCTGCGGCGCGGCAACAACACCCTGCCCGGAGCCGATCGCCCCCACCCCTGCCGTCGCGGTTGCGTCGTCGACATCCGGGCCAGCTCCGACATCCGTACCCGAGGGTCAACCGGGCGCCACCGACTGGCTCGCGCTGTGGGTCGAGTTGATGGGCACCGTCGTGGATGATCGAGCGAAGTGGCCCACCACCCCCGAAGCCGCGCATGCAGATCTGTGCGTCGCCGGCTGTGAGGCGGCAGGGCCACAGCTGATCCTGCACCACGAGCTCGACGAGACCGACGAGTGGTGGTCACGACTGCGGGTCGCGATGGAGTTCGACAACGGCGTCGCGGCCAGTGACACGGTCTTCGAGTGGAACTACGCACAGCTCCATCCCCGTTGTCAGGCCCACGAGGTCACGATCGTCGACGCCTCGATACTCCCCTACGGCGAGGTCGCTTGGCTCGAGCTCGAGCTGCTGGTGCCGGAGATCGTCGATAGTTGCGACCACGAGGAGTGGGCCGAAGTCGTCGCAGCGATCGAAGCCGACGAGAGCGATGACTCGGGGTCGGTCACAGACCACTGCGAGGCTTGTGAGGAGGTCCCCTTGCAGTGCCAGGGTCTCTACGCGCTCGACACGCTCGAGCTCCTCGAGGGCGGCTGCGCCCTGTAGAGCCCTCGAGGGCTGCTTCTCGCAGCATTGGGACGCCACCTCGAACGTGCTACCGTCGCCTGTCTTGAAACTCTGGCGCAGATCCGAGAACCCGCTGTGGGAGGTGGTCGATCGCCACTTCGAAGAGGCCGAATTTCTGGCCGAGCGCTGGCGCGACGCCTTTGATGAGCCAGACATCACGCTCCACGAGCTCGCCGTGGGCACCGAGCAGCGGCTGGCCGCGCACCTCGACGCGCTCGAGCTCGTCGGCGCCCCGCTCCTCGAGCGCACGTACTGGCCGGCCTTGGCCGACGCCAGCACCGAAGCCGCGCTCGCGCTGGTCTCGGGCCTCGGGGTCCTCGCCTGCGGGGAGCTCGAGGACAGTCTCCCTGGACCTGGGGGCCGAGCGGAGCGAGGTTGTCGGGCCGCAGGCCCGAGTCTTGGAGACGATAAAGACAGTCTCCCTGGACCTGGGGGCCGAGCGGAGCGAGGTTGTCGGGCCGCAGGCCCGAGTCTTGGAGACGATAAGGATGGTCGGCGCCTGCTCGCGCTGCTCGGCGAAGTCGAGGTGCGGAGCGAGCGGTGGCATGGTCTCGTCGAGGCGCTGGCGCTATCGAGGCGCGCGGGGCTCGAGCAGTGGCTGCGCTCCCAGCTCGGTGACGCAAACGAAGGGCCTGCCGTCGCAGCTGTGGTCGCGGCCCTCGCCCGACGCCAGGTGCAGCTCGGACCTCGCCTGACCGCGCTGCTCGCCAGCGAGGATCCGAATGTGCTCGAAGCCGCCGCCACGCTCGCGCGCTCGGGTGACCCGCAGCAGCTCCAGATCGTGGCGGGCCTCGGCGAGCACCCCAATCCGCGGGTGGTCGCGGCCGCGGTCGAGACGGCGCTCGTGCGCGGCGTCGCGGGGGCGGTCGAGGCTGCGCGCTACTGGGCCTTCGACGCGCCAAGCTGCGAGTTTCGCCCGAGGGCCCTGCTGTGGCTCGGCGTGCTCGGGCAGCCCGGCGACCAGCGCCGCCTGATCGCGCTGCTCGAGGATCCCGAGCGCCGTCGTGCGGCGCTGCGGGCTCTGGGTTTTGGCGGCTCGGTCGAAGCCGTGGAGGCTGCCTTGCCCTTGCTCGCGGACGCCGAGCTGGGCGCGCTCGCGGGCGAACTCATGACTGCGATCGTCGGGTTGCCAAGGGAGGACGAGTCGCTGTGGGTCGACCGTGTGCGCGAGGACGACGCGGCCCTGCCCCCCCTGGCCGACGACGCGCTCGATGCAGACCTCGCGATCGAGCCCGAGGAGCTGTTGCCGGTGCCCGATCCCGTCGCGGTCACGAGTTGGTGCCAGCAGAGGCTGCCACAGCTCGACCGAAGTGCGCGACTGCTCGGCGGCGCAGTGCTGGATGATGCGGTCCTCGCCAACGCGCTCTTGCATGAGCCCATGCGGCGTCGACATGCGCTTGGGTTGCTGGCTCAGATCCGGAGCCAGGGTGCGCAGCGGCCCAACACGCGGGATTGGGCCCAGGCGCAGCTGGACGCGGGCGGGGCCAACTAGCAGCCCGGGGTGCAATGCATCGTGTCGCCTCGCGCCGGAATTTTCGCCGAGGGCGCGAAGCCAAAACGCCGCTGTACCGAGCGTACTGCAAGTTTTGGCGACAAAGCCCTCGGTGAACAGGCCAAGCGAGGCGGCGCGAGGCATTGCACCCCGGGCTGCTAGCTTGACTGAGCCTCCAGCAGCACTGAGGCTCCAATGTCAGACTACCTCAAGAGCGCAGTCATTTCTGCCGCCACATCCAGGGCCCACGGCGCTATCGTGATGTGGGACGCCATCACCCTGCTCACGAAGAAATATGTGCTTCGATGGCCGACGAAACGCTGACGAGCGCCCGATCCACGGCTACGATAAAATCACTGACCTTCAGCAGGCCGATCTCGACAAACTCTCAAACTCTTTGCACTGGTTGAGCGTCACGGGCAGCTTCCGCTTCGAGGACTCCCTCCGTCTCTACGACATCAGCCTGGCGTTATACCCGACGTTCGACACCGAACAGCCCGTGTGTTTCATCGCTCATCTCGACGCGGCGCTATACACAGACCTGTGGAATGATCACGACCACCTGAACGCAGATGCGGCCGAACGACTACGAACGCTGTCCATCGCACTCGGCGCACACGAAGGCCTGGACGGATTCTACACGACCAACATCGACACTTTTTCTGAAGCTCCCATATTCGACGGGGCGACCCTCAGGAAGTCCTTCCTCGAACCAACCTCGGTCCGTGCGGCCTGGGAGAATCGACAACGAATATCGCACGGCTTGGTTAGCGGCATCAAACGTTCGCTGGTCACTCTCGAGCAGATGCGCGAACGCTGGGGGGACGGTGAGCTATTCGAGACGATCACCGGTCACGTAATTCTCAGTTGCCTCGTCGACATCGACGAGAGTTTCTTCGACGACGAAGACTAACCTCCCAGCCTCTGGCATCGACTACGAAGGGGAAGTCACGCGACTGCACTCACGCAGCGGTGCTCCCACCGTGACCTCATCCCAGTCAGACCGCGCGCTCCATGGCTCACCAAGCATATCCGTGACGCGGGCAACGCCTTGGGGGTCAGTGTCCGGGTTATCCGCGTCTGACGGGGTCCAACATGTCGTTTTCATTTGACGCTCGCTTTCAACCGACCAGCCTCGATTTCGCGGAGGTGCTTCGTCAACTCGAGTTCATCCTCCCAGCCTCCGGTATCGACTACGACGGGGAGATCGCGCGACTGCACTCACGTAGTGGTGTCCCCACGGTGACGTCGCTCCAAAGCGAATCCGTCCCGACCCTGGCCGACATAGCCACCTACGCGTCGTCCTGGTGGGGTGTGGGCCTCTACTGTATTTCGCGCCCCCTTGCCGAGGCGCTCGGCCGCACCGACTCGATGGAGGTCTACATAAATATATTCAAGGCGCGAGGGGGCGGCTTGATGGTTGAGTACAACGAAAATTCGGGAGCATTTCGCGCCAGGCGGGACTCGACCGCCCTCTCCGCAAATCTCATCGCGTTTCTCACGCGGACCGCGAGCGCGCTCGAGGTTGATCGGGTCATCTATTCCGAGGAAGTTGAGCATGCCGCCCCACCTGAACTGTCGGTTCTGATCGCCCTGCTCGAACAACAAGCGCAGTCAGACCGCGCGCTCGAAACGCTGGCCATCGTGTCGAAGAACGTGATGAGCCTCGAAAAGGCGCAGCAACTCGCGGGTGCATGGGCACCAAGTTTGCGTCTTACCATCGACGGTTTCGTCGTCGCACCATTTCTCGGCGGAGAGCGCCCCTAGGTGTCTGTCCGGGTGACTGCGCCCGTGTCCGTCCGGGTGACTGCGCCCCGAGATGGCGCCCATCGACCGCGAGAGCGGGAGACCATCGCAGGTCATGGCACCCAAGAACTTGCTGGAGGCAAGGCTCGTCCAACTCCGCGATGGCCGATGGACCAAAGCCTACGCCCGCTTGGTCCTCGACGCGGTCGAGCGCAGCGGAGACTCGGTCTCGGCCTTCGCCCGGCTCCACGGCCTCAGCGCAAAGAAGATCTTCTGGTGGCGCAGTCAGCTGGAGAATGACGACCCACCCGCGGACTCGGAGCACAACTTCGTCCCGGTCGCACTGACGCGGAAAAACTTTCTGTTCGCGGGGTCCTACGCCGGGGCCGAGCGCGCGGCGGTGGTCTATACGATCCTGCGCTGCTGTCGGCTCGCGGGGGTCGACCCGGTCGAGTACCTGACGGAGGTGCTGCCGGTGCTCGCGCGGAAGATCAAGCGTGTCGACGTCGCGCAGCTGATGCCTGCGGCGTGGGCCCGCAGTCGCGCCGCGTGAAGCTCTGGTGCGGAGACGGGCCTGGCGGGGCTGGTCAACCCCACTCACCCGGACGGACACGTCTGTGATGCGGGCGTCAAGACGTGGGGATGATACCGCAGAGCTCTCGAGTCAGCCAGGGCCAGGAGTGTACGGTAGCGTTCAGTCTCCGAGGAGTCGGGCGGCGATGCCACCGCGTAGCGTGGGCTGACCAAAGGGTCCCGCTCCTGGCCGAATAGGCGTCTGTGGGCAGGAGAGGAGTGTTCATAACCTCGCGTTGACCCGCTGCCAGTACCCACGCCGCCGACCAAAATCACGCTTCAGCGAGGCGAGGCGCTGCTCGAAGTCCGGCTTGCGACGACCCTCATCGGCATCCCGTAGCTTCATGGTCAGCGCTGTGGCCTCGTCGTAGTGTTTTTGGTCGACGAGTTTTTCGAGCTGCTTCCAGTTTGCCGACCAGCGCTTGCGCAGCTGCTGGAGCTCGAGCGTCCTCTCGGTCTCTCGTCGTGCCCGATCGCGCTCGCGTAGCTCGGCCTCCTCGTTCTCGCGTAGCTCACAAACTTCGTGGGCGCGAGCACGCAACTGCGCCACAGTCCGAGGTGGCACAGTGGGTGCTGGGTTCTGCCGTAGGAAGGCCACGATCATCTCCCTGCCCAGGGCGAGCTCAGGCCGCTCGATCGCTCGCAGTAGCCATCGCTTCTGTTGCTTGCTCGACAGACCGCGAGCCCACTGACGCAAGGCTTCGCTGTCGTGGGTGTTCGCAGGACTGCCCTCCGCGGCAGCCGTGAACAGATCCGGATCGATATGAAGGAAATCCACCAGCGCCGCGAGCGCCGAGTCCGGCTGTCCGAGTCCAGGCGGAACCGGAGGTTCCTCGACGTCGACGTCTAGGGTCTCATCGTCGAAGTCCCCCACAAACACGGTCGACAACCAGGCGACGTACGCGGGACGCATGTCGTCCACGAGCAGCGCCGCACGCAGAGGCAGCAGCGGCCCGAGTCCCCACGACGAGACTTTATCATCGTAGTCTTCGTTCTTGAGCCAGATCTCGACCAGACAAAGCGGGCGCCCGATCTACCCAATTCCACTCAGATCGAGCACAATGCGATCCCGCATGGTCGAACCAGATCCCGATACCTGGGAGGACGCGCTCACGCGCCGCCTACGGACCTTGCTGCGCACCGCCCCACTGCACCAGCTCGAGGCCAGCAAGCGCCAGCGCGGCGAGGCCTTCGCCCACCAGGATCTGCGCGCGCTCGGCCTGCGCGCCCTCGACCTGGCGATCGAGCACAAGGGCCTCGGTCACGGGGCCAGCTTCGAGGAGCTGTGCGTCGAGCTCGAGCCCCTCGTCCGCGATGTCGATCCTGAGCTGTCCCCCGAGCGCGCGCTCGAGATCGCCGCGGTCACACTAGAGGCTCTCCTCAATGAGAGCGGCCGCCGCCAGGCCTTCCGCGAGCCCTACCTCGCGCTCACACCCGAGCGGGTCACGCACAAGCTGCTCGAGTTTCACCTGTTGCGCGAGCGGCAGCTCCCCGACGGCTCGACAATCATCGAGCCCACGACGCAGGCGATCAACCTCTACGCCGGCATGCTCGAGTACGAGGTCGAGGACGCGCAGGCTGCTGAGGAGGCGGTGCTGCGCTCGCAGGTCCGACGCGGCCGCATCGAGGACGCCGTGCGTACGGCCAAGCGCGCGCGCCTGCGCAGCATCGAGTACGAGCAGAAGCTCGTCACCTTCCTCGAAACCACCCGGCGAGACATCGGTCAGGTCAATTGGGTCGAGACCGCGCTGGGCATCATCGACGAGGCCCGCGAGCACATCAGCGAACGCCTCGAGGTCGAGCGCGAGATCCTCGCGGCGATCGAGACCCGCCGCGAGCTCGAGGGCACGACGAACTCGACCACGTCGCCCAAGGCGGGCGCGCAACTGGCCGCGCTCGAGGACACGCTCAACGAGTGCCTGACCCGCCACGCCAAGCTGCACCAGCGACTGATCCGCGCCAACGCAGACTACCTGGTCGAGCACGATCGGCAGGCCTTCCGACCACAGCTCGCCACACCCTTGCCCGACCTCGAGGCCGAGGTGCTCAGCGATGCGCTAGAGCTCCCGACCTTGGCCCTCGCCCAGCTCGCTGACGAACTGCTCGCCCGCTGCCAAGCGCCGCGCTGCCCGCCGAGCTTGCGCTTGGGCGCGCTGATCGAACGTCTGCTCAACCCGCGCCGCGTCGAGGTCGGCGACTACGAGACCTGGGCCCCCGAGCTTGAGGAGGTCGAGACCCCGCCGCCGGTGTTCGACGACGAGGACCGCCGCCGCGTCGCGGAGCTGCTCGCGGAGCTGCGCGGCCGACAGCGTCTGTCCGAACTGCTCGCCCGCGCCCGGGGCCGTGGCTACCCACCGCAGAGCCTGCGCCTGCTGGTGCTCGAGCTGCTCTCGGCCTTCGACCCGGAGGCCGCGAACGCGCCGGTCGAGGTCGAGCTCAGCGACGAGTGGCTCGACGATCCCACCTTTCGTGGTGACGAGCTAATCGTGCGGGAGCTCGCCCATGGCTGACGCGCAGCAGCTGGCCCAGGACGCCGCGAAGCTGTTGCGCTTCGGCCTGCAGCCCAAGCTGCGCCCAGCCAACGAGGCCGACTACGGCGTGCTGTTGCGCCGCTACGACGCCGAACTCGAGCTGCGCGGCTTCGTCCACATGATCGCCGACGGCCTCGGCCTCGTGGTGCTCGGCGTGACCGAACTCGGCCTGGTGCTCGGCGCCGAACCCGACGGGCCCTTCGCCCTGACCCTGGCTGACTACCGCCGCTCTGGGCTCAGCGTCGAGGCGCGCATGTGCCATGGGCTGATCCAACTGTTGATCGCTGCCTACTGTTTCCCGAGCGCCGCCTCGCTCGAGGACGCCACCCACATCGCTGGCACCCGCGTTTGTGTCAACCGCCTGGTCGAGCACCTCGTCAATCTTGCCCGCGAGTTCGAACGCCGCGCCAACGAGGACCCAGAGCTCGGCACCAAGGAGCTGCGCGAGGCCTGGCGCGCGGTCCTGTCCATGGCCCAGACTCGCGGCACCACCGACGGGCGCTCGGCCGCCAACACCCTGTCTGGCATGACCCTGCACGCGCTCAAGCAGCTCGAGCGCGGCGGCCTGATGCGCAAGCTCGGCGACCAAGACGGCGGGAGCTTCCAGGCGCTCGGCGCCTACCGCCTGCAGGTGCGCGAGCTGGCCGCCCTGCCCGCTTTTCGCCTGGTCCGCGACGCCCGGGCCCGAGAGGAGCGCGGCTGAGATGGCTCGACTGCTGCGTCTTCACTTCGCCTCGATCGGGCATCGGCACGCGCGCCTGTCCCCGCTGACCCTGGATTTCCGTGCGCTCTCGGCCGAGCGCGAGCCGGGCTCGGGCATCGATTCGATCCTGTGGCTGCGCAACGGCGGCGGGAAGTCCTCGGTCATCAACCTCTTCTACAGCGTGCTGCGCCCCAACCGCAGCGAGTTCCTGGGCAGCTCGGCCGAGGGCAAAGCGCGACGCATCGAGGACTACGTCAAGACCCAGGATCTGGCCTTCGTCATCAGTGAGTGGGACATCGACCCCGCCAACGGCGACGAGGATTTCGAGCGGCCGCCCTCGACCGTCCGCATCATCGGCCAGGCGCTTGCGTGGCGCAACCAGCAACGTACCGAGCTGCGCCGCGTGTTCTTTAGCGCGCGCTCGATCCCCGGGGTGCTCGAACTCGAGCACCTGCCCGTGCTCGGACTCGGTGAGCCCTGTGCCAGCTTCGGTGAGTTTCGCCAGTGGCTGCGCGATACGATCCACCGCCACCCCGAAACCGAGATTGCCGACACCAGCAACCAGCGCAACTGGCGAGACAACCTGGAGAAGCTCGGCATCGACACCGAGCTGTTTCGATACCAGCTGCAGATGAACCAGCGCGAGGGCGCGGCCGACGAGCTGTTCCGCTTCGGTACGGCGCAGGATTTCATCGATTTCTTTCTCGAGCTCACGCTCGAGCGCGAAGGCGCCGAGCAGCTGGCCAAGAACATCGAGGCCCAGCGCGAGACTCTACGCAAGCGACCCGAGTTCCTGCTCGAGCAGCAGTTCATCAGCTCGATCCGTGCGAGCTTGGTCCCGCTGGTCGACGCCGTCGAGCACGAGCGGGCGTGCACAGACGAGCTCGACCACGCGCACATACGTGCCGCCGCACTGATCGCCGGCCTCGACGAACGGGGCGCGCAGCTCGAGCTACGGCGCGGAGAGCTCGAGCGGTCGCTGTCCGAGGCGAGAGAGGACCATTCCCGCGCCCGCAACGAGCGCGACAAACAAAACCGGTGGAGCCGGGGGCTCGAGCGGCGCGCGCTCGAGCTCGAGTTACACGAAGCCGAGCAAGCGCTCGACTTCGCCGAGCAGAGCAAGCGTGAGCTCGACCAGGAGCTGCGCGTGAACAAGGCCGCCGCGGCGCTGCAGGAGGTCCGCACGAGTGAGGCGCAGGTCGAGCACTGGACGCAGGAGCGGCGGCGCTCCGAACTCGAGCTCGCCCCCCAGCGGGAGCAGCTCGAGTCGACGGGCTCAGCACTGAGGACCCTGCTCGCGCGCGCTCGGGCTGTACGCGAGGCCGACGCCCAGGCCCGCGAGCGCGAGCGCGCCACTCGACGCGCCGAGGCCGAGCAGGCACGCGCCGAGGTCAACCGCTGCGAGCGCGAGCTCGGCCGCCTCCAACAGGAGCTCGCCAATCTCGACGCACAGCTCAGGCACTACAAGCAAGCCCGCGAGCGCCTGCTCGCAGGCGGCGTGCTGCAAACCCACGAGACCGCCTCCAGCTGCGTCGAGCGCTGGCAGAGTAACAGCGAGGAGCTTCAGCGACGCGGGCGCGAGGCCGAACGACAGCGTGAGACCATCGCCGGTCAGCTTCATGGCCTGGGCGAACGAGTGCAAGAGCTCGGCGTGCGTCGGGCGACGCGTAGCGAACAGCTGCGGGAGCATCGACAGGAGCTTCAGCGGGCCTACGACCAGCGCGACGAACTGCGTGCGAGCCCGCTGCTGATCGAGGTCGAGGAGACCGAGGAGCCCGAGCTCGACACCCCTGGGCTCGGTCGCAGGCTGCGTCAGCGCGCCGAATCGGAGCGCCACCAGCTGCTGCAGAGCAGGGTCGATGGCGCGGAGGACAGCCGGGCAATCGCAGCCATCGACGACGGCGGCCTGTGGCCGGCCAATCGCGACGTGCAGCTCACGGTTGGAGCGCTGCGCGACGCGGGCGTCGCGGCCCACCCCGGGCTTGGGTATGTGGCCGAGAACGTCCCTGCGGACGCGCGGGCGGACGCGATCCGCTCGGCGCCAGCGACCTTCGCGGGGGTCATCGTGATCGGCGACCACATGTCGCGTGTGCGAGAACGACTGTCCGACCTCCCGCGCCTCCACACCCCCGTTCAGATCACGCGGATCCAGAGCCTCGTGCATCAACAGCCCGAGCGTGACGAGGAGCGACTGGTGGTCGCGCCAGACCCCGCGACCTACGACCGTGAAGCCGCGACCGAGCGCAAGCTCGAACTCGAGCGCACACGGGGCGAGCGCCAGCAGCGAGAAGCCGAGCACACCGAGCGCGAGCGAGCCTTCCTCGGTATCGCCGACCAGCTCGCCCGCTATCTCGAAGCCTACGGCAAGGGCGCGCTCGAACACCTCGAGCAAGCTGCGCACGCGGCCACGACCGAGCTCGAGCAGATCGAGGACGAGCTCGAAGAGCTCGCCTCGAGGCGCAAGGAGCTCGAGCTACGCAGCACGACGTTGCTCCGCGAGCGGGAGGAGCTCGCGCAGCGCGAGCGGGAGGCCCTGACCAAGTTGCAGGCCGTCGAGGCCTTCGTCGAGCACTACGAGCGACAAGTTGGCGAGGCCCGTGAGCGGCGCGAGGCCGCCCTGCGTGAGCGGGACGCCCACGAGCGTGAGCGTGAAGTCCAGCGCAGGCGCGTCGAGAGCCTGTCTGAGCTCGCCGACAGCCTGCACGCGCGCATGCACGAAGCCCACACAGCTGCGCGCGAGCTGGCGCGCGAGCATGACGGAATTCAGCACCACGACGACAGCCCCTTGCCTGAACCACCTCCCGAGCTCGAGCTGACGCGCGAGCGCTACCAGGCCCTTCGCCTGAGCTACGAGACCAAGCTCGGCGAGAGCCTGGCCCGGTCGATGCTCGAGGAAAGCACCCGGACCCTGACCAAGCACAGGCAGCGCTACGACAAGCTCGCCGCCTCGCTCGAGACCGCGGTCGTCGAGACCAAGCTACGCAGCTGCGAGGATCTCGAGGGCGAGCGCGAGCAGCTCGAACGAGATCGAGACGAGGCCAACGCCGACGTCGGCAAGGCCAAGAGCGAGCGAGACTCCGCGATGCGCGCGCTCGCCGAGACCCGCAAGCGCCGCGAGGCCAGCGACCTACCGCCCGACGTCGACCCCGCCAGCGCCGACGAGGCCCGCGAACGTGCGCGTGGCTGCGCTGAGCAGGTCGAGCGCCTCAACGAGTCCATCCGCCGGGTCGAGACCGCGATCGCAGACTTCGAGGGCAAGCTACGCACGCTCGCCGAACAGCGCCGCGAGTACAGCCACGCGGCCAGCAAGCTGCGCACCATGCTCGACGCCGTCGGCTTCGGGCTGCCCTCCGTCGAGGCTGTCGCTCCACCACTCGAGCTCGACGCGCTAGACCGCGTGGTCGAGCAGCACCGCGAGACATTCACGATTTGCCACAAGCGACGCGACGCCGCCCGCGAGGCCACGCGCGATCTCTGCGGTGAGCTGCGCACATGCGCGACCGCGACCACCTACTCCGAGCTCGACCGCCAGTACAAAGACCGGCTCGCAGCCGGCGATGAGGAGCTGCGCGAGCGCGCCGCGACATTGCGCGATGATCTCGACCACCGCCTGACCGTGCTCGAGCGCCAGCTCGAGCAGTACGATCGAGATCGCAAGCTGCTCGTCCAGCACCTGCTACGCCTGACCGACGAAGCCGAGCGCGTGCTCAAGCGGGCGCAGCGGGCCAGCAGCTTGCCCGAGGGCCTCGACGCCTGGAGCGGCCGGCCCTACCTGCGCTTGCGCTACACCTTGCCCGAGACCGACCTCGAACGCGAAGCCCGGCTCGGTCCGCTCGTCGACCAGATCCTTGAGGCCGGCGCGCTGCCCTCGGGCGCGGTGCTCGTGCGCCGCGCCATGCACGAGCTCGCGCGTCCCGGCGGCTTCGACGTTCGCATCCTCAAGCCCGACACCGTCCTGCGTCCCGACCCGATCCCGATCGCCGCGATGGCCTCGTTCAGCCGCGGGCAGCAGCTGACCGCGGCGATCTTGCTCTACTGCACCCTGGTCCAGCTGCGCGCCCAAAATCGCGGACGGGGGCGCGGGCGCAAGGACGGAGGCGTGCTAGTGCTCGACAACCCGCTCGGCACCTGCTCGACCGTCGCGCTGGTTCAGCTGCAGCGGAGGATCGCCCGGCAGATGAAGGTCCAGTTGATCTACACGACCGGGATCGAGGACCGTGAAGCGATCTCGGTCATGCCCAATACCATCCGCCTGCGCAACACCCATCGAGACGCGCGCACGGGCGACCACCACATTACAGGTGAGAGCGAGGGCGCGGTCGAGCAGGCCCGAATCGTCGAGGCGGCGAGCTCGTGAGCCCTGCCCAGCGCCTGCTCGCAGCGATTGCTGCGCGCGTGGGCAAGCGCCGACACGTCTCGATCAACGAGATCTGGGCGGCCTACCGCGAGGTCATCCGCGGCTCGACGGGGCAGCTCGACGCGCGCCCCGAGCTCGCCGCGTTGCTCGCCGAACTTGCCGAGGATGGGCATCTGTCGCTGCCGCGCACGCGGTGGGAGCACACGGTCGAGCCGCCCCTGCCGCTGTTCGTCCGTCTGCCGCAGCGGCCGAAGGTGCGGCAGAACTACCCGGACCCAAAGACCATCCTGTGGCCACCAGAGCTCGAGTTTGCCCTCGAGCTCCAGCCGAGCCGACAGGTCGAGGAGTTGCTGGCGATCAAGCAATTTCTGGCCGCGGGTGGGCGGACGCGGCGCTTTGTGCCCATACGCGAGCGATCATTGGAGCTGTTTGGGGACGAGAAGCGGCTCGAGGCGCTGGCGAGAGGCTCGCTGTTCCGGGACGGGCGCTGCTCCTTCGCGCTCTTGCGCTGCCACCCGGTCTCGCCGCCGTTGGTGTATCAGGCCGGGCCAGCGAGCAGCCGGGGCGTGATCCTGGTCGTCGAGAACCTGCATACCTACGCGAGCTTTCGGACGTGGAACGATCAGGCCAGGGCCTACGCGGCCGTCGCCTACGCGAGCGGCAACGAGTTTGCCAAGACCGTGGGTGACCTGCCGCGGCTCTGTGAGCTCGTCAGGGCGCGGCGAGTCGAGTATTTTGGCGACGTCGACGATCGCGGATTGATCATGCCGGTGCTCGCCCAACGCACGCTTCGTGAGCGTGGCGAGGGGCTGCGGATCGAGCCCGCGACGCTGTGGTACGAGCGGCTGTTTGCGATCGGTCGCAGCGGCGAAGGAGCGGTGGTCGAGCTCACGGGGCTGGTCGCCGAGGGAGTCGAGTGGATGCCTGCGCAGCTGCGGGAGCCAGTGCGGACGCTACTCGCAGACGGTGGGCGGCTGGCACAGGAAGCCGTGGGTACGGACGTGCTGAGCGGGTACGGCGTAGCGGGTGATGGGCACTTGCTCGAGCGTGAATGAGCCCGCTTGATGTCCTAAAACTCATCACATCGAGTTTGGGTTGCTACGGCCTGTTGTTACCGCGCACGTCTGATGATGGCGTCGTGATCGCGCCCAGTGAGGGCACCAGCACTAGACACGACAGCGCCGGCGACCGAGGCGGCCACCGGCGCGACGTCGACCGATCCACGCTCAGAAAGGCAGCTCGTCCTCCCCCTCGCCGTCATGCACGGCGCGCCAGTAGGAGCTGATCGCGTCCTGCAGGTCCCGGGCCTGGCCGGCGACCCCGTGCGTGTCGGGGACCTGGTCGAGGGTCTCGATGACCAGGCTGAGCATCAAGGAGAGCAGGTCGAGCATGGCCATCTCGACCTGATTTGAAGATCCAGGAGCGCTCACGTCGACAGCCCCGCCTGCTGCTCGCGCTCGAGCACGTACTCGAGCAGCTCGCGGTCGACGACCGATTGTTTGCGGCGCGCGGCCAGACGCAGGGAGTTGGTGGCGACGCGGTCGATGTCCCGCAGCTGTCCCCGCGTGGCCTCGTGCAGGATCGTCAGCGCCCCGGCGCCGAGCAGCAGCTTGCTCGCCCCGACCTGCCGCAGGCGATACTCGACGTACTCGGTCGAGTCCGCGACCGTTGGCGCCTCGAGGCTGAGGCGGCAGTGGATCCGCGACCACAAGGAGCGGTTCTTTCGCCGCGAGAGCTGATTCCACAGCTCCGGCAGGCCGACGAGCACCAGCGACAGGAGCGGCTTGCGGTCCCAGTGAAAGTTCGCAAGCACGTGCAGGTGATCGAGGACCTGCGGATGCAGCAGGTGCGTCTCGTCGAGGAGCAGGACCGGGTGCACGCGCTCGCGGCCGAGCTCCTCGATGTGGGTGCTGACCGAGTGAAAGACCGCGGCCGCCGTCGCCTTGGGCGACAGGCCCAGAGCGATGCACAGCTGGCGATAGAAGTCGCGCCGACCCAGCGTCGCGTTGTGACAATAGGTCAGGCGAAATTCGGTCTCGGGCAGGCGCTGACGTAGGCCACGCAGGGAGCAGGTCTTTCCCCCGCCGGGCTCGCCCACGAGCACGGCGTGCTCCCGGCCCTCGACCGCCGACGCGAGCTCGTCGATGATCGCCAGCTTCGAGGCCGGCAGCCACAGCCGCTCGTCCTCGATGCCCTTGGAGAAGGGCGGCGCCGTGAGGCCAAAGTGGAAGAACCTGCCGCTCGAACAGCTGCGACAGCTCGCGTGTGATGGCCGGCGATCGAAGCACTACTATACGGTCTTCGATCGCTACACCGTCGCCGACTTCATGTTTCCGAGCGACAAGCCCTGGCGAGGTCACGGAGTTCGCGCAGACCACAGACCCCGCCCTCGCCGCAGCGTTAATCGTGGCCCAGCTGCTCAGGCTACGGGCGGGCCAAAGACAGTACCCACGATCTCCGGATCGCCAAGGTCCTCGTCCTGTGCGGGAAAGCGCGCCATCAACAGTCGAGCCTCCTCGAACACGACCGCGGGAGCCAGCTTGTGCTTCTTCCACAGCCTGGCCTGCTTGCGTATCACCAACTGAGCAGACCCGCCCTTGACCCAGGCCTCGAGGCGATCGAGGAGTGGCCGCTTGGGCTCAGGGCACTTCTTGCGGTACTGACCGAGGCGATCGAGGACGTAGAACTCGAGCTTGGACAGCTGTGGCTCGAGTCGGCGCTGACGAAAGAGCTCGACGAGCGGCTCGAACTGTGCGCGGGCCCGCTCGACGAGTTGACGCTCGTCAACCGCGGGCTCCAATTTTGACGCTTCCCCAGCCTCGGCGTGACGCCGAAGCACCTCGAAGGCTTCGCTCGTCCCGACACGATCGAGCTCTTCCGCGCCGACCGGAGTCCAAAACTCCCAGTACCAGCCACAGCGGGTGGCGACGATGGACGGGCTTGCCTGGCTCACCGCCCGGCGGCCTGACCGCATCTCCATGATCTGAGCGAAGTAGGCGGGTTCAGCCTTGCGGAGGCGAGCAAGCTCATCGGAGTGGCGGCTGAGGCCATCGAGTTCGTCGCTCGCGTCGGCTGCGTCGAGGGCCGCGCCAGTGTACGCGGCTTCGACCTGGTCGATGTCGGGACGCTCGTGGCCCGGCAGAATGTTGTTGTCCTCGCCGAAGACCTCGATAAACTCGCGGATGCGCCTTTGCAGAACTTCAACGAGCTTGAGGTCGGCCTCGAGCTCGCGCTGAGGAACAAACCCGCACACATGGATCTCGTCGTGCTCACTTCCGAGGCGGTCAATGCGACCTGCGCGCTGAATGAGACGTGTAGGATTCCAATGCAGGTCGTAGTTGATCAGCGTGTCCGCATCCTGGAGGTTGACTCCTTCGGATAAGGTGTCCGTGCTGATCAAGAGGTCAATCTCGGTGTCTACGTTGCGCTTCCGGATACGGTTGGCCACGGGTGCAAAGCGTCGGGCGATCTTGATGATCCCCGAACTCGCTCCCGTGACCACCTCAGTGCGCCCAAACAGCTCGCCGAGTTTGTCGTGCAGATAATGGGCCGTATCGGCAAACTGTGTGAAGATAATGGTCTTGTGCTGCGTGGGTTGGCGCTGGTCGAGGTAGTCAATCAGGCGCTCGAACTTTTCATCCCTTCGCACCTTGAGGATCTTGACCTGATGCACGAGGCGGCCGACGGTCTGCTTGTCGGCGAGGATGTCCTCGAGCAACCGCTTACCTTCGAACAAGGTGATGGGTAGCGAACTCGCGGTGTCGGTGTCGGCCTCTTCGCTCGCTCGCGCTCGCGGAGGCAGGGGAACCCGGCCGCGCTCGACCTGCTCGAGGCCTTCGGCGAGCTTGGTGTCGAGACGCGCGAGCGTGTTGTGAAGAGCCTCGATACTCGACTCGAGGCGCTTGAGCAGCAGGACTTTGAACAGCCCGCGCACGCTACTGGCTCCCCGACGAAGATCGGAGACACGCGCGTCGCCGTCGGCATCTTCGCGCAGGTAGTGACCGACGCCCTGCAGCGGGTATCGCATCGTCCGGATGGCCTCGAGCAGTTCGGTGTAGAATTGCTTGCCGTAGGTCGAGTCGAGTGAGTAGCGGAGGCACTGCTCCTCGCCAGAGAGCCGGGTCGGGAAAGCGAGCGGGCGCTCCTCGTACTCGCCCGGTCCGACACGGACGCGGAGTTTGGCGTCCGGGTAGGAGCGGGAGATGTCGCGTCGCGTGCGACGAACGACGATGTGCTGAAGCAGGTCGCGGAGCGAGGCGCGGCCCATGGCGACGTCTCGAAACCACGCATCGCGGTCCTCGAAGGGCAGTTTGGTGTAATTGTCGGGAAACAGCGCGATTTGGTTTTTGATGTCCTCGGGGCGGTTGTTCTGCGGTGTCGCCGAGAGCAGCAAGACCTTGCGCTGGGACGCGCTCTCGTCGGGGCGCAGCCAGCGCTGCAGAGTCTCGTAGCGCAGCGTACCGGAGTTGCGGAAGTTGTGGGACTCGTCGATGACGACGACCTCCCGGTCGGTGTAGTCGTCGAGTTCCTCGAGCTTACCGATCGAGATGGTCTTGAGGTTGATGTCGAGATCGTGGCCCAACTGGTCCCAGGCCGGGCATACGCTCGGCGGCGCGATCACGACAGCGCGCTCTCCGTAGCGTCGCTTGAGGTGGTTCAGCAGAGCGAGGCCGATGTAGGTCTTCCCGAGTCCGACGACGTCGGCGAGGAAGACCCCCCCGTAGCGGCTGAGGATCATCTTGGCGTAGTCGTAGGCGGACTTTTGGAAGTCCGTGAGATGATCGAGCATGGGGTTGTCGTCATCTTCGAGGTTCATCCCCTCCGCGAAGCTGTGAAAATAGCGCATGAGCGTGAAGTAGTAGATGTCCCGCGGCGTGCAGTAACCGCCGGCCCACGACTCCTCGAGGCACTTGAGAACCTCCTCGTCGAGTGGCGCGGCCTCCTCGAAGTGACGGGCAAACCAGGCGCGCGCGCGTAGGTGCTCGCTTCCACGCAGTTCGACGGAGAGTTCGAGCTCCGACCCTTGCGTGCTCAAAGCCAGAGGCGCCTGCGGAACGATCGAGTGCTCCGCCCGCGAGATCAGGCGCGAATAGAGCGGAGAACGCTGAACTTGACGGATCCGGATCTCTCCGGCGGCGAGGGAGCTCGTCCACGCCCGAAGTAGGTCCTCCCATTCGGCTGTTTGTGGGAGGCGATCGATGCTCTGAGCAAATTGCGCGAGCAGAGCAGCGCGGAAAGCGTGGCTCGCGTCCCATGGTAGCCGCCTGCCTGGGTGTTCGATCGTGCGCCGACAGCCCGGATACGGAATCGACAGACCAGGGGCCGCTACGAGAATGTCGGTTGGCGTTGGTTGACCGAGGATTCGGAACAGATCGGCGCGCAGCTCACCGGGCGCGACGAGTTGGCGAAGAGAGGAGTCTTGCACGGACATGTAGCTCTAGCTTGGATGGGCGGCGAGCCAGGCTCGCAAGGAGACATCGACGACAACGGCCTCGTGTGCGAACGCGAAGGGAGTCGGCGGATCTGGATCGACGGGGGCAACTGGAGTGGGTGTCGAGACTTCGCCCTCGACTTGGGGTGCGGACTTCTCGGCAGCGGCGCTCGCGGGTGGACCCGGCTCCTCGGTAGGCGCTCGCGGCTCGCCCCAGTCGATGTCGACAGGTAGCTCACCAGCGTCGAGGCCGAACCAGGCTCGCACGCTCGGGCTTCGCGGCTGGACGACAGATCCGCGTGCGAGCGCGCGCAACGGGTCTGTCATCAGGTCAAAGTCGGGCCACAACCGCCAGGCGGCGTCATCGAGGCGGGGGACCATGCGAAGAAAGTCCTTGGGCGCGTCGTGTTCGGAGTGCGCCCACAGCCAGCCTGAGGGATACTCGGTACTCGGCGTGCCGCACCAAAACCCACCGAGGATCACGCCAAGGGCCCGGGCGCTGACAATCGCAGCAGCATCGCCAGCGTCGACGAGGCCCGCCAGACGCTGCTCGATGGCTTCAGAGGCTGCTTGATCCGCCCGGGGAAGGCGGAGGGGAACGCGGCCCAGCATGAGCTCGAGGAGCTTGCTCGGACGACCGGAAGCCGGGGCCATAGCCCGGACGAGCTCACGCAGCAACACGCGCCCAACTGTGGAGTAGTCAGCCAGGTCGGCCACGAGGACCGCGCGCACGGCCTGGCGTGCGCGAGCGTGCCCGTCGACTCCGAGCAACACGGCGGCAAGCCAGGTCAGGTGGTGCTCGAGAAACTCGGTCCAGGCGCCCCGCTCGGACCAGGACCGGGCGTCCCGAGGATCGAGCGCACACATGGGGGGTGGCGGCAGAGGAAGGAAACCAGTCGGCGTGATCACACCGTGGTGCGCTCGGTCCTCCCCCTCGAGCGTGGCTCCCGGCCATAGCGCGCATGTCCAAGACCGAGCGAGCTCATCGGGAGTCGCGTCAGCGACTAGGCCGGGCACGCTGAGCGCGAGCTCGCCATCGGCGAGGGTTGGCCACACCCGCGACCAGTATTCGGCGAGCGTGCCTGGCTCGGCCCCCTCGACCGAGCCAAACAGCTGCTCGACTCGGCGCTGGAGCTCGACCCACTGGGCCCGCCGGAGCTGCGGCAACATCTCGACACGGCCGCTCGTGAGCTCGGAGACCGCAGTGATCGAGCGGTAGTGCTTCGTGAGGGGACTCTCCAGGAGATCCGGAGCGCCGAGTCGGTAGCCATCGAACAGCAGCCGCGGAGACAGCACGGGTAGATCGGTCAGCCACAAGTCGTCCAAATTCAGACCATGACGAAGGGCCACGTCGAGCTCCGCGTGCTGCTGAAGTAAGGCCGTGAGCAAATCCGCGTCGTCGGTCTGAGCGATACGTCGGTGGAGGCTGCGGTGCGGTGCCTCGAGCGCGGCGGCGGTGAGATCCGCGAGCTCGGAGCAGTCCTCGGTCTGCATGATCCGACGCAGCTCGTCCTCAGTCAGTCCGAGAAGCGCAGCCACCAACGAGCGACGCCAGGGGTGGATGACAGCGACCGCGAGCGGGCACTCATGCAGCATCTCGGGGTGGCGTTCGCGGCTCACGGGCTCCAGACAGATTGCGCAGGACATCCCCGCGAGCGTGGACCCACGTAGCCGGCCACATGTGCAGCGCCACTCCCAGATGCCTCGGCTGCCCTGCTCGTCGCACCATGGTCGCGGGTGCCCGGCGCGGCGCCGGGGGTCGTACGCTCCGAGAGTCGCTGCGTCGCCCTCGGCCGTTTCTGGCGCGAAGAAGGGCAGCGGCGTTCGACACGCGACCGCCAGCTGTGCGGCCGAGGTCGCCATCGGCAAGACGCCCACGTGCTCGCTAGCGACGGCGTAGATCTGTGTGGCCGCGACGGGATGAGCAGCCTGAAGCCAGCGTAAGTAGGTATACGCGATCTGAGGGTCCCCGTCGGCCCGAGGCTGTCCCCAGTTGTCGATGACTCGCACGCGCAGGGCCGGGTCGGGTTCAACAGGGCGGCGACTGATCAACGTGAGCTCACCGAGTATGTCGAAGACCGCCAGCGGCTCCCCGGTCGCGCCCGCGAGCCACCGTGATTGCTCCTGGTCATCAGCGGAGCCGCCAGGACACTCGGGAGCCTCGACGCGCGAGTCGATGACGAGGCCCGAGGCAAGCTTGTCGCTGTGGCCGTCCCAAGGCAACTCCTCGGGACCAACGAGTTCGACAAGAGCAACCCTGCCGTCTGGAAGAAGCGCACGATCGACGGTCTCGGTCGTAATGGACTCGAAGCTGACACGATGAGCCAGGAGTGTGCCGTCAGCGTCGCGAACCTCGACGAGGTCGACCCGAGTCAAGCGACCGCGCAAGCTCGGAGGTGCGTAGATGTGCAGGCTCGAGTCCGCCGCGCTCCCCCTCGCGATCTCGTCCGTGATCTCCATGAGCCGGTGGGGTCGTTGCTCGGGGTCATTCCCCCAGGTGTGAGGAGGGGTTCGGACCAACCGTTCCCCGACCTCGATGGTCTGGCCGACCTCCACGAGAATCACCGGGGCCCCATCGAGATCAGCGTGGGCCGGGATGTCCGTATGCCAGGTACATTGCACCGGCCTCTGCCCTTCTGACAGCGGGAGCAGGACGCGCAAGCTTGGTCCCGGACAGCGAAGGAATTGACCCTCGAGCGGCTCAGCGATCGCCGACAGGGGGTCCTCGAGCGCCCCGACCGTGAGCCCAGACCAGCGCGCGAGCGGAGCAGCGATGAACGCAGTGCGAGTCTCGTCGTTGCCAGGCCCGCGCACACGGGGGTTGGAGGATGTCGCCTCGGCGGCCCGGGTCAACAACTGGACGGAGCCAGCATCGGTCAACGTGGGCGCCGCGAGCACGCCCCCCGGCCCAAGCCGGGCGCCTGCGACCGGATACGCGAATCCAGCCGGCAAGCGGCTGCTCAGGTCCAGACAGGCCCAGGGCGGCGGCGGAGCCTCTCGGTCGACGGGGAGCACACGCAGGCCCACGCGCGGCGGCTGGAGATGGTGATTGAGGACTGGGTAGGACGAGCAGCGCGTGGCGCCGTGCTCGTCTCGCCATCGGCCGATCCATGCCTTGAACGCCTGAACCGTAAACGGGTACGGAGGCCGCGCCTTGGCGAAGTTCCATCCGTACCAGCGCAGCCGTCGACCGACCGCCCAACGCAGCAGCGGCACGAACCCCGCGTTTGAGTAGGCGCTGGGATGGGCGTATTCCTGGGGTCCGGACCAGTCATCCTCGTCTTCCTCGGTGTCCTCCCCATCGCCATCGAGTTCATCTCCGTCCTCGGTCTCAACCTGCTCACTTTGGGCATCGTCTTCGCTTTCCCACGTAACGTGCGCCTGCTCCTTGGGATAGAAGGCGAGCACACGACCAAACACGACAAATAGACCGCGTCCGTCGGGGACGACGATGGAAAATGGCACGGAAAAAGAGACGGGCTCGCCGCCAGCTGTAACGTGCGCGAGTTCGAGGGAGATGACGACATGGGTCGAGCCCTTCCTCCGGATGGCCGCCGCCGCGTCGCGGTGAATCGAGTCGACTTGGTAGCCCACGTAGTCGACCTGAAATCCGTCACGACTCCGCCACGGGAAGCTGGCGCACAGTTCGGCTTCGAGCCCGAGATGGAGACGGCGAGTCTGTGGGTCGGGCTGGAGAAATTGCTCGACTTCGAGGTCCGCGGAGCTGTCCCAGGGGCGACCGGGGAGCCTGGCAGGATTGACCGGTTGCGCATCCCAGTCGGCGCACAGATCGGCGGCAGAGGCAGCGAGCAGATCGTGGGCTCTTTGCGCAAGGGAGCGGGCATCGTCTTCGGGCCGGGGTTCTAGCAGTGCCAGGCGGCGGGCCCAGACGACAGGATCGTCGGTCGGAAAGCTTCGCTTGCCGCGTCCGTGGAGCACACGCGAGCCGAGTTGATGCGCTGCCGCGGCGGTATGACGAGAAACGACGCGGACGCGAGCCCCGGGCTCGAGCGCAAAGACGAGCGCACGCGGGTGAAGGGTGAAGATGAGCTCATAGGAGCTGAGGTGAGGCCCGGCGTAGTTCGACTCGACGATGACGATGGAGAACTGCTGATGGCGGGCGACGACCGAGGCGTGGGTCAGGGTCTTTTGGTTCGCCAGCCGCGGTGTGTCATCGAGGCGCGAGGCGCGATAGCCGAGCTGCTCGACGAACACCTCGCTCAGCGCGGCTTGGAGCTGCGTGCGATCGGACGACTCGAACAATTCGTGGACCGCCGCGAGGAACTTCCACTTTGCCGGCAGCGTCTCGACCCATGGGCCAAGAGAAGAGAGCAGCGCAAAACGCGGTGGCGGCGGCGTGAGGTCGACAACGGTGGCGGCAGTGGCCGTCGGGTGTACGGTCGACTCCGTCGACTCCGCAGCGGCACCCGCGAGCGCAGCCCGTTCGGCGGCGCGCTGAACAGCGGCGAGCACAGTGAGCTGGTCGCCGAGTTCGAGCTCCCAGCCACGCCGCTCGAACTCGGCCTCGAACTGCGCGACTTCCCGCTCTCCGCCCGCATGACGAAGCGCGTGAAGCAAGCTGGTGACCATCGCGCGCAGGTCACTCATCGGGTGCCCTCCAAGCCCAAGGCGGAAGGGCCTCCGCCTCGCCAAACAGACGACGCGAGAGGAACGACAAGAGCGTGACTTCCAGCTGGCGAATCCGCTCGCGGCTGACCCCGAATTCTTCGCCGAGCTCCCGAAGTGTGGACTTCTCCACCTGCGTTCGGAGGACTCGGCGGGTGACGATCGCGGACCAGCGCCCGTCGGAGGGCCGACGGCGCTCGTAGTCCTCGATCTGTGCCAACAGGTGGTCAAGCGCCCCCCGAACCCAACCGCTCGCAGGGTTGCCCTCCATCGGCGAGGGTACATCGTCGTCGAGAATGGTCTCGGCCGGTCCGAGCTGGGAGCCGCGCGCCAAATAGGCGGCCCGTGCCCGGCGACGATAGCTCCCGAGCCTCTCGATCGAGTACTTGATGCTGGCCCGCTCGCGCACTTCTTCGTCCGAGGGGCGGGAGCCCCGTTGGGCCCACAGTTCCTGCTGAACACGCCAAAAGCGAGAGACCTCCTCACTCGCGTGGACGGGGATGCGCAATGCCGCGGCGTAATCCATCGACGAACGGGTGATGCTCTGGCGAATCCACCAGCCCGCATAGGTCGAGAACTGTAAGCGCCGCTCCGGCTCGAAGCGGTCGATGGCCGTGTCCAGGCCCAGCGCCCCACGGAGCACGCCAGTGGTGAAGTCCATGCGCTTGCCATACCTGACGACGAGACTGACGACAAACCGGAGCGAGTCCGCGAACAACCGGCGCCGCAGCTCGAGGATCCGGTCGAGCATGGCGCGAACCTCTAAACCAAAGTCGATCTCCCCAGCCAAGACAGACCGCGCGACCCGCATGCTGATCTCCGCGCGCTCGCGCCGACTGAGGCCGGGGAGGTCAGCCTCCTCCAGCGTCGTGGAATGGTTCGAGTCGATACGAGCGTCGGCCTCGAGCAGCCACTGTTCTTGCTGCGCGTCAACGGTGGTTAAGAGCCTGTGGATCAGCTCGAACTCCGACTGTTCGAGGACCTCGAACAATCGCGTGCGGTCGGCGGACTCGAGGGGAACGATGGCGTCGAGCATCGAGTAGCGGTCGCTCTGGGTGTCCTCGGGGCG
This sequence comes from Enhygromyxa salina, assembly GCF_002994615.1. GTDB lineage: Bacteria > Myxococcota_A > Polyangia > Nannocystales > Nannocystaceae > Plesiocystis > Plesiocystis salina_A. The sequence goes on along the minus strand of NZ_PVNK01000311.1, from coordinate 16,799 downwards.
TGCGACGAAGCCGACTTGCTCGCCCTCATCGCCGAGCAGCGGGATCCCCTCGACGGCGTTCGGCAAAGCCGACTCTCCTACCCACGCGAAGCCACGCGTGGCCAGGACGCGGGCGATGGCTTGTTGGCTCGAGCTGGTCATGGCACGTGGCCGCTGATAGTACTCGCTGTCGCCTGCCTTGACTGCTAGCGCGAACGCGCGTAACGAGACGCTCGTCGATCCAGTCATCGCGCAGGAGCTCGCGCAGACCACAGACCCCGATCTCGCCGCAGCGCTGATCGTGGCCCAGCTGCTCGATCACCTCGGCAATGCTTGAGGTCGAGCGGTTTCGCTCATCCCTTTGGGCCCGACTGGCCCTTTGGGCCTGACGGGCTCACACAGCGGCCCAAAATGGGACACCTGTTGCTCGATAGATCTGCTATCAAGCGAGCACGATGGCACCAAAACCCAAGAGCTTCACCGAACTCGCCGCCGCCGTCGGCGACGGCACCGTCGTCCACCTCACCGCGCGTGACCTGCTGCGCATGGTCGGGGCGCAGCGCCGCGGTATCCACGTCGTCGGGCAGATCCGCTCCCAGCTCGACCGCCACTCTCTCAAGACCGAGCCCGACTTCGCCGAGGTCAACGCCGACTTGAAGATTGAAGTGCTGCGCAACCCAGAACACCCCCCGCCCCACGTCGAGCTGCTCACGCAGGCCGCGGAGCGCCTGCGCGCCGAGCCGCCCACCCCCATGAGAGTCACCCCCCGGACCATATTGGGTTGGTTCGGTGCCAAACGCCGCGGGAGTGACATCACGGAGTCGGTCGACGCGGCCTTGGCCGGCTTCGAGCTCGAGACGGACCCCGACTTTCGCAGCGTGCACCTCGATCAGCCTGTCGACCTCGTGGGTCGAGGAAGCACCAGCGAGGACGCCAGCGGGCTCGACGATCCCGGCGACGCCTCCAGCGAGAGCGTTGGTCGCGAAGAGAGTGGCGCCACCGCTCAGCAGGCTGACACCCAGACAGCTCCCAACGACTCGGCCGGCGAACCGACGAAAGCCAAATCGAGCCAGGCGCCAACCGCCAACAACACCTTCCACATTGGAACGCTCGACGAGGCCCGCCGCGACGTTGTTCACGTCAAGCCGCAGAGCTCGCTGCGGGTCGCCCTGTCCCAGATGATAGCGAAACAGGTCTCGCATCTGCCGATCATGCGGAACCCTCGGTCCGTGACGGGCATGCTCCGCTGGAAAGATGTCGGCCGCTACTTGCTCCTCAATGGCAACGTTTCCCTCGACGACCCCGTCGAGCGAGCTCAGGCTCCCGCAATCGAGGTCCGCTATAGCCGGCCTTTTCTCAACGTCATACCCGAGATCATCAAGCACGGTTATGTGCTCGTCCGTGGCCCCAAGAACGTCATCACGGGCATCGTTACCAAAAAGGATCTCGGTCGCCAGCTCCTCGACCTGGCCTCGCCTTTTGTGCTTCTGGGCGAGATCGAACGCGGACTGCGGGCGCTGATCGAGAACGGTGACTTTACGGTTCAGGAGCTACGCGATATCGCCCTCGACCCCAAATCACCGCGCGAAATCGAGAACATCGCCAGTTTGACGCTGGGCGAATACCAGCGGCTCTTGTCACATCCCGACGCCTGGGACCGCATCGACCTCAACATTGATAAGTCAACCTTCGTCGCGCAGCTCTCCGGGGTACGAAACGTCCGCAACGGCGTGATGCACTTTCACCCCGACGGGGCCAACGATGACGACCGGAAGCAGCTGTCGCGATTTCTCGAGTTGATCTACGATCTCCAGCGCTTCGGTTGAGCTCGTGACCCCCGCCCCCGTAGTCTGTGTGCGGAACAGCTGAGTTGCTCCAAAGTCCGGCCTCTTTTCCGCTCACGAGCATCAGTCCAGCAGCGCAATGCGCGCAACCCTTGCGCTACACTGCTCTCGCGCGCCTCTGAAGGCCCCTTTGAGTCCACTCGGGCTCGACTTCGCGCCCCCCCACCGCCCCGCGCCCCCCCACCGCCATTTGTCGTTTTTCGCTTGGCGCAATGCGCGCAACCTGGTGCTCATTTACACCGCTCAGTTGGGACACGATCCGCGCGCTGCGAGAGCAACGTCGGACGTGGGCCAAGGGGCCGCTCGCGTTCCCCAACGAGGATGGCGAGGTCGGCTCGCTGCGCTCGGTGGGTCACTTCGTCGGCAGGTGATCGACCGAATCGCCCCCGAGAAACCACACCCAGAACCGGTGCGAACACCGCACGGCACCATGGCGGCACCGCTTCGGGCCATGAATTCAAAAACGGCGTCCTACCCCTTGTAGAACGCCGAAATTCGAGAGCGGGAGACGGGATTCGAACCCGCGACATTCAGCTTGGGAAGCTGACACTCTACCAACTGAGTTACTCCCGCTTGCGGCCGATCTCCCTACCACCGCTCCCCGCTCCTCGCAAGCCAATTCCGCCCCCACCAAGCTCACGCGCGCTCCCCGCTCAGTCCTCCCAGTCGTCATCCGCCCCCACATCCGCGTCCGGATCCAAAAACACCGGATCGTACAGCGCGTTGACGCTCAGCATCAGCATCCCAAACATCGCGACCGACCCCGCCGCCAAGATCCACGTCGCCTTGTCCTTCCCGCTCCCGGTCCGCGTTGCGACCCCCGCGGCCAGCACCACCGCGCCGCTCACCAACACGGCGCCCTGAAACGCGGGGTGCATGACCACGCTCCCGAGCCCGCTGAGCGCCTCCGCGCCGAGCCCCTTGTGCGCCATCAGCTCGGGCACGAGCCGAAACCACAGCACCGCCAGCGCGGCCCCGGTCCCGACCCCGAGGAAGATGAAGAACAGCTCGCGCGGACGCAGCCGCGTGTTCTCTGGCACCTTCTTGCTCATGAGCGCGCGCATCATACACGGACGGCGGACGACCATCACCTCGCTCGGAGCGCTGGTCCCGATCCTCGCCGCCTGCGCCCACGCGGACCCCCCGCCCTCGCCCCAACCCGACTGCGCCGCCACCTACGACGAAGCCGCGATCGTCGCGGTCCTCGACAGCCAGCGCGAGGCCTGGAACGCCGGCGATCTCGACGGCTACCTCGCGGGCTACGAGGAGTCCGACGCGCTGCTGTTCACCTCGGGCGCCAAGATCCGCCAGGGCTTCGCCGAGACCCGCGACAAGTACCGCGCCCGCTACGGCGAGGCCCGCGAGACCATGGGCACGCTGGGCTTCGAGATCCTCGACGTCCGCGCGCTCGGCCGCTGCCAGGACGCCGCGGTCGTGCTCGGTCGCTGGGCCCTCAGCGACACCCCCGAGGCCGGCGCGGGCGTGTTCTCGGTCATCCTCGAGCGCCACGCAGACCGCTGGGAGATCGTCCACGACCACACCTCGGCTATGCTGCCGCCGTGAGCCGTCAGCTCGACCTGTTCGGGGCCGAAGCCACGCCGCCCGCGGGTCGAAGCAAGCTGGGGCTGGCCGAGCTGTCCGCGCAGATCGAGGAGCTCGGCCGCAGGCTCCCGCAGCATCTGCGCATGGGCACCTCGTCGTGGAGCTTCACGGGCTGGACGGATCTGGTCTGGGACCGCGCGGCCAGCAAGCGCGTGATCGCGCGCCAGGGCTTGCCGATCTACGCCCGCCACCCGCTGTTTCGCACGGTCGGGCTCGACCGCACCTACTACGGCCCGATGAGCGCACAGGAGCTCGAGGCGCTGACCACCGACCTGCCCGAGGACTTTCGCCTCCTGGTCAAAGCCCACGCCGAGTGCACGACGGTCAAGTTTTCCGAGCGCTCCTGGAACCGCAGCCGCGCGGGCCAGCGCAACGAGCTGTTCCTCGAGCCGCAGTACGCGACCGAGGTCGTGGTCGAGCCCTTCATGCGCGGGCTCGGGCGCCACGGCGGCGTCTTGCTGTTTCAGTTCCCGCCCCAGCACGTGCCCGGCGGGGCCAAGAGCTTCGCCCACCGGCTCGGGAGCTTCCTCGGCGCGCTGCCCAAGGGCCCGCAGTACGCCGTCGAGATCCGCAACCCGGACCTGTTCACGCCCCACTACATGCGCGCGCTCGACAGCGTCGGCGCGACCCACTGCGTCGCCGAGCTCCCCCGGATGCCAACGATCCACGAGCAGTGGGCGCGAAGCGGCGGCGCCGATCGCCCGGCCCTGGTCATGCGCTGGATGCTGGCGCGCCACCACAACTACGAGTCCGGCCGCGGGGCCTACGCGCCCTTCAACCGCCTCGTCGACGAGAACCCGAGCGTGCGCCGGGCCTACGCGCAGATGATCTCAACCACGAGCAAGCCCTCGTACCTGATCGTCAACAACAAGGCCGAGGGCTGCTCACCGCTGTCGATCCAGCGCCTCGCTGAGCTGTTTTAGACCCCCGCGGCCGGCCTGCACTTTGCCACGCACGGCCGCAAGCGGCCGGTCGCTCGGTCGCTGCGCTCCCTCCCTCGGTGGGCTTTCATGAGCCCTGCAACGGGATGCGTGGCCCCCTAAAGGGGGCTCGAGACCCGTGCTCGAATACTTGTTTCCTGCGTCCGAGGAACGCCCCCCGCGCGGGCAATTCCAGCAAGAGGCGTCCTCGGACCCCCGCGGGTCCACCCCCTTCAGGCCAGGATCTCGGTCAGCGGGGTCCCAGAGCCGGCGCCCTCGCCTTGGTCGTTGGGCTGCTCGCCGATCCACGACACGCTGTCGTCAAAGGCGCGCATGATCGACATGAGCACGTCAGTCGTGTTGCCGCTGGTCGGCCCGGGGTGGCTGCCGTGGCTGTAGTTCCCCGACAGCGGCTCGGGCTGGTAGTGGATGCCGGGATACTTGAGGTAGCCGCCGCCCGCCCCGGCGAGGATCATGGGGTGGCGCTGGATCGAGTGGACCGAGCCGTCGGAGGCGTCGCTGCTCATGAGCACGATCGAGTTGTCGAGCAAGTTGGTGCCGTCGAACTCGATCGTGTCGCGCATCTTGGTCAGCAGGTAGCCAAAGCGCTCCATCAAATAATACTGGCCATTGTCGAAGGGGCCGCCGACGTCCCAGCTGTTGACGTTGTGGCTGTACTGGTGCCACGAGCTGTCGTTGCCCGGGACCTCGCCGAGCGAGGGCTCGGCGGCGCCCTCGAGGAAGAGCATCGTGGCCACGCGGGTCAGGTCGCAGCTGAACGCGTAGCAGAGGAGGTCGCTCATCAGCTCGTTGACGAGGGTCAGCTGCTCGTTGTTGACCGCGTCGCTGTTGTCGAACATCGGGTCCATCGGCAGCTCGCAGACCGGGGTCGCGGTCATGAGCTTGGCCTCGAGCGCGGCGATGCTGTCGAGGTGAGCCTCGAGCCGGACCTTGTCCTCGGCGCCGAGCCGCGACTGCAGGGTCGAGACCTCGCCCTTGACCGAGTCGAGGATGTGCAGGCGTAGCTCGCGGTCATCCTTGGGCTGGACGAACGAGCCAAACAGCGACTGCCACGCGGCGCTGGGGTTGGTGATCGCGGCGTTGGGCTGAAGGTGACCGCGATGCGAGAGGTTGTGCATCGTGGTGCCCTCGTCGGCGGGGCTCTGGGCCTTGGACGCGCCAAGGTGGACGCTGGCGATCGGCGTCTGACCGGCGAGGGCGTCGGAGATCAACACGTCGATCGTCGGCCCGCCAGAGTTCGAGAAGAAGCCCTGGCCCTGGCCGATGTCGACCATGGTGTAGCCGTTGAAGACCGTCATGCCCTCGTGATGGGTGATGGTCTCCTTGCAGCGGTTGGTCAGGCCGGTGACGACGTTGAGGTAGTCCTTGACCCCGGCGAGCGGCGTCATGTGGTCGTTGAGCTGCCAGTCGGCGCCCGCCCCGATCGGCTCGAAGCGATCGAGGATGAAGCCGTTGCCGCGGAACCACGAGACGTAGCGACGCGGCTGGCTGCTGCCGTCGGCGAACGCGGTCTGCTCGAGGTTCATCATCGCGTCGAGCGGCGGCAAGGCGATGCTGGCGATGCCGCCACCGAGGGCGCCACGGAGGAAGGTTCGGCGTTTGAGGTGCTTGCGCATGGCTTGCTGTCCTTCCTACTTGGGCTCCCCGACCTGCAAGAACAGCTCGCTGGTCACGAACGCGACCAGCAGCTCCTGAAAGCGGTAGTTGGAGCTCTCGAACGCGCCGTAGAGATCGGCGAGCTGCTCGCTCTCGTTGCTCGGGTTCTCGAGGCTGCCGCGGCCGAAGCGGATGATGTTGTTGACAATGCACTCGCCGAGGCGCGGATCCATGGCGACGTTGGCCGCGAGGTCGGCGGCGTTCTCGAGCACCCCGTAGTCGCCGTACTCGGCGACCGCGTCGATCGGGAGGCCGTTTTGTTCCTGCGTACGCCAGGCCCCGAGCGCGTCGTAGTTCTCGAGCGTGAACCCGAGCGGCTCCATGTGTCGGTGGCAGTCGGCGCAGGAGTCGACCTCGAGGTGGAGGGTCTCCATCAGCTCGCGCAGGGTCATCGGCGTGTCGTCGGGGATCTCGGGCAGCTGCGGGTTGACCTCGGGCGGCGGCGGCGGGATCGCGAAGCACAGCAGACGCTGCTGAATGTAGAGGCCGCGGCGGGTGGTCGAGTTGCCAGCGCCGTGAGAGTTGCGGGCCAGGACGCTGGCGTGGGAGATGAACCCGGCGCGGGCCTGCTCGGCCGGGAGCATGACCATGTCCCAGTCGTTCTCGGGCGGCGGCACGCCGTAGAGCTCGGCGAGCTTGCTGTCGATGAAGGTGTAGTCGGCCTCGATGAAGTCGCGAAAGTCGGAGTTTTGGGTCCAGATCACGTCGCGCAGGAGCAGCTCGGTCTCCTCGACCATCGAGTCGACGAGCGCGACGCTGTAGAGCGGGAACGCCTCGGTGTCCTTGGCCGAGATGTCGTCGAGGGCGAGGTACTCGCCGAAGAACTCCGAGACGGCCTCGGGCGCGCGGGTGTCGTCGAGCATCGCGCGGGCGAGGGTCTCGACCGCGTCGGGGCTGTCGTAGTTGCCGGCCTCGGCCGACTCGAGCAGGGTCAGCGAGGGCGTGCGGCCGATCAGGAGCAGCGACAGGCGGGTCACGACCTCGGACCCGGTCAGCCAGTACACCCCGGGCTCGCCGTCGTCCTGGACGCCGGTCTCGACCACGTAGATGAAGTCGGGCGAGAGCAGGATCCGGACGATCTCGTACTTGAGCCCGGCGTAGAAGTCGCCCGCGCCCCAGGCCTCGGCCTCGAGCGCGATCTCGACGATCGCGGCGACCTCGTCGGCGGTCGGCGGGCGGCGCCAGGCGAGGTGGCCGAGGGTCTCGGCGACGGTCGTGTAGCAGGCCTGGTCGGGCGAGCTCTGAACGCAAGGGACGATGCCCGCGAGCGTGCTGATGTTGGCGATCGCCGCGTCGGCGATCGCCAGCGCCGAGGCCTCGTAGAGCTCGACGAGGTCGAGCGCCGGGGAGATCTGCGCGGCCCCGATCGAGGTGTAGCCGTGGAGCGAGGGATCGACCGGCGGGTTGGCGACCGCCGCCGCCTCGGGCCCGAACATGTACTCGATCGTGTTGAGATACTGGTAATCGAGGAGGCGGCGCATGCCGCCGGGCGGGGGGATGTATGCATCCTCGTCTCCGCCGTCCTCACCGGTATCCGTCCCATCGCCGTCGGTCCCCGTGTCGTCGCCGTCGGCGGAGCTGCCGTTGCTCTTGCACCCAGGCGCGGTTACGAGCAAGAGCGCGCTCAGGCAGCTGACTACGCCCGAGCTCAAAGACATGCAAAAGTTCACGGGTGTCAGTCTATGCAGGTCTGCCTCCGATAATGCAACAGGAAAGTCGGTTTTTTGTGGTCTTTTACCCACATAGCTAGGGTGAAGACAGCTACCCAGCGTACGAAAAACCGTGCACGGGGTCTGGGTCGCCCAGCAGACTCGAAGGTAAAAACCTGAAGAGACCCGCGAGTTCAACGCAGTTCATTCCAGGTTGCAGTGGTACTCGGTGTCGTCCGTCACCACGAAGCTGCAAGCGCGAGCGCGCGCTGGCCCTCGGCGACAAAGCGGGGAGCGCCGTGGCGCAGCCCCCAAGCCAGGCTCGCGAGCCCATGCAGGGCAACGACGATGCGCAGGCGCGTGTCGTCCGCGGCCGACAGCGAGCGACCGTAGCCCGCGAAGAACGCGAGTCGGAGCTCCGGCCGCGCTGGCCACTCGACGGCCAACTTGGCGAGATCGCCGAGCGCGAGATCGAGGCGCGCGTGCTCGAAGTCGATGACCGCGAGGCGCCGACCGTCCCACAGCCAGTTGTCTGGGGTGAAGTCGCGGTGGCACGGCACTCGAGTGACAGCCCCGAACGAAGCCGCGCTCGGGGCGAGCTCCTCCACCAGTCGCTGCTGATCCGCGTCGAGAGCTCCCTCGATCTGGGCCACGGCTCGGGCCCAGCTTCGATAGCGACGAGCGAGCGCCTCGGCGAGCGGCAAGGGGTCGCGATCGGGGATGTCGAGGCGATGCAGCGCGGCGAGAAAGCGGCCGGCCGCGCGGTGGATCGCGGGAGCGTCGGCGTCGGCTCCAGCGGGCTCGGGGCGGACGCCGGGCAGCCGCGCGTAGACCAGCGCGCGCTCGGACGGCGCGACGGCCACCAGCGCAGGCACTCGCGCGCCGCCGAGCTCACCGGTCACGTCGAGCCACCGACCGAGCGCGTCGCGCTCTTGCGCGAAGAGCCGCGGCGAGTCGAAGCACTTGACGACGACAGCCCGCGCGCCGCCCTCCCCCAGCTCGACGTCGACGCCAAACACCCGCGCGGGCCCGCCCGGGCCATCGAGGCGCACGAGCGACGCGGGCCGCGGACGACCCACGCGCTCGGCCACGAGGGTCAACACGGCGTCCCGAGCTCGGCCGAGGGTCATGGGGGCATCGTAGGGGCTATGCTTGCTCTGTGGCTCGAGCGCTGCGGCTGATGATCTACGACAACACCTGCGTCGGTGACTTTCCCAAGCCCGGCGCCAGCAGCTCCAAGCACACCCTCGGAGCTCGCGTCATGCGCCGGGCCGGACGGATGCTCGATGGCGCCCCGTGGCCGGGGCTGACCCAGTCGTGGCAGGTCGGCGGGCTGCTCTACAGCGCGCTCGGGCGCCTCGACGGCTGGCGCGGGTTCCCGGACTGGACCCGCGCGCTGACCTGGCTGGCCGAGCACCGCGCCGACGAGGCGATCGGCGAGGTCCAATTCTGGGGCCACGGCAAGTGGGGCTGCGCGAAGATCGACGGCGAGACCCTCGGGATCGACTCGCTCGACCGCGAGCACGCCCACAACGACGCGCTCCGGGCGATCCGCGAGCGCATGCGCGGCGCCGAGCAGCCGCTGTGGTGGTTTCGAACCTGCGAGACCTTTGGTGCCGACAGCGGTCGCGCCTTCGCGCGCGGGTGGACCGAGTTCTTCGACTGCCGCGCGGCCGGACACACCTACATCATCGGCCTCTACCAGAGCGGCCTCCACACCCTCGCGCCGGGCCAGCGCCCAAGCTGGTCGACGGACGAGGGCCTCGTGGAGGGCACGCCCGACGACCCGCGCCAGGCGCTGTGGTCGAAGCGGCGCGAGCCCAACACGATCACCTGTTTTCACGGCAGGATCCCGCCGGGCTTTTAGTCAGCTCGGGGTCAGCATCGACCAGGGGAAGCCGCCGCAGCCGCCCGTGGTGGGATCGCTCGGATCGGCGCTGCCGGCCAGGGCGTCCTCGACCGTCGCGCCGTCGAAGACCGACTGGCAATAGTAGAGCTGCTCGCCGTCCCAGGTCCAGTCAAAGCGGCTCCACAGGCCCGGCGACCACATGTTGGTGTCGGCGTTCTGGGCGACGAGCCACATCCCCTCGTTGTCCCACTCCGAGATCAGGAAGCCGCCTGCGCCGTTGAGCCACTCGGCCTCGGTGATCGTGTGCATGTCGCCGAAGTCGTCGGTGTAGGTGCCGACGATCGCCAGCGACATCTCGTCGCCGGTCTCGGTCTCGGTCTCAGTCTCGTCGCCGGTCTCGGTCTCGTCGCCGGTCTCGGTCTCAGCCCCGGTCTCGGTCTCGGTCCCGGTCTCGGTCCCGGTCTCGGCCCCGGTCTCGTCTTCGCTGCCCCCTCCGTCGCAGGCGACGAGCGCGAGCGCGAGGCAGACCGTGAGCAGCGGGAGGTTGCGGATGGAGATGATGTCGGTGGTCATGGATCAGTTCGTCTCTCGACGACCCGCGGGCCCGGGTGCGAGGGGCAGCGGGCGCGGGTCGTCATGCAAGGCGCCAGCGTGAACGGCGACGACGGGGACCGCAGCGCCTTCGCGCGCGCTCACCCTCGTCGTCGCTGTACCTGCTCGGTGCCGGGTCATTGCCTCATCCTCCCCTCGAGGACATCGCGCAAATCACCACCTCGACGAGGTGGCGGCTTCCGGCAGGTCTTCGGACTCGTGGGTCTTCCTAGTAGCCGTCGCTTCCCAGCTCGAGAGCCAGTGCATCTTGACGGCGTTCGTCGCCACTCACCGCTGCGGGGGCAGTCCCGGTCTCTCACCGGGTTCCCTCTTACGACGCTCGCACGCGAGCGAACCGGAGTCGCCCCCTCCTACCGAGGTCCGCGGCCGCCGTCAAAGTCGAAATGTCACGGGGACTCGAACGTGCCCGAGTAACCAGCGCAGACCTCGGCCCCCGCCTCGGCGCCTTCCTCGACGGCCCGAAACTCCAGCAGGTAGGTGTCGGCGTCGCGGCTGATCTCGCCTTCGCACTGCTCGGTCAGGACCGAGCAGTGCCGCGGGTCCGCGCAGCGCACGGCCAAGAACCACAGGTAGCTCGGAGCCCCGCAGTCGCTGCACGCCGCGGTCGCGATGAAGCCGGGCGCCAGGGTCAGGAGTCGGCCATCGGCGTCGGCGCCCTGCATCCGCAGCTCGGCGACGAGATCGCTCGGGAGCTCCTTGCCGACCTGCTCGTGCTCGCCGACCGTCTCGACCTCGGCGCTCGCTCCCCCCTCGCCTTTGTCGGTCGCTGCGCCGTCGCTCGCCGGGTCCCGCGACGACTCGGACGAGGGCGAGCCCGCGCAGGCCGCAGCCAGAACACACGCGTGGGTGAGCGCGACGAGGGCGGTCCGCATTGCAACTGTATCGCGGATCGCCGGGCGCCCGACAACCCCGACGCGGCCCGTGCTGCTATGACTCGCCGATGCCTCGCCTGTTCCTCGGCATCGATCTGCCCGACGAGGTCAAACTCGACCTCCAGATGATGTCCTGCGGGATCCCCGACGCGCGCTGGCAACAGCCCGAGCAGCTTCATCTGACCCTGCACTTCCTCGGTGAGGTCGACGGCGGCGACGCCCGGCGCTCGAGCGCCGCGCTCGAGCAGCTCGACGCGCCCGCGTTCGACATGCAGCTGCGCGGCGCGGGCCTGTTCCCGCCCCGGGGCCAGCCTCGGATCTTGTGGGTCGGCGTGGCCGCGCCCGAGCCCGTGCGCCTCGTCCACCAGCGCTGCGCCCGGATCCTCGACGAGCTCGGCGCCGAGCGTGAGCACCGAAAGTACGCGCCCCACGTGACCCTCGCTCGCTTCGCCAAGACCGTGGATCCGAGGCGCGTCGCCCAGTGGGTCCGCGGCCACTCGCTCTACGCCTCGGCCAGCTTCCGCGTCGACCATGTCCGCTTGTACTCGAGCGTGCTCTCGCAAGGCGGGCCGAAGTACCGGACCGAGGCCATCTATCCACTCAGTGGCTAGCAGCTCGGGGTGCAGGAGGTCGTCGGTTCGAATCCGGCCATCCCGACTCTCGCTTGGCACCAAACTCGGGATGTGGCGCAGTCTGGCTAGCACCCCGGGCTGCTAGCGCGCTCGCTTCGGATGCGAGAAGTCGTGGGTTCGAATCCCACCACCCCGACTCCCCGTGGGACGCCCCAATGGCGGGGCAGCGGTTTGTAGGTCCGCCGCGTCTTCGGACGCATGGCAGGTTCGATCCCTGCCCCACGGATTGTGCTTCGTTCAGATCTCGCGCAGGTTGACCCGGCGCTGATCATCAATCAGGACCAGGTGGTTGCGGGGCACGGCCTCCCAGCGCGAGCGGTCGCCGAGGGGCTCCGAGGCCACGACGACCGCGGGGCCGTCCGATTTTGGCGCGTCGATCCGGCTCTTCCCGTCCTCCACGACCAGCGCTCCCCGGGCGTAGTAGAGCGAGTGGGCCGGGTCCGGGCCGGGGCTGACGTAGCGGCAGACCATCGCCGCCGCGCCGTCGGTGATCGCCAGGTTCAGGTAAGAGGGCTCCTCGATGTCGAGCTCGGCGCGCAGGTGCTCGAGCAGCTCGATGGTCTCGCGCAGGGCCAGCGCGGCGCGCTCGAGCGGATCGGGCTCGAGGGCCTCGAGCCACCGATCACTGAGCAGCGCGAGCACGTGCTCCGAGTCCGTCGAGCCCGCGATCGCGTCATAGGCGAGATCGGACAGGCGCTCGCGGAGGCGCCGACGCAGGCGGGCGAAGCCGCCGACGCTGCCGTTGTGCATGAACGCGAAGCGCTCGCGCACGAAGGGGTGGCAGTTGACCTGCGCGACCGCGAGGCCGGGGCTCGCCGCGCGGACGTGGGCCAGCAGACAGTGGCTGCGGGTGACCGGCGCGAGGTTGAGCAGGTTGGCGTTGTTCCACGCCGGGCTGATCGACTTGAACACCGCGGGCTCGTCACGCAGCTCGGGCACGTACCAGGCCACGCCGAAGCCGTCGCCGTTGAGGGGCTCCTCGCGCTCCTGGGCGTCGTAGCTCTGGTGGATGATCGAGTTGCTCGGCTCGGTGACCAGCGCGCTGAGCTTGATCGGGGGCCCGAGGTACATGGCGAAGCGACACATCTCGCCCGAGTCTACCGTGAGGGGCCCTGCTTGCGCCGCCCACAGGCGGCTGCGAAGCTCGGCCATGGCTTCGATCCGTGCCCGCGTGTGGCTCGACGATGGCGTGCCCCGCTTTCCCGAGCTCGGGCTCGACGATGTCCAGTCACGACCCTCGACGGGCCTGTGCCTGTCGGGCGGCGGGACCCGGGCGACCTGCGCCGCGATCGGCTACCTCCGCGGCTTGCTCGAGCTCGGGCTGATCGAGCGCCTGCGCTACACCAGCGCGGTCTCGGGCGGCTCGTGGGCGTCGATCCCCTTCAGCTTCTGGCAGACCGGCGCGAGCGATGACCGCGAACTGCTCGGGCCGATCCTCCCGCCGCAGGAGCTCGACCACGCGCGGCTGACCGCCGAGCTCCCGCCCGCCTACCTCGGCGCGGCCGCGACCCTGAGCTTCCGCGACAGCCTGTTCGACGACATCTGCGAGCTAAAGCCCGGGCGCGCGTGGGTCCGCGCGGTCGCAGAGACCTTCTTGCAGCGCTACGGGCTCTACGGGCCGAACACGCCGCGCAGCCCCGTGCTCAGCGTGGGAGCGCGCGACGAGATCCTGGCTCGTCAGGAGCCGCCCGAGACATCCTCCGCGCTGACGGCCGACGACTTCGTGGTCGCGCGGCCCAACCGGCCCTTTCCGATCGTGAGCGCCTGCCTGCTCGGGCCCGACGCGGGCAACAACCTCGTACGCCTCGATCCCGTGAGCCTGCAATTCACGCCGCTCTACGTCGGCAGCCTCCCGGCCCACGAGATCACCTACGCGTACAGGCGCGGTGACGGGCTCCGGCGCTCGGTCGGCGGCGGCCTGATCGAGCCCTTCGCGCTCGGCGGCCCGGGCCCGCGCGAGCTCAGCGGCGCGTCGGGCCAGACCCTGACCCTCGCCCGACCGCCGGGTCTCGACCAGCTCGCGCTCGCGCTCGGCAGCAGCAGCTGCGCCTACGCGTCGGCGATCCACGCGATCCCCGAGCTCAACACCTCCTCGGGCCGCGTCCCCTGCCTCGACTACTGGCCGCCGCGGCGCGGTCAGGTCCCGGCCAGCGAGGCCTGGGAGCTCGGCGACGGCGGCACGATCGACAACTACGGCCTCCTGCCGCTGCTCCAGCGCGAGCTCGAGACGATCATCGTGCTCGTCAACACCAAGCAGCAATTGAGCGTCGACTGGACCCCTGGCCACGGCTCCTACCAGCCCCACATCGATCCCTACCTGCCGCCGCTGTTCGGAGTCCACGAGGAGCGGGCCAGCATCAGGCTCGACCGCAACCAGGTGTTCCCGAGCGCCGAGTTCGCCGAGCTCGTCGCGGATCTGCAGGCGGCCAAGCGCGGCGGCGGGCCGGTGATCGCCGTGCGCGAGCACGAGGTCCTCGACAACGCGTGGTGGGGGATCCGCGGCGCTCGCAAGGTCCGCGTCGCCTGGGTCTACCTCGATCGCGTGGCCAGGTTCGAGGCGCTGCTGCCCAAGTCGACCCAGGCGGCGGTCGAGGCTGGCAACGCCCGGATCGCCGTGGGCCCGTGCCAGCGCTTCCCGAACTACGAGACGATCGGCGCCAACGCGTTGAGCCTGGTCCGCTTCACGCCGCTGCAGGTCCGGCTCCTGGCCAACCTGTGCACCTGGACGGTCCTCGACCAGCGCGAGCTGTTCGAGGAGCTGTTGTAGTCAAGCCAAGTCTTCGAGCTCGGTCCAGCGCTCGGCGAGCTTCGCGGCCTCGGCCCGGGCGGCCTCGAGCTTGGCGAACGCGGCTTGCTGCGCGGGCACGGGCTGCTCGTAGAAGCCCTCGGCGGCGAGCTCGGCCTCGAGGGCGGCGACGGCCTGCTCGGCCTCGTCGACCCGCTCGAGCAGACCGTCGAGCTCGATCTCCTCGGCGTAGGTCAGCTTGCGCTTGGCGCTTGTCTTGTTCGGCTCCGGGCTCGGGTCTGCCTTGGGGCCCTCGGCGCTGTCACCACGCTCGCGCGGAGCCGCCTTGCGGCGCTCGAGGTAGTCGGCCCAGCCGCCCTCGTGCCGGGTCAGGCGGGCGTCCTCGAACACCAGCAAGCCCGTGGCCACGCGATCGAGGAACCAGCGATCGTGGGTGACCACGAGCACGGCGCCGGGGTAGCTGCTCAGCGAGTCCTCGAACGCGGTCAGGGTCATGACGTCGAGGTCGTTGGTCGGCTCGTCGAGGATCACGAGGTTGGCCCCGCCGCGGAGGGTCTTGGCCAGGGCGACGCGGGCCCGCTCGCCGCCCGACAGGGTCCCGACCAGCTGGCGCTGGGCGTGGTTGTCGAACAAGAAGCGCTCGAGGTAGGTGCGCAGGTCGATCTCCTGATCGCCGAGGACCACCCGGTTGCTGCCCTCGCCGACGTTGTCGAACACGCTCTTGTCGTCGTCGAGGCCGCCGCGAGACTGCTCGAGGAAGGCGATCTTGGTCCGCTTGCCGAGCCGGACCTCGCCGGCCGCGGGCTCGATCTGGCCGGTCAGCACCCGCAGCAAGGTCGTCTTGCCGCAGCCGTTGGGCCCGACCACGCCGAGCCGCTCGCCCTTGCTCAGGCGCAGCTCGACCTCGTCGAGCAGGCGCCGCCCGCCGATGTCCACGGCCACGTCCTCGGCGTCGAGGATCGTGCGCCCGAGGCGGTCGCCGACGAGCTCGATCCGGGCGGTCGCCTCGCGCTTGGGGCCGAGCTGATCGCGGACCGCGATGACCCGATCGACGCGGGCCTTTTGCTTGGTCCCGCGCGCCTTGGGGTTGCGCCGCAGCCACTCGAGCTCGCGGGACAGGAAGTTGCGACGGTTGGCCTCGACGCGGTCGGCGTGGGCCTCGCGCTCGGCCTTGGCCTCGAGGTAGCGGCCCCAGCCGCCCTGGTAGATGTGGAGCTCGCCCTGCTCGACCTCGACCGTGCGCGTGACCAGGCGATCGAGCAGGTAGCGATCGTGGGTCACGAGGATCAGCGCGCCGCCGAAGCGGTTGGCCAGCCAGCCCTCGAGCCACTCGACGGTCTCGAGATCGAGGTGGTTGGTCGGCTCATCGAGGATCGCCAGCTCGGGGTTGGCGACCAGCAAGCGCGCGAGCGCGACGCGACGGCGCTCGCCGCCGCTCATGCGATCGACCAGTTTGTCGGGATCGGCGATCCCGACCACGGCGAGGAGCGCGAGGGCCTCGTGGCGCTGATCCCAGCCGCCGAGGCGCTCGATCTTGACCGCGAGCTCGGCCTGCTCGCGGAGCAGCGCGTCGAGCTTTGGCTGGGGGTCCTGACCGAGCAGCTCCGAGACCTCGGCGTGGCGATCGATCGCCGCCTGCCAGGCCGCGAGCCCGCCGAGGACCGCGTCGACGGCCCGCAGCCCGGGCTCGAAGCTGGGCTCCTGGGCGAGGTAGCCGACCCGCAGCCCCCCCCGCCGCACGACCTCGCCCGCGTCGGGCTCTTCGACCCCCGCGATGATCCGCGCGAGCGTCGACTTGCCCGAGCCGTTACGCCCGACCAGCCCGACCCGCTCGCCCTCATCGATCGACAAGTTCGCGCCACGCAGGATCTCGCGGATGCCATAGCTGCGGCGGACTTCACGTGCGCTGAGGATCGTCAAGAGCCCGAGCATAACGGGCGCTCGGGCATAGTCGAGGCATGCACCGAGCGACCTGCCCTGCTCGCGCCTGCCGCCGAGCGGCCACCCCAACGCCCACCCACGAGCCAACCGAGCCCCTTTCTAGGGGGCCACGGAGACCCTTGCGGCCCACATGAGCGCCCACCGACCAAGGAACGAGCGACCGCCCGCTTGCAGCCCCCAACGCCCCACCGAGCGCCCTGCCGCGTAGCGGCCACGCCAACGCCCACCCACGAGCCAACAAAGCCCCCTTCTAGGGGGCCACGGAGACCATTGCAGGGCACATGAGAGCCCACCGAGCGAGGAACGAGCGACCTGCCGCGCAGCGGCAGTGCGTGGCAAAGTGCACAACCGCCCACCCACGAGCCAACAAAGCCCCCTTCTAGGGGGCCACGGAGACCATTGCAGGGCACATGAGAGCCCACCGAGCGAGGAACGAGCGACCTGCCGCGCAGCGGCAGTGCGTGGCAAAGTGCACA
>NZ_PVNK01000310.1 GCF_002994615.1 Enhygromyxa salina | reverse complement strand
GGAATTTTTGCCGAGGGCGCGAAGCCAAAACGCCGCTGTACCGGGCGTACTGCAAGTTTTGGCGACAAAGCCCTCGGCGAAAAGGCCAAGCGAGGCGGCGCGAGGCATTGCACCCCGGGCTGCTAGGTCCCGCGCCAGGTTCGTTTGCGGGCGAGATCGATGTGGACGAACTCGCTGATCGGATAAAATCCGACGCCGCCGTCGTGGGTGCCGAGCAGCCACTCGTAGAGCTCGCGGGCCTCGACCTCCGGGAGCAAGAAGTCGATCGCGTTGCCGAGCGGGTGCTGGCTCTTGGTTGCGACCTCGCGGCCCTTCTTGGTCAGGAGCAGGTTGTACTTGGGGTGGCGAAAGCCCGAGATGATCTGGACCTCGCGGACCTCGAAGTGCTCGGCGGCCGCGACGATCACGGCCACGAGCGCGGCGGGGATCGGCCCCTCGCCGTGAGTGAACCAGCAGCGGAAGAAGGCGCTGCGGCCGGCCTGGCCCGCGGCGCCCTCGGCGAGGCCCGAGGGGCCCGTCAGCGCACGGATCTCGTGGGTCCGGAGGTTGCGGGCCCAGATCGGTCGATCGGCGCGCTGGGTCGCCCGAGCCGGCCGCCGGGTATGCGCGTCCTGCTTGGCGGCGAGGTAGGCGTCCTTCTTGGACGGCGTCGACGGGGTCGGCGCCTGGGCGAGCACGGCGGCGAGCGCGAGGGCGAGCACGGATCGAGCCTAGCAGTTTACTATCAGATCTTGGCGCCCTCGAAGCGGGCGATCTCGACAAAGCTGGGCTCCGTGGGGTGCTTGCGAAACAGCAGCGCCTCGCGGATCTCGTCGTCCTGGCAGTCGACGACGAGGTAGTCGACGGGCCAGCCCGCGCTCAGGGCCGCGCGGGTGTCCTCGGCCGAGAAGTAGGCGCCGACCCGGGGGTGCGAGTGATAGATGATCGTGGCTCGCGGGCCCGACTCGAAGCTGTCGTTGAAGCGGCGCAGATCCTTGAAGCCGAAGGTGTAGGCGGTCGCCGCCGTGCGCGGGTAGGACTCGGGATCGACGGCGTGGTAGCGATCTTGCTGGTTGTCGCAGACGACGAGCTCGGCCTGGTCCCCGCTGCCGAGCACGTACCCGCAGCACTCGTTGGGGAACTCGGCCCGGGCGTGACGGTAGATCGCCTCGAGCATCTGCGCGGGCAGCTGGGGCGCGGACTCACCAGACATATTCGCGCTCCCACTCCAGCGGGACGAAGTAACGATCGCCGCGATCACACAAGATCGTGACGACGACCCCGGGCTGGCGAGCGGCGCGAAGCTCGCGAGCGACCCGAACGGCCGCCGCGACGTTGGCCCCGCTCGAGTGGCCGACGAACAGGCCCTCGACCTCGGCGACGCGCTCGGCCATGTCCCAGCCCTCTTCGGTCGGCATCCAGATCGTGTCGTCGAGCACCGTGGGGTCGTAGATCTCGGGCACGAGGCTGCTGGGCAGGTGCTTGAGGCCCTCGAGGCCGTGCATGCCGTCGTCGGGCTGCATTGCGACGCAGGTCACCTCACGGCCCGCGTCGCGGCCGAGCTCGTGGAGCCTGCGCGAGGTGCCGACGATCGTGCCGCTGGTCCCGATCCCGGTCACGAAGTGGGTCACGCGGCCCCGGGTCTGTTGCCAGATCTCGGGCGCGGTGCCCTCGTAGTGGGCGAGGGGGTTGCTCGGGTTGGCGTACTGATTGGGGTAGTAGTAGCGATCAGGGTGGCGGTCCACGAGCTCGCGGGCGAGCACGATCGCGCCGTCGCTGCCCTCCATGGGATCGGAGTAGATGAGCTCGGTCCCGTAGGCCGAGGTCACCTGCTTGCGCGGGGCCGAGACGTTCTCGGGCATGACCAGGGTGATCGGGACCCCGAGCGCGGCCCCGACCATCGAGTAGGCGATGCCGGTGTTGCCGCTGGTGCTGTCGATCAGCCGCTTGCCGGCCAGATCCCCCCGCGCGAGGGCGTCTTGGATGATCCGGAGCGCGGGCCGATCTTTGACCGAGCCCGCCGGGTTGGCGAACTCGCACTTGGCCCACAGCTCGACGGCGGGGCCACCGTCGAGCTGGTCGAGCTGGTGATCACGCTCGATCTGGTGGAGGCGCACGAGCGGCGTGGCGCCGACCAAGTCGGTCACGCGATCGACCCGCGCGGGTTGGACCAGCTCGGTCAGGGCCAGCTGCTCGGCGCCCGTCGGCGTGGGCGCGTTGGACACTCGCGCGCCCATTCAGCGGAGTCCACCCGCGATCGCCGGGATGATGCTGATCTCGTCGGCGTCCTTCACGGGGGTCTCGAGGCCGTCGAGGAAGCGAATGTCCTCGTCGGCGACGAAGATGTTGACGAAGCGGCGGACCGCGCCCTTGTCGTCGCGGATCCGCTCGCCGATCCCGGCGTAGGTCCCGTCGAGGTTGTCGAGGAGCTCACGGATGTTCTGGCCGCTGACCGCGACCTCGTCTTTGCCCTCGGTGTACTTGCGCAGCGGGGTGGGGATGCGAACGGTTGCCATACTCAGCTCTCAATTCTCTGGTCTGTCTAGGGGTCTTCGGTCAGGGGTTGGGTGGACCTACGTCGGCCCGGTCTCGAAGTTGCGCCGACAGGTGGGACAGTCGGGCCGCGGGGCCGGGGCGATCTGGCGCACTCTGCCGCTCAGGAGGTCGAAGTTCACGCAGGTCCCGGCTGGCGAGGCGGGCGGGGCTCGCTCGGGGCTCGCCTGGCTGTCGGGGTGCTGGCTGTCGAGTTGGGCGGCGAGGCCCACGGCCAGCATCGCGACCGCGTGGCCGAGCGCGCCCGCGACCGCGCCGACGACTCCGGCGGTCGCGCACGCGGGCGCGAGCTCGGGGGGGGGCGGGGCCTCGAACAGGCAGCGGTAGCAGGCGGCGTCGCGCTGGCGAGGATCGACGGCCATCGCCTGGCCCCGCCAGCCGAGCACGCCGCCGATGACCACGCCCACACCTTTGGCCACGCACGCGTCGTGGACGGCGAACTTGAGGCGCGGCGAGTCGCTGCACTCGAGGACCACGCAGGGCTCGGCGCCGCACAGCTCGTCGAGCAAGGCGGGGAGCTGTGCGGGATCCAGGTGTCGGTGGAGGGTGGTGAGGGTCGGCGCGTCGGCCCCGACCGCGGTCCGCTCGAGCAAGGACCAGCGCGCGGCGTCGACCTTGGCCGCGCCGACGTCCGCGGTTGCGAACAGGACCTGCCGCGGGAGGTTGCTGAGCTCGACGCGGTCGTCGTCGATGATCGTCACCCGCCGCGCGCCCGCTGCATGGAGCCCGAGCAGGGCAGGGCAGCCGAGCCCGCCAGCGCCGATGACCACGAAGTGGACGTCCATGTCAGCGTCGATCGCCCTCGGCCGTGAAGTAGGCGTCGAGGCTGAAGTAGCGCTCGCCCGTGTCGCACAGCACGGTGATCACGTTCTTGCCCGGGCCGAGCTCGCGGGCGAGATCGATCGCCGCGACCATGGCCGCGCCCGCGGAGATGCCGACGAGCAGGCCTTCTTCGTGGGCGAGGCGCTGGCGCATGCGGTAGGCCTGATCGTCGGGGATGCCCGCGACCGCGTCGTAGATCTTGGTGTCGAGGACGTCGGGGATGAACCCGGCGCCGATGCCCTGGATCTTGTGGGGCCCGGGCTCGCCCCCGGACAGGACCGGGCTGTTGGCGGGCTCGACCGCGATGATCTTGACCTCGGGGTTGTGCTCGCGCAGGGCCGCGCCGACCCCGGTCACGGTCCCACCGGTCCCGACGCCGGCCACGAAGCCGTCGATGCTCGCGCCGTCCATCTGGGCGATCAGCTCGGGCCCGGTCGTGCGCCGATGGATGGCCGGGTTGGCCGGGTTTTGGAACTGCTGGAGCATCACGTGGTTGGGCTTGGCGCACAGCTCCTCGGCCAGGGAGACGGCGCCCTCCATCGTCCGATCTTCGGGCGTCAGCACGATCTCGGCCCCGTAGGCGCGCAGCAGGTTGCGACGCTCGAGGCTCATGCTCTCGGGCATGGTCAGGATCAGGCGGTAGCCCTTGACCGCGCAGACCAGCGCGAGGCCGATCCCGGTGTTGCCCGAGGTCGGCTCGACGAGGGTGCTCTCGCCCGGACGGATCACGCCCTCGCGCTCGGCGGCCTCGATCATGGCCAGGGCGATGCGATCTTTGACGGACCCGCCGGGGTTCATCATCTCGCACTTGCCCCACACCGTCGCGGCGTGGTTCGGATCGGGGGCGACGCGGTTGATACGGACGAGCGGCGTGTTGCCGATCAGGCCCAGGATATTGTCGACCAAAGTGGGTCGGTCCATGGCTTGGCTCGTGGCGGACCTTGTCAGATCACGTAGTCGGCGGCCTGCCGCCGGTAGCGCTCACGGGCTTCGCCGATGAGCTGTTCGAGACTGAGCTCACCCACGGCCGACTCGAAGCGCTGGTCGACCGAATCCTCGACGAGGCGGGTAATCTCGTCCTGGGGATCGTCCGTGCTGTTGGCGGAGACGGTGGTGAGCACGCTGATGACATCGGACACCGCGATCTCGTCGGCGGGTTTGGCGAGGCGGTAGCCGCCGCGCGGGCCCCTTTTTCCCACGACGAACCCGGCTTTTCGGAGCTCGCCGATTATTTCTTCGAGATATCGCGAGGGAATTGCCTGCTGTTCGGCGATCACGTGGGCGCTGGCATAGCCTCGGTGCGCCACGTGGGTCAGCGCTCTGAGGCCATATCGGACTTTTGTCGACAGTCGCATTTTCCGGTGCCCCTTGTAGGAACTGGCGGGAGGTTGCCACACGCTGCTCGCCTGCGCCAGCCCTTTGGGACCGTCACTGGCGAATAATACGATCTCGAGCCGCTAAAATGAGGCAGGAGATCTCGCGCTCGGACTCCCGGCCCAGCGCAGGGCCCGCCTTGACACCTGTAAGCTGGGGGAGCTAGGCAGCGAGCGCCGATGGACGTCTCCGAGCTCAAGAAGAACGCCAAACTGGAGATCGATGGTCAGCCCTGGGTGGTGACCGATTTTCAGTTCGTCAAGCCCGGCAAGGGGCAGGGCCTCTATAAGTGCAAGATCAAGAACATGATCACGGGCTCGGTCGTGGACCGGACCTGGCGCTCGGGCGAGAAGCTCTCGGCGGCCGACGTCGAGTCGCGCAAGTACGAGTTTTTGTTCTCGACCGGTGACTCGTTCACCTTCATGGACAGCGAGACCTACGAGCAGGTCGAGCTCGTGGCCGATCTCGTCGGCGATGACGCCAAGTTCCTGATGGACAACCTCGGGGTCGACATCCTGTCCTACAACGGTCGTCCGGTCGGGCTCACGCTGCCGAGCCACGTGACGATGTCGGTCAGCGAGTGTGAGCCTGGCGTCAAGGGCGACACCGCGACCGGCGCGACCAAGGGCGCGACCGTTCAGACCGGCTACGAGCTGCAGGTCCCGCTGTTCATCAAGGTCGGCGACAACCTCAAGATCGACACGCGAACCGGCGCCTACGTCGAGCGCGTGAACCAGTAGCTGGTCGGGGGGAGCACGGACGAGGGGCTCGAGAGCGGCCTGCCGTGGTCGCTGCGCGTGCGCGTGTGGGACGCGGCGCTGGCGGCCGTCCGCGCGCAGCTGCGTGGGGCCGGGCTGCGCGAGGTCAGCACCGCGATCCGGACTGACGCCGTCGCGATCGAGCCGTGGATCGAGCCGATCTCGAGCGCGGGCAAGCTCCTCGCCACGAGCCCCGAGCTGGCGATGAAGCGCCTCCTGTGTCGAGGGGCCGGATCGCTGTTTCAGATCGCCCACGTGTTTCGGGCCGCCGAGGTCGGCGCGCGCCACAGCGAGGAGTTCCACCTGATCGAGTGGTACCGCGATCAGGGGCGAGAGGAAGCAGGGGTCGAGGAGGGCGTCGCGCCAGTGATCGGCGACGTCGAGCAGATCGTGGCCGCGGTGTTCGAGGGGGTCGCGCCCCTGATCGCGGACCACGGTGGCGTCGAGCCGCCGGAGCCGCCTCGGCGCTGGCGGCGGGTCGACCTCGTCGAGCTGATGGGGGAGAGCCTCGGGCAGCCCTTGGCCGGAAGCGAGCCCGCAGACGCCATTGGCGCGCTACTGGGTCGTGTAAGGGAGGCCGCGGGTGTCCGGTTGGGCCCCGGTGAGCGGCCCCCCCGAGCGCCCGAAGATCCCGAGCTCGCGCGGCTGCTGGCGTGGACCGAGCTCTTTAGTCTCTGGTCCGACGTTCACCTCGATCCGTGGCTCGCGGCGCTCGAGCCCGGCGTCGGTGTTCACGTCGTCGGCTTCCCGGTCAGCCTCGCGGCGCTCGCCGAGCGCGAGCCCGACAGCTGCAGGGCGGCGCGCTTCGAAAGCCACGTCGCCGGGGTCGAGCTGGCCAATGGCTACCGCGAGCTGCGAGATCCGACCGAACAGCGCGCTCGCTTCGAGCTCGTCTCGGCCATGCGATCGGTCCACGGGCAGCCCGCGCTGCCGATGCCCGAGGCCTTCATTGGCGAGCTCGATCAGCTGCCGCCTTGCGCGGGCGCGGCCCTCGGCCTCGATCGCCTCGTCGCCCTCGCGTGTGGCTGCGAGCGCCTCGACCAGGTCGCGCTCCTCTGACTCTTCGAATGACGGGATCGTTGGCGCACGATCCGCGACGGGAGACGCGAATGAACGCGCACAGCAGCTCGCATGAGCATCCGTGCGGTGCACCCGAGCGGTCGAAAGAGCGCGAGAAGGGTGTTTTGGCCGCTTGTGAAAAGCTCGCCAGGCCGCGCCACGATCGGTCTCGGGTCGATTCTCGCCGTCGCAAGTGGGCCCAGGTTCATCTTGATTCCTGGTTTCATACCGGTACACTGGCGCCCTCCATGCGTCGCAAGCTCGCTCTCTTCGCCGCGATCTCCATGGCCGTCGGGCTGGCCGCGTGTACCAAGATCGAGGCCCGTGATCTGATCCGCGAGGGCAATCAGCTCTACAACGACGGTCAGTGGGAACAGGCGATCGAAAAGTACAACGCCTCGCTGGAGAAGGAGCCCGGCGGCGTCACCGTCCTCTGGAACCGGGCCATGGCCGCCGAGAGCATCGTCTTGCAGCTCAAGGACGCGACCGAAGAGTCGCAGATCGCCACGCGCAACGAGTACGCGACGCTGGCCCTGTCCTCGCTCGATGAGTGGAACGAGAAGCGAGAGAAGACCGCCGTCCAGGACGATCGGCCCGAGTGCGCCAAGCCCAAGCCCGCGGGCGAAGACGGAGCCGAAGGCGCCGACGCTGGGGCCGCCGAAGGCGAAGCCGAAGAAGAAGGCGATCCCGATCTCAAGGCCTACAACCAGCACCGCCTGGCGCTGCTCGGCGCCGACGCCCGCTGCGACGATCTGATCGAGTACTGGCGGCAGATGCACATGGCCTGCCCCCAAAACGAAGATCTCTACATGACGATCGCCCAGACCTTCGAGGACATCTGCGGGATGCCCGACAAGGCCGAGGAGTGGTACGTCAAGCGGACCGAGGACTTCCCCGAGAGCGCCAAGGCCTGGTACTCGCTGGCGACCCGGCGCTTCTATCCGCTGATGCCGGATCCCGACGCCGGGCTGCCCTTCAACGCGGCCCTCGACGCCAAGACCCGGATCGAAGTCGCCGACGAGGTCATCGGCTTCCTCGAGAAGGCGACCGCGCTCGATCCCCAATATCGCGATCCCTACGTGTGGCGCTCGATGGCCTACACGCAAAAGTCCCTCGCGCGCGAGTTCGTCGATCCGCCCGACACGCCGATCGACGCGATCGAGGCGATCCTTGCCCGCCGCGACAGCATGCTGGCCTGGCGCGAGACCAAGGCCGTCTGCGACATCGAGAAGATCCCCGACTGCCCGCTCGAGGCCGACCCGGGCGTGCTGTTCCGCGATCTCGAGACCGACGGCAGCTCGTGGAAAGACCGCGAGGTCAACCTGTGGGGCGACGTCATCAACGACTCGGTCCGCGAGGTCGACAAGGCCAAGCTCGTCTACGAGTTCGACCTCGAGGTCGAGTACACGCCGCCGCCGCCCGTCGTCGAAGGGGAGGGCGGGGCCGACGCGCCGCCTCCACCGCCCCCGGCGGTCGAGGGTGAGGGCGAGGCCGAGAAGCCGACCAAGATCGTCACGATCCGCTACACCTTCTTGCAGCCAGCCGGCGCAGAGGGCGAGGCGCCGCCAGACATCAGCGCCGAGGTCGAGGCTCAGCTCGAGGTCTGGAAGAAGCTCAAGATGGCCTCGTTCGCGGGCTTCATCGAGGGCAAAGGCGGCGAGTTCACCCTCCTGTCCCAGCAAAAGCAGTTCCAGGGCTGCTGCCCCCCTGCGCCCCTGACCGCTGACGAAGAGAAGTCCGACGCGACCCGCCTCGACGAGCTGCGGGCCGAGCTCGCGGCGCTCGAACTCGAGGCGGTCGAAGCAGACAACAAGGGCAAGGGCCGCTGAGCCCCCGCGCGAGCGCGAAAGGACCTCCTCGATGGCGTTCGAACACTACATCCACACGACCAAGGTCAACCCCGCCCGGATCATGCTGCTGACCGTGGCGGCTGGGATCGCGATCGTTGGCACGATCGCGATGATCTCGTTCATGTGGGTCGCGGGCAAGATGAGCATCGCGCGGGTCAACCCCCCGACGATCGAGTTCCTCATCGTCCAAATGACCGCCGAGGAGCCGCCTCCTCCTCCGCCTCCACCGCCGCCGCCCGCCGGCAGCGAGATGGAGGAAGAAGAGGAGGAAGAGGAAGAGGTCCCCGAAGAGGACGAGCCCCTCGAAGAGCTGACCCAGCCCGACGACAAGCCCAAGGACATCCCCGACAAGAAAAAGGGCAGCGGCGTCCCGACCGGCATCCCCGGCGGCGTGCCCGGTGGCGTGCCCGGCGGTGTCCCCGGTGGCGTGCCTGGCGGTGTCCCCGGCGGCGTGCCCGGCGGTGCGTCGATCTCGACCAAGCCCGGCGCCGGGACCTCGGTCTCGAAGAAGCCGCTTCAGGCCGTCATGCAGCAGGCTGTCTACTCGCCCGATCCGGACCAGAAGCTGCTTCAGCAGACCAAGGCCGCTCGCTTCGACAAGCGCGACGGCACCAACAAGACCTCATTTTGTGTCGACACCAACGGCAAGGTCGTCGACGTCAAGACCAAGACCAAGTTCCCCGGTGATCCGCAGGTCGACAAGATCATTCGTGACACCATCAAAAAATGGCGCTTCAAGCCGTTCATCGTCGGCAACAAGCCGATCAAGACCTGCACCGAACGCACGTTCAAGGTCAAGTTCAAGTGAGCGGCCGAGCCGCCTGACCCGGCCGCGACCGGCCCCCAATCAAAGAGACGACCATGGAAACCCTGCTCCTTCTCGCCGAAGAGGCCCCGTCCTTCACCCTTTCCGGCATGTGGGCCCAGATGGGCATCTTTGCCAAGCTGGTCCTCATCGTCCTGATCTTGCAGTTCATCATCACGTCGATCATGGCGATCGAGCGCTTCATCGTCTACTCGAGGGCCAAGAAGCAGAGCATCAGCTACATCATGCTGCTGCGGAACTTCCTCAACGAGCGCAAGCTCGACGAGTCGGTCGCCGCGGTCAAGCAGCACGCCGCCAGCCCGATCGCCAAGGTGGTCGGCTCGGGCATGGACGAGTACCTCCAGGGTCTCGAGGCGCTGCAGGAAGAGGGCCCCGACGACGTCGGTGACTTTGACCTCGTCGACGCCGTCAACCGCCAGATGGAGCGGACCAAGGAGCGCGAGACCGCGAACCTCAAGAAGGGTCTGGCGCTGATCGCCACCACCGGGTCGACCGCGCCCTTCATCGGTCTGCTCGGGACCGTCGTCGGCATCATCAACTCCTTCCAGGGTCTCGCGGGCGACGGCGGCGGCGGGCTCAGCTCGGTCGCCGGCGGCATCTCCGAGGCGCTGATCGCAACCGCGGTCGGCCTGCTCGTGGCGATCCCCGCCGTGATGGCCTTCAACTACTACAACTCGCGGGTCGAGGGCTTCGGCATCGACATGAACGACGTCGCGAGCGAGGTCATCAACTTCGTGCTCAAGGAGGGCCGGTACTAGCCGGTCCCTGCGGCCAGACCGGGAGCCACACATGAGCGGCATGGGAGCGCACACGGGTCGGCGAACGCGCCGGATCCCCTACAAGCAGGACCAGGGCATTCACGCCGCTGGGCCCCAGAGCAACATCAACGTCACGCCGCTCGTCGACGTCTGCCTCGTCTTGCTGATCATCTTCATGGTCGTCACGCCGATGCTCGGACGCGGCAAGGACGTTCAGTTGCCGACCCTGGTCGAGGCCGAGTCCCACAAAGAGGGCGATCAGGTGTTCGTGTCGGTCGACGACGAGGGCGTCTGGATCAACCAAACCGCGTACACGAGCCGCGGCGACTTCCAGGAGGCCCTCCAGGCTGAGGTCGCGGTCGCCGAGGGCAAGGCCAAGGCGAGCAAGTACGACGGCCCGATCCTGTTCATCAAGGGCGACCGCAAGACCAACTACGGCCGCGTGAGGGTCGTCATGGAGTGGGTCGAGGGCATCCACATCCAGGACGTCGCCCTCGTGGTCGACGTCAGCGGCTGATCCTCGCCATCCTCGCCATCATCGGTCTCGACCGCGAACGCCCGGAGCCGGCGCCTGTCCAAAGGACAGCGCCGGCTCTTGCTTTTTACGCCGAGGGGCGGAGATCTGTCGTGACTCGAAGCGGCGGCGAAAAGTCGATTCTCGGCCCCGTGACCCTCGCTTGCGCCCATGAATTCCGTTATTCTGCGCGCCCGGAGAGGCGTAAGCGTCAACTGACCTCCCCGTTGCGTCCCAGGAGAAGCAGAGCCCATGGGCATGGACACAGGTGGGTCCGGAGGCGGACCAAGCAGCGAAATCAACGTCACTCCACTCGTGGATGTGTGTCTCGTGCTGCTCATCATTTTCATGGTGATGATCCCGAAGAACGTTCCCGAGATCTCCGTGCGGGTTCCTCCGGACACCAAGAAAAAGAAGCCGCCGAAGCAGCAAAACGACACGCTCGTGATCGGCTTGACCAAGGACAACGCGCTGACCCTCAACAGTCAGCCGATCAGCACCCGCGACGAGCTCGGCGACCTGATCGCCAGCCGTCTGCAGGGCCGCGAGAAAAAGGTCGTCTTCATCGACTTCGACGACGACGCCAACTACGGCGACGCCGTCGAGCTCCTCGACCTCGCCAAGCGTAACGGTGCCGCCGTCCTCGGCATCATGAAGCACAAAAATCGGCCCGTGCCAGACACCCTCGTGGGAATCTGAGGAAACAGCATGTCCAAACTCGAACAACTCGCCAGTAAGTTCGGCCGTGGATCCACCGTCGGCACCGCGTTTGTCGGCGCCATCGGGATCCTCGGCACCACCGGGTGCATCTCCGACACCGACTGCGGCGTCTGTGACCCCGACAACCTGGTGCTCGAGAGCATCACCGGCATCAACTACGCCAACCGCCGGGTCCACCTCCTGACCGAGGGCGTGGACAAGGGCAAGTACTTCATCGAAGACATCGGCGCCTGCGTCGAGACCGAGGACGCCGAAGAGTCCCCGCGCGGGGCCGAGGAGTGGTGCAAGCTGTCGCCGCTCGTCAGCTGGCAGGGCCTCGAGTTCGTGTTCAACAACTTGCTCGATCCGACCTCGGTCGAGCTGGTCCGCAAGGACCCGAGCAACCCGCAGCTGTTCGAGATCTACGACTGGAAGACGCGGATCGCCGAGATCGAGGGCCCGATCACCCGCTTCAACGGCGACTACGTCGAGCAGACCGGCGAGGTGCCCGACATCATGTTGCGCTCGGTCAACCTGACCTGCATCGACAACCTGCGGGCCCAGGGCATCGACTACAACCACGAAGAGATCGACGCCAACCCGGACATCTGCAACGGGTTCTACGAGGTCGACGGCAAGATGCTGCCGCTCAAGACCCAGGCGGTCGGGATCACCAAGTCCTACCCGGGCGAGACCGACTGGCGCGGCGCGAGCTGCACCGCCCCGGACTCGGGCCCCGACACCTGCTGCACCGTGTGCGACTACGAGCTCTCGGTCAACGTCGCCAAGTACGGCGTCGACGACAACGGCGTGCGCCGGACACCGGCCAACGCGTTGAGCTGCACCCCCGGCGGCAACGTCTACGAGGACTGCGCCGGGTTCATCACCGACGTCAACCGCGAGACCGAGACCAACCGCTACGCCTACGAGTGGGACGGCAGCGTCGACACCTTCCGACTGCCGCTGAGCGACAAGATCCGCGAGACCCACCCCGACGACCGTGCCCCGGGCATCGAGCCCGACGGTGTCCCGTGCCAGAGCGACGCCGACTGCGACGCGCGCCTCGGCTCGGACTCGGGCGCGGCCTGCATCGGCACGACCCCCGAGGGCGTGACCTGCGACGCCGAGACCGAAGGCTGCGCCGACAAGCACTGCAAGGCCGAGTGGTTCGTGGGCTGCGTCGACGACAGCGCGAACACGGGCGGATCCTGGTGCGTCGACCGGCGGTTCAAAGACCGGGGCGCGGGCGCCTGCTTCGTCGCAACCGAGTCGTTCCAGGCCTGCGAGCCCGATCCGGTCAACACGTGCACGACCTGGGCGGCCGGCAACCGCCTCGCACGCTGCGACACGGGCGAGTTCCCCGACGGCAACCTGCTGGCGAGCGAGTGCTGTCAGACCGCCCTGGGCGCCGACATGGACGGTGCCGGGTGCGACCCGCTGTTCCAAGCCAACGTCGTGCCGATCCCGCGCTTCGACCGTGATCGGACCTTGCCCGAGGAGACCCGCGACTGCTTCTGCGGCGACCCCGAAGGCCAGCACCCGGCCTGCGCCGCCCAGATCGAGAACCTGTGCACTGCGCCGTGGGGCAACCTCGAGCGCCACGACAACGCCGACAACGAGGGCCAGTACATCACCCGCTTCGTGACCAAGGTCGGCGGCGTGATCTACGACCCGGCGCTCAAGGGCGTGCTCTACCTCCCCGGTGATCGCGGCAACCAGCCGCGCTCGATCGTCGAGGACTGCGCCGACCTCAACAGCGTCCCCGACCTCATTGAAGGCCGCAACATCCAAGACGGGTGGCGGATGCACGACAACGCCTTCTTCGAGACCTACGAGAACTTCGACCGCGGCATGTGCTCGGCGTCGGAGTACCGCGTGGTGTTCGCGAGCGACGGCGAGCAGATCCGCGACAAGGTCGGCAACGAGCTGTCGAGCGACAAGACCACCTACGTGTTCGAGACGCCCGAGTTCCACGTCGTGCCCGGGACCGGCTTCCCGACCGACAACCTGCGCATCGGCGCTTGCGACGACTTCCAGCTCAACCTGTCGAACAAGTACGACCTCGACCCGAAGAACCTCAAGAAGATCGAGATCATCCAGGTCAGCCGGACAACCGGCGAGGATCTGCTCGGCGAGGACTGCAGCACCAGCCTCCAACCCGAGTGCTGGGTCGAGGACTACGCCGTCGCGGGTGGCCCGAACTGCGTCGACGATCCCAACGACATCACGGAGGAGAACCCCCCGTGTCTGACCGTCGACGTCAGCCTTCAGCTCGAGGGCTCGGTCCGCGTCGTCATCGACTCGACTCAGTTCGGCGTTCAGCTGTTCAACTACGACGACAAGGACCCCGACGCCAACATCGACCCGACCTTCGGGCGCCCGGTCACCGGACGCTATCGCATGAAGATCCCGGGTCTCGAGGGGGTGGAGCACTTCGAGGATCTCGACCTCAACGACCCGGCGGACCTCGCGGCCTACGACGCCGCCTTCCACGATGTCTGCGGCATGCCGCTGATCACCGCGGGCGGTAAGAACTACACGGACTTCTTCTACGACTTCACCATCGACCCGCCCAAGTGCAAGGAGGACGAGGATGGTGACGATGTCCAGCTGTCCTGCGACAACGCCCGCGATCACTACAACCCCGATCAGGACGATCAGGACATCGACGGCTACGGCGACATCGCGGACCTGTGCCAGCTGACCCCGAGCGACAGCAACACCGCCGACTCCGACAAGGACGGCATCGGCAACGACTGCGACACCTGCCGCCAGACAGCCGACAAGTACAACCTCGAAGCGGCCATGCTCGGCGACCCGCGGATGTGGGTCCGGAACATCCCGTTCCAGTTCGACTTCGACAACGACGGCATCGGCGACGTCTGCGACAACTGCATCACTCGGGCGAACTGCGGCGTCTTCAACGACAGCAACCCGCACCGCGTCGGTGTCCCGGTGCCCTACGACGATCCGGGCGTGTGTCAGACCGACATCAACACCGACATGATCGGTGACGCCTGCATCGACCCCGACACCAACATGCCCATCAACGACCTCGACAACGCCGCTGGGCCGGTCGGGTTCGGCATGACCGACGACTTCGATCAGGACGGCATCAACAACCTCGAGGACTGGTGCCCGCGCCAGCCGGTCGCCCAGGACTACGCCGACCGGGCCGAGTGCACCGACGACGCCGACTGCGCGACTGGCTCGAACTGTGCCGTGACGCCCGCCAACAACGGCGTGCGCTACTGCAACCACGTGGACAGCGACGGCGACCAGGTCGGCGACCTCTGCGATACCTGCCCCTACGAGGCCAACCCGATGCAGGTCACCGACACGGGCATGCAGATCGACGACGAGGACGGGGACTTCGTCGGCCAGGCGTGTGAGACCAACTCCGCGTGCAACGTGCGCAAGGACGCGCGGCCCTACGCCTTCATGGATGTCTCGGTCAACGGCCAGTGCTGCGTGACCACCTATCCGGGCGACGGCGAGTACGTCATGAACGAGGACGGGAGCTGGGGCTGCGTCGGTCTGTGTGACCCGGACGGCTTCCCGATCACCACCGACTGCACCGACGAAGCGGTGCCCGGTGGCCTGCCCGACGGCGACGTGCCCGACGGAAGCAAGTGTCGGCTCCTGCCGGCCAAGTTGGCCGAGTTGCCGGGCGTGGTCGGGCTCGCCCCCGGTTGCCAGGAGGCCCTCGACGCGGCGGGCATGTGCGCGCCCCAGGGCGAGAACGACCCCAACTGCCCCTTCGAGATGGCGAATCGTCGCCTGACCCTGCTCGACGTGCCCGACGAGGACGAGCTGTGGCAGAAGATGTGCTTCTTGCCTCAGTGGGACCAGGACTTCGACGGCGTCGGCGATGCCTGCGACCTGTGCAAGTTCGCCTTCGATCCCTTCAACGAGCCCTACGTCGACGACAACACCGGCAAGCTGTGGGACAACTTCGGTCGCTTCTGCGCCGGCCAGTACGCGCCTGACGCGATCTGTGCCGCCGAGGAGGAGGCCGAGGGCGGCACCGACACCGGCGACAACGGCGAGACCGGCTGATCGGTCCTACTCGACACGACAAAGGGCAGCCAAGGGCTGCCCTTTGTCGTTGCTCCGGCGTTCTCTATCCTCTCGTCGATGGCCGAGACCGTCGAATTTTGCCGCGAGCTCGCGCTCGATGAGCCGCTGGCGGGCACCGCCAACGACGCCGTCACGCGCTGGATTTTGGTCGAGGACTGCGCGCGCTGGGGAGCCAAGGTCCCGCGCGACAGCCAGCTACCGCTCGCGGTCCGCGAGTGGCTGCTCGCCCGCAACGCCGAGCCGGGCACGCGGGTCCAGCTGATCCGCCGCCCGGGATCGGGCCGCGGCCAACACCGCAAGCTGTTCATCTGCGAGGCCCCAGCCGCTGGAGCCGGGCGACGCCTGATCGAGCTCGAGCTCTCGGTCGACGACATCCCGAGCCTCGATCCCGACGCGCTGCTCGCTCGCGCCCCGGGCCTCGCCGATCCCCGCGAGCTCGCGAGCTTGTGGCTGGTGTGCACCCACGGCACCCGCGACCGCTGCTGCGCCAAGTGGGGGATGGCGACCTGGGAGGCCCTCGGCGGCCGCGACTCGGACCGGGTCTGGCAGTGCTCGCACCTCGGCGGCCACCGCTTCGCGCCGACCTTCCTGACCCTGCCCAGCGGGCTGCTGTGGGGCCGCTTCGACAACGCGGAGCTCGGCGAGCTCGCGCGCAGCCTGAGCGCCGGTCGCCTGAGCTCGCTGGCCAGCCTCCGCGGGCGCTGCAGCTACCCGCGCCCGGTCCAGGCGGCCGAGTGCCTCGTCCGGGCCCGCGAGGGCCTGGTCGAGGACGACGCGCTGGTCTTCGCCGAGCGCGAGACCCTCGCCGACGGCGCCGACCGGGTGACCTTCACGCAGGGGTCGCGGCGAATCGAGATCGAAGTCGAGAAGGTCGGGCTCGGCTTCGCGTCGCCCGGCAGCTGCGGCGATCCGGCCGAGCCCCGGATGGGCTACCGCGAGCGGGCGCTCAAACCCCGATGACCTGGTTGCGGCCCGCTTGCTTGGCCCGATACAGGCGCTGATCCGCGAGCTCGATCAGGCGGCCAGCGTCGCGCATCGCGGGCTCCCACTGGGCGACGCCAGCCGAGATCGTGATCGGGATGCGCTGGCCCTCGAACTCGAAGCGCTGGGCCTGGACCAGCCCGCGAAGGTGATCGGCGAAGCGGGTCGGACCGGGCGGCTCGAGCTTGTGGATGATGATCACGAATTCCTCGCCGCCGTAGCGCGCGAGGAAGTCGCCCTCACGGGCGTTCTCGGCGACCGTGCGGGCGACGTCGCGGAGCACCTGGTCACCCGCGCGGTGGCCGTAGGTGTCGTTGCAGCGCTTGAAGTGATCGATGTCGAACAACATCAGCGCGAGCGGATCGCCGGTGTGGGCGACCTTGGCGATGAGGTTGACGATGGTGCTGTCGAAGGTCGGGCGATTGTGGATCCCGGTCAGCCCGTCGAAGCGGGTGAGCGAGTAAATGTGCTCGTGGTAGGCAGCCTCGATGTTGTTGCTGCTGATGAACTTGAGGATCGTCTTGCCGATCGTGATCTGGTCGCCGTCGTCGAGGTAGACGGTGTTGATCTGCTTGTCGTTGACGAAGGTCCCGTTGGTCGAGCACAGGTCAAAGAGCCGGATCCCGGCGGTGTCGGGCGTGAACTTGGCGTGGCTGCGCGAGACCAAGCCGTCGTCGAGGTAGAGGCCGGCTGCGCTCTCGCGCCCCGCGACCAGCTCGTGGTCGAGGTCGTACTTGCGACCGACGTTGTCACCCTTGATGACGATCAGACAGGCCGAGCGCGGCTCGAGAGGCGGCCGCGTGCTGTCGCTGTCGGGGACCGTCTGGTGCAAGGACGGGGCGCCCTTGGGACCGAGTCGTATGCGCGAGTGGGGTGGGTCGGCCAAGACAATGCGAGGTTACCAAGCTCCCGTGCCGCGGTGTTTGCGAGTGAGGCGGCGGGGCCATGGCGCCCTCAGGAGCGTCGATGTGGGCAGGGGGGGGGGGCCCATCGGCCCATCGCTCGGGCTGCTGCTCGGTGCGCTGATTGCGAACGATCGCTGACGGAGCTGCGCGGCCGGCTTCGCTGAGCTCAGCGCCGCGGCGCGCACTCCTCAGCGCCGTGGCGCGCACTCCTCAGCGTCGCGGCGCGCACTCCTCAGCGCCGCGGCGCGCACTCGTGGATCGCGTCGAGCGAGCTCGCCCGGAGCACGCACGCGACCTCGCGGTCGGTGCCCTCGTCGATGCAGCGCTCGCGCAAGCTGACGCGGTGTTCCTCGCTGACGGCTCCGGCGATCTCGGCGGCGCGGCCGTCGTGGGCCTCGCGGGTCAGCGCGACGATGTGATCGACCATCGCCTCGCACTGGCCGGCGCTGGGCCGTGGGATGCAGCCCGCTGCGGCGATCATTGCGGCGATCAGGGCCGTGATGCTCGAGCGGCGCATGGCTCGACGTCTCTGGGCGTCAGCAGGCATCGAGGAGTTCGGCGTCGCTGGCCATCGGTGCAGTGTGTCGCGGTGCCCGGGGCGGGACTCGAACCCGCACCCCCGAAGAGAGGGGATTTTAAGTCCCCGGCGTCTACCATTCCGCCACCCGGGCTGGAGCGCAGGAGTCTCCCACGCGCTCGTGTGTGGTCAAGCCATGCCCTCGGTGTCTTTTTTCGGACCGTGACACGCGGCCCCGAACACCTATTGGTGTGTCCAGCGCGATCCACATCTCCGGCATCCGAGTCGCGGAGCTCGACACTCCGGAACGCGCTGTTCGCGTCAGTCGCCCCCCCGTCGCGGACGGGCCCATCACCTGGGGAAAGATCACGCGTCTGGCCGGGGCGAAGGTGCGGGAGGGGCAGGGGCAGTCGGGGCTGCTCTACCGGGTCCACCAGTGCAGCGGGTGGGTCGTGACAGTCTATGGACCCCGCGGCAACGAGGTCGAGGTTGGGAGCGCGCGAATGCAAGACCACGCGCTCGCGCTCGCGGGCATGTGGGAGCAGGCGGTGGCCAGCGGCCGCATCGACATGACCTGAGGGATCAGTCGACGTGATAGAAGGGGTTCGGGACCAGCAAGGTCCGCTCTGCGTGGCCCCCAACGAGGTCGCTGGCCTGATCACCGAGGGTCAGCACGATCGTGAAGCCCTCGTCCTCGAGCTTGGCTCGGCGCGCGCTCTTGTACTCCGCCGCGCTGAGCTCGTTCTCGGTCTCGCTGCGCAGGATCAGCGCCTCCCAGCCTTCGAAGCCGGCCTCCTCGAGCACGCGCTTGGTGTCTTCGCGCTGGTGCTCACGGCGCCCGGTGATGAACACGACCGCGACCTCGTTGGCGCGGGCGTAGTCGTAGAGCTCCTCGATCCCGGGGACGACGCCCGGGGTGCCCTCGCTGACCCACTGGTTCCAGTTCTCGCGCACGAAGCAAAAGTCCGAGCCGGTCAGCTGCTCGAAGTTGTCGAGGGCCGTCTCGTCGACGTCGAGCACGATCGCGAGCTTCTCACCGCGCTCGCGCGCGGCCACGCGTTGCTCGAGGTAGGCCTTGGCTTCCGCGACGACGCGGGCGGTGGCGTCGGCGTGCGGACCTCCGGGGGCGCCGTAGGCCGTCAGCGATCCGATCACTTGCTTGCGGCATCCGAGCTCGGTCTCGAGCTTGGCCGCGATCTCGTCGCGCTCGGCCGTGACGGCCTCGAGATCGGCTCGCAGGGCGGCCAGCTCTTCGGCGGAGCGTTCGCGCTCGGCCGCGAGCGCTCCATCGCTGTGGGCGTCCTTGCACGCGAGCGGCGACAAAAGCAGGCAGGCCGTGAGGAGGGCGGGCAGGGGCGCGGCGCGGTCGAGCATGTCCGGGTCGCATCCTACTGCCTTTCGCGTCAGCTGACTCGGGCGGGGCCCGAGAGCCTCGTTTCGCTCGAGGCCAGAGGTCGCAAAAGACCGCCCCGAGCCGCGCGCGGGCGCGCGTGGCCGAGTTGTCACACTCCGCGCCGCCCGTGGCCGACGTCGCGTTTTTTCGCCCTCAGCGCTCGGGCCGACCGGGGAACAGCTCGATGACCTCGGCGGCCTCGGTCGCGGACTCGCGCTCGTCCGCGAGTCCGGACCCGGGCGCGGGCGCGGGTTTGCTCGGCAAGGCGACGAACTCGGCCAGCGCGCGGGGATTGGCGGTCGCGTCCTCGGCGACCCAGGGCTCGGGGGCGGCCTGCGCCGCCCACTCGAGCTCGTCGAGCTCGTCGCCATCGTCGCTGTCGAGCTGCGCGGACGCGCCCGGATCCGCGAACACAGCCTCGAGATCCGCGCGGTCGAGGGCGTCGACTTCGAGCCGGTCGGTGTCGACGGTCGCGCGAAACAGCCGACGCTTGCGGGCCTGGAGCTCGAGGATCTTGTCCTCGACGGTGTCGGCGGCGACGAGCTTGTAGACCATCACCGGTCGGCTCTGACCGATGCGATGGGCCCGATCCGTCGCCTGATCCTCGGCCGCGGGGTTCCACCACGGATCGAGGTGAAACACGTGGTCGGCCTCGGTCAGATCGAGGCCGAGGCCGCCGGCCTTGGTGCTGATCAGGAACACTGGGGGGCCCGCGGGATCCGACCAGCGCTCGAGCACCGCCGACCGATCGCGGGTCCGTCCGTCGAGGCGCAGGTGGGCGATCCCGGCGGCGCTCAGCGTGTCCGCGACCCGATCGAGGAACGAGGGCCACTGCGAGAACACCAGGCTGCGGTGACGATCGGCGATCGCCTGGTCGAGGAGCAGGCGCAGGAGCTCGAGCTTGGCCACGCGCCCGCCGACCTCGCGGGCCTCGGGGAAGGGCAGCAGGGCCGGGTGGCAGCAGGCCTGGCGGAGGCGGGTGAGGGCCTCGAGGATGTGGAGGGCCGCCCCGCCGACGCCGCGCTGATCGACGGCCCCGAACACGCTGCTGCGGTAGGTCTGGCGCACGCGCTCGTAGAGCTGGCGCTGCTCCTTGCCGAGCCGACAGCGGAGGATCTGGGTCTGCTTGGGCGGGAGCTCGGTCGCGACCTCGGACTTGAGCCGTCGCAGGAGGAAGGGCCGCACGCGACGGCGGAGGCGAGCGAGCGCGGCGGCGTCTTCGTGCTTGTGGATCGGATCGACCCAGCGCCGTCGAAAGCGCCGCCGCGATCCGAAGAAGCCCGGCATCAGCAGCTCGAACAGGCTCCACAGCTCGAGCACGTTGTTCTCGAGCGGCGTGCCCGTGAGCGCGACCGGGTGGGCGACGGCGAGGCTACGCGCGACGCGGGCGACCTGGCTGTCGGGGTTCTTGAGCGCTTGAGCCTCGTCGAGGATCAGGTGGCGGAAGCGACGGCCTGCCCACAGCTCGGCGTCCTGGCGCAGGAGCGCGTAGCTGGTTGCGATCACGTCGACCTCGGCCGGGGGGGTCCCGCGGCGGGGCCCGTGGTGGAGGTGGATCCGCAGCGAGGGCACGAAGCGCTCGGCCTGCTCGCGCCAGACGTGGAGGACCGAGGTCGGGCAGACGATCAGCGAGGGCGGGCCCGGGTCTTTGGCCCCCGCGTCCTTGCCGTGGGTGTCGAGCAGCAGCGCGAGGGCCTGGAGCGTCTTGCCCAGACCCATGTCGTCGGCCAGGCAGCCGCCGAGGCCGTGGTCGCGCAAGAAGCACAGCCACGCGTAGCCTCGACGCTGGTAGCCGCGCAGCTCGGCCTGGAGGCCCGGCGGCGGCTCGCGCTCGGCCACGCCCTCGAAGGCCCCGAGCGCGCGCGCCCGTCCACGCCAGTGGGCCGCGCGCTCGACTTGCTCGGGGTCGTCACCGACGAGCTCACCGAGCGAGAGGAGCTCGTCGGCGAGGGGCAGGGCGTGGGCGCCGAGTCCGTGGTCCGAGTCGCTGCCGAGCTCGACGAGCTCGGCGAGCGCCCGACCGTGACGATCGAGCCAGCGGCTGGGCAGCGCGGCGATGCGCTCGTCGGGCAAGCGAACGAAGCGCTGACCGGCGAGCCAGCTGTCGATCACCTGGGGGGCTGGGAGCGCGTGCCCGTCGGGGCCCTCGGCCTCGAAGTCGACCTCGAGCTCGAACCAGTCGGTGCTCGGGCCGAGCTTCATGCGTGGGCGCAGGGGCTCGGTGAGCACGCGGTTGCGGGTCAGGGACGCCTCGCCGAACACCTCCCACCCGCGCTCGCGCAGGGCCGCGAGGCCCTCGGCCAAGAAGGTCCACGCGCCCTCGGCGAGGAGCTCGACGCTGGCCTCGCGCCCGACCCGAGCCTCGAATTCTGCCCGCCGCGCCCGCTCCCAGGTCGCGTCGCGGACCAGGGTCAGGTCGTCTCCGAAGCTCAGCCCCGCCCGATCCTCGACGCCGAATTCGACGCAGCGCCCGTCGCTGAGCTCGTAGGCGAGCTTGGCGGTCGCGCGGAGGACCTCGCCGCGCTCTTCGAGGTACAGCCTCGCGACGCGACGGGCGACCGCCGACGCGCCGACCTCGACGGGCGCCGGGATCTCGATCGGGACCGGCGCGTGGGCGAGGATCGTCCGCGCGAGCTCGTCGAAGTCCTCGACGTCGAGGACGACCGCGGCCGCCCCGATCCGGTCGAGCAGGTGGACGGGGACGTCCTCGGCGAGGGGCCGCAGCACGCCCGACGCGGTCAGCACGATCGAGGGCTCGAGCCGCCAGTGATCGAGCACCCCCTCGGACCAGCGCGCCTCGAGCTTGCCCGGCGCGCCCGCGCTGACCCGCAGGGTCGGGCGCCAGGCCAGCGTCGACGCGGTGATTGGCAGCTGCTCCCAGCGCAGCTCGAGCTCGTCCCCGGCCTGCTCGAGCGCGCCGAGGAGCTCGTGGGCGATCCGGGCCCGCAGCCGCGGGGCCTGGCGCGAGTAGGTGTCGAGCTTGCGCAGCTCGGCCAGCTGCGCGACGAGATCGTGGACCCGGAGCAGCTCGTCGCTGGGCTTGGCCTTGGCCAGGAGCTTGTCGACCGCGCTCGGGCAGCGGATCGGCTTGAGCCAGCCGTCGCCGCGCTTGTTGGCCCGGACGAGGCGGACGTCGAAGTCGAAGCCGCGCTCGTAGCCGCCGGTCGGGAACACGTGGATCAACAGGCGACAGGCGCGATCCGAGCGTGGCGAGGGTGGGGGAGCGCCGCTGGGCTCGAGGCCCTCGTTCGGGTGATCGCGCAGGAGATAGCCGAGCTCGAGCTGCCAGCAGGGGCGCTCGAAGAGGTCGCGGCCGTCGGGCCGACGCCACAGCTCGAACACCACGACCGCGGCCCGGTGCTCGCAAAAGCCGTGCTGGTCGTGGGTCTTGCAGCCGCAGCGAGCGTCGACGCGGCGCCACATCCCCTCGCCGTCGGGGAACTCCAGCCACTGGTCGCTCGCCCACTCGCGGACCAGGATCTGGGCCCCGAGGACCAGCTCGGGCACGCGCGCGAGGGCCTCGTCGGGCAGCCGCCCGCGGTGTGACAGCCAGGTGAGCAGGCCGCGGACGCGCGCGACCGTCAGCTGCTCGGGGGGCGGTCGATCACGGGGCGTCACCGTTGATCTTGTTAGCCCCTCGACGGCCGCGGGGTCCAGTGGCCGAGACACTCACCGTCGAGCTTTGCTAGCAGCCCGGGGTGCTAGCAGCCCGGGCTGCAATGCCTCGCGCCGCCTCGCTTGGCCTTTTCGCCGAGGGCTTTGTCGCCAAAACTTGCAGTACGCCCGGTACAGCGGCGTTTTGGCTTCGCGCCCTCGGCGAAAATTCCGGCGCGAGGCGACACGATGCATTGCAGCCCGGGGTGCTAGGGTCTGTCCATGGAGCCTGCGCAGGAGATCGAAGACGCGCTCGGAGATCTCGCCGCGCAGCCCGATGACGACGCGCTGCGAGCGAGGGCCGCGACGGCGTTGACCGCGGCGGGGCGCCATCGCGAGGCCGTCGAGATCCTCCGCGACGGGCTGATCAACCTCACCGCCCACGACGGTCCGACGCTGCCGTGCCTGTGCGCTCGCTGTCTGCGACCGGAGCTCGTCCACGCCGAGGCCGAGCAGATGAGCTTCACGCGGGGCTTCGTGGTCGCGCGTGGGCGGGTGCTCTACTACTGGGCGCCGGACGAGATCGCGGACGATCCGGGGCTCCTGCGCGCGGTCGCGGCACAACTGTCACGCCGCCTCGTCCGGCGCGCCTGAGTCCGAATCGAGCTGAGTATGACCATGCCCGCCGGCCGCTCGCCCCGCTCGCCCCGCTCGCCCCGCTCGCCTGAAGCTCGGCGCGAGTTCGGCCGCAGGCGCGCGCTCGTCGAGCTCCTCGATCCGGACCCGGCCGTGCGCCGCCACGCCGTCGATCTCGTCGAGCTCGACGCTGTCGGGTTGTACGCGCTGCGCGAGCGACTCCTCGACGACAGCCACGGCCCCGTGCGAGCCGCCGCCGCCGAGCGCCTCGCCCGGGCCGCGCGCTCGATCTTCGACGCGGGACCGCCGACGCGGGCCGAGGCCACGAGCTGGCTGCTCGACGCCGTCCACGATCCGCTGTCGAGCGTGCGGGCGCTCAGCTGTCGGGCCGTGGCTCGCCACGTCGAGCGTGAGGCCGAGATCGAGGCCCGCCTGGCCGAGATGCTGACCCGGGATCCGAGCTGGCGCGTGCGCCGAGCGGCCGCCCGCGCGCTCGCGGCCGTCGCCCAAGCGGCGGCGATCTCCGCGCTGATCCCCGGGCTCGAGGATCCCTTCTGGCGCGTGCGCCACGGGGTGATCCAGGCGCTGGCGTTGATCGTGACCCGGGCTACGCAGGACGAGGCCGAGCGGGCCCGGTTGCGGCGCGAGGTCCTGCGGGCGGGCGCGGGGCTGCAAGAAGCCGCCCGCGCGGCCCTGGCCTACCTCGCCAGCGGCTGGCCCGAGGGCGAGGACGAGGTCCCCGCGGTGCTCGGGTTGATTCGGGATCCGGGCGCCGGGCTCGAGCTCAGCGACGCCGACCCGGCGGTGGTCACGGCGCGGCTGCAGGCGGCCAGCGACGTGGCGCCCGACAAGCTCGTCGCGCTGCTCGCCGAGTCGCATGTACCTCTGCGTGACGAGGCCACCCGTCGCCTCGCCAAGATCGAAGATCCGAGCTGCCTCGGGCCCGCGCTCGCGTGGCTCGAGGACACCCGGGTGCCCAACGCCCCCGCCGCCGTCCGGGGCTTGCTCGAGCGCCTCGGCGATCGGGCGCGCGGGCTGGTCGAGCGCGCGCTCGAGGACGCGCGGCCCGGGGGGCTGGCGTGGGCGGCCGGGTGGATCGCCACCTACGCGGCCGAGGACCTGCACCCTCGGCTGCTCGCGCACGCCGAGCATCCGAGCGCCGAGGTCCGGGTCGCGGTCGTCGCTGCGCTCGGGCGCCTGCTCGCGCGAGAGCGCGGCCACGAGCCCGAGCTGCGCGCAGCGGTCGCGCACGCGCTGCGGGATCCGATCCGGCGCGTGCGCGATGCGGCTGCGATCGGGCTGATCGAGCTCG
The DNA here is from genome assembly GCF_002994615.1 of Enhygromyxa salina. GTDB lineage: Bacteria > Myxococcota_A > Polyangia > Nannocystales > Nannocystaceae > Plesiocystis > Plesiocystis salina_A. Next base: position 6,851 of record NZ_PVNK01000310.1, on the reverse strand, counting down.
GTGAGCCCCTCGAGCTCGAGCGATCCGGGTACGCGAGCTTTGGACCGGTCGTGCGTGCGCGCCTGCTCGCAGAGGCCAACTTTTCACAGCTCGGCCTCGATGACCGCGATCCTCGGGTCCGAGCTGTCGCGTTGCGGGTCTCGTCACAGCTCCCTGAAGCCGCGCACGAGCACGCTCTCGCAGACGCCGACCCCTGGGTCCGCAGCGCGGCGCTGGTCGGTCGGGCCGAGGCCGCAGCCGCGCTCTTGCTCGGTGATCGAGAGCGCGATCCTGGGGTCCGCCGGGTCGCCGCGCGCGAGCTCGTGCGGGAGCTTCGTCGGGGTGGCGACGCCATCGAGCGCTCCGAGCTCCTCGCGCTCCGCGACCGACTCCACGTCGACCCCGATCCGTGGTTGCGGGCGCGCGGAGCCGAGCTGGTCGACCCGAGCGGCTGTGACGACGACGGGCTCGCGCTGTTGTTGCTCGCAACCCGTGACGCCGCCGCGATGGTCCGCATCAGCGCCGCGGCGGTGCTCGACGCGATCCCCGAGCTCGGCGCGCGGCTCGAGCAGCTGCTCGCAACCGCCGAGGCCGCCGAGCTGCGCGTCGCCGCCTGGTCGCGGCTCACGGCCACCTTCGCGCCGGGCGATGAACCTGGAAGTCGCGCGCGTCTCGAACGCGCGAGCGCGACCGAGCGCGACCCTCGAGTCGTGACCCACCTCCGCGCGCTCGCGCTGCTGTTCGGCGCCGAGCCACCCGCCGCCGCGCGCCCTCCCGCGCTCGAGCTCGAGCCCGGACAGCGTCGGCGCGCCGAAGCGAAGAGCACCGAACTCCGAGCGAAGATCGAGCGGCGGCCCCTCGGGCGGACCGGGATCGAGCTGGCCCCGCTGGTCATCTCGGGCGCCTTCTCTCCGACGCCGTCGACGCTCGCGCTCGCGGTCGAGCACGGCGTCGACACGATGTTCTGGGAGCCCCGCTACGCCAACGCGACCCGCTTCCTGCGCGAGCCCGCGCGCCGAGACCTGCAGGTCATCACCGGCAGCTTCCACGCCGATCGCCGCGCTCTGGCCCAGGATCTCGAGCGCGCGCGCCGTCGCCTCCAGCGTGATCAGCTCGACATCTTCTTGCTGTTTTGGGTCCGCTCGCCCGCGCGCCTCGACCCGGCGGTGCTCGAGACCCTGCGCGAGTTCCAGGCCCGGGGCTGGATCCGCAGCTACGGGTTCTCGACCCACGATCGGGCGATCGCCTGCGCGGCCGTCGAGACCGGCGACTGGCCGGTGATCATGACCCGCCACAGCGCCGCCCATACCGGTCCGGAGCGCGAGCTGCTGCCCGCGGCCGCCGCCGCGGGGGTCGGGGTCCTGAGCTTCTCGGCCCTGTGCTACGGCAGGATGCTGCGGCCGTCCGCGGTGTTCGAGCACGGTCCCCCCGCGCCCGACTGCTACCGCTACTCGCTGTCACAGCCGGCCGTCAGCGCCTGCGTCAGCGCCCCGCAGCGGCCCGCGGAGCTGCTCGAGAACCTCGCCGTCCTCGCCACGCCGAGGATCGACGGTGACCGCCAGGACGTCCTGCGGGCCCATGGCCGGGAGATCTACGCCGACAACAAGCGCTTCGATCGGCTCTTGCGCCGCGGCGGCACGGCGCCGCTGCGCGAGGCGATCCTCGAGCTGTTCGAGCGCGCGTCCGAGCCCCGCGAGGCCGCGTGCACCGAACCCGACCCGGCCGCGCGGCGCTGAAGAGAGCGCCTGGTCGTGACCCATCCTTTCGTGTGATCCTCTACGAACCCGGACCGCGACGAGCTAGCCAACTGTCCGCGATGCAACGTCGCGGCTGCGCCCGACTACCACTGAATGACACGTGTCACGGGGAACGCTCTGCGGCTTCTTCTTCCCCGTGCCACGTCGTGCCGAGCAAGTAGGTCCCGCGGTCCGGGTCCCTTTCGCGTTGGCCCCTCATGCTCCTCCCCAACCTCATCCTCGAGCTGCGCGGGCTCCTCGACGATCCAGAGGCCAAGCTCGAGCGCATCGTCGAGCGGCTCCGCGCTCACGATGACCTCGCCGAGTACGAGGTCGCCCGCCACTACGTCGCCAAGCGGCTCGAGCCGGTGATCCGCGCGTGGTTGGCGAGCCCCGATCCGCGCGTGCGCGTCGAGGCGATCGCCGCCGTCCGCCAGACCTTCTCGAAGCCTGCGGCGGCCAAGGTCCTGCGCCACCTGGTCAAGGACGCCACGCTCTCGGTCCGCGGCGCGGCTCGGCGGGCGGTCGCGGAGCTCGGGCTCGACGACGTCGCGCTGCGCAACACGACGATGCGCGAGCCCCGACGAAGCAGCTGGCCGGGGGGCTGGAACCCAAGCGGTTGGCAATTCGGCACCGGCCGCAACCGTGGCCGTCCGAAGCTCGCGCCCGCGCCGGTCCGCGCCGGGCTGCCCGCGCTGGCCGACGTCGACGCCCTCGCGGTCTGGCTCGGCTACGAGGGCGCCGGGGAGCTGCGTCGCTTCATGCGTCCGGGCAGCGAGACCGGCTCGCCCTACGTCGACTTCGAGATCGCCAAGGCCCGCGGCGGTCAGCGGACGATCTCGGCCCCGCGCGCGCCGCTGCGGGCGATCCAACGCAAGATCTACGCCGAGCTCCTGGCCAAGGTTCCGGTCCATGACGCCGCCCACGGCTTCGTCGTCGGGCGCTCGACGCTGACCAACGCCGCGCCTCACGTCGGCGCTGGCTTGCTGATCAAGACCGACATCCGCGAGTTCTTCCCCTCGATCCACTACTGGCGCGTGCGCGGGCTGTTCTTCTCGCTCGGCTATGGTGAGGAGGTCGCGTGGGCGCTCGCGGCACTATGCACGCGGCGGCCAGTGATCGATCCCGAGGGCGAGCGCCGGGTCGCGTGGCCCGGCTTGCTGCCCCAGGGCGCGCCGACCTCTCCGGCCCTCGCCAATTTGGTCTGCCGCCGGCTCGACGCCCGCCTCAGCGGCTTCGCGGCCAAGATCGGCGCTCGCTACACCCGCTACGCCGACGATCTCAGCTTCTCGATCCATGACCCCGGGCGCGCGCAAGGCCTCGAGGTCGGGCGCGTGCTGTGGTGGATCGATCAGATCCTGCAGCAAGAGGGCTTCGCCGAGCACCCGGGCAAGCGCCAGGTCCTGCGGCCCCACCGACGCCAGCTGGTCACGGGCATCGTCGTCAACGATCACCCGACGGTGCCCCGTGACGCGCGGCGACGCTTCCGGGCGATCCTGCACAATGTCGCGCGGCGCGGTCTCGCCAGCGAGGCCCGCGGCCGCGACGACTTCGCCGACTACCTGCGCGGCTTCGCGGCCTACGTCGAGATGGTCCAGCCGGAGCTCGGAGCCCGCTGGGTCGCCGAGGTCGACGCGCTGCTGCAGTCAGCGTAGGACCAGGCCGCGACCCCACCGCGCGCGCATGCGATCGTGGAGCGGCCCCGAGGCGCCTGCCATCGATATCTCCAGCGTCTCGAGGCCCGCGAGGCGCGGCGAGTCGAGCACGACCGCGAAGTCGGCGAATTGGGCCTCGACGTCGCACAGGTAGAGGGCCTCGAGTTGCTCGAGTCCGCTGGCCTGCGCGAGCTGGGCCAGGCCCGCGGCCGTGAGCGGGTTCTGAGCCAGGTAGAGCTCTCGCCAGCTGCCGCGGGTCGGGCAGTCGAGCAAGCTGGCGAGCCCGGCCGCGTCGATCTGGTTGGCGGTCAGCGTCAGGGCACGAAGGGCCGGGGCGTCCAGGTTCGCCAGCTGGGCGCAGGCCTCGGCCTCGATCCGGTTGCCGAGGAGGTTGAGGCGCTCGACCTGCGCGAGCGAGACCTCCGCCAGCGCGGCCGCGCCGAGCGGCCCGACGCGGCCCGTGATGTGCAGGTAGTGCAGCCGCGCAAACCATGTCGGCGACGTCGCGCATACGCGCTGGAGGTCGTCATCGTCCACCTCCCGCAGGGTCAGGCGCTGGATCGGATCACGCTCGAAGAGCTCGTCGAGCACGCCCCGCAGCTGCGGCAGCGGGCCCTCGATCGCGTGGACGAAGCCCCGCTTGAATTTGGGGTGGACGTCGATCAAGTCGCGGGCCTGGGCCCACGCGTGCCAGCTGTCGACGTAGGGCTGCGTGCGGGCCTGGATCTCCTCCTCCAGCGCTTTGCGCTGGCTGCGGAACCCCTCGCGGCGATGGACTTCCAGGCTGACCAGCTCGCCGCGCGGATCGCCGACGCTCTGGAGCCAGTCGGCGTAGACCCGGAGGCCGTCGATGTCCTCGGTGTTGGCCTCGAGCTCGAAGTTGCGTGGGCGGGGCTCGGACACCTGGCGAGTATCGGCCACCGATCGAGGGCGAACAACGACAAACGAAGGCCGAGCGAGCTCGGCCTTCGTCGTGGGGGTGGCGGTCAGGCTCAGCGCGCCTGAAGCATGAAGGGGTAGCTGACCAGGGCGGTGCCGCCCTTGCCGACGCGCGGGAACTTCCAGCGCTTGACGGCCTTGGCGATGCAGTTGGCGACCGAGCTGTCCTTGGAGGTGTTCTCCTGCACGACCGAGCTCGAGACCTTGCCGGTGCCGACGATCGAGAACTGAATCGTCACGCGGCCCTCGAGGCTGGGGTTGCGGGTCAGCCCGGCGTTGTAGCAGCTGCGGACCTCGTTGAGGTGGGCGCGGACGATCCGGCGGATCATGTCCTTGTCGATGTCGCCCGTGACCTTGCCCTTGCCGACCCGCGGCGCCGGGACCTTCTTCTTGCGCTCACCGAAGCCGGTCGTGTTGCCGGTCCCGCCCTCGTTGCCGTGGTAGAGCCCGCCGCTGCCGTTGCCGTGGCCGAGCAGGCCATGGTTGCCCATGCCGATCAGCCCGCCCGCGGTCCCGCCACCACCCTTGCCGCTGCCGACCAGCCCGAGGCCGCCGGTGCCGTAGGCCGCGGCGTGCTCGGTCCCGACCAGGTTGCCCCAGATGTCGGCGTCGTCGTTGCCGACCGCGAACGCGCCGCCGTCGACGGACGCGAGGAAGTGCCGGTCCTGCGCGGCGAGGATGCCGAGGATCCCGGCTTCTTGCGCCGAGGCGGTCGGGCTGAAGTCGCGGGCCAAGCGAGGCACCGCGCTCTTGGGCCCCTTCATCGCGTAGGCACCCGAGCTGCTCTTTTGCTTGGGGTCGCCCATCTTGCCCTCGGGGCCCGAGGCGCGCTTGCCGGTCTCGCCGCTTTGGGCCTTCTCGTCCGACTCCTCCGACTCGGTCTCGACCGGCTCGGCCATGTCTTGCTCGTCGGCCTGGTGGAAGTACGAGGCGAAGCGAGTCGCGGCCTCGTCGTCGGCGAGCTCCATGGCCAGGGCGTCGTCGGGCATCGAGCGCATCAGCATGTAAAAGGCGGTGGCGATCGTCGCGGTCCCGCCGAAGTAGCCCCAAAACGGCCAGTCGATCTCGCCGCGCCCGGCGACCACGGCCCCGCGCTTGACCAGGTTGACGCTGAAGCGGACCTCGCCGTGGTCGACCTTGGCCTTGGCGCCGCTCGGCAGCGCGTAGTGGTAGGCGCCGCCGTGGCTCGTGGCCCGACCCGAGGCGACCAGATCGGCGAGCGAGATGTGCTGCTCGCCGAGCTCGACGCTGCCGGTCATCGCGGGGGTGAAGGCCAGGGAGTAGCCGCCGGCCATGCGCGCGACCAGGGGCGTCGCCGCGGGGTTCGGCAGCGCGTCGCCGCTGACCTTGAAGTTGGCCTCGGTGCCCTCGCCGATCGTGTAGGCCTCGAGCCCAGTGTCGCGCCGACGCAGGCTCCCGCCGAGGAAGGGCACGAGCCCGAGCAGCGCGAGCAGCATGCCGAAGGAGCCGGTCCCGAGGCCCGGGGCCGGGGGCGCCTCGCGGTGGTGCTGGTGGGCCTCGGCGACCTGGGCGTTGTATTCGTCCCAGGGCTGCGAGACCTCGTAGCCGAACAGGCCGAGGCCGCTGGCCATCATCACGCCACCGAAGGCCATCAGCGGCAGGGCGCTGCGAGTCCGGTTGCGAGCCTGGCCGACGTGGGCGACGTCGAGGATCGAGCGACCGTAGGTGGTGATGACCTCGGCGACCTCTTCGCTGCTGTCTTCGACCTTCGACAGATCGATGGCGAGCTTGGCCTGGGCGGGGGCGCTGGCGACCGGGGCAGGGGCAAGGGGCGCGCTGGCGACCGGGGCGCTGGCGACGGCCGGGAGCGCGTCGGCGATGCTCAGCTCGAGGCGGTAGGGCCCGAGCTCGAGCTTGTCGCCGTGGGCCAGGGCGTGGTTGCGGTCGATCAGCTCGCCGTTGACGCGGGTCCCGGAGCTGCTGCCGAGGTCGATGAGGCGGGCCTCGCCGTCGATCCCGACCTCGATGACGGCGTGCATGCGGCCGATCGTTGCGTCTTCGAGCCGGAGGTGGCTGCTCGACAGGCGGCCGAGCTTGATCACCTCTTGCGCGAAGCTGCGAGTGTCGACGAGTTGATCGTTGAGGAAGATGCGAAAGCTGATCGTCTTGCTGGCCATGATGTTCTCCACCGTCGGGCTCGGCGCATTGCCGAGCGGAAGTTGCACGAAAGTCATCGCGGGCCCGGTCGCAGAGGGGCTTCAACTCGGCAGCGCAAAGCAGCGGCGCGGCGGTGTCGAGGCCCGGGGCCATCGCTGTGTTCACGGCCCAAGACATCACCCTCCCCACGAGGTTCCGAGCGCGGCAAAAAACATTTGCCCGCCCAAACGGTCGAATTCACTGGCTTATCGGGTTGCCGACCGGTGGCTAGGGTCGTTGCGTCGCCGCGCTGGCAGGCTGCTAGCAGCCCGGGGTGCAATGCCTCGCGCCGCCTCGCTTGGCCTTTTCGCCGAGGGCTTTGTCGCCAAAACTTGCAGTACGCCCGGTACAGCGGCGTTTTGGCTTCGCGCCCTCGGCGAACATT
>NZ_PVNK01000309.1 GCF_002994615.1 Enhygromyxa salina | reverse complement strand
GTCGTCGACCCGCCAGATGTAGATGTCATCCTCGGTCCCGCCCGCGAGGATGTCGTTGCCCCCAGCCCCCCAGCAGCGCAAGCGACCACGCGAGTCGATCACGCAACTCGAGCGCCCGTCCGGGACCAGATCGACGATGTGTGCCGGAGCCTCGACTTCATCGCCGCCGCAGCCCGAGCCGAACGCCAGCGCCGACATAGCGATTGCCCCAAGCAGCCGGGTCACGCTGTGGCCTCCCTCAGGCCCCGAGATCACCGCCAGGCGCGCAAAAAAACGATCGTTTGGGTTCACCGAGTCGGCGACGCCCTCGCAGCCCGTCGCGGTGTCCTGTCCGGGCTCGCCGATGACCAGGTCCGAACAGCACCTACCCGCGAGCCGACCGGCCGCGACGCCGGCGCCAACGTGATCGCGCGCCTGTACGGCGTCGCCGACTCCGGTCCGCATCCCAATTCCATACCACCAGGAGCATCATGGGCAATGGCGCGAAGTCCCGACAACATTGTTGCCATGTGCAAGGTTCCAACCCACGAGGCTGATCGCAGAGCTCCAAGGCTCCTGACCGCGCCGAGCTGGCGCCCAGCGCTTCGGAGCGGAGCGGCTCATCAACGAGTCCGAGGTCCCCGAAGCGGACTTGTAACGCCAGCCGAGCTCACCAGGTGAACTCGACCTGGCCGTTACCGGACTTCACCCCCGCCGCGTTGTCCTGGCTGCTCCCGGTGTTGTACGAGCCCCCGCCACCACCGCCGTGGTAGTAGCAGGTCCCGCCCGCGCCACCGCCCGAGTAGCCGCCGCCGCCGCCCGCGGTGTGCAGATGGTTGCAGAGGTTGGGCATGCAGCCACCACCGCCACCACCCCCAAAGCCTCCGTCGCCGCCGTAGTTCTGGCACGCAGGCACCCCGCTCGGATCGTCGAGCACCGAGCTCCACCCGCGCCCGCCCGAGCCCGACACCGACTGCCCGTCCTCGCCGTTTTGCCCGCCCGGTGAGTCGTTGTACTCGTCGTCGCTGCGGCTGCCCGTGGCGTCCTCGGTCGTGACGCCGGGCTTGCCCTGGTAGTGGGGCAGGCCGTTATTCTGCAGCGACGAGCCACCGCCGCCGCCCGCGACGATCATCGGCTGCAGCTGCCCCTCGGTCCACACGAAGGTCCCACCGCCGCCACCTCCGGCGCCGTTGGCCTCGTTGCCCTGGACCGGCTCCGAGCCCATCTCGCCGACGACGACCTGAAGCACCTGGCCGCCCACGACGTTGAAGGTGCCCTTCATCCGCGCGCCGAGGCCACCTTCTCCGACGAGGTCGGGGTTGTCGCCACCTTGGGCGCCCCAGGCCTAGCAGCCCGGGGTGCAATGCCTCGCGCCGCCTCGCTTGGCCTCTTCGCCGAGGGCTTTGTCGCCAAAACTTGCAGTACGCCCGATACAGCGGCATTTTGGCTTCGCGCCCTCGGCGAAAATTCCGGCGCGAGGCGACACGATGCATTGCACCACGGGCTGCTAGATCGTGAGGCTCATGACGCAGTTGGGCACGATGAACTCCTCGACCTGGCCGCTGAAGTTGAAGGTCTGCATGCCCGGCCCGCCGTCGCCGCCGATGCAGGTGCAGTCGTTCGCGCAGCCGTCGTCGTCGATGTCGTTGCCGTCGTCGCAGTCCTCGACGCCGGCCTGGGTGAAGCCATCGCCGCAGTAGGCCGGCTCGCAGCTGCCCGGGCACATGTCGAAGTCGTCGTCGTTGTTGTCGTCGCAGGTCTCCATGCCCTCCCACACGACCCCGTCGCCGCAAAACGCGTTCGTGCACGCCGCCGTGCAGGCGTCGGTGTCGATCATGTTGCCGTCGTCGCACTCCTCGTTCTCGGCGTGGACCGCTCCGTCGCCGCATGTCGCAATGGTGCAGGCGTTGGTGCAACCGTCGGTGTCGTCCATGTTGGCGTCGTCGCAGGTCTCGACGCCCTCCCACAGGACCCCGTCGCCACACACGTTGATCACACACGGCCCGATGCAGCCGTCGGTGTCGTCGGTGTTGCCGTCGTCGCACACTCCTCGGACAACATGTTGTGGTAGCCGTCGCCGCAGACCGAGAAGGTGCAATCGCTGTCGCAGAACATGGTCTCGTTGCCGACGTCACACTCCTCGCCGGGGTCGAGCTTGCCGTCGCCGCAGTAGGGGCCGGGGTCGCCGTCGCCATCGCCATCGCCATCGCCGTCGCCATCGCCATCGCCGGGGTCGCCGTCGCCGTCGCCGTCACCGTCACCGTCACCGTCGCCATCTCCATCGCCGGTCTCGTCGCTTTCGGTGTTCGGATCCGTCGTAAAGCTGAAAGCATCGTCCGCGCTCGACTGGTCGTCGGCGCAGGCGAGGCTCACGGACAAAGCGAACAAGACAGCGGCACCGAGAGGTCGAAGGTCACAGTTCATCACAAGGCCATTATCGATCGATCTCGGGCTGCTAGATCAAGCGCTGAATTTAAAAAGCTGAATGATTTAGGGCTAGTACGAGCCGCAAGGCGAGCGTTTGGGGTGAGCGGAGGGGGCTTCGCCGCCGCAGCGAGGGCCCTGTTCCAAAGGCCCCTTGAAGATTAGAAGGCCTGAGTCGAGGGCGCAGCGCTTGATTCAGGCCTAGCAGCCCGTGGTGCAATGCCTCGCGCCGCCTCGCTTGGCCTTTTCGCCGAGGGCTTTGTCGCCAAAACTTGCAGTACGCCCGGCACAGCGGCATTTTGGGTTTGAGCCCCGTTTAGGGGGCCACCCAAACGATGGCGTAGCTCAGAGTCGCTGACGACCACAAGAGTCTAGAAAAGGCTCCCCTGTAGGTCTAGTGGATCCAAAATGGGCAGATGTGAGCGAGACACGTACAAGTAACTCGACACCGCATCAATTTCATGTGAGCGAGCGCCGTCAAAATCTCTTCTTCCGGGGCAAAACTCATGGCATGGTCGATAATCATGCTCGATTCCCGTACTTGGTCCTCGAAACACCGTCATTCCTTCCTCGCGCTGACAGTCGCAGCGTTTGTCTTCGGAAGTTCGTTCGCCGCTTTGGCAGACGAAAGCGCATTGAGGAAGGAAATCATCCAGTGCATCAACCAAGGCCTGGATGTGAACAACACAGAGAACGAGGATATGCACCTGACCTCTCTCGAGTTGAAGTTTTTCAAGGATGTCGTCGACAAGGAGGTCATGAAGGAGCCGCTCAAACCACACACTGAGGACGAACAGAAGCAGTTCTTCAAAGACATCGAGGACGCGGCGAAGAAGAAGCTCCCGGAGGTGCCTACCGAGAAGATCGACAAGATAATGATAGAGTTGAAAAAGATCGCAGCGCGTTGCACCCAGGAACTCTAGCAGGCTGCTGAAAGACCCCGCGCAGCCCAGAGCGCGTCTCTGGCGCCCGAAGCCACGAAGCCAAAACGAAGCTGTATCCGGCATACTACGAGCTTTTGGCGACGAAGGTATCGGACCTCAGGGGCGCCCCCCCCGACAAGGAGGTGCTCTAGCAGGAACACTCGGTGTCACGCTCAATCTCCAAGTCGAGATCGAGCGCCTTTTCCTCGCTGCTCAGCGTCATCGAATCCCAGTCAGAATGCGTCACGTACAGATACTCGAAGTTCCCGTCGAGGTCGGCGTCGAAGATCGCCTCGGGGTTGACGGATTGCATGACCTCTTCAAGCTTGTCGCCGACCACGCGATCGAAATTGGAGATGCCCGTAGGGTAGCGCTCGCCGCATTCCCCACCGTCGGTGCCGAAATCGAGCTCGACGAGGCGCACTTGCTTGTCGGCGTCGATCCACGAGATCACCTTCGCCGGGTATTCGGCGGTGATGGCCTCCCAGGTCTGCTCGTGCTCACGCTCCTCCGACGAGAGCTCGTCGTACCAACTCTCATACTCCCTCCGGGTCTGTGCCAGGATCTCGGAGCGCTCGAACGCGGCCATCTGGGCCTTGCCTTCGCTGGTCTCGCGCTGTGTCGGCCGGAGGACCACGGGGGGAGGCAGCTGTGCATCACGGGCCCACAGCGCGCCCTTGCAGCTGGGGTCAGGCTCGATCTCCGCGACCAACCAGTGAGCCTCGTCGCGGGCCCACAGCGCCTCGCGCCACACTCGCTTGGGGACGTCTTCGGGGTTGTCGTACTCCCAGATCTTGTCGGGTATGACGTCGTTGAGGCCCGAGCCGCCGTACTGACTGATCACGTGGAACTTGCCGGCGTCAACGCTGCAAACTTTACCGTCCTGGCCGTAAAGATCGAAGCTGCGCCCGCTTTGGGCCCGCAGCGCCGCGGGCAGCTCGGACAGGGCGGCTTGTTTGGCGACCCGGTAGGTAGCGTCGCCGGGGGGCTCGTAGAACTTGCCTGTGCCCCACTCAGGCGCGGCCTCGGTGCTGAGGACCAGACCGTTCGCGGTCACGAAAAAGAAGGGAGACGCCACACTGATGGAGGGCTCGGGCTCGGCCTCGGGCTCGGGTTCGGCCTCGGGCTCGGGCCCGGGCGCCGGATCGGCTTCCGGCTCGTGCACGCAGACGTCCACGGCGGTCAGCTCGGCCTGGGTCGGCGGCTCGGCCTCGCAGCTCGCCGGCACCTCGCTCCCGCGCGGCACGGTCAACGCGAACACCAGCGGCCCGAGCAGCAACCCCATGCCAAGCACCAGCTCCACGCCTTTCCGTCGTTGTCGCATGGTCATCGCACGTATGAGCGAGCCCCTCGATTCCCGCGGCCCCATATCTGGCCGAGCGTGGCTCATGCTGCCCCTCTAGCAGCCCGTGGTGCAATGCCTCGTGTCGCCTCGCGCCGGAATGTTCGCCGAGGGCGCGAAGCCAAAACGCCGCTGTACCGGGCGTACTGCGAGTTTTGGCGACAAAGCCCTCGGCGAAAAGGCCAAGCAATGCATCGTGTCGCCTCGGGCTGCTAGTCTTCAAGGGACCTTTCGAAAAGGCCCCTCCGCTCACCCCAAACGCTCGCGTCTCGGCGAGTACGAGCCCTAAATCGTTCAGTTTTTTCATTTCAGCGCTTGATTTGGGGCTAGTGAGTTGGCAACACCTGAAGCTACTATCAGCTATTGGCTCGGCATCTGTCAAACCGCGCACCGCGCGCCAACCGCCAGCCGACCGAGGGCGCGACCGGCCATTTGCGGCGGTGCGTGGCAGCCCCCACAAAACTATGTACATCCAGCGTTCAATCTACTCCTGCCAGCGCAGTTTGTAGATGGCGACCGGGTCCTCGCGCCCCTTGACCTTGTGAAAGTGGGGCCCGTCGACCGGACAGGGCGGCGGCCCGCCGAGGCGCTCGAGCGTGGAGACGCCCACCGCGATCTCCTCGGCCCCCGCGAGCCCGCAGATCCGACTGGCGAGGTTGGTGGCGTCGCCGATCGTCGCGTACTGGAGGTAGTGCTCGGACCCGATGTTGCCGGCCGCGACCCGACCGGTGTTGAGCCCAATGTGGATCTGCAGGGGCGGAAAATTGGTCAGCTCGAGGTTCAGCCGCGTGATCGCCTCTTGCATTTGGATCGCCGCCAAAACCGCCCGCTTGGCGTCGTCGACCCGGCGAAAGGGCGCGCCCCAGACCGCGAGCAGGGCGTCGCCGATGTACTTCTCGAGGGTGCCCTCGTGCTCGAACACGATCTCGGTGATCACCGGGAAGTAGCGGTTCAAGACCCCGACGACGTCGGTCGGGGCCATCTGCGCCGACATCTCCGTGAACCCGCTGATGTCGCAAAACAGCGCGGTGACCTCGGTGTCGATCGCGTCGACCGTGAGCTTGGGGTGCTCCATCAGCTGGGCGATGGCCGTGGGCGGGAAGAAGCGCAGGAGGTTGCTGCGCTGGATCGCCTCGTCTTGCAGGCGCTGGTAGAGGCGCGAGTTCTCGATCGCGATGGCGGCCTGGGCCGCGAACGCAGACAGCAGCTCGAGATCCTCGCTCGTGAACGCGGCGGGCAGCGTCAGGTTGTCGACATAGAGCACGCCGATGATCTCGTCGTGGGGCTTGAGCGGCGCGCATATCGACGAGCGGACCGAGGCCAGGTGGACCGACTGCGCGCCCGCGAGCCGGGGGTCGACGGCGGCGTCGGAGAACAGCGCGGCGACGCTGCGCTCGCGGACATAGTTGAGAATGTTCCGGCTGTAGGTCCCGGGCACGTCACCGAGGGTCGCCTCGCGCCGCGACTCGACGATCGGATCGCCGAACTCGCCGCTGGCCTCGTCGATCATGATCAGCGCGACGCGATCGATGTCGAGGATCGAGAAGACCAGGTCGAGGATCTTGGCCAGCTGCTTGTCGAGGTCGCCGGGCGAGGACAGCAGGCGCGCGACCTCGAGCAAGACCTGCAACCGGCCCTCGGCGCTCTTGGGCAGCTTGGGCCGACCGAGGCCAGAGCTGCGCCGGTTTTGAGCCTGGCTGAGCAGATCGCTGACCAGGACCCGCGTGGCCTCGGCCGAGATCTCCTGGATCATCGAGTCCGGGGCCGGGACCGAGTACTCGGCGATGCTGTAGACGAACACCACGTCGCCGCAGCTGAAGTGCTGGCCGTCGTCGAGCTCGCGGGGGCCCTCGACCCGGTCACCATCGACGAAGGTCCCGTTCTTGCTGCCGATGTCCTCGATCGTCGCGCGGCCCGAGCTCTCGACCACGATCCGCGCGTGCTGACGCGAGAGGCTCTTGTTGTTCACCCGGATGTCGCAGTCGCGGCCCCGGCCGATCAGCGCGCGGCCGCTCTCCAGCTCGTGCACGCGCTCGTCGCGGTTTCCGGGGTTGGCGATCACGCGGGCCATCGGCCGCAGGATTGTCGTCGAAGCCGCGTCTCGACCGCAAGCGGCCCCTGGCCCGGTGCTCGAACCCGCTCAGGAGTACTGCCGCAAGCTCTTGCGATCGTCACGAGCTTGGCGAGCGCCACGGAGCGGACGCTGGTTGGCCGCGACGTTCCACCCGCGCTCGCGGACGACGGCCGCCGCCCGCCGCGAGGCCACGGCCTGGCTCATGCGTAGCCCGTGGCTGCTGAGCAACTCGTCGAGCTCGTGGAAGCTGTGCTCGATCGTGTGCCGGACCGACTCGTAGCCGTGGCGCACGGCCGCGTCGCGCTTCCAATAGGCGAGGGGGTTCATGGCGAAGAAGTCGAGGTCGTGCTCTTTGGGCTCGAGCAAGACAATGTCGCCTTGAAACTGCGCGTGGTGTCGATAACGCTCGAGCCCGAGGCGCAGGCGCGACTGCAAGAGGGTGCGAAACACCTGGTTGAGCACGCCCTTGAGGCCCTGATCGGTGATCCGGCGGCCATGCGGCAGGCTCGGCAGGGGATCGTTCCAGATCGGGCGGAAGGGGTTGTAGCAGATGACCAGGTCGGCGCCCTTGTCGATCGCAACGTCGATGTTGGCGGTGTTGCGGACGGCGCCGTCGATGTAGTCGACGCCGCCGAGGCGCGCAGGCTGGTAGAAGATCGGCAGCGCGGTCGAAGCCTGGACCGCCTCGGAGATGCTCACGCCCGTGTGCTCGCCAGCGCCAAAGATCACCCGCTCGGCCGTGTCGAGCTCGCACGCGGCGAGGTAGAGCTGGTTGCGCCGCTCGGCGGCGAAGGCGGCGAACTCGTTGGAGACGCCGATCTTGGCGAGGCCACGCCGCAGCCAGCGCTCGAGCGGCGCGTTGGTCATCAAGCCCGAGGGGACCACGTCGCTGAGCTCCGGAAACGCGGCGCGCGGCGAGACCTCGTCGCGCAGGCGCAGGGCCATGCGCTCGACGTGGAGGTAGTCGGGCGAGCGCAGCAGCTCACCGAGCGCGTCGTGAAAGGTCGTCGGCAGGCCGGGCAGCCCGCGAAGGAGGTCGAGGACCGCGTTCGGACCCCAGCGGGCGAACTCCCAGGCCAGCTTGGCCGGCCGGCCGACGAGCTCGGCGACGTTGGGCGTGTAGAGGTCGACCGGACGCAGGGGCTCGAAGCGATTGCTGACGCCGTCGAGGACCTCGATGATCTCGTCGGGGGTGAGCCCGGCGGCGAGCGGAACCGACAGCAGCGCGCCAGCCGAGAGACCGACGTAGATGTCGAGGTCGGCGATGTCGCGTCCGACGAGGTAGTCGTTGAGGGCCTTGAGCCCGCCCATCTTGAACGCGCCGCCTGTCATGGCACCGCCAGCCAGGACTAGCGCGATCTTCGACTTTCGCTTGCTCCGCTGGGTATCCTTGGCCTTGCGGATGAGCGTGAGCCCCACCTGATGCTTATACCCTGCAATTGAGCGTAAAGTGGATTGCGTATATTACGCACCCCCATTGGGGTTGGGCTTGCGCGTTCGAGGATCACGCGCGACAAGGCCCCATGCCGCGCTGCTCGCTGATCCTCGCAATCGCGCTGCTCGGCTGCGCGCCCGGTCGACCGTCGAGACCCCCAACCCACGAAGAGCTCGTCGTCGACCACATGGAGGGCGACTACGGCGAGGTCCTGCGTTGGTGCCCGGTGATCCTGGACGATCCGGGCGCGGACGAGCCGCGCGCCGACTGGTGCCTGTTCGGATATCCAGCGGCGCTGCGCCTCGCGCTCGAGACCGAGCGCGCGCTGGCCTTCGTGCGCTCGGTCTGCACCGACATGACCGGTCGTCCGGATGGCGACGAGGACTTCCGGACCTTCTACGTGCGCGAGGTCGCCCGGTGGTTCGCGCTCCCGCTGCGACTCCAACGCCAAGACGAGGGCCTGACGCGGGCTTTGCGAGGGGCGGTCACAGACTTCAGCGAGGTCTGCCAGGTCGACGCCCAGGAGGTCTATTTTGGCCTCGACACCGAGCTGCCGCGCCGCCGGGACGCCGGGCGCTGATCCTGCGGCCACGCGCGCGGCCTGGCTTCGCGCAGGCCCCAAAAAGTGATATCCGAGGGTTCTGGCTGCGCCGCAACAGACACTCCTCGGCCTCGTCGCTGCTGGCGATGCAGCGGCGGTGCAGCAGTGCCTTGGCCGCTACGGAGCGCTGGTCTGGTCGATCGCCCGGCGCTTTGCTCCGGCCGGCCCCGAGGCCGAGCACACGACCCGAAAGATCTTCATCGAGCTGTGGACCCACGCGGGTCGCTACGATCCGCGCGTCCTGTCCGAGCCCGTGTTCATCACGATGATCGCGCGGCGACAGGCGATCGAGCGGCTGCGCCAGGCCGAGCAGCGGCCGCTGCTCAAGCCCGCGCCGGACTCACTGTCGAGCAGCGAGCAGCACACCGCGCTCGAGCGCTGCGCCGAGGCGTCGATCGCCGCGGGCGTGCTCGCGACCCTCAACCCGCGCCAGCGGCGGGTCCTGTCCCTGGCGATCGGCCAGGGCATGACGCCCGACGAGGTCGCGGCCGCGACCGCCGTGCCGGTCAACGCCGTCCGCTCGCTCGCGCGCCGGGCGATCGTCGCGGTCCGCAAGCGCCTCCAGGCCGAGGCGGGCGCGACCGCCCAGGTCAGCGCTCCGGCCAAGCGCCTCCACACCCTGCTGACCGACCGGGCGATCGCAGGCCTCGACGGGCGCCAGCGCGCCGAGCTCGATCACCTGCTCGCGGGCATGTCGCTCGATCCCAGCTACGAGACCGCGGGCGCGGCGATCGAGCTCACGCTCATGGCCCACGGCGAGCCGATGAGCGCGACGCTCGCGGCAGAGGTCCTCGATCAGGCCCGCCACTACTGGGGCTTCGCCAGCCCGCGCCGCCACGACGACACCCTCGGCGGTCCCGGACTCGGGGCCGACGAGCTGATCGACGACGGGGTCATCGGGCCCGGAGCCGAGGCCGGCCTGCTGGCGGACGAGGCGGATCCCGAGGCCGCGGTCGAGCGGATGTGGGAGCGCAGCCCGGGCTTCGACGCCGTGCTCGAGTCGAGCTTGACCAACGGCCGGCTCGACCGCGCCACCACGGCCCCCGAGTCCGAGCTCGACGAGCCCATCTCGCGCCCGCGCGAGCCCGACGAGCCCGAGGAGCCCGAGCCCGACGAGCCCGAGCCCCGGGACCGCGAGGAGTTCGAGCCAAGCTCCGACAGCGAGCTCGAGCTCGAGCCGTCTGCGAGCCGCTCCGAGATCGGGGCGCCGCTGAGCGAGTCTCGGATCGCCCGCTTCGCGACCTACTTCAGCGCGATCGCGGCGCTGATCATGCTGTCGATCGCGCTGTGGCTGTTCGTCCACCGCGACGATCCGACCAGCGCCGACGAGCTCCAGGCTCAGATCGAGGCCGCCGACGACAAGCTCGAGTGGAGCTTCGATCGCCGGGACGACGAGGCCGTCAGCGCCGACGCGGGCGGCTCGGTGCTGTGGAGCTCCGAGCTCCAAGCTGGCGTGATCGTCATCCACGGCCTCGCGGTCAACGATCCGAGCAAGGTCCACTACCAGCTGTGGATCAACGACCGCAAGCGCGACAACCCGGTCAACGCGGGCGTGTTCGACGTGACCGAAGAGGGCGAGCTCCGCCTGCCCTTCGACACCAAGCTCGTGGTCGACGAGCCGGCCTCCTTCGTGATCACGATCGAGCGCCCGGGTGGCGTGGTGGTCTCCGCTCAGGAGCGCGTGGCCATGGTCGCGGCTGC
>NZ_PVNK01000308.1 GCF_002994615.1 Enhygromyxa salina | reverse complement strand
GCCGCGGCTGGGGGCGCGGCCCCAGCCGCGCCCCCAGCCGCGGCTTTGGCTCCGGGCGCGACCGTGGTCCCGGGTCAGATCGCGGCGGCCCAGCCCGCGCAAGCCCAGCCCGCGCAAGCCCGGCGCAAGCTCCCGCGGGTCTTGCTCTTTGTCGGCGCCGGCGTCCTCGCTGTCCTGGTCATCATCGCCGCGATCCCGAGCGAGACCAGCGAGCAGCTCGTCTCGGCCGACGACTCGCGCGCGACCTCGGGCGAGGGCACGGGCTCCGACGCCGCGGCCCCGAGCCCCGACGAGGCGGTCTACCTCGACATCGATCGCCTGCTCAGCGCCAAAGACACCGACGCGGCCCTCGAGCTGATCCGGCGCACGCGAGACGAATTCCCGAGCGACAGCGGCCTCTTGTGGCGAGAGGGCCGCGCGCTCGCGCTGGCCGGGGGCGAGGCCAACCGCGTGACGGCCCTGCACCGCTACGCCGAGGCGGCCGGCTCCGATCCCGCGCTCGCAGCTCGGACCGAGTTCGAGGCCGAGCTCCGCAACCTCCTGCGTGACAAGAAGCTGCGCGAGACCGCGATCGACGTGGCGGTCCGCCGGCTCGGCGGCCTCGGTCACACCTTCCTGCTCGAGGTCATCAACGACACCCAGGCCGAGCTCGCCTACGTCACCCGCCACCGGATCATCGACGAGCTCCAGCACGAGCCGGCCATGGTCGCGCGCATCGATCTGCGCCGACACCTGGCCCTCGATCTGAGCCAGGCAGGCGACTCGCCGACGCCCTGCGCGGCCTTCGCTAGCGCGCTCGACACCATCGCCGCGGGCGACGACCCCTACTTCGTCGACGCGCTGATGACCAAGGCCCTCGTGGCCCCCGCGGCTCCGGGAGTCGGTGAAGACGCGAGCGCCTGCGCGGGCCTCGACGCCAAGCTCGAGCAGGTCCGCGCTCAATTCAGGACCAACCACCCCAAGGCCGCGGCCAAGGCCGAGCGGTCGTCTTCGAAGAAGAAGAAGAGGAAAAAGAGGGGCGGCTTCAGGCTACCGTTTTAAAGCGGCGACCAGGTTGAATTCACGCCGCCAGGCACGTCTGGGGCCGCTCCTGCCGTTGGCGCTCGACGCTCGCAGCGAGCGGGCCGACCGAGCGGCCGACCTGCCCCTGCGCGGGTCCTTGCGAGCGACGAGCGCTCCGGGGCTCGACTAAAAGCTGAACTGCACGCCGTAGAGGCCGACCAGCGAGAGGTTCGCGAACAGCTCCGAGCGCGGCTCGTTGCCGACGATGTCGACGGCGACCGCGGTCCGCTCGCGCAGCATCAATCGGCCCTGGACGACCAACGCGACCCAGCGGCGCAGGGCAAAGCGAGCGTCGAGGCTCGGGGAGATGATCCAGTTGAAGCGGCTGGTGTGGGCGATGTCGCCGGGATTGATCGGCCAGGACCCGCCAACCCCGACGCCGAAGCCCAGGGCCAGCGGCGGGACCACGTCGACGATCACGGCCGGCTCGATCAAGAGCCGCGCCCAGGCGATCTTGGCGGCGAGCTGGCGCGGGTCCTCGCCGATCGATCCGGCCCCAAAGTAGCCCCACTGACCGAGGGTCCCGCCCAGGCGCAGCTCGTAGGCGACGCGGGCATAGCGAGGATCTCGCGGGCGAAAATTGGCCGCGAGCTGACCGATCGCCATGAAGTAGACCTGGCGCGCGAGCTCGTCCGGGGCGCCACCGTAGACGACCGCGCTGCCGCCACCTTGAGCCAGCATCACGTTGAAGGTCAGCAAGCGCGCGGTCTTGTGGACCTCGCCGAACTCGACCGCCCCGTCGCGGATCTCGGCCGAGCCCTCGAGGTAGCGGCGGTCGCCGACGAGGCGGTAGCGGAGCGGATCGCAGCTGGCCCCCGCGGCCAGGATCCGCAGCTCGTCGACGTCCTCGACCGCGTACTTGCGCGAGCTCCCGTCGTTGTCGAGCAGCTCGACGTGGGTGATGCGGCTACCGGGCACCCGACGGCTCCAGCCATCGAGGGTCGCGCCAAGATAGATCTGATCGCTCTCGACGTAGGACGACAGGGTCTGGCCGGGGCGCTGGAGGATCTCCGTCCAGCGCTGGCCGGGGTCGGCCTTCCGAAAGCTGACCGCGACCGGGGGCGAGACGTCGACCCACTCGTCTTCGCCCTCGTCGCCGCCTGCGGGGCACAGGTACTGACAGGTGCCATCGTCGAGGGGCGTCGCCTCGCAGCTCAGCCCCCCCTCGATGTTTGCGACGGGGCAGGTGCCCGTGGCCCACACGCACGCGGGCGGGGCCCAGATGAACGCGAGCTGGTGAGGGTTGAGGCGCAGCTCCCCCTCGGGCCAGGCCGTGTCCCAGCTCGCGGCGAAGCGCGTCGCCGTGGGGGTCTCGCCGGCGATCGGCGGCAGCTCGACCTCGAGTCGACCGAAGCCCTCGGCCCGGGGCAGCTCCACCCGCATCCGCGCCGACCCCCGCAGCGGACCGACGCAGGTCTGGGCGTCGAGCTCGACCTCGTGGGCCCGCAACCGGAGGCGATCACGATCGGACTCGCGCAGGCGCACGCCCGGCAGCTCGACCTCGACCCCATGGCAGCGCGGGGCCAGGGGCAAGACCACGAGCTCGCTGCGGTCGGAGCCCTCCTCGGCCCGAAACGCGCGGGTGTGGGCGTCGTAGTGGCCGCCGAGGCTGCGGGCGGTCACGACGATCCGGCTCAGATCTGCCTGGACGCCGATCGTGACCACGCCGCCGGTCAGCTTGAGCGACTCGAGCTGCGGCGGCGAGCCCTCGAGGTGCTCGAGCATCATGACGAGCACTCGAGGATCGCGGGCCGAGCGATCGGCGACGAGGCTGTCGGAGGTGCACGCGACCCACAGATCGTCGGCCTGCTGACCGGCGAGGGGCAGCTCGATCCGAGGCAGGCAGGCGCCGCCGGCCTCACACGCGACGTCCTCGGCGCTGCCGCCCCAGGTCGCGGGATCGAGGATCAGCTCGGTGGCCGCGGCAGGCTCCTGGGCGTCGTCTCGACCGGGCCCGGAGCTCGACAGCAGCTCGCTGAGGTGCTGACGCGTGCGCGGGCCCTCGCCCTGCGAGACCACGCACAGGTGGGTCGGGACCTCGCCGACCTCCGGGCGCAGATCGACGGTCACGACCCCGTAGGGCTTGGCCGCCCGGGCCAGCGCCGGGAGCAGCAGGGCCGCGAGCAGGACCGCGGCCACGACCCACGCCCGCGAGCGGCGCAACCTGGGGGCGCGGCTCAGCTGCACGCGTCGGCGCTCGCTTTCCCGCACAGTGAGTAGCCGGCGCAGTCTCGCGGTGAGAAATTGCGGGTCCGGCTTCGACGTCGCTCGACCCGGCAGGTGAAGCAGACGCCGTCGTGCTCGAAGCTGCCCCGCCGGGTGTTGGTCCGCGTGAGCAGGGTGTAGCGATCTTCGTGGAGGTGACACCAGCCGCGCAGCTCGGGCGCGGGCGCGGGCGCGGCCAGCTCGGGCTCGGCCTCCGCTCCGGTGTCGGTGCCCGGCTCGACCTCCCCGGTGTCGGAGGCCAGCGCGAGCTCGAGCGCGGCCCCTGCATCGGCCCCCGGCTCGGACGCGGCGGGCTCGACCACCCCCGGCTCGGACACAGCGGGCTCGGCCGCGGCGACCTGCGCGGACTCGCTGGCGGGCGCGGGCTCCGGCTCCGACCCCGGTGACGACGAGCCCGGCTCCCGATTGGGCCCAGCGAACAGCCCGAGCTCCAACCCGACGAGCCCGACGACGGCGACCACCACCAGCGCCGCGACCCCAAACCACCGCCACGAGCTCCCGGCCTCGGGCAGCTCGGTAGCGACCGGCTCGGCGAGCACCGCCTCGAGCTCGACGAGCACCGCCGCCATGTCGTCATGGCGCGCGTCAGGATCGGGATCGAGGCCCCGCGCGATGATCTGCCACAGCCGCCGCGGCACGGGCGAGTCCGGGTCGGGCTCGATCACGCGTCCGTCCGAGACCGCCTGGACGTGGGCCGAGATGTTGCGCGAGCCAAAGGGCAGCTGGCGATAGACGCCCTCGTAGAGCGAGGCACAAAAGGCGAATTGATCGCTGCGCGCGTCGGCCGGGCGACCGAGGTAGAGCTCGGGCGCCATGTACAGCGGGGTCCCGATCAGCGCGCCGGTCTCGGTCAGCCCCCCGGCGAAGGCCGCGGTCGGCAGGTGGGCCAGATCTGCGTCTGCGCCCGCGCCCCCGTCGGTCTGGGCCAAGCTCGGCGCGGGCGCGCGCTCGCGATCGTCGGTGCTCGGGGCCTCGACGGGCCGATGGACCCGGGCGAGGCCGAAGTCGAGCACGCGCACGCGCCCATCGTCGCCGACGAGGACGTTCTCGGGCTTGAAGTCGCGGTGGACCAGCGCGACCTCGTGGGCGGCCGCGAGCCCGCGCCCGGCGGCGATGAACAGCTCGAGGGTCGCGCGCCACTGGGCGCAGCGGCGCCCGTCGAGCCAGCGGCGCAGATCCGGACCCGCGACCAGCTCCATGGCCACGAACACCTGCCCGTCCTCGGTCCCGACGTCGTAGACGGTGATCACGTTGGGGTGCGAGAGCTTGGCCAGCGCCCGAGCCTCGCGCAGCATCCGGGCCCGGGCCTTGTCGTCGGCCGACGAGTCGGCGTGGAGCAGCTTGACCGCGACCGGGCGATCGAGGTCCGGATCGTGGGCGCGAAAGACCACCCCCATCCCGCCAGCCCCGAGCCGCGAGTCGATCTCGTAGCGGCCGACGCTGAGGCGCTCGGGCTCGTCTTCGCTCGGCCCGAACAGCGCCGCCGCGACACCGATCCGCGCGCGTTTGGCCTCGAAGTCGTCGTAGGCCGGCGCACCCTCGCGCAAGGGATCTGGGCTTTGCTCGGCCATGCTCGTCACGCCTCAGCGACGTCCGATTTCCAATGGTAACAGAGTGTCAACAGGCGCCGGCTTCGGGGATGCTGTCGGCGGCCCACGTGCACCACGACAGCCAGGTCCAGCGCAGCAGCCCTCGGCGCGCCCGCAGCTGGCCGTAGTGAGCCTCGCACCGCTCCCGATCCGAGGCCTCGATCGGCTCGCCCGCGAGCTCGCCGAGCTCGAGGACGTGCGAACAGGTCGCGCCCACGCCTGGGGCCGTTGCGACCGGGGCGGCGAGCATCGAGACGGTGACCGCGGCGGCGATCAGCCAGCCGCGTCGTCGGGCCTTCGCGCGCGCGTTGGGGGCCACCACGGGGCTACGGTACAGCTTTCGTCGACAGGCGCCGAGCCACGGGCTGCGATCGCGCCATGATCGAGCGCGCCGCTGTTGCTGTGAGCAGGTCAGCGCCCTACCCTGCCTGCGTGACTCGGATCGTCTGCTCGCTCGCGACCGCCTCGCTCGCCCTGCTCCTCGCCGGGTGCAAGACCGGCGGCACAGATCCCACAGCCGCGGAGCTGCGCGCGAACGACGAGCCCGGGCCGAGCAAGGTCGAGCCCGAGCGGCCGCCGCTGGTCACCGTCGAGCTCGCGCTCGTCGACGACGCCGCGCGCGAGCGCCTCGCCGCGCGCCTCGGGCCCGGCAGCTCCCTGGCCGGAGCCGAGGCGCTCGTGGCCGTGCGCCACCAGATCGAGCCGGGCTGGCACATCTACTGGAAAAACCCCGGCGAGACGGGCCTCCGGACCCGGCTCACGGTCGAGGCCGAGCACGCCGAGGCTGGCGAGACGCTCTACCCCGCGCCCGAGCGCTTCGCTAGCGAGGGCGGCCAGCAGAGCTACGGCTGGGGCGAGACGGCGGTGTTGTTCGTCCCCCTGAGCGAGCTCGGCGAGGGCGCGCAGATCGAGCTGCGCAGCAACTACCTCGCCTGCGCCCAGAGCTGCATCCCGGGCGAGAGCGAGGTCGGCGCCCGCGTGGCCGAGCTCGCCCAGGCCAGCGACGCCGCGACCGTCGAGATGCTCGCGCGGGTCCCGGAGCCGGCCAACGCGCGCGTCGCCTCCAGCTGGATCGACGGCGCCTTGCACCTGCGGCCGAGCGCGGAGGATCTCCAGCTCACCGAGCTGTTCCCCTACGCAACCGAGACCGCGATCCTCGGTAACCAAGACCGCACGGGCGACGATCTAGTGCTCCACTACCGTTTCACTGGAGCCCCGCCCGCGGGCGCCCAGGGTGTCTTGCGCGCGACCCTCGCCGGGCAGACACGCTGGCTCGAGCTCGCGGTCCCGTGGCCACCCGCGTGACCGACAACAAGCAGACAACCATCATGAACCACCTCGCCCCGACCGTCCTCGCCCTGTCCCTCTCGCTGCCCCTCGTCGGCTGCGGCGGCTCCACCAGCGCCGACGATGCCAAGACCGAGAAGCCCAAGGGCGACGCCAAGTCTGACGACGCCAAGTCTGACGACGCCAAGCCCGACGACGCCAAGCCCGAGCCGGCCGAGGCGCCCGCCGGCTACAGCGCCCACCTGCTCACGGCCCTGACCGAGCTCGGCGCCGGAGAGGCCGTGACCCTGTCCGAGACCACCGCCTACGGATGCGGCGTCAAGTATGCGGACGCCGGAGCCGAGGCCACCGCCGTGCTCGGCCAGCCCGCGCCCGCGTTCACCTTGCCCGACCTCGACGGCGCGCAGGTCTCGCTCGCCGACTTCGCCGGCAAGACCGTCGTGCTCGAGTGGTTCAACCCCGACTGCCCCTTCGTCAGGTACGCCCACGGCGAGGGCCCGCTCGCGACCCTCGGCAACGAGCAGACCAAGGCCGGCGTCGTGTGGCTCGCGATCAACTCCGGCGCGCCCGGCAAGCAGGGCGCGGGCGTCGAGCGCAACAAGCAAGCCAAGGCCGAGTGGAAGATCGAGCACCCGATCTTGATCGACGAGGACGGCGCCGTCGGCCACAGCTACGGGGCCAAGACGACGCCGCACATGTTCGTGATCAACCCCGCGGGTGAGCTCGTCTACGCGGGCGGCCTCGACAACGCGCCGCTCGGCCGCGTCGACGGCTGAGCCGGCAAAGCACGCGCGCCCCCTTGCCGGCCCCGGGCGCCGAGCTAGAGACAGGGGATGGAAGCGAAGCAGCTAGCACCCGACGCACTGTTCACCCAGTACATCGACGTCGTGAATCGGGCGATCGCGGCCAACAAGGACGAGATTCCGTTCAAGCAGCTGTTGTCCGTGGGCGAGAAGATCCTCGGCGACAAGAGGATCGGCGTCGAGATCTACAAGACCGATCCCAAGTACCCGCACGACTATTTCACGCTGACCTACTCGGGCAAGGAGCTCCACGCCACCCACGGCAAGGACGCGCCCGACATCGGCTGGAAGGTCAAGGAGGAGCACCTCCAGCACGTGGTCGACGACCCCGACACCTTCATCGAGCACCCCACCAAGCTCGACCTCGACTGGCTCAAGACCCGGCTCAGCAGCATCAAGAGCTGACGACCGCCGCGGGCTCGGGCACGCGTGTCGGCATGAGCCTCTCAACGCCCACTGCGGCCCGCAGCAACTACCCTTCGCGTACGTCGACGCCTACGCCGGCGCGCTCGCGGCCGAGCTCGGCGTGAGCGAGCACCTCGGCGCCTACCGTAGGTACTCGCAACACGGGTCGGTCGACAGGCGCTCCGCTCACCCTCGGCGCGGCGCCTGCTTGTGGGCCTCGATGATCGCCCCCGCGCCGAGGCGCAGCAGCGTCTCGGCCAGGCCGCGGCCGAGCGCGGCCGCGTCGCTCGGATCGCCGACCTTGCGCGCGTCGAACAGCGGCGCGCCCGAGGGATCGACGACCAAGCCGCGCACGTGCAGGCTCGCCGCGCCCTCACCTTCCCCCTCGACGACCTGCGCGTGACAGGCCATCGGCACCTGACAGCCGCCCTCGAGCCGGGCGAGGAAGGCCCGCTCGGCCGCGGCGACGATCGCGGTGCGCGGGTCCTCGAGGGGCGCGAGCAGCTCGTGGACGGCCGCGTCCCCTGCCCGGGTCTCGAGCGCGAGGATGCCCTGGCCCGCGGCCGGGCACATGGCCTCGATGTCGAGGTACTCGACGATCTGGGCGTCGAGGCCGAGGCGCTGCAGCCCCGCGGCCGCGAGCAGCACGAGGTCGACGACGCCCTCCTCGATCTTGGCGATCCGCGTGGGCACGTTGCCGCGGATCGAGACGATCTCGAGCCCGGGGTTGATGCGCCTGGCCAGCGCCCCGCGGCGCAAGCTCGAGGTCCCGAGCCGGGTGCCCGCGGGAGCGCCCGCGAGGGTCGAGCCCGGCGGACCGACGAGCGCGTCGCGGGGATCGGCGCGCTCGGGCGTGCAGACGATCGCCAGACCCTCGGGCGGGTGGCCCGGGAGGTCCTTCATGCTGTGAACCGCGAGGTCGATCTCGCCGGCGAGGAGCTGGTCCTCGATGGCGTTCACGAACAGGCCCTTGCCGCCGACCTGGTTGAGCGGGCGATCGAGGATCTGGTCGCCCTTGGTCACGATCTTCACGAGCGTGACCTCGAGCGCGTCGCCCCAGTGGGCGAGCAGGGCGTCGCGGACATGCTTGGCCTGCCACAGCGCCAGCGCGCTCGCGCGGGTGCCGAGGCGCAGGTGCTTGGTCTTGGGTGCTTCGTCGTTCACGGGTCGTGCTCGGGCGGGTCGTCGGCCAGCTCGTCGCCCTTGGGGTTGTCGAGCTCGCCCTCGCGCTCACTCTCGCCAAGCTGGTCCTCGCTGTCCAGGGCCTCCTCGAGCGCGAACAAGGTCCGGAGCGCGCCCGACAGATCATCGCGCTCGGCGTGGATCGCCGACTCGCGCAGGGCCTTGAGCGGGCGGTGGAGGATCTTTTGAGTGATCGCGTGACCGAGGGCCGCGACGACCTCGCGCTGGGCCTCGTCGACCTCGCCGAGCCGCGCGATCGCCTTGTCGACCTCGTGCGCCATGATCGATCGCGCGTGGCTCCGCAGCTCGCGGATGACCGGGTTGAGGCTGCGCGCGCGCTGCCAGTGCAAGAACGAGAGGATCTCCTGCTCGAGGACCTCGTCGGCGGCCTTGGCCTCGACGCTGCGGGCCTGGAGGTTCGACAGGAGGATCTTCTGGAGGTCGTCGACGTCGTAGACGTAGACCGAGTCGAGCCGCCCGACCCGGGAGTGGACGTCGCGCGGGACCGCGATGTCGACCATGAAGATCGGCGCGCCCCGACGCTTGCGCATGATCTTGCGCATCATCCGGGGCTCGATGATCGGCTCGCTCGCGCCGGTGCTGGTCACGACCACGTCGGCCCGGATCAGGGCCTCGTCGAGCTGATCCCAGCCGTGGGCCTGGCCACCGACGGCCTCGGCGAGGGCCTCGCCGCGCTCGCGGCTGCGGTTGACCACGAAGATCTGCTCGGCCCCCGCGGCGCGCAGGTGGATCGCGGCCTGACGGGCCATCTCGCCGGCGCCGATCAGCGCGACCGTCGAGCCGCCGAGCTCGCCGAAGATGCTGCGCGCGAGGTCGACGGCGACCGAGGCGATCGACGCCCCGCCGCGGGCGATCTCGGTCTCGCTGCGCACGCGCTTGGCCCCGCGAAAGGCCATCGTCAAGCAGCGATCGAGGATCGGTCCGACGGTCTGGCGCTGGCGCGCGAGCTGCCACGCGTCCTTGACCTGGCCGAGGATCTGCGGCTCGCCGACGACCATGCTCTCGAGGCTCGCGGCGACCCGAAAGATGTGTCGCGCGGCGCCGTCTTGCTCGCGCACGAAGCAGTGGCGGCGAACGAGCTCGCCCTTGATCCCGCGCAGCTCGGCGAGCGCGTTGACGATCGTCTCGGGCTCGGGCGTGTCGGGCTGGACGGCGTAGACCTCGACCCGGTTGCAGGTCGACAGCAGCACGACCTCGCTCAGCGACGCCCGGGTCAGGAGGCCCGAGAGGCTGTCGCCGATCTGCTCGCGCGGGACCGCGAGCTGCTCGCGGAGATCGACCGGCGCGGTCGTGTGGTTGAGGCCCACGGCCAGCAGGCTCACGGCGTCATCCCCCAAGTCATGATCGTACGGCGTAGGACACGAGTATGAGGACCATGCACAAGAACGCGACCATCGTCAGCCATGCGGCCTTGCGCCCGCGCAGGCCCCACACCGCGCGCGAGACCAGGCTCGCCGAGCTGGCCACGAACGCGATCGCCGCGGCGGCGATCTCGATCGCGCGCTCACCCAGCATCTCCGGGCCGCCCTCGCGCAACAAGGCGATCGCGCCGGTCACGATCGCGAGGGTGAACACGGGCGTGACCAGCAGCACCAACCACCAGTGGAGACGGTCGAGGCCGCGCAGTGAGATCCCCGACTGGCCCGGCTGGAATTGCTTGGTCCTCAGCCGCCGCTCCATCCCGAGGTAGAGCCCCGCGACCCCCGCCGCGAGCACGAAGCCCGACACGCCGACGGTCGCGAGCGCGATGTGGGCCCGGACCAGGTCGGCGGAGACCGTGCCCGCCCCGGCGGGGACGGCCGGCCCCATGACCACGCCCAGGGTCAGGCCGATCAAGCCCAGGGGCGCGAGCACGGCCCCGAGCGCGCGCATTGGGCGTCGCTTGGCGCTGATCGCCAGGAACCCGGCGACCGCGATCAACAGCCCGAGGCTGGTCGCGAGGAAGACCGACTTGAAGGGGTGGTTGCCGTCGACGCACTGCGCGCCGACCGTGCCGAGGTGAAGGAGCGCCGCGCCAGCCAGGAGCGCGCGGGCCCACTGCTTGACCGGGCTGCCCTCGTCGGTGCCGGCGCCGTAGGCGAACGAGGCCGCGCCGTATGCGAGCGCGGCGAGGATGAAAAAGGGCAGCATCGGTATCGCCAGTATGAGGGCCCAACCCCCGCGGGCCCAGCCGGGAGATCAGATCAGCGGGGAGCTCAGATCGGCCAGTGGCTCAAGGAGCCCCGAGCGCCTCGATCGCGCCGACCAGCTGGCCCCAGGCGCCGCCGTCGAGCATCACCGGGGTCCCGTCGGGCCCGACCGGCGAGGCCACGAAGCCCGGGTTGACGGTGTAGGCGAAGTCCCCGAGCACGACCGAGCGCTCGTAGTGCTCGGCGCCCATCTGCGCGAGCTCCTGGGCCGTCTTGACCGCGCCGACGATGTCGTAGGGGTCGGCCTCGCCGCCGTCGATGCGCTCGAAGTAGACGCTCGGGTTGATGAACAGGCCCGCACCCGGGACCGCGTGAAAGCGCAGGATGTCGCCGTCGAGCGCGATCCCCCCCGCGGCGTGCCAGCGGTCGATGCAGTTTTGGGACATGAACACGCGGACCATCATCGTGAGGGTAATGCGCCGCCGGCCCTACAGACAAGCTGTGTCTGACCGCGCCAGCGCGCAGGCGTGCACGCATGGCCAGGGCGCAAAGGAACGTGATACCAACGCCGCGATGACCCCGGCTGTTCGACCCGCGGCGACGGTCGTCGTCCTGCGCCCCCGCAGCAGCGACGACCCCGAGCCCGAGCTGTACATGCTGCGCCGCTCGGCCAAGAGCGCGTTCATGCCCGACGCGCTGGTGTTCCCCGGCGGCCGCGTCGAAGACGAAGACGCGCAGGCCCAAGACGAGGGCGAGGACGCGCAATTTGCACGAGCCGCGCAAAGAGAGTGTCTCGAGGAGGCCAGCCTCGCCCTCGACCTCGCCAAGCTGCGCTGGTTCGACACCTGGACGACCCCCTCGGCGGAGTCCCGGCGCCGCTTCACCGCCCGCTTCTACCTGACCACGATCGCCCCCGACCAGGGTCACGAGGCGGTCGCCGACGGCGAGGAGACCCACGCGGGCCGCTGGGCCAGCGCGGCGACGATCCTCGACCAATGGCGGGCCGAGCAGGTCGACCTCCCGCCGCCGACCCTGAGCATCATGATGGGCCTCGCCAACGGTCACTGGCGCGAGTGGCTGGCGCGCCCGTCCGCGTCCGCGCGCGAACCGATCCTGCCCAAGGTCGTCCCCCTCGACACCAGCATCCAGATCGTCATGCCCCACGACCCCGAGTACGCCCAGCTGCCCGGTGACACCGGTTCGGTGCCCGAGCGCGTCCACCCCCTTCCCCGTCGCTTCGTCCGCGCGGGCAAGCGCTGGGTGCCGCAGTCATGAGCGCGCGTCGAGCAGCTTGGGTCCTTTGCCCCTTGCTCCTGAGCCTCGCGCTCGCGGGCTGCAAGGACGAAGAGACCAAGACCAAGCCCGAGGCCGAGGCCGGAGCCGACGCCAAGGCTGACGCCAAGACCGAGGCGGGCGCGAGCGACCCCAACGCTGGCGAAGACCCGGCTCAAGCCCCGGCGGCCGCCAGCGGCGAGCTCGATCAGCTCCTCGCCTGGCTGCCGCCCGATCCGATCGCCGTGGCCTTCGATCGCGTCGGCCAGCGCCTGGATCCGGCGATCGTGGCGGTGGTCTACGGGATCCCGCCGATGGCCGCCGACCTGCTCGTCGAGCGCGCCACCCTCGACGAGGCCCTCGACGTGGTCTTCGACGGCGACGCCGAGCCCGAGAACTGGCTCGCGTCAGACAGCCTCGCGTTTGGCGTCGCGCTGTCCAAGACGCCCTACTTCGTGCGCCCGCTGACCAAGCCCGCGGCCGAGCTCGCGCCGCTGTTCGAGCAGGGCGGCTTCAGCAAGAACACCGTCGACGAGATCGAGGTCTGGCTCCCGAGCGGGTCGTTCCCCTGGCGCATCGCGCTGGTCGGCGACGGGGTCGCGGCCTTCATCCCGGTCGACGTACCGGGCGCCGGGCTCGAGCCCCTGACCAGCGCGCGCGATCAAGACGGCACGGCGGTCGAGACCGAGCTCTCGCGCACGCTCACCGACGACCCGATGATCGAGCTGGTCCTGTTCTCGGCCGGGCCGCTGATCCACTACGACGTCAAGCAGACCATCGCCCAGGTCCAGTTCGCCTTGCGGCGGGTCCAGGGCCCCGGCGCCCAGGTCGGCTACGAAGGCCAGATCCGGCTCGAGCCCAGCGGCGACGTCGACGAGTGCACCAACGAGCTGCGCGAGCGCGCCCACCCCGAGGAGAACCAGCAGGTCCAAAAGCTGGTCTCTTCGGTCGAGTTCGTGGTCGAAGGTGGCGGCGTCGTCGGGCGTCTGGCGATCACGCCCGAGCAGGTCAAGCACTTCATCATTCGCTGAGGTCCGCGGCCGTGATGAGCATGACCTCGGCCACGCGGACAGCGCTCGCCACCTCGCTGCTGGCGCTGTCTGGCTGTCCGCACGAGCCGTCGGCGACCACCGCCGCCGAGGCCCCCGCCGTCGCCAACCGCCCCGAGCCCGAGCAGCCGCTCTGCGGGACCGGCGAGCGCTTCACCGACTACGCCTGGGTGCCCGACGACGCCCGCCTGACGACCTCGATTCAACGAGGCGACGGCGAGCTCGGCCCGGCCCTCACCACGCTCGCGCGCATGACCGAGGTGCCCGAGCTCGCGCTCCCGGTGTCCGCGGCCCTCGACTTTCGCAACCTCTCGCTCCAGCTTGCGAGCCTCGACCACCTCCTCGGCGAGCTCGGGCTCGATCCCGCCGAGCTTGTCGAGCTCCACAGCCCCGGCGGCGAGCTCGTGTGGCTGTGGCCCAGCGACTGTCCGCCGGCCTCGCTCGCCACGCGCGTGCTCGATCGCTGGCAGGTGATCATGCGCGCCGACCTCGAGCACCCCGGCCTGCGCTGGGGCGCCGGCTCGGCCGAGGGGCTGCCCTTCGACGTCTTGACCCTCGGCGAAGACCGGGTCGGGCTGGCCCCGCTCGGGCGCGGCGCGCAGGTCGGCGCGTGGTTGCTCGAGGTCCCGCGCGGCGGTGATGACGGACCTGGCCGCGCGCTCGCGGACATCGAGGCCGCGCCGATCCGCGCGGTCCTCAGCGGCGAGGCGCTGTTGACCCACGCGGGCGCGTCGACCCCGGCAGACCGCCCGCGCGACGCGAGCGCGCGACACCGACAGATCCGCGTGACCGGCGACGCGTGGGACGAGCTCGGCACCAACACCAACGCCGACACCAACACTCAGACCAAAACCGACACTTGAACTCCGCCATGTCTACCGAAGCCACTCCAAGCGCCGCGCTCCTCGAGCTCCTCGATCCCATCCTCGCGCGCGTCGCTGCCCTCGACCTCGCCAGCTGCGCCGACGAAGCGCAGATCCGCGAGCTCGAGGCGACGATCGAGCGCGAGTTTCCCCATGCTGGCGAGCGGGTCCAGGCGATCGGACGCGCGCTCGAGCGCGGCGTCCAAGAGGGTTGGTTGGCCAACCGCGGTCAACCCGAGGCCCGCTTTTCCCGCGTCGCCAAGCCCGGACCGGCGACCCACGGCCTCTCGATCGACGTCGTGAGCATGGTCGGCGCGGGTCTCGAGCACACCCACCCCGCCGGCGAACTCACGATCGGGTTTCCCGCAGACATGGACCGAGCGCCCGACACCTGCCAATTCGAGGGCCGACCGCCGTCTTGGGTGTTCCTGGGTCCGGGCTCCCGCCACGTGCCCCGCGTCATCGGCGAGCGCATGAACCTGATCTACTTCTTGCCCGACGGAGCGCTGCAGTGGCACCGCCCCTGACCCGATCGTCGACGCGCTGAAAGTCGATTGCTGGGGTCGCGCGTTCGCAGCCCGGCCGCGCTCCTCGCCAGCGCGCAACCCACGGATTCGCCGCACGGTGCCGGCGGTCCCCGCGTCCGACGCTTGAAACTCGGTCGCTGACCTGGCAAGAATGCGCCGACCCAGGAGACTTGTCCCCGTGTTCCGATCCGTCATCATCACTTCGTTGGTCCTCTCCCTCGCCCTCGTAACCGGTTGCGACAAGCCCCCCGAGGGCACCAACCCGCCCGACGACGGTACGACCGCCGACGCAGGCAAGGGCAAGGACAAAAAGAAGAACAAGAACAGGGACAAGACCGAGGACGGCGGCGGCGAGGGTGGCGACGACTCGGGCGCCGACGACTCCGAAGACCCGACCAAGAAGGTCTGCCCGGCCGAGACCGCCGACTACCCCGCGCCCTACTTCGCGGACACCGTCCTCATCCGTCTGCCCAAGAACGTGACCGAGGACAACTTCATCGAGTTCACGCCGACCTTTGCTCGGCTGAGCTCCGAGGTCGAGTCGGTCTCGTGCGTCGAGGGCACCCCCGGCGCCATGATCAGCTACATGGCGATGACCTTCTACGAGGACGACACGGCCAAGGACCTCATCACCTTGCGCGACGAGACCCTCGAGGTCATGGGCTACACCGGCCACACGATCTCCGAGGAGAAGCAGGACGACAAGATCCGCTTCTACCAGGGCGTGCTCGACGTGCCCGGCAGCGACGCCAAGCCCGAGCCGGCCAAGGCCCTGTTCCAGATGAGCGCCGCCAACGGGATGATGTACGCGATCGTCTACGAGACCCACCCCGCCGCCTGGAACGCGCTCAAAGAGACCTTCTACGCCTCCGCGAGCAAGATGTCCTTCCTGGCGCCCTGAGCCCAGCGATCAAATCGTCGCCTACGGGCGGTGTCTGCTTGCCGGACACCGCCCGAGCATGTAGAAACCCTTTCCCATCTGACCCCTTCGTCCAGAGGCCTAGGACACCGGCCTTTCACGCCGGCAACACGGGTTCGAATCCCGTAGGGGTCGCCGCCTCCACCTGTTCGTCACCTGACAGATCGGGGCTCGTAGCTCAGTTGGTAGAGCGACGGACTTTTAATCCGTTGGTCGTAGGTTCGAGTCCTACCGGGCTCAGCGGGGCACACCCCGAAGCGAACGCTTCGGGGTTTCTTTTTGGGTGGAGGCCCGGTCACGTTGGCGCGTTCGCGCCCCGCGCTCGGATCGAGCCGCCAACGGGGACTCACCACAGTCCTGAAATTGGCCACAGGACGCCGTTTACGCCGCGTCTGGGCGACAGCGATCTGGAGCCTGCGTTTCCACGCTAACCTCTGCAGGCCCCAGCCTCGCCCCATGCTCGCTCAACACAGCGATCGGAGCTCAGCTTCGGAGTCCTCAAACGGTCTGATTGCGGGCCGCTACGACATCTTGCGGCCCCTCGGCGACGGCGCGTTCGCGGTCGTCTACGAGGCCCTCGATCGCGATCTCGGCCGTCGCGTGGCCCTGAAGCTGTTCACCAGCTACGCCCCCGACGAGCTCGAGTTGGCCCTGCGAGAGGCCCGAGCAATGGCGCGCCTCAACCACCCCAACGTGCTGTCGGTCCACGACATCGGGGAACACCGAGGCACGCCTTTTCTCGCAATCGAGTACGCCCAGACCGATCTTCGCCGCTGGCTGATCGCGGGCTCGCGCGACCCCAACGAGATCCTGCACCTGTTTTGTGAGGCCGGCCGTGGCCTCGCGGCGGCTCACCGCGCGGACCTGGTCCACCACGACTTCAAACCTGCCAACGTGCTGCTGCGAACCGACGGCAGCGCCGCGGTCGGTGACTTCGGCCTCGCCCGGCACCTCGACAGCCACGACGACATCTGCCTCGACGAGGACGACGAGGACGAGCCCAGCCCCCGCAGGGGCGGCTACGCCGTCGGCACCTTGCGCTACATCGCCCCCGAGCGACTGCTCGGCCTCCACGGCGACGACCGGAGCGATCAATTCTCGTTTTGCGTGGCCCTGTGGGAGGGCCTCGCCGGCCAGCACCCCTTCTTCGGCTCCGACGCTCAGCGCCGCTACGAGTCGATCGCCGCTGGCGCCTCCGGCACCCCCCGCGGTCCCGCCCACGTCGTCCGCGCCCTCCGACGAGGCCTCTCGCTCGAGGCCCACGATCGCTTCAACAGCATGGACGACCTGCTCGCTGCCCTCGAGCAGCCCCGGCGCAAGAGCCCCGTTCGCTGGCTGCGCCCCGTGGCCACCACCGCGATGCTCAGCGCCGTGTTCCTCCTCGGCGTCGGCCTGTCCCGCGAAGCCCCGGCCCTCGACGTCAAGATCACGCCAACCCAAGAGCTCACCGCCGACGCGGCCATGGATCGTGCCTACGATCTCGCCTTCAACGGCGCCTACGGCGACAGCCTCGGTGTCGTCGTCGCGGTCATGCCGATCGTGCGTGAGGCCGACGCTCACTACCAGCGCGAGTACCTGGCCAAGCTCGAGATCCTCGGTGATCTCTTGTCCGAGGCCGACGCCCACTCCCAAGCTGCGTTCATGTACGCCGGCGGCATCAACCTGGCCAAGAGGCTCGGGGACGACACCACGGCCTTCGAGGCCAAGCGGTCGACGGCCACGGCCAAGGCCCGGCGGCTCACGCGGGCTGCGGCCGCGGCTGACGAGGGCGAAGGTCCCGGCTCCGGCAATGGTTCCAGTGCTAGTCCTGGTGGCAAATGAGGCCGTCGTCGGTCTTCTCGAGCTGCGTACACCACGTCGGCTCGCCCTCGGGGCAGCTGCCACCGACTGAGGGGACGCAGCCGTTGTCGCCGCAGCAGGCCAGGTCGTCGGGCAGCCCCTGCGACTCGAAGCTGCTCGGCACGCAAGACATGAACTTGCACGCGTCGGGGACCACGGCGTAGGCGGCGACGATGTTGAGGTCGGGGTCGACGACCTCGCCGTTGCGGAGGAAGTAGACCCGCGAGCCATCGACACAGGGCGCGGTGCCCTTGACCGTGGCGACGTCGCCGTTCCAGCAGACCTCGCCGTCGAAGACTGGGGCATTTGGCCCCGCGTACACGCACCCCCCGCGACCGTTGCCCGTGTCGACACCGGTGGCGATGCACAGATCGGGCGCGAAACTCCTCGCCATCGCCGAGCTAGGCGACATCGACACGGCGACCGTGCCGAGCCCACCGACAACACCAAGCACGAAAGGGGCGACCAGAGCGAGAGCCGAGAACATCTCTTTGCAACGGAACATGATGTCAACATACACAGATTTGGAAGCATGTGAATGCTGTAGTTAAACAAAAAAAGGTGGTGCCCAGATTCAAATTGTCCATACGACCAAGCTGCGGCGCGAGCGAACAAGCGGCCCAAAATGGCACCCACTGGGGTCTTTTGGCCAATAGTGGGCCGGACGACCAATTCAGTCACCTATTGTCCATCGGATCCATTTATGCACTGTACGCAGTCAGACCCGGCCCTCAGCGCGAAAATGGCCTCCCATTGAACTGTCTACACCGTCGCGACCATGTCCATTGGTCCAGCGCGCTCACGCCGACCGATGGTGCGAGATTGCCCCCGGCGATCGCCAGCTGACCTCGTCCGCGGAGAAAGATCCCAGGTCGAGATCGTCTCCCCGAGCGCGACCAGGGTGCGCCAAGAGCACGCCTGCGGAGGGATCCGGCCGCTCGGCCCTTTCCCTCCGCGTCGGGGGTGGTCGCCCCCTCATCGAGGAAGATGTGCATTCGTATCGGCACCCCGCACAAGGGCGGAAGAAGGATGGAAGGAGCCCTGAGGCAGACTTCAGGAGCTGCGCCCCGAGGCCACCTCGGGGAGCTCGAGACCGACCAAAACTATAGCTCTGGCGCCCGCGCGAGGATGGCGAATGTGCGCGCGGCGACGAGCGGTGCCCGGCAGCCGTCCCCAGCACCCAGCGAGCGCGGCGCCCGGCAAATTTCGCGTGCCCGGAACTTTCGCCCGTCGCCAGCCTCCGGGCACCGCATGCAACGCGAGCGACGAACGATGGCCGAGCTGATCGAGCGTGAGCTCCTGCCGATCCTCAACATCATCGTCTTGCTCATCCCCGTGGCGATGCTCGGGCTCGAGCTCGCCAGCTTCGGCGCCAGCCAGGCCTCGATGCCCGACTCGCGGCTCGATGTGGCCGAGCTCGAGACCCCGCGGGCGCCGCAGCCGCCGCTGGCGGCGATCCCAGCGGACGAGGTGACGCCCGTGGCCGGCCCCGCGCGGGCGCGGGCGCGGATCGAAGGGCGCGAGCGCGGAGAGGCGCCACGCCACAGCCCCCCCGTGTTCCCCGATCCCATGCTCGGCTATGGACCGTGATCCCTGCCTGGCTCTTCTTGGGCCTCGCGCTCGGTCGGCGGGAGCCGCGTCGCACGCAGCCACAAGATCGCAACCGCGAGCGTGCAGATCGAGACCAGGCCGACGACGACGGCGATGAACTTGCGAGGGCCACGCCCACGGGTGGGAATTGGCCGCTCGCGGTCCGCGGGGTCGCTCACGACCACAGACTCGCCGGCCCGGCCGCCTCGATCAAGCGCTGACGCGGGTCGCGGGGTCGCACAGCGCGAGGGCGAGGACCTCGTCGACGTGGGCGACGTAGTGCAGGCGCAGATCCTCGAGCGCCGCCGCGGGGATGTCGGGCTCGTCCTTGCGATTGCGGACCGGGAGGATCACGTCGCGAATGCCCGCGCGGTGGGCCGCGAGGACCTTCTCGCGCACGCCCCCGATCGGGAGCACGTGACCGCGCAAGGTCACCTCGCCGGTCATCGCGATGTCGTGCCGTACGGGGCGCCCGAGCAGCGCGCTCAGCAGCGCGGTGGTCAGCGCGATCCCGGCGCTCGGACCATCCTTGGGCACGCCGCCCGAGGGCAAGTGGATGTGGACGTCGCAGGTGTCGAACCCGACGTGGCCGATCCCGAGGCGCTCGGCCTGGCTCCGGATCAGACTCAGCGCAGCCCGAGCCGACTCCTTCATGACGTCGCCGAGGCTGCCCGTCAGGCGCAGCTTGCCAGCGCCGCGCATGGTGGTGACCTCGACGAAGAGCAGCCGGCCGCCGGTCGGCGTCCAGCCCAGCCCGGTACACACGCCGACCCGGGGCCCCGGGGCCATGAGCTCCTCGTGATGGCGAGGCGGGCCGAGGATCCGGCCGAGGTCTTCGACGCCGATGTGCGCGACCTCGAGCGCCAGCTTGGGGCCGCCCTCGGCCTTGCGCATCGCGACGTCACGCAGCAGCGCGGCGAGCTGACGCTGAAGATTGCGGACCCCGGACTCGCGCGTGTACTCGGTCGCGAGCCGCTCGATGACCGCGTCGTCGATCTCGACGCCGGGCCCGAACTCGCTGGGCAGCGGATCGTCGCCGTCGCGGCGCGTCGCGGCCAGCAAGCTGGTGTTGCGGGCCCGCTGGTCTCGCAGCGAGCCCGGCGCGGCTGGGCCCTCGTCGTCGAGCAGCGAGGGGCTCAGGCCGTTGTCGCGCAGCTCCTTGGGCAGCAGGTGCTCGCGCGCGATCGCTAGCTTCTCGTCGATCGTGTAGCCCGACAGCGCGATGAACTCGAGCCGGTCACGCAAGACCGCCGGGATCGCCTCGACCTCGTTGGCCGTGCAGATGAAGATCACCCGCGACAGGTCGTAGGGCACGCCCAGGTAGTGGTCCTCGAACTCCTCGTTTTGCTCGGGGTCGAGGGTCTCGAGCAGGGCCGAGGCCGGATCGCCGCGCAGGTCGGGGCTCGACAGCTTGTCGATCTCGTCGAGCAAGATCACGGGATCGGGGGTGCCCGCGGTCTTCATCGCCCGGATCAGCCGACCCGGGAGCGCGCCGACGTAGGTCCTTCGGTGCCCACGGATCTCGGCGTCGTCGCGCACACCACCGAGCGAGAAGCGCACGAACTCGCGGCCGAGGGTCGTGGCGATGCTGCGCGCGAGCGAGGTCTTGCCGACGCCTGGGGGCCCGGCGAAGCACAGCACGGGCCCGCGCTTGTCGGGCGCGAGCTTGCGAACGGCGAGGTACTCGAGCACGCGCCGCTTGACCTTGTCGAGGCCGTGGTGGTCGGCGTCGAGGCGCGCGCGCGCGGCCTCGAGGTCGATGTCGTTGCGGACCGGCGCCGCTCCATCGACCAACCACGGCAGATCGACGATCCACTCGAGGTAGGTCCGGGCGATCATCGCCTCGCTGCTTTGGGGGTTCATCCGCTCGAGTCGGCCGAGCTCGCGATCGGCGGCGAGCTGGGCCTGCTCGGGCAAGATCTTCTGATCGAGGCGCGCGCTGAGCTCGTCGAGCCAGGTCTCGGGGTCGCTGTCGCCGAGCTCGGCCTGGATCGCGCGCAGCTTGTGGCGCAAGACCGCCTCTTGCTCGTGGCGCGACAGGTGATCGCGGACGCTGCGATCGATGTCGCGCTTGACCTCGAGCTCGTTGCAGCGCTGCGCGACCATCTCGATCAATTTGCGCAGTCGCTCGCCGCCGTCGCGCTGCTGCAAGAGCGCGACGCGATCATCGATGTCGAGCTCGACGAGGTTCGCGACCAGATCGCTGACGCGATCGGGGTCCCGCTCGTCGAGCGCGTCCTGGACCGTCGCCTGGCGCTGCTCGGTCGCTCGGGCCGAGGGCAGCAAGGTCTCGTGGCGGCGCACGAGGTCGCGCAGGACCCCGGCCAGGGCGGTGATCATCGCCGGCGCCGCGTAGCGCGGCGTGACCCGACGGTAGCGCACGAGGTCGCAGCCCTCGACCCGCTCGAGCCCTTCGAGGACCACGCGCTCGAGCCCGCGAACGATCACCGTCATCCGCCCCGGCAGGCCACGAAGCACCTGGACGACCCGGGTCGCGGTCGCGATCGGG
Organism: Enhygromyxa salina; assembly: GCF_002994615.1. GTDB lineage: Bacteria > Myxococcota_A > Polyangia > Nannocystales > Nannocystaceae > Plesiocystis > Plesiocystis salina_A. The sequence continues at coordinate 38,848 of NZ_PVNK01000308.1, read as the reverse complement.
TGGAGATCTTCGAGGCCCGGCTTGTCGTTCATCGGGTCGCGCTGGACCGCGACGATCACGAGGTTGTGCGGGCCGAAGCGACGACCCTGGGCGGTCGCGCGGCGCACGGCCTCGACCGAGCTGGGGCGCCCGAGGTCGACGGGCATCGAGACGCTGGGATACAGCACCGCGCTGCGCAGCGGGAGCAACGGCAACACGCCAGCATCGGACAGTCCCTCGGACATCGGCGAATGTTAGATCTCCCCACGGGCATTGGCGACCCCGCCGTGCGCGGGCGACCGCAGGCCCCTGCGCGCCCGGCAGGCGGCGCTCTCGCGTGCGTGTGCCCAGTTTGGGACCAAGTATGATCGGGCAGATGACCCGCTCGAGCCGACTCAGCTTGGCGATCGCCATCGCGTGGGCTGGCGGGTTCGGGTCACTGGGTCCACTGGCTCCGCCGCAGCTCGCGGTCGCGGGCCTGGTGCTGATGCTGGTGCTCGTGCTCGTGCTGGCGCTCGCCAGCCGCTTCGGTGATCCGCGCGGCCACGAAGCGACCCGAGACGAGCGCGCGGTGGCGGCCGGGGCCCTCGCCCTCGCGCTCGCGCTGCTCCTGGGGTTGCTCGCCCGGACCCTCGGGCGGGTCGTGATCGCGGTCCCCGCCGCGCTCTGGGCCCTGCCCGTGGTCGGCGCGGCGCTGTGGATCGGACGCGCTCAGGGGCGCTGGCGCGTCGGCGCCGTGGTCCTGCTGACCCCGCTCGCGCTCGCGGCTGGGCTCGCGGGCTCACGCTTCGAGCTCGACGCGGTCCAGGCCCGCGGCGCGGCCCACTCCGGCCCGATCATCGGCGTCCATCCCCGCCAGGCCGTGGGCATCCGGATCGACGGCTTCGGTCCCCACGACATCATCGTCGACGACTACGTCGATCCGCCGGGCGGCCTCGGCTACGACCCCGAGGCCTGGGCCGCGCGCCTCGAGCTCGAGCTCCACGAGATCGCCCGCGTCCGCTATGCCGACGGGCCCGCCCGCGCGCGCGAGGCCTTCGCCAGGGCCGAGGTCCGCGTCACCGACGCGATCGTCCCGCCCGCCGACCTCCCCCTGTACGAGTCGCTGCTCGGCGTCGAGGTCCGCTCGGGCACGAGCGGCGCGGGCTCGCGGGTCGAGTTCGTGTGTCCTGGCCAGCCCCTCAACCCCCGCAACGCGGCCGCGGCTGCGGGCGCGGGGCTCAGCCGAGGGTGCCCGCGCAAGTACCTGGTCGACGGCTCGACCGGGCTCGGGCTCTCGCCGCGGTGGCCGGGCTACACGGAGCTGCGCGGTCGAGACCGAGCCCGCGTCGGGCCGTGGCTGTCGAGGACGGGCGGCGGGCTCGCGCTCGAGTCGGGGGTCTGGCTGATGCTCCTCGTCGCCGGCGCCTCGCTGCTGGCGCGCTACCGGCGAGCTGGCGACCGCGAGTCGAGTGATCGGGCTGAGCCGAGCATCGCGCTGGGTGCCGGGCTCCTCGCCGCCTTGGTGCTGCTCGCGCTCGGCGTCGCGACCCCGAGCCCGCACGCCGCCGCCTCGCCGGGCCCCGCGCTGCTGGCCCTCGCCCTCGCCCTGCTCCCCTGGGACTCGCGCACCCCGGGCCCGCTCGGGTGGGCCTGCGCGGCCGGGATCGCGTTGATGGCCGCATCCCCGCTGGCCGGGCACGGCGACGCGATCGCGCTGATCGACGCGATCTGTGAGCTCCTGGTGCTCGAGCTCGGCTTCGGCTTCGAGGCCAGCCGGGCCCTCGCTGGGACCGCGAGCGTCATCGTCCTCGCCGGGGGCCTGGGGATCTGCGCGGGCGCGCTCGTCGATCTCGCCCGGGCTCCGAGGCGCCCGGGGGCGCCAGGATCGTTGTCGCGGGCAAGCAGCCAAAACCCCGCGGTGGTGGGCCCACTGCAAGTTTCGGCGACCCAGCCCGCGGCGAAGAGCTCAGGCGAGACGGCGCGAGGGGTCGCAGCGCGGGCTCCTAGTGAGGGTGAACACACCCGAGCGCTGTTGATCGTCGGCCTCTCGCTGGCGATGGCCCTCGGCCTCGCGCTGCGTAAGCCGGGCGAAGATCTCGCGTTGCTGGGCAGTGCCGCGGCTGTGCTCATTGTTGCTGGCGTGTCGGTCCGCGGACGTGGGCGGCAGCTGGCCCTGGGCCTCGCGTGCGCCCTCGGAGCCGGGCTCCCGCTCCTGTCCGAGCAGGCTCGCAGCCCGGTGGCGCTCGGCTCATCCGTCCTCGCGATGCTCGCGTGTGTCGCCCTCACCCTCGCGCGACTGCGCGGGCGCGGCCCCGTCGAGCTCGGTTGAGCCAGATCCAGCGGCCCGTTATCATCCCGGCCCACGGATCGGTACTCGTCCCGGCCGGCGTCAGGCCTGGGGCGGACCGAGAGGTCCCTCGCCGATGCAGCGCTCCACCTCCCTCTCCCACTCCCTCCCCTACTCGCTCGTCCGTAGCACGATCGGGATCACGCTCGCGCTCGGGCTCGCCGTGGCGCCGCTACCGGCGCTCGCCGCTCCGCCCGCCGAAGACGCGCCCGCGCCGACCGAGGCGACCGTCGGTGGCAACGTCGCGGTGCTCAAGTTCACGGGTGACGACTACAAGGCCAACGACTTCCGCGGCCGCGTCCAGGCCTCGCTCGCGAACGAGGGCTACACCGCAAACTTCATCAAGCGCTCGGTCGACGAGGCCGCACAAAAGAACAAGTGCAAGCAGCTCGACGACGCCTGCCTCGACAAGATCGGCGCGTACCTCAACAAGAACAGCAAGACCGCCTACGACTTCTACGTCTGGGCCGAGGTCCCGGCCGACGGCGTCGCGACGATCGTCGTGTACGACATCGCCGCCAAGAAGAAGGCCGTCGAGCTGGCGATGAGCACCTCGGCCCAGGACTTCATCCTGCCCGAGGTCGTCGGCGGCGCGGTCGCGCGGCGGCTGGCCCATACCCAGGTCGCGCCGTCGGCAGCGACCGACGAAGAGCAGCAGATCCTCGCGACCCTCGACGAGCCCGGAGAGACCCCCGAAGAGCTCGCCGCCCGCGAGGCCGCCCTCGCCCAGGCGATGGAGGAGGCCGGCCAGAACTTCAACGCTGGCGTCGACGTCGGCGAGCAGGCCGTCGATCTCAAGCGCGACTTCGACGAGTATTGCCGCAAGGGTCCGCGCGAAGACAAAGAGATCGAGGACGACGACGGCGAGGTCACCAAGGAGCGAGATCTTCGGCCCGCGTGCAAGCGCGGCCCGGTGTTCGGCTACTGGCAGCCCCGCGCGTGGGTCGCGCTAACGCTGACCCTGGGCTCGGCCGCGACCATGGGCACGATGTACGGGCTCGCCGCGGCCTCGCGCTCGAACTGGAAGACCGCCAAGAACGACCTCCAAGGGTCCGACCTCTCGGCGACCGACCCGACCAACAGCTGCAACAGCGAGGGCGTGTGCTACGCCGACCTCGCGGGGGACGTCAGCAACGCCACGGGCCAGATCCGGCGGCGGGCGATCGTCGGCGACGTGTTCCTCGGCGCGACCGTGCTCCTGTCCGGCGTCCTGGCGATCATCATCTACCAGGATCGCCAGGCCGCGAAGAACTTCATCGGCCGCGAAAAAGAGCTCAAGGCCCTCAGCAACTTCCGAATCGGCCCGGTGTTCGGCGAGACCAACGGCGCCGCCGCCAGCTTCGAGTTCTGATCGCCGCCCCCTACAGAGAGGCCTGAATCGAGCGCTGTGCGCTCGACTCAGGCCTTGTCGTATTCGAGGGGCCTTTCAAACAGCCCCTCGCAGCGGCGGCGAAGCTCGCCTCTCGGCTCGCACTCGCTCGATCAGCTGCGCGCGGTGGCCCCCCCCCAAAGCGGGCTCGCCGGATTGGCGGGCTCGCCGGATTGGCGGGCTCGCCGGATTGGGGGGGGCTCGCCGGACTGGCCGTGGACGATGGCCAGTCCGGAAACCGGGCCTCAGATCCCCTTCTCGATGAAGGCGCGGAGCTTGCGGGGCCCGGGGTTGCCGACCATCGTGTCGACGAGCTCGCCGCCTTGGAACTTGAGCAGGGTCGGGAGCTTGAGGACCTTGTAGCGGGTCGCGGTCGCCTGGTTCTCCTCGACGTTGAGCTTGACGATCTTGACCTTGCCGTCGAGCTCATCCTGGATCTTCTGCAGATGCGGGACCATGGCCTTGCACGGCGCGCACCAGGTCGCCCAGAAGTCGACCACGACTGGCGTCGACGAGTTGATGACGTCGGCGTCAAAGCTGCCGTCGTTGGTGATGTTGAGTGAGTTGGACATGCGCTTTCCTCGTGGTCTGGTCGGTGGGTGCCGGAGCGTGGACTGGGACTATCGGACCCGAGCCACGTGCTCGCAACCTTGCGCTACATGCGCACAGTGTAACTCAGGATCCCTTCGTGCGGCGAATTCGTCAGCGCGGGCCGGAGGTTTCCCGAGCGCCGCCTGGTCGGGCGGGTGAGTGGCGACCAAAACGCGTTCCTGCGCTACGGTCAGCGCTGGCCCCGGCGTGGATGTCAAACGCACCAGCTCGTTCAAGTTGTCCGGAGAGATCGTCCGCCCGGCGGGTGAGACCGACCGTCCCCACGCGCAGATCATCCGCGGGCTGGTGATCCCCGCGGCGGTCCTCGACGCCTCGGGCATCGTGATCGCGGCGAACCGCTCGATGGCCGAGCTCCTGCGCATGGATCGCGCGCAGATCGAGGGTGAGCCGCTGCTGCTGTGGATCCGCCGGCCCAACGAGCGCGAGGCCTTCGGCCGCGAGTTCCTCGGCCTGCGCAAGCGCGGCAAGGGCCAGGCCTTCACCCGCGACCTCGAGTTCGCCCCCTCGATGGGGCCGGCCCTGCGCTGTCGGGTCCGCGCGGCCAAGCTCGACCGCGACGAGGTCCTCTTGACCTGCGAGCGGTCCCAGGCCGCCGACGCCGAGACCGAGCTCGGCCGCGCGGTCACCCGTGCGCTCGACGGCCTCGATCAGGGCGTGCTGCTCGTCGACGGTGAGGGCCGCATCGTCCACGCCAACCCCGCCGCGCAGGATCTACTCGGCGACGCGATCGTCGGCCGCGGGCTGCTCGAGCTGGCCGAGCCGGCGTTCTTGGATCGCCTCGGGCGCGGGCTCGGGCTGGCCCGCGACGGCAGCTGGTTCGGCGAGATCGATCTCAAGCGCATGGACGGTGAGACGGTCCCGGTCGAGCTCTCGCTCGCGGCCGGCAGCGGCGAGGGGGCGCCAGCGGTGGTCCTGTGCCGTGATCTGCGAGAGAGCCGGCGGCGCGCCTTCGAGGCCCAGATCACCGCCCAGGTCGACCGCGCGCTGGTGTCGTCGGCCGAGCCCCGCGAGACGATCCCCGCGGCCTGTCAGGCCCTCGCGACCGGGCTCGGCGCCCTGCGGGTGACCGTCCTGACCAGCTTCGGCGGCAACTGGGAGCGCTGGGACAGCGTGCCCGACAGCTCGCCGCGCTTCACGACCCTGGCCGCCGACATCCGCCCGCCCGCGAGCTGGGCCCGCGACGTCGGGGTCCAGCGCCCCGATCTCGACGACCCCGAGCTCCGCGCCGAGCTCGAGGCCGTGACCGGCGAGCTCCACCCCGCGGCCCAGGCCGTGCGCATGACCCTGCGAGCGACCGGCGGCGTCGTCGGTCACCTGATCTGCACCTTCGACCTCAGGTCGCCGTGGACCGAAGACGAGATCGGCCTGGTCTCGCAGCTGGCCCCGCAGCTGGCCATGGGCCTGGCCAACGGGCTCTTGATGCTCGAGACCCGGGCCCTGGCGGCCTACCGCTCGCGGGTCCTCGATCAGACCGCGGTCTTGCTCAACTCCGTCGACGCCTCGGGCCGCGTGGTCACCTGGAACCGCGCGAGCGAGCGCCTCGTCGGGGTGACCAGCGACGAGGCCAAGGGCAAGCTGTTCGGCATCGAGGTCGCCCCGGCCACCGACAGCGACCACTGGCGCGAGATGTGGGACATGCTCCTGACCGACGGGGTCATCACCCGCGAGCTGGTCCTGCTCGGCGGCGACGGGCGCGAGATTCCCTTTCACCTCGAGGGTCGGGTGCTCCGCGACGGCCACGAGATCCGCGGGGCGGTGTTCGTCGGCCTCGATCTGCGGATCCGCCGGGCGCTCGAGAAGCAGGTCTTGCAGAGCCAGAAGATGGCCGCGGTCGGGCTGCTCGCGGCCGGCATCGCCCACGAGATCAACAACCCGCTGTCGGGCGTGGTCGGCTACTCGAAGCTGCTGCTGGAGCGCCAGCTCGAGCCCAACATCCGCGAGAAGGTCGAGCGCATCGCCCAAAGCGGCGAGCGCTGCCGCAAGATCGTCGAGGGCGTGCTGCTGTTCTCGCGCTCGCAGCGAGGCGGCGAGCGGACCGAGCTCGACCTCGGCAAGGTCGTCGACCGCGTGGTCCGGATCGGCGAGTATCAGTGGAAGATGCACAACGTGCGGATCTTGCGCGAGCCCGAGCAGCTCGCGGGCCCGCTCCTGGTCATGGCCGACTCCGACCAGCTCGAGCAGGTTTTGCTCAACCTGCTGTCGAACGCGGTCGACGCGATGCCGCGGGGCGGGACCGTGCGCATCTCCCTGGCCGCCGAGCCCGACGACCAGGTCAGCTTCGCGGTCAGCGACGAGGGCATGGGCATCCCCGAAGAGATCCGCGACAGCATCTTCGACCCCTTCTTTTCAACCAAGGAGATCGGCAAGGGCACCGGCCTGGGCCTTTCGATCTCCTACGGGATCGTGCGCGATCACGGTGGTGATATCCTCCTGGAGTCACAGCCAGGACGTGGCACCACCTTTCGCGTGATCCTGCCTCGCAGTGGCACCACATCGGATCCAACTTCATGAGCCGCGGACGCACACCACCTGTCAAGGACACCTACTCGACCCACGACGTGGCCAAGATCTGCTGCGTGACCCCAACGACGGTCATCCGCTGGATCGAGGACGGCCTGATCCCCGCGTTCAAGACCGTCGGCGGTCACCGCCGGGTCCGGCGCGAAGACCTCGAGAAGGTCTGCCGGGAGCGCAACATCCCCTTCAACGTCCCGACCGGGTCGGAGGTCGGGCGGATCCTCGTCGTCGACGACGAGCCCGTGGTCCTCGAGCTGGTCCGTGACGTCGTCAAGGAGCTCAGCCACAAGTTCGAGGTCGAGGTCGCCAAAGACGCCTTCGACGCCGGCCGCCTGGTCGTCTCGTTCCGGCCCCAGCTGATCTTCCTCGACTTGATGATGCCCGGCGTCGACGGCTTCGAGGTCTGCACCCGGCTCAAGAAAGACTCGGCCACGACCAACACCGAGGTCATCGCGATCACCGGCTACTACACCGACGCCAACATGGAGCGGATCATCAACGCCGGGGCCGTCGCCTGCCTCAAGAAGCCCCTCGACGTGCTCGAGGTCCGCGGGCGGGTGATCGACGCGTTCAAGCTCAAAGACGAGGACGTCGACCAGGCCTCGAAGCAAAAGGGCGCGACCAAGGTCCTCGTCGTGACCCAAAACGCCGACTTCCGCACGCGCCTGCGCGACGAGCTCAGCAACGCCAAGCCGGCCGTCGAGTTCCTGACCGCGCAGACCGGCGCCGACGCGACCCTCGTCGCCCAGAACAAGCCGCCGCAGCACGTGATCGTCTCGCTCTCGGTCCCCGATCTCGAGAGCAGCGACGTGATCGCCAAGCTCTCGCAGGGCGACAACAAGCCGCAGATCATCGCCGTCCACGACGCCCCGACCGACGAGATCCGCTCGGCCGCGCGCGAGGCCGGGGCGCGGATGTGCCTGCCGACCGCGATGGTCAGCGGCACGATCCGCGAGCTGCTCGGCGTCTAGCACCCCGGGCTGCTAGCAGCCCAGGCCCGAGACGCCCCGCCTCCCTTCAACTCTGGCGGCGCCTCGTCCCCTCAGCGCCACGTCGAGGTGGACACGGCCCAGCTTCGTTCATCGGTGAGCCCGTGCTGGCCCGCCCGCGGCGCTCGCCTGCCGCGTCTCGAGCTCTCACCTAGCAGCCCGGGGTGCAATGCATCGTGTCGCCTCGCGCCGGAATTTTCGCCGAGGGCGCGAAGCCAAAACGCCGATGTACCGGGCGTACTGCAAGTTTTGGCGACAAAGCCCTCGGCGAAAAGGCCAAGCGAGGCGGCGCGAGGGATTGCACCACGGGCTGCTAGGCCCCCGAGCCTCACGACGGTGACCCGGCGATGGCTCGACACCCGAGGCCACGGCTCGCGCGGACGCCCCAGCCAGACCTCACCAGACCCCCCAAGTCCCGCGTCGACCCTCTGGTGAGCCCTCCCCGCCAGCCGGTCGCCGCGTTCGGGCGGCGGTTTGCGCACCTCGGTCGTCGCGTTCGGGCGGTGGTTTGCAGGCGGTGGTTTGCGCACTTCGCACAGCCGGCGTAAAGTCCGCAACCATGCGGGTCCCGGCTCGATATCGAGGCCTGGAAGGACGAGGGCAACGCCGTGCGCCTGAGCGTCTACGCCGAGCTGCTCGCGCTGGTCGCGAAGACCCGGCGCAAGCGCTCGTGGGCAGAGTCCTTCTTCCCCGAGTCCTCGGCGCGCAGCAGCCGTAGCCGTGGCCGCCAACGGCGACGAGTGAGCTCCATGTTTTACTTCGTCCCCAACCTCAAACCCTACACCTTGGCGGACGCACCCGACGCCGAGCGCTTCGACGCCTACCTGCTCTCCGCCGACTACACCCGCGATCTCGCCGACCTCGCCGGGGTGGTTCGAGCCGAAGGTCGGGTGCTCGTCGCCGACAACGGCAACATGGACGTCTTCCGCTCGCTCGGAAGAGAATTCGCCGCCGACGCCGCCAAGCTCGATGCGGACCGCCGCGCATGGGAGCGCGCGAGCGGACGCTACGCGCGCCCCAACGACCTGCCCGCGGAGCTCTCGGAGCGCTTTCGGGCGCTCGCCCAGGCGATCGCCGTGCGCAACGAGTCGATCACCACCGACGCGTTCACGCACGACGCAGTCCGGCGCCAGGCCTCGATCGATCCGAGCCTGCTCGTCGGCATGGAGGACCTCACGCTCGGCACGATGGGCGGCCTCAACCTCGAGCCGGAGTATGTCGATCTCCCGGCGAGCTTCTTCGAGGCCCGGGCCCGGCGGGCGGTGAGCTTCGCACGCAAGACCATCGACGGCGAGTTTGGCGAGGTCGGTGGCGAGGTCCTCGCCGGGCTCCATGCGCTCGACTTCGACTCTGGCGTGCTCGCGGGCCGTGTCGCCGCCGAGGCCGGGCTCGACGGGCTCACGGTGGGTCTGTTCGGCGCGCTCACCGATCGCAACTACGTCGACTATCGCGTCGAGGACGGCGAGCTCATCGAGCTCGCGCGGACCGTGCCGCGCCCCTACTTGCGCGTGATCGAGATCTCGGCGGGCGTGCTCGAGGGCTTTCGCCGCGCCGGACGACCTCGGCCTGCATTTCACGGGCTCGGCGTGGGCACGCCGATCTTGCTGCCACTCTTGTCCCTGCTCGGACAGGGCGAGAACTACTTCGCGACAGACAGCACCGCGCCGATCGTCGACGGTTGGTCGAGCCCGACGATCAGCCTCTACGTCCGCGATCCCGCGCCGCTCAAGTACAAGGCCTATCGCATCGCCAGCGTCTGGATTCGGGGCGGTCGCGGGTGGGACTGCGCGTGCCCGTACTGCGCTCGCTTTCGCGACGCGCACCCGCCGGAGATCGATCTCGCCCGCAAGTGGTGGCGGGATCAGGGCAAGCCCGACATCAAAAAGCAGATGCTCGAGCGAGACGGGCCCCTGTCCGCCTGGCTGCCCTTTCTCGCGTATTCGGCCGACGATGATCTTCGCAAACAAGCCGCGCTCGCCCGCGTCGGCCACAATCATTGGATCCTTCGGCAGCTCGAGCTCGAGATTCGCGCGAAGAGCAAGGGCTGGCCGGAGCTGGAGGGGTGGGTCGAGGGGATCGTAAAGGCCTATGTCGATCGGCCCGGGTCGGCGGCGTGGAAAGCTGCGGTGACCGAGGCCTACGCGCTGGCCCGCTCGGTCGGCGGGCGGCTCGAGGCGAGCGCCTCAGCCCGCGACCATGTAGAAGCAGCCAGCGGGCCGCGGGCGGCTCGCAACGACGATGGAGGTAGGACGATGGGATTCATGATGGGATATGGAGAACCGCTGCTCGGGGATCAAGCGGCACAAGAGCTGCTGCGCACGACCCTCGAGCAGCTGCGCCAGACCGACGCGCTCCCCAGGGAGTGGAAACAGCTGCAACAGGTCGCAGCGGGGCTGGCCGGCCAAGCGGCGGCCGTGCTCGACCTGCTGCGCGCGAACACGCCGGCCGTTCAGGCGCGGGTCGAGCAGCAGGCCGGAGACATCGACGCCTGGCGTTCTGTGTTGACGGACGTCGCGAGCTCGGACTCGGAAGCCGCCGCCGAGTGGCGCGAAGCCCTGCTGAGCGCGGCGACGGAGAGGATGGGGGCGCCCAAGGCCGAGGAACGGGTCGGGGCGCTGCTGGCCGGCGACGCGCCGCTCTTGCGGGTCGCCGAGGCGAGCCTCCGCGTCGCTGCGAGCTCTCAGACGGCCTACGTGGCCCTGTACGCGGCCGCCACCGCGACCTCGTTTCGCCTCGCGTGCCTCGCGGCGCATCTCGCTGCGGCGGCGCCCGACGAGGGTGACGAGCCATCCGTGGTCGACGAGGCGAGCGCCGCGGAGGTGGCCTCGTTCACACAGGAGGCCGCAGGGTTCGTGGACGGCGCGTTCTCGCAGTTTCACGCGCTGTTCGCGGGCGACAGCGCATCGATCGCCGACGCTCGGTTGCTGGCACGAAGCGTCCTCGATCAAGCGGGCGCCCTCGGTCTGTCGATCGGCCAGGTCTCGGGCGCGCTGTCGCGTCAAGGCGTCCCGCCCGAGATTATCGGCGAGTTGGGTCCGACCGCGGTGCGCCTGGCCGAAGCTGGTGCGCGACTCGGGCTGCTCGTCGCCTACTCGGCCCACGTGCTCGGGCACGCCGATTCGTTGGGAGCCGCGCCCTGGCTCGAGCAGGAGCGCAAAGCGGCAAAGCTCGATGCGCCATCGAAGGTGCCGACCGGGCTCAAGGTTCAGATCGGCGAGATCGGCGAGATCGACGATGATGTGCTCGTCGAGGTCCAGGGGCGAATCGAGAGCCTGTCCCTCGACCATGATCCCAAGCCGCCCAAGTTTTCCTCGTTTGTCGTGCTCCGAGCCTTCGACACCGAGACGACCATTCGGCTCCGCGCGCACATGTTCAGCCTGGCGAGGAACGGCCTCGTTTCGGGAGCCTGCTGCACGATCCGCGGGTTCGTGCGGCGGCACAAGCCGTGGCTCGAGGACGGCGAGGCCGGGCTCGACATCGACCGCGTCAGCTTGTCGAAGCTGCGCAAAGTGAGCTGGCTGGACGAAGTCACCTATCGGATGCGGCCGTTCTTTCGGCTGTATCAAGACGAGATGAACCTGTTCAATACGCCTGGGAGGGTTTGAGATGCCGTGCAAAGATGAAGCTGAAAAAAACGACGATGCGTGGAGCGCCGTCCTCGAGGCTGAAGCGGCCCTCGCTAAAGCGCATCACAAACTCGAGAATCGGCTCAAAATAGCAATGGCAACGTGCGGAACTGGTGCACTGACCTCGATTCTGGGGCTGGGGCCCCTCATCGCCGGGGGGATGGCGTGCATTGGCGCACTGCTCGCAGCCGATGATGCGGACGCCGACTACGAGTACGCAATCGCCATGAGCGAACTCGCGGGGGACAAGCACGCTCGCACGCTGGTGGATGAACTGCTGTGCCTTTCACGCTGCGGCCCAGTTGAACTGCCACCAAACTCGTAGCCACCGGAGATATTTGAATTGCCCGTAGCGGACTAGGCTTGGCTTGGCTTGGCTTGGCCCGGCTACCACTCGCGCGAATAACCAACAATCATTATAGTCGCCAGCACCACAATAGTGAAGATGAATCCGACCGGAATCGGTCCGTACATCGGACCCCACCAGGGGCTCTTGCGCCAGTGCCACTGTGTCTTCTTGTCGTCGGACATGCGCCGAACCTACCCCAACCCCATCGCCCGAGCAAGGCTCCAGCCCGGGGGAGCGGCGGCCACGGCGCTGTCGGAACGCGACCCTGGCGGAGTTCACTACGATCCAGCTATCACTCTCGAGAATAGCCAACGATCATGATAGCGGCCAGCACTACAACGAACGCGATAAACCCCACGGGAATGGGCCCCCACATCGGTCCCCACCAGAGGCTCTTGTGCCATCGCCACCGCGAGTCGTCGGACATGCGCGGAACCTAGCCCAGCCCCATCGCCCGAGCAAGGCTCCAGCCCAGCGGGGCGGTCGCCCCGCCGGCGACCGCCCCGCCCCTCCGTCACATCGAGGCATTTGAATTACCCGCAGCAGACTTCGCTTGACCGGCTACCACTCGCGCGAACAACCAACAATCATAAAGGTCGCCAGCACCACAATAGTGAAGATGAACCCGACCGGAATCGGTCCATACATCGGACCCCACCAGGGGCTCCTGCGCCAGCGCCACTGCGGTTTGTTGTCGTCGGACATGCGCCGAACCTCCCCCACCCCCCATCGCCCGAACAAGGCTCCAGCCCCAGAGGCGGCGCCCCGCCAGCGACCGAAGCGCCGCCTCCGTCGCGCCGAGGATGGCGGCCCTACTCCTATTCGACGATGACGTAGAAGTAGACGAAGCTCCCCGCCAATCCCAAGACGAGCAAAATGTACGCGACAGGAATCGGCCCCCACATCCAACCCCACCAGACGGACTTGCGCCACTGCCACCGCGAGTCGTCGGACAAGCGCGGACGCTACCCAAGGCTCGCGCCACGGGCAAGGATGGATGGCCGCAGAACCTGCGAGGCGGAGCCTGCGTCGGGCAAGCTGCCCGCGCGTGCAACGAGGACGAGGACGACGACGGGTACGGTCACGCAAAAAAGACGCGCCCGTGAGGCGCCAACCTATGCGCGCCCCCGCGGGCCGTCTATTAACCCCCCCATGTCCAAGCGCAACGTCCACATCATCGGGACCGGAACCATCGGCGAGCCTCTGATCGGCCTGTTCTCCGCCTTCCGCGCGGCGTGGAACATCGACGAGGTCAGCTTCCACAAGCGCACGCCGCTCGAGGACGAGCGCGCCAAGGTCGAGAGCATGGTCCGACGCGGGGCCAAGCTCGTCGTCGACGCCGAGCGCGTCGCCGACTTCGAGAAGCTCGGCCACAAGGTCAGCCAGACCGCAGACGAGGCCCTCGCCGACGCGACGGTCGTGATCGACTGCACCCCCGTCGGCAACAAGCTCAAGCCGCGCTACCTCGAGGCCAGCGGGCCCAAGGTGTTCATGGCCCAGGGCAGCGAGTTCGGCTTCGGCCAGCAGTACGCGCGCGGGATCAACGACGCGGCCCTCGACCTCTCCGAGCGCTTCGTGCAGATCGTGTCGTGCAACACCCACAACATGTGCGTGATGCTCAAGACCCTCGGCGAGCGGGTCGAGGGGCCCAAGGCGGGCAGCATCGGGGTCGACTGGGCCCGCTTCATCTGCCTGCGCCGGGCCACGGACATCTCGCAGGCGACGAACTTCATCCCGGCCCCAGAGGTCGGCAAGCACGACGACCCCCGCTTTGGCACCCACCACGCCCGCGACGCCTGGCACGTGTTCAAGACCCTCGATCAGGACCTCGACCTGTTCTCGAGCGCGGTCAAGCTCCCGACCCAGTACATGCACGTGCTCCAGTTCTCGATCGCGCTGAGCGAGCCGACGACCAAGGCCGCGCTCGTCGAGCGCCTGGCCTCGAACCCGCGCGTGGCCCTGACCCAGAAGCGCTCGGCCGCGCTGGTGTTCTCGTTCGGGCGCGACCACGGCTTCTACGGGCGCATCTTGAACGAGACCGTGATCCCGCCGAGCTGCATCCACCTGTCCGAGGACGGCCGCGTGGCCACGGGCTTTTGCTTCACGCCCCAAGACGGCAACTCGCTGCTGTCGTCGATGGCCTGCGCGCTGTGGTACCTCGACGGCGAGGATCCCCGCGTGCGCCTCCAAGACACGCTCCAGCCCTACATGTTCAGCGAGATTTAGCGTCGATGGGGGGGGGCCTCGATGGAGGGGCCTCGCGGCCCCTGCCCAGCGCTCAGGCAGAGCCCTCAGCCTCAGTCTTCGACGAAGGCGTAGATCGCTCGGCGCACGCCCATCAGGTGGTTGAGCATCGAGCGGTCGCCCTTGAGCACGCCGTAGACCGAGGCCTTGGCCTCGGCGACGATCAGCGCGATGAGCTTGGGCTCGAGCCCGAGCGCGGCGCCGGCCTGGCGGGCGTCGGCGAGTTCCTCGTCCGAGAGGCCGTCGAGAGCCGCGATCGCGATCATGCCCGACAGCAAGAAGCAGGCCTGGCGGCTGCGCGGGGGGGCGAGCGAGCCGATCTGCTCGGCGGCCACGCGCGAGACGTCGAAGTCGAGCACGTGCTCGACGACCTTGCTGGGCAAGCCGTACTTGCGCATCAGCAGCTTGAGCCCGGTCTCCTCGGCGGTGCTGAGCCCGTCAGCCGCCGACAGGTACTTGGCCGCCTTGATCAGGTTGATCGAGTCCTCGAGCCCGATCGCCTCGCCCGTCGACTCCATCGAGCGGACCCGGACGCTGGCCCTCGCGTCGGCGATCGTCTGCTCGTCGAGCTGCTGCATCAAGGACTCGGTCGTCTCGGCGATGGGGTTGCTCGGCATGGCGATTGCGCTCGCCGGGCATCGTAGCGCGTCGTGAGTGCGCCCGGGACCCACCGACTTGACCTGGCCCCGCGGCCGGGCCCACCATCCTTGTCTGGGATTGCCCTGCCGGAGCTCATGATGAAGAACACACCGTGGATCGCGCTCGCCTGTCTGCCGCTGCTGTCGACCCTTGCCTGCGGCGGGCCCGAACAACGCGCGAGCTTCAGCTCCGACGGGGGCCTGACCTTCAACGACAGCAGCAACAACAGCGACGGGATCGAGACCGGCGACAGCAACACCGACTCGAGCGATCCGACCGACACCAACACGAGCGATTCGACCGACAGCGACACCAACGATACCGGGCTCAAGCTCGACACCCTCGACAACGACGACGGTCAGACCTCCGCCGACGACGGCGCGGGCGAGACCGGCTGCAAGGCGATCGACTTCCTGTTCGTGATCGACAACTCGGGCTCGATGGGTGACAACCAGGCGAACCTGATCAACAGCTTCCCGGGCTTCATCTCGAAGATCCAAGAGACCATCGCCAACGTCGACAGCTACCACGTGATGGTCGCCAAGTCCGACCAGTACTGGAACGACTGCCAGATCGAGTGCGCGTTCTTCCCCTTCCTGTGCCAGTTTGGCGACATCAACGCCTGCGACGGCGCGCCGACGGTCTGCGACGAGACCCTCGGGGCTGGCGTCAACTTTCCGATCGGCGACGACGCCAGCAACATGTACTGCGACCTGGCCGGCGGCCAGCGCTTCATCACGCCGCAAGAGCCCGTCGCCTCGCTGCCGCAAAAGTTCACCTGCATCGCCTCGGTCGGGACCGACGGCGACAACAGCGAGATGCCGATGGCCTCGCTGACCGAGGCGGTCGGCCCGGCCCTCAACGGGCCCGGCGGGTGCAACTCGGGCTTCTTGCGCGACGACGCGGTCCTCGTCATCACGATCATCACCGACGAAGAAGACGACGACTCTCCGGGCACGCCCAACGGATGGTTCCAGAACATCGTCGCGCAAAAGTCCGGCGACGGCTCGGGCGTGGTCGTGCTCGGGCTGATCAACGACACCGACGCGGGCGACCCGGTCTGCTCGGCCGAGTCCCAGGATCCCGCGAAGATCCGCGAGTTCATCGAGATGTTCCCCAACCACATCAAGGGCTCGGTCTGCGAGGCCAACTACGCGCCCTTCTTCGACCAGGCCGTCGATCTGATCAACACGACCTGCGACGAGTACACCCCCGTCGGCTGACCTGCCCTGAGCCCCGCGCAGCGCAGCGCAGGCGGGGCTCAGACAACGATTCAGCTTCCTCGTTGAGGTCTACATGTGGGACAAGCGATCATCATGATCGCCATGGATGGCGTCGATCCTCGCCACCGCCTCTACACCGCCCGGCTCCTGTGTGAGTCGGTGCTCGGCGCCGTGCTGCTCGGCGCGGCCGCGGTCTGGATCGACGGCGAGGATGGACCGGCGGCAGGCGCAGGCTTGGTCGCGCTCGTGCTCGCCCAGGGCTGCTGGCTGCACCGGCTCTACGTCGTCGCCCACGAGGCGTCCCATCGCAAGCTGTGGCCGACGAGCCCGGTCATCAACGATGTCCTCGGCCAGCTGCTGCTGCTGCCCTTGATGCTGCCCCTGCGTATCCACCGCAAGATCCACGCGTTTCACCACGGCCACAACCGCCGCGACGTCGAGACCTCGGCCCTCGACACCTTCGTGATTCGACGGCCTCGCACGGCCCTCGGGCGGGGGCTGAGCCGCGCCTGGTGTCGGCTGCTGTGGTACGCGGCGGTCTTCGCCGGCGGCTTCTTCCTTCACTCGCTGGTCTCGGTCGTGCTGTTTTTGGCCATGCCCATGCCCATCGCCCGCCGGATCTCGCCGGCCTTCAAGGGCTGGAAGCTCGAAGATCAGCTGCGCTCGCTGCTGAGCTTCGGGCTCGGGCTCGGGCTCCACCTCGGCGTCGCGTCGCTGCTCGGCCCCCGCGTGTGGGCCCTTACGCTGGGCTGGCCGCTGCTCGCCTTCGCCTGGGTCTACTCGCTGCTGGTGTACATCTATCACTACGACACCGACTACGGGCCCGCGGTCCGCTTTCACGTCCGTGGCCTGCGACGCCAGCCGCTCGCGGCCTGGTGGCTGCTCAATTTCAACGAGCACGCGACCCACCACCGCCTGCCCAAGCTGCCCTGGTACGCGCTGCCGGACCACCGCGAGCCGCTGCCGCCCGAGCACGCCGACAACCAGAAGGTCGAGACGATCCTGGCCGCGATCGCGCTCCAGCTTCGCGGGCCGCGGATCCTCGAGCGTCCGCCGAGCGCAGCCCCAAAGAAGGACCCGAGGTGATCGAGCTCGACGACGGCGCCCGGCTGCGACGGGGCACGGCCGCAGACCTCGAGGCGATCCTGGCGATCCGACGCGCGCTGCCGATGCCGAGCGCCAGCGAGACCCGCGGGGGCGGCTTCTTGCTCGACACCAAGGACGAGGCCTACCGCGAGCTGCTCGCGGTCGCGCGCGTGTGGCTGCTCGAGCAGCCCGAGCACGGCGGCCTCGCGCCGGTCGGCTTCACCTTGACCCTCGACGATCCAGCGCTCCGAGCCTCGCCGATCTGGGCCCAACGCGAGCGCATCGAGTGGCGTCCCGACTTCGACCCCGAGGCCGCGCTCGATCGTCGCCTCGCCTACTTCGACCAGATCGCGGTCCTGCCCCGGATCCGCGCCCGCTACTGGGGCGCGGCCCTGGCCCTGCGCGCGCTCGCGGATCTGTTTATCGCCTCCAAGACTCGGACCGCGGGCCCGACACCCTCGCTGCGCTCGGGCCCCAGGTCCCCGGAAACTGGGATCGACGAGGCTGGGATCGACGAGACTGGGATCGACGAGACTGGGATCGACAATCGGGGACACGAGCTGGTGCTGACGACAACCCTGCGCGAGCCGATCGTCAACCGCGCCGCCCTGCCCTTCCTCGCCCGGGTCGGCGCGCGCGAGGTCGGGCGCCTCGCACAGACCGACCCGGGCGTCGGGCCGATCGTGTCGGCGATCCACGCGATCGAGGCCGCGCGCTTTCGTGAGCTGCTCGCGGCCGCCGAGACCGCGGGGCCCGCCGCGTTGCGGGTCGTCCGCGTGCTCAGCGAGTAAATTGGCGACATGCCCCTCCCACCGCGCGCGCCGATCAGCCTCGAGCCGATCGGCCTCGTCCGATCACCGTGGAAAGAGAAGTTCGCCATCCCCCGCCAAAGCGGCATGGCCCAGGGGGTCGAGCTGACGGTCGAGCTCGACCCCGAGCGGATCCCCGCCGAGAGCCTCCGCGGGCTCGAGCAAGTCTCCCACCTGTGGCTGCTGTGCTGGTTTCACGCCTGCGCCGACGAGGGCTGGCGCCCGACCGTTCGGCCTCCACGCCTCGGCGGGTCCGCGCGCCTCGGCGTGTTCGCCACGCGCTCGCCCCATCGACCCAACCCGATCGCGCTCTCGCTCGTCCGCCTGATCGCGGTCGAAGGCCGCCGCCTCCGCGTGGCCGAGGCCGATCTGCTCGACGGCACCCCCGTGCTCGACATCAAGCCCTACCTGCCGTGGGCCGAGCTGCGCCCCGAGGCCCGCTGCGACTGGGCCCCTTCGGCCCCGATCAGCCTCGAGGTCCGCCTGTCGGACGCGGCGGCCGAGGTGATCGCCTCACACCCTCGCGCCGAGCAGCTCAGGCGCGTGATCGTCGAGAGCTTGCGCTGGGATCCGCGACCGGCCCATCAGCGCGCCGACCCCAAGCGCGAGTTCGCGGCCGCGATCCTCGACGTCGACGTGCGCTTTTGCGTCGATGCGACCGGCGTCCACGTGCTCGCGGTGCGCCGATCAGGTCAAGAAGCACCCGAGCCGGGGTGACGGATGTCTTCGGCGTGGACCAAGAACACGACCTGCTCGGCGAGGTTGGTCGCGTGGTCCCCCATCCGCTCGAGGAACTTGGCGGCCTCCTGCACGTGAAGCCCGACCGGGAGCACCTCGGGCCGGGCCTGCATGTGCGCGAACACGTCGCGGCAGACCTGGTCGTGGAGCGCGTTGACCTCTTTGTCGCGCTCGATGACCTGGTGGGCCAGGGCCGTGTCACGCTCGACGAACGCGTCGAGGGCGTCGGCCAGCATCGAGCGCACGAGCTCGGCCATCCGCTCGATCGCTGGATGCACGCCGAGGTCCGGCCGGTCGAGCTTGGCGAGGCCGATCGCCTGGCGGGCGAGGCTCCCGGCGAGATCTCCGACCCGCTCGATGTCGGTGACCATCTTCAAGGCCCGGGTCAAAAAGCGGAGATCCGAGCCCATCGGCTGGCGGCGAGCCAGGATCCGCAGGCACATGCGGTCGATCTCTTTTTCGGCGTGGTTGACGAGGCGATCGGTCTCGCGGACCTCGTGCGCCATGGCCACATCTCGCGCAAAAAGCGCTCGCACGGACTGACCGATCATCTGCTCCACGCGGCCCGCCATCGACAGCAGGGCCTCGTTGAGCGCGCGCAGCTCGCTCTCGAAGTCGCGATGCGTGTGCCGACGCGAGATCGCGGCCTTCATGTGGCGGTGGCTCCGCGGGCGAGGTGGGTGGAGATCGACATCAGGCCAATCAGGCAGCAAGTCCCCCGTACCCCGAGGCCTGGGCTCGCTTGAGCCTGCGTGGTCACAGTCTTCGAGGACCTGGGCCCAAAACAAGCGCTGACTTGAAAAAGCTGAATGATTTGGGACTCGTACGAGCCGAGAGGCGAGCGTTTGGGGTGAGCGGAGGGGGATTCGCCGCCGCAGCCCGTTGAAGATGAGGAGGCCTGAGCCGAGCGCGCAGCGCTTGATTCAGGCCTGGGGGCCGAGCGCAGCGAGGTCGTCGGGGCGCAGCCCCGAGCCTTGGACACGGTAGAGACTGTAGTGCTCAGGTCGCTCCCGGGGCAAGCGAGAAAGCGCCCCAGACTCGCCGGACCCGCGCACACCCGAGCGCTCAGCCCGGCCGGTTCGCGGGGCTCGCCGGCCGGCGCCGCGCGCCGAGGTAGGCGATCGCCAGGGCGATGACGAAGGGCACCACGCGCTCGACCGCCCCGCCCCGGGTCAGGGGCCACAGGTGGGCGCCGACGCTCAACGCGAAGCCGCACACCATCGACGCGAGCACGGCCGGAGCTCGCGGACGCCGACGCGAGACCGTGACCAGCAGCAAGGGCCCAAAGGCCGCGCCCATCGCCGTCCAGGCAAAGAGCACCGAGGAGAAGATCGTCTCGTCGACGCGCAGCGCGACGAGCACGGCGGCGATCGAGATCGCCAGGACCGTGGCCCGCGAGCGCCTCAGCTGCGCGCGCTGAGTTCGCTTTGACGCCCCCGCCCCACCGAGCAGATCGTGGCTGATCGTGCTCGCGGCCACGAGCAGCTGGCTGTCGGCCGTCGACATGATCGCCGAGAGCAAGGCGGCGACCATGACCCCGGCGAGGACCGGCGGCAGCAGCAGCTCGGTGCTGTGCACGAAGGCGTCCTCGCGGCTGGCGAGCTCCGGCGCCAACACCCGCACCGACCAGCCCAGCACGATCATGCCCGTGTAGATGACCACCGCCCAGGTCAGGGCGATGCGCCGCCCCACGACGACGCTCCGGTCGTCGCGCAAGGCCATGAAGCGATTGACGACGTGGGGTTGGCCCGGATAGCCGAGGCCGATGCCGAGCAGACCGAGCACGAAGCCGAGCGCCGCGGCGCCCGGCAGCCCCTTGGTCGCCGCCGCCCAGGTCGTGACCCCCTCGGGCCCGCTCACGCTCGCGAGCAGCCCGTCGACGCCGACCTCGGCCAGCGCCACCAGCGGCAGGATCACCGCAGCCAGCGCCATCATGACGCCCTGGAGCGTGTCGGTCAGGCTCACGGCCCAAAACCCCCCGAGCAGCGTGTAGAAAATGACGATCCCCGCGCCGATCAGCAGCGCCCACTCGAAGCGAATGTCGAAGGTCTCGGCGAAGGCCTTACCCGCGCCCTGAAACTGCGCGGACACGTAGGTCAGCAAGCTCAGCAAGATGATCGTCGAGGCCACGAGGACGATCGCCCGGCGCCGCTCGCTCCCGACCGGACCGGCGAGCAGCTCGGTGACGGTGATCGCCCCCCGCTCGCGGGCGACCCGACGCAGGGCCGGCGCGAGCACGAACCAGTTGAGCGCGAAGCCGCCGATGCAGGCCGGCAGCAGCCAGATCGCCGCGAGGCCGAAGCCGTAGGCGTAGCCGCTGACGCCGATCAGGGTCCAGACCGACGAGGAGCTGGCCGAGGCGCTCAACGCCGCGACCGCGGGCCCGAGCCGACGACCGCCGAGAAAGTAGTCGCTGTCGTCGATCGACAACCGGTTGGCGAGCACCCCGATCGCAACCATCGCCAGCTTGTAGACGACCAGCGTGCAGAGGATCGCCTGAGCGCGCGACACGGCCGGATTGTACTCGGCTATGATGCGCCCATGCGCACGCCGCTCGTCCTGGTCGCGTCCACGCTCGCGAGCCTCGCGCTCGGCTGCGCGGCTCCGTGCGAGCGGGTCCAAGACAGCCACACCGCGTTTCGCAAGGCCACGTCACCAAGCTCGAGCGCCGCCCGCCCGTCGCCCGACCAAAGCGACGGCCGAGCGCACTCGAGCGTCTCGATCCCCTACGAGGTGATCGACGCGATGATCGCCAAGGAGCTCGGCCGCGTCCCCACGCTGAAGCTCCCGCTGCCGCAGGTCGCCGGGGTCTCGCTCGGGAGCCTCAGCCTCGGCGTCGACTCGGTCCGCTCGCGCGCGGCCCCAGCCGGCGAGCTCGGCTTTCGCGTGAGCATCGGCCTGCGCCAGGGCACGCGCGCGGTCGTCAGCGTCGACGTCGACGCCCGGGTGCGCCCGCGCCTCGACCCCGCAGACGGCAGCGTGGCCGTGGCGCTCTCGGGCCGCGATGTCATCGAGCTCAGGCCGAGCATCTCGCAGACCTCTCGCCGCCAGCTCGGCGACTGGATCTGGTCCCAGCTCCCAACCGCAGCCAAGATGATCGTCGATCGCGAGGCCGTCGCCACGCTCGCCGGGGAGCTCGCCGACCAGCTCATGCGCCAGGCGGCCGGGCTGCTCGAGCGTGATCTGCTCGACGATCTCGGCGAGCTCGCCCGCTTCGAGTTCGACCTCCCCGAGGAGCTGCCGATCAGCCAGCTCGCCGTGGTCGCGGGCGATCGCTACCTCAACATCAACCTGCGCACGAGCTTGAGGGTCGCGCACGGCCTGGCCCCGGATCAGGGCCGGGTCGACGGCATGCACCCCAACCTGATCCAGGTCCGCCTGTCCGGCGACGCGGCCGCGGCCCTCGCCAACCATGCGATCCGCGAGGGCCGGATCCCCGAGCGCTGGACCCTCGACGGCGAGCCCGATCCCAGGGGCGAGGTCTACGCTGGCGTCGGCTGGGCCGAGGGCACCCCCGCCCCCCTCGAGATCCACCTGTGGAAGCTCGACAGCGACTGCGCCCACGTGATCCTGCGCGGGGAGCCACACCTCGAGCTCGCCGGCAGCGAGCTCGAGCTCGGGACCGAGCGCGCCAAGGTCGAGAGCGTCGTCGGCAGCGCCAAGGTCCGCGCCGGGCTGTTCCTGTCGAAGACCGCGCGTCGCGGCGTGTCGCTGATCGAGCGCACCGCTGGAGCGACCGCGATCGAGATCGGGACCCAGACCATGTCCGCACAGATCGCCGCCGCCACCGTCAACGGCGACGAGATCGTGCTCGGCCTGCGCCTGACCCAAGCCCGCCCGGGAGGACGCTGACCATGACCAAGAACCTCGCAAGCTCGTGGGCGCCGCTGCTGACAGGCTACCCAAACGAGGCCGAGCTGCTGAGTGAGCTCGGCGTCCGCTACAGCGAGGCTCAGCGGGCCTACCACGGCCTCACCCACATAGACGCCCTCACCCGGCACTTCCTCGACGTCGCCCGGGGTCCCGGTTGGCGCCAGGAGCCCGAGGTCAAGCTCGCGATCTTGTTCCACGACGCGATCTACGTGCCCGGGCGCCCGGACAACGAGGCCCGCAGCGCCGAGCTGGCCCGCGCGTCGCTGCAAGACCTCGGCTGGCCCGTGGATCTGGCCCGGGTCGAGGCCCTGATCCTCGCGACCAAGGCCCACGAGCTCGTCGACGCCAGCGACGATCCGGACCTCGCCCACTTCATCGACGCGGACATGGCCATCGTCGGCGCGGCGCCGAAGGTCTACGACGCCTACGCCCAGGCCGTCCGCGATGAGTTCGTCAACGTCCCCGGGCTGCTGTATCGGCGCGGGCGCGAACGCTTCCTTCGCAAGCAGCTGGCCCGCGACTCGCTGTTTCACTCCGAGCTGTTTGCGAGGCGCTACGAGCACCAGGCCCGCGCAAACCTGGCCCGCGAGCTCGCGGCGCTGGCGGTCCGCTGACGCGACCTGGCGCGATCTGAAGCGTGACAGCTCGCCGCGAGCTCAAGCCTGGCGCGGCCGGGCCGGTCCGGTCTGGACGACCCGCGCGGGCGCGGGCACGAGCTCGGGCTCGGGGCTGCCACGTCGCAGGAGGAAGCCGTGCAGCAGCGTCAGCATTGTCGCCATTGGGATCGGCTCGGTCAGCGGCAGCGCGCAGTAGAGCGCCCCAAACAGGCCCAGCAAGAGCGCCCGGGCAGGTCGCACCCCCGAGATCAGCGCGACGAAGGTGGTCAACGCGCCACCGACCGCCAGCCCCGCGACCAGACCGAGCGGCCCGGCGGTGGCGAAGTCAGCCAGATCGATCGTCACCGCAGCGAGGATCGGGGCCCAGCCGTGGCGACCGTCATCGTTGGCGAGGGCGGCGGCGCTGCGCTGCGCTCGTATCGGGCGGCGGGAGCTCTTGTCGTTCGACACTGTGCGGAGGCTAGGTCGGGATCGTCGGTCGTCAACCCCGGACCAGCGCCCGGCCGACGCTCACCCGCGCCGCAGACGTCGCCAACCGACGCCAAACAGGGCCAGAAGCGCCAGCCCCCCGCCGAGCCCCTCACGGCTCGCGTCGCCCCCGCTCGAGCACGCGCACGAGGCCCCCTCGCTGTCGATCCCGCCCTCGCCGGTGCCGTCGCCCGCGTCGGCCGAGCCCGATCCGTCGCCGCTGCCCGGGTCGCCGTCGCCGCTGCCCGGGTCGCCGTCGCCGTCGCCGGAGTCGCCGTCGCCATCACCGCTCGGCGGCCAGCCATTTTGTTGGTTCCAGGCCGCGAGCAGCTCGTTGATCAGCTCGGTCCGATCGCTGAGGCTTTGGTTGGGCCCGGCCACGACCCCGAGCTCGACGTCCTCTTCCCACGGCATCTCGTCGCCGCCGACGTTGGGCCAGCTGTTGGGGTTGGGCATGTAGACCTCGCGCCCGTCGGGCAGCGTGAACAGGGCCCCGCCCGCGCACAGCAGCTCGCGGGTGCCCTGACGGACGTTGTCGACGTCGGGCAGGCTCTCGTTGACGTGAAACATCGGGTCGACGGTCATCTCGTTGGGCGAGATCGTCGTGTACATCCGCGTGAGGTAGGGCCAGGTCTCGAGCAGCTGCTCGGCGTGGACGCCCGGCTCGACCACGCGCTGATCGATCGCGGCCGAGAACGCGGCGGCGTCCCAGGCGAGCTCGTCGATCAGGCCGGCGTAGCAGAACATGCAGCTGTAGAAGTCCCCGGGCGCGACGCCCTCGGGCACGGGCAGGTACTGCGCGAGCAGGCCCTCGACCAGCGGGTGCGTGACGCACTCGATGTTGCCCATGCCGTCGTCGCCGCAGCTCATCAGCCCCTGGAGCTCGAGCTCCTCGCCCACCATCTCGGGCGTGTTCTCCATCATCGCGAACGGGGCCCCGCCCCACCCGGGCTCGACGAGCCCGAACGAGGACACGGCGTCGCTGGTGCCCGCGTACTCGGTCACGAAGGCGTTGCCCTCGGCCGCGAAGGCGTCGACGGCCAGCGACACGACCTCCTTGTAGTTGGCCCCGAAGGTCATCCAGTCGATCTTGAGCGGGTTGACCAGCACGTGGCGGTAGTTGGACGGGACCGCGCGCCCTTGCCCCAAAAAGAACACCCGCACGGCCATGTCGTCGACGGCGGCGATGCGGGTGAGCTTGAGCGGCACGCAGGGCTTGTCGCCGTCGTACTCGAGCACGATCGGGTGGATCTCCGACACCTCGGTGTTCATCGCGAGCTTGAGCGCGACGAACATGTAGCCAGCCTGAAGGTACTCGTCGAGGATCGGCTCGGCCGCCGGATCTTGCTGGTAGCCGTTGTCGCCGAGCCAGGTCATCACGCCCTCGACGTCGCCGCCTTGGAGCACGGCGATCTCGAACGCGCCAACGATCTCGTTGAACACGACCTCGGGATCGCCGTCGCCGTCGCCGTCCCCGTCGCCATCCCCGGGGTCGCCGTCCCCTCCGTCGCCGTCGCCGTCGCCCCCCTCGGAGTCACCGCAGGACTCGCTGAAGGTGTTGAACCCGTAGGAGGGCACGGTGCCCGCGAGCAGGTTCTGGAACAGCGCCTCGGACCCGATCGAAAACTCGGGCAGGACCTGCATCGGGATGACCCACGCGAACTTGTCGGCGTCGGCGTCCGGGTCGTACTGGATCTGGATGTGGGCCTCGACCCGGTTGCCGTCGAGGATGAACAAGATGTTCTCCCCGGTCTGGTCGACGGGCATCGACTGGGGACCGTTGTCACAGAAGGTCCCGCCGCAAGCGTCGGCCTCGGGCGCTTGGATGAGCGCGAGAGGCAGCGCGGCGAGCAGGGCGAGAGGGGCGAAAGTGCGCTTCATGAGAGTCTCCAGGACCTGAGGGCCCGAGCGTGGCGAGGGATCTACGCTTGTCAGGTGCCCTGGGGAGGCGAAGCGATCATGCCCGGAGCCAATTGATTGGCCGGGACTCGCTGAGCGTGAATCGCGGGCCCTAGCAGCCCGGGCTGCTAGGTCCTGGACCGGCGACCAGGTTGAATTCACGCCGCCAGGCACATCTGGAGCCGCTCCTGCCCTTGTCCCTCGGCGCTCCCACCGAGAGAGGGAGCGCAGCGACCGTGCGTGGCAAAGTCTAGAGTGCCGAGGGTCAAAAAGATCCGCGCTCGGTCTATGATCCAGCCATGCTTGTTCGGGCCAGCTGGGGACGAATCGCGTCGATAACCGCGTTCAGCGCGCTCGCGTGCACCGCTCTCGCGTGCACCGACATTGACACCCGGCCGCTCGACGGCGGCGAGACCAACACCTCGGGCTCCGAGTCGGGGCTCGGCGATGAGTCGGGCGAGCTGCCCGATCTCCCCGACGAAGGCGACGGCGACGGCGACCCCGGGGATGGCGACGGCGACCCCGGGGATGGCGACGGCGACTCGGGCGACGGCGACGGCGACGGTGACCCGGACGCCTGCGACCCCACGCCCTCGAGCTGGGATCCGTGGATCGGCGGACCCTGCGTCGACGACCAGGACTGCGCCTACGAGGGCGGCGTGTGCCTGCGCGAGGACGAGGGCTGGCCGTGCGGGACCTGCTCCCAGCCTTGCGAGCTGCTCTGCCCCGACATCGACGGCGCGCCCGGGACCTTTTGCGCCAACCAGGCGCTGGTCGATCCCTTCGGCCCCGACTCGGGCGCGTGTCTTCAGCGCTGCGATCCAAGCCTGCTGCCCAGCGGCGGCTGTCGGCCAGGCTACAGCTGCACCCTGGTCGAGCGCGAGGCCGATCCCGGGGTCTGGGCGGCCGTGTGCCTGGCCAAGGAGTTCGCCCCGCCGCTGAGTGAGTGCCAGCAGGCCCTCGACGACGCCGGGCTGCTGTGGATCCCGGCCTACATTCCCCTCGATCACCCCGACACCCACCCCAACCTCGACTGCGAGATCGACGAGGCCGTGCGCCTGTTCAGCCCGGTCAACGGGATCGACTACCGCTACATCAGCCACGAGGAGCCGAGCTCGATGCTGGTCTCGTGCGAGATGGCCCTCGCCCTCGACCACCTCAGCGAGCTGCTCCTGGCCAAAGACGCGGTCGAGGTCGCGCACATCGGCACCTACAACTGCCGGGTCATCTCGGGCACCGATACTCTGTCCGAGCACAGCTTCGCCCACGCGATCGATCTGGGCGGCTTCACCCTCGAGGGCGGGCAGTACCTGTCCGTGCTCGACGACTGGGAGGACGGCGTCGCCGAGCCCGTGACCTTCGAGGGCCAGTGGCTCAAAGATCTGACCGACCAACGCCACGAGCAGGGCATCTTCAACATCATTTTGACGCCTGAGTACAATGACGCCCACGACAACCACTTTCACGTGGATCTGACCCCGGGCGCGGACTTCTACGAGTGACATATACTCGCCAGGTGACGCGCTGGACCTGGATTGGGGTGCTCGTATGTGCGGGGTCGCTTGGGTGCGTGGACACCCCGAGCTCCGACCTCGACGCGACTGGCAGCGAGGAGACCGGATCGACGGGCGACGGTGACGGCGACTCCGGTGACGGCGATGGCGACTTTGGTGACGGTGACGGCGACGGCGACGGCGATGGCGACTTTGGTGACGGTGACGGCGACTCCGGCGATGGTGACGGTGACTCCGGTGATGGCGACGGCGATGGTGACTCCGGTGATGGCGATGGTGACGGTGATGGCGACGGCGACGGTGATGGCGACGGCGACGGCGACGGCGACGGCGACGTCCCCGAGTGCGTGACCGAGGCCTTCGTCCACGCGCCCGCCCCGATCGAGGTCGACGGCATGACCGCGGTCCCGATCGACATCCTCGATCTCGACGCGAGCTTCGAGTTCGACGTCGGCGCCGCCTCGGCCAGCGCCCTGGGCACGCTCACCTTCCAGGTCGGGCCCGACTCCGGCCAGCCGCTCTTCGACCTCCGCCAGACCCACCAAACGCTGGTCCTCGACGGCGAGCTGATCGACAACGACCTGCTCGCGCGCCACGACTTCGGCGCGGGCTGGAGCGCGGGCTTCTCGATCCTCGCGGTCGAGCTCGAGGCCTGCACGATCCACGAGCTCGAGTTCGAGTATCCCCTCGCGCTCCCGGCCGCGCCCCAGGCCAGCGGCCTCGCCTACGCCCCGGCGCCCGCGCGGCTGTGGTTCGACATCTACATGTCAGACCTCAACCCGGGCCGCTACCTCGAGTCGTGGCTCCCGGCCAACATGCCCTGGGACCGCCACCCCCTCCACCTCGGCGTCAGCCTCGTCGACGCCGGGGAGACGCACACGCTGATCACCAACGCCGAGCTCGAGGAGCTCGGCGAGCACGACTGGCAGCTCGAGTTCCCCGACACGACCACGGCGATGGCCCCGATGGTGTTGGTGTTCCCAAGCGCCGAGCTCAGCCTCGACAGCGGCGTCCACGCGGCCGCCAACGGCCAGGACATCCCCTACGCGGTCTGGGTCAACGACGACCTCGCAACCCCGCCGAACGTGTACAGCGCCAACCTCCTCGGCTACCTCGACGAGTTCGTGCTCTCGACCGGCGACTACCCCTACCCGCAGCTGACCGCCTACCTCTACCAGACCAACCGCTCGATGGAGTACGCGGGCGCGACGACCTCGTCCCCGGCGGCCTTCGAGCACGAGGTCTTCCACAGCTGGTGGGCCCGGGGCCTCGAGCCTGCGACCTACTCGGACGGGTGGATCGACGAGGCCTGGGACATGTTCAACACCACGGCCGGCGTGAAGCTGGTCCCGATCCCGCTCAACTGGAACGCGGGGCCGTGGCAGCTCTACGATCCCCACCCCTTCGCCCGCGACACGCCAGATGCGTCGTACTCGAGCGGGCGGCTGCTGTTCGCCGGGCTCGCCGACATCATGGGCCGCGAGCCCCTGCGTGAGGCGATGGCACAGCTCCATGCGCTCGGGCCCGTGCCGCGCTCGATCACGACCGCGGAGCTCGAGCGGCACCTGTATTGCGCGAGCGGCGAGCAGCCCGAGCTTCGCCAGGCCTTTCACCGCTTCGTCTACGGACTCGACGGTGACGCCGACCCGGCGCCGCTCGACTACTGCGATTGATCGCGAAGCGCCGCGCTACATGTTGCGGCGGTACTCGCCGCCGACCTCGAACAGCTTGCGCGAGATCTCACCGAGTGAGCAGACCCGGGCGACGTCCATCAGGCACTCGAAGATGTTGCCCCCCGCGAGCGCGACCTCGCCGAGGCGCGCGAGCGCAGCCTCGCGCTCGCCCTCGTGGCGGGCCTGGTAGGCGCGCAGCCGCTCGATCTGGGCGTTCTTCTCGTCGGCGCTGGCCCGGGTCAGGGCGAGGGAGTTGGCCTCTTCCTCGCCGCTCTTGTCCGGGTTTTGGAAGGTGTTGACGCCGACGATCGGGAGCTCGCCCGTGTGCTTGAGGCGCTCGTACTCGAGGCTCTCGTCTTGGATCTTGCCGCGCTGGTACTGGCGCTCCATCGCCCCGAGCACGCCGCCGCGCTCGTCGAGACGGAGGAATTCGTCGAGCACGGCCTCCTCGACCAGCTCGGTCAGCTGCTCGACGATGTAGCTGCCCTGGAGCGGGTTCTCGTTCTTGGCCAGGCCCTGCTCCTTGGTGATGATCATCTGGATCGCCATCGCCCGGCGGACGCTGCTCTCGGTCGGCGTGGTGATGGCCTCGTCGTAGGCGTTGGTGTGGAGGCTGTTGCAGTGGTCGTAGTAGGCGAACAGCGCCTGGAGGGTCGTGCGGATGTCGTTGAAGTCGATCTCCATCGCGTGGAGCGAGCGACCGCTGGTCTGGATGTGGTACTTGAACTTCTGCGAGCGCGCGTCGGCCTGATAGAGGTCGCGCATCGCAATCGCCCAGATCCGCCGCGCGACCCGACCGATGACCGTGTACTCGGTGTCGAGGCCGTTGGAGAAGAAGAAGCTGAGGTTGCGGGCGAAGTCGTTGACCGCCATGCCCCGCGATCGGTAGTACTCGACGTAGGTGAAGCCGTTGGCGAGGGTGAAGGCGAGCTGCGAGATCGGGTTGGCCCCGGCCTCGGCGATGTGATAGCCGCTGATCGACACCGAGTAGTAGTTCCGGACCCGCTTGCGGATGAAGTACTCCTGGATGTCGCCCATCATCCGCAGGGCGAATTCGATCGAGAAGATGCAGGTGTTCTGGCCCTGATCTTCCTTGAGGATGTCGGCCTGCACGGTCCCGCGGACCTGCGAGAGCGTGAAGTCGCGGAGCTGCTCGTACTCCTCGGGGTTCGGCGCCCTGCCCTGCTTGGCTTCGAAGGCCTCGACCTGCTGGTCGACGGCGGCGTTCATGTAAAACGCCAGGATGATCGGCGCGGGGCCGTTGATCGTCATCGACACCGAGGTCGTCGGCGCGCACAGATCGAAGCCGTCGTAGAGCTCCTTGGCGTCGTCGAGGGTGCAGATCGAGACCCCGCTCTCGCCGATCTTGCCCCACACGTCGGGCCGCTCCTCGGGATCCTGGCCGTAGAGGGTGACCGAGTCGAACGCGGTCGACAGGCGCTTGGCCGGCTCGCCCGCCGACAGATACTTGAAGCGCTCGTTGGTCCGGGCCGGGCCGCCCTCGCCGGCGAACATGCGCTTGGGGTCCTCGCCCTCGCGCTTGAACGCGAACACCCCACCGGTGAAGGGGAAGTGACCCGGGGGGCCCTCGAGCAGCATGTAGCGCAGGACCGCGCCGGGCTCGTCGTCGGCCGGGAGCGCGACCCGGGCGACGCGGCTGCCCGACAGCGTGGTCACGTGGGTCGGGTAGCGGACCTCGCGGTCGCGGACGCGGACGACGTACTCGTCGGCGCTGTACTCGGCCCGGAGCTTGGGCAGCAGCTCGAGCGCCCGGCGGGCGTCACCGTCGAGCTCGAGCGAACGCGCCGCGATCTGCTCGTCGAGCCACGCGAGCGTGGGCTCGCCGGGACCCGAGCTCGCCGCGAGCTCGCGCGTGTGGCGCAGATGCGCGAGCGAGCGCGCGACCTCGATCTGCTGGGCGACCCTGGCCTTGTAGGCCCGGACCGTGTGCACGACCTCGCCGAGGTAGTGGATCCGATCGGCCGGGATGATGTCGCGGGTGCTCGACGCGACCACGCGCTGGTCGGCGGGGATCCGGCAGACCCAGTCGGGATCGCCGAGCTCGCTGAGCCTGGCGCACAGCCCCGCGTAGAGCCCGTTGACCCCGCCGTCGTTGAAGCGGCTCGCGACCGTGCCGAACACCGGCAGCGCGTCGTCCTCGACGCCGTGGAACAGGTTGCGGTTGCGCCGGACCTGCTTGCGGACATCTCGCAGCGCGTCCTTGCTGCCCTTGTGCTCGTACTTGTTGATCGCCACGAAGTCGGCGACGTCGAGCATCTCGATCTTTTCGAGCTGGCTCTGGGCGCCGTAGTCGGCGGTCATCACGTAGAGGCACAGATCGGCGACCTCGCTGATCGCGGCGTCGCCCTGGCCGATCCCGGAGGTCTCGACCAGGATCAGCTCGTAGCCGGCGAGCTTGCACAGCCGGATCGCCGACCCGGTCGCGGCCGAGAGCTCGGCCCCCGACGCCCGCGTGGCCATGCTGCGCATGAACACGTTGCCGTGGCGGATGCTGTTCATGCGGATGCGATCGCCGAGCAGCGCGCCGCCGGTCCGACGGCGGGTTGGATCGACCGAGATCACGGCGATCTTGCGGCTCGGGTTCTCGCGCGCGAAGCGGGCCACGAGCTCGTCGGTCAGCGAGCTCTTGCCCGCGCCGCCCGTGCCCGTCAGCCCGAGGACCGGGACCTTGGGCAGCGCGTGGTCCTCGACCGCGCGCAGCAGCGCGCCGCCCTCGGCTGCGCCGCCGATGTGATCTTCGAGCACGGTGATCAGCCGGGCGAGGCGCGGGACCTTGGGGTCGGGCTGGTCCGCGCTCGGAGCCGGCCGCGCAGGCTTGACGAGCTCGTTGAACTCCGCGACCGGATCGTCTGGCGCCGTCGAAAAATCGGCGCCCGCGATGATCATGTCGATCATCCCGTCGAGGCCGTGACGGCGGCCGTCTTCGGGCGAGAAAATTCGGTTGATGCCGTAGGCGTGGAGCTCGTCGATCTCGCGCGGGACGATGACCCCGCCGCCGCCGCCCCAGATCGTGATGTGCGGGGCCCCCTTCTCGCGCAGGAGGTCGTACATGTACTTGAAGAACTCCATGTGCCCGCCCTGATACGAGCTCACGGCGATCGCCTGGGCGTCCTCCTGGATGGCGGCGTCGACGACCTCGGCCGCGCCGCGGTTGTGACCCAGATGGATCACCTCGGCGCCGTGCGCCTGCAGGATCCGCCGCATCACGTTGATCGCCGCGTCGTGACCGTCGAACAGGGCCGCCGCCGTCACCACCCGGATCTTGTGCCTGGCCTCATGGCCAACGCTGGGTGTGGTGGGTGGCTTGGCAGCTGCAACGTTGGGCATGGTCGCGCCGAGGGTACGGACGGGCTTGGGTCCATTCAAGCGTGAAACAGTCAGAGGCCCCTCTGTGCGACGGAATTCGCGGCTTTGCGCGGGCGCGCGCGGGTCGACACCCAGTCCCAGGAGCGCGATCGCCTTCGGCGCAGAACACGCTGTATGTCGGCCCCTCACATGGGAAAAACGGGCGAAGGGCGCCGAGCGCCCTAAACTCTGCCCTGCTTTCCTGGAATACTGGGCCCCACCGACTCATGTCCAAACGATCACAGAGGCGGCCGCAGCCAGAAGGATCCTCCGGCTCCAGCATGAGCATGGAGATGGTCTTCAACGACGACGTCGGCGGGCAAATCGCGAACCGCTACGACATCACCCGTGTGATTGGCGAGGGCGGCATGGGCGTTGTCTACGAGGCCTACGACACGCAGGTCGACCGCGACGTGGCGATCAAGGTCGTGCGCAGCGAGTGCCTGTCGGACCACAAGTTCCTGACCCGCTTCAAGCGCGAGATGGAGGTGACCACGCGCTTGCGGCACCCGTCCACGATCCGCGTGTTCGAGCACGGCTCGGCCGAGGACGGCCGGCCCTACATGGTCATGGAGCTGCTCACGGGCGAGAGCCTCGCCGAGGTCCTCGAGCGCGGCCGGGTGCCGGAGATCGAGGCCCTCCAGCACGCCCGCCAGGTCGCCGAGAGCCTGTCCGAGGCCCACGAGAACGGCATCTTTCACCGCGACCTCAAGCCCGACAACATCTTCATCGAGAGCGTCGGCGTCAGCACCGTGGTCAAGGTCCTCGACTTCGGCATCGCCGGCGGACTCGACGCTACCCGCCTGACCCGGGCCGGCGAGGTCTTCGGCACGCCGCAGTACATGTCGCCCGAGCAGTGCAACGGCCTGCCCCTCGACCACCGCACCGACATCTACTCCCTCGGCTGCATCCTCTACGAGATGATCGAGGGTCGGCCGCCCTTCTCGGCCGAGTCGCCGATGGCGACGATGCTCAAGCACGTCAAGACCAAGGTCCCGACGCCGCGCCACTGCTGCCGCGAGACCGCCAAGGTCCTGATGATGGCGCTGCGCAAGGATCGCGGCAAACGGATCCAGGACTGCGGGCGCTTCGCCGAGCTGCTCGGCGAGTGCATCGGCGCCGCCCGAGCCCGCGCCGAGGGCCGCAGTCCGCCCAACCCCGACGGCCCGCTGCGCCGCAACCTGGCCACGACTGGGCCGATCGCCTCGATCGAGGGCTCAACCAGCACGGGCTCGACCTCGCCGGTCGTCGTCGAGCAGGGCCTGAGCACCGCCAGCAAGTTCGTCATCGGCGGGCTCGGGCTCGCGTTCGTGGTCATCGTCGGCGCGATGCTGTTCGGCTCGGGCAAGGACGAGGGGGACCCGGGCGCCGACCACAAGCCGGGCATGTCGGTCAACGAAGACAAGGACGAGGACAAAAAGCCCGTCAACGTCGACGACCTGCCCAAGAACCGCGCGACGGTCGACAGCAACGTCGAGGGCGCCAAGGTGTTCCTCGACGGCGAGTACCAGTGCGATACGCCGTGCACCCTCGAGGTCCCCGTCGGTGACGGCGTGGCCCACGAGATCATCCTGCGCAAAGACGGCTACGTCGAGGTCATGACCAAGTGGGAGCCCCACTCGGTCACCGAGCGACCGCCCGAGCTGCCGAACCTCAGGCCCGCAGATCTCGAGGTCGAGCTCAAGTAGCTCGATCAATCGGGCCCTTGCGGCCCGCGCGAGACGGACGTTCAGCGGTCTGTGGGCACCGACCGCGCTACCCGCCCTGTAGACCGGGTCGCCAAAATGGTAAACCCCCCGGCCATGGCCGAAGACGAGGACTTCGCAGCGATGTTCGAACAGTCGCTGGCGAGCGGCAAGGGCGGCACCTACAAGCGGCTCTCAGCCGGCGACAGCGTCGAGGTTACGGTCGTACAGATCGGCAAGGACGCCGTGTTCGTCGACGCGGGGGCCCGCGCCGAGGGAGAGATCGCCCGCTACGAACTCGAGAACGAGCACGGCGAGGTGACCGTCAAGGTCGGCGACCGGCTCCGCGCGATCGTGACTGAAGGTGGCGATCGACCCAAGCTCGCCATGCGCTTCAACGCGGGCAGCGGGCTCGCCGGGCTCGAGACCGCGCTCGAGGCTGGGGCGCCGATCGAGGGCACCGTGACCAAGGCCGTCAAGGCCGGGCTCGAGGTCCAGATCGGCAAGATCCGGGCGTTTTGTCCCGCGTCCCACGTCCACATCTCCTACACCCCCGACATCTCGATCTACGAGGGCCAGACCTTGCAGTTCAAGGTCCTCGAGATCCGCGACAACGGCCGCTCGGTCGTCGTCTCGCGCAAGGCGCTGCTGCAAGAGGCCCGCGCGGTCGAGGGCCGCGAGACCCTCGCCGGGCTCAGCCCCGGGCAGATCGTCGATGGGACCGTGCAGGCGATCCAGCCCTACGGTGCGTTCGTCGATCTCGGCGGCATCGAGGGCCTGATCCACATCTCCGAGCTCGGACACGGGCGCGTCGATCAGGTCGAGGACGTGGTCTCGGTCGGCGAGCAGCTCAAGGTCAAGATCCTGACCATCGATCACGCGGCCGAGGGCACCACGCGGATCGGCCTGTCCCTGCGCCAGGCGACCCAGGCACCCGAGGGCGCCGAGTCGGCGGGCAGGGACGCGAAGGCCGTCGTCGACGCCGAGGTCGTCAAGGTCGAGGCCTTCGGCGTGTTCGTCGAGACCGCGACCGGCGGCGGGATCGTCCCGACCCGCGAGCTCGACCTGCCCCCGGGCGGCGACCCCCGCCGGGCCTTCCCCGTCGGCAAGCAGGTCCGCGTGGTCCCGATCGGGACCGACGACAAGGGCCGCACGCGCTTCTCCATGCGTCGCGTCGAAGACGAGGAGGCCCGGGCCCACTTCCGCCAGCATCGCGCCAAGCAGCGCAAGAGCCAGGGCGCCAGCGTCGGCAGCTTCGGCGCGCTGCTCAAGTCGAAGCTCGAGCGCTGAGGGGGCGGCGCGCGGAAAAACCTGGCGAGACGTCGGTGATGTTTCGCTAGCGAAACATCGCCGCGTCGGCGCAGATGTAGCTGTCGATGTAGACGTCGTGGACGCCCTCGGGGCACGGGACCCTGTACAGGTCGATGATGCTCCCGCACCGACCCCCGGAGCCGACGTTGCCGCTGCGCGATCCGTGGGCCTCCTCGAAGGACGGGAAGGCCCGCGAGCCATCGTCGCAGGTCAGGGCCAGGAGCAGCTCGACCCCCGCCGCGATCCCGCACTCCTCGACGGGCTGGTCCTTGGTCGAGGCCAGCTCGCTGAAGCGAAGCGCCTTGGCCGCGTAGCGCCGGGCGTACTGCTCGGCGTCGACGATCACGGGGCCATAGTCGTCGGGGCGCTCGCACGCGATCGGGAGGACGCCCGCCGCCTCCTCCGGCTCCTTTGGGTCGGCCCCCGGCCGCTCGCCCGCTCCGCCGCCGCCGGGGTCACCGCCGGGGTCACCACCGGGGTCGTCGGGGACCTCGACCTTCGCGGGTGGCAGGCAGCCGAGCACGAGGCTCAGCGCGCAGGGCAGCAGCAGTCGAGCGTCCACGGGCCATGGTACCGGGCCCGGCGTCGAGTGAGCGTGTGCGCGGCTCAGCGCGCAGGAATTTCGGGCACCATGCGGAGATGCCTGACGTCGAGGGGACCGAGTTCGAGGAACGCCCGACCATCGAGAGCGCCGACGGCAAGACCCTTGCCTGGCCGCGCGGCCAGGGTCCCACGGTCACGACCGACATCGAGATGCCCGCGGTCATCGACTTTGCCGGCCGCTACAGCGAACAGGGCCTGCTCGGAGAGGGCGGCGTGGGCACGGTCTCGCTCCACGAGGATCGACAGATCGGCCGTCATGTCGCGGTCAAGCGCCTGCTCCCGCGCGCGGGCCAGCCCCTCGAGCCAGCCCAGGCCCGCCGCTTCGTCCAGGAGGCGCGCGTCCAGGCTCAGCTCGAGCACCCCGCGGTCGTGCCTGTCTACGATCTGGGCGTCGATCGAGGGGGCGAGCCATGGTTCTCGATGAAGCGGGTCTCGGGCGTGACCCTGGCCGAGGTCGTCGACCGCCTCGCGGCCGGCGAGGTCGACGAGAGCTGGAGCCGCCGCCGGCTGCTGACCGCCCTGAGCCAGGTCTGCCTGGCCGTCGACTTCGCCCACGAGCGCGGCGTCCTCCACCGCGATCTCAAGCCCGAGAACGTGATGCTCGGCGACTACGGCGAGGTCTACGTGCTCGACTGGGGCCTGGCGAAGGAATTCGGACAGGCCCGAGCCCGGCCCCCCTCCGCCTCCCAGGAGCCCGTGCTGCCACCCCTCGCGTCGGCTCGCGCCGGGGTTCTTGTCGAGGGCAAGGAGCAAAAACCCCGCTGCGGTCAGCCCCATGCAAGTGTTGGCGACACAGCCCTCGGCGAAAGGGCCACGCGAGACGGCGCGAGGGGTGGCAGCGCGGGCTCCCAGGCCACGAACCCGGGCGTGATCGTGGGTACGCCTGGCTTCATGCCGCCCGAGCAGATCCGCGGGCTGCCGCTGGCCCCGACCGCCGACGTCTACGCCCTCGGCGCGATCCTGTTCGAGCTCCTGACCCTCGAGCCGCTGCAGCCGATCGACGAGGTCCCGGCGATGCTGCGCTCGGCGCTCGAGGGCGTCGAGCTCCGACCGTCGATCCGGGCGCCCGCGCGAGATCTGCCCCCGGAGCTCGACGCGATCGTCGTCCGCGCGCTCGACCCCGACCCCGCCCGCCGCTACCCCTCGGCGCGCGCCCTGAACGAGGCGATCGAAGCGTTTCTCGATGGCCAGCGAGACGTCGAGCTGCGCAGCAAGCTCGCGCGCGCGCACGCTCGAGAGGCCGCCGGCCTGCTCGACAGCGGGGAGCCTGGCGGGCGGCGCCAGGCGATGCAAGCGATCGGCCGGGCGCTGGCCCTCGACCCCAACGACCGCGGCGCGATGACGATCCTGCACAGGATCCTGACCCAGCCGCCCAGCCAGCGTCCGCCCGCGGTCGCGCGCGCCCTGGAGCTGTCGGCGGCGACCCAGCGCGGCTCGGCAGCGCGCGTGGCCTCGCTCGCGTACCTGAGCATCTTGCTGTTCTTGCCGCTGTTGTTCTGGGCCGGGATCCGCGATCTGGCGGCGGCGCTGCCCTTCTTCATCGCGATGTTGATTGCCGGAGCGATCAGCCACTTTGGCAACCGCGACGGCAAGGTCAGCGAGCGGACCGTCACCGCCGTGATGATCGTGAGCAACATCGGCATCGCGTGTACGACGACGCTGTTCGGCGCGCTGATCCTGCTCCCGGCGATCGCGGCGGTCCAGGCCACGGCCTTCGCCCTGACCTTCACCGACTGGCGCCGCTTCACCGCGGTCGCCGCCGCGATCCTGGCGGTGGTCGTGCCCCTCGCGCTCGAGCTCGGCGGCGTGACCGAGGCCAGCTATCAGTTCGGGCCCGAGGGCATGCTCGTGCGACCGCGGGCCATGGTCCTGACGGAGACGACCGCGATCGTGTTCCTCGCCCTGGGTAGCTTCGGGAGCATCGTCATCGGCGCGGTGACCGTCGCAAAGGTCCACGCGGCCCTGCTGCGCGCCGAGGAGCAGCTCCACACCTACGCCTGGCAGCTTCAACAGCTGCTGCCCGACGGCGCCCGCGACGAGCCGGCCCCGTCCTGCTAGCGCGGCGACCAGTCAAACTGGTCGCCGGTCTCACCTGCGCACGAGCACGAACTTGACCCGACGTCGATCGCCCTGCGCCTCACCAAACAGCGCCTGCGCGTCGCCCCCGGGTGGATCCCCGAGCAGCTCCCGAGTCGCAAACGAGGCCGGGACCTTGGCCCACAGCGCGGCGTAGCCGAGCGCGAGCGGGGCCAGGGCCGCGAGCAGCGGGAGCTCGGCGAGACCGCACCCGCGGCGGTTCCAGTCGGCGCCCCACGGCGGATCGATGAACAGGATCGCCGACTCATCCCGGCGCGCGGGCACCTGCTCGAGCGCGTCGCCGTGGACGAATTCGATGCGGTCCCCGACGCCGTAGACCTCGGCGTTGTGGCGAGCGAGCTCGAGGCGAGCGGCGTCGGACTCGATCGCGCACACCCGGCTGCCCGCCCGCGCGAACGCGATCGCGTTGCCCCCTGCCCCGCACCCGGCGTCGACGACCGGCCGTCCTTGGGCCCCCGCGGCGACGCGCTGGGCCAGGACCTCGGGCGTGAGCGAGATCCGACCGACGTCATCGAGGCGCACGCCCGCGCGCGAAAAGCCCGGGGTCGTCACGCGTCGCCGGCGAGCGTCCTCGCTTCGCGCCCGACGAGTGACGCTGCGCCGCAGCGGCGGCTCGACCTCGCAGACCAGCGCGCGGCCGTCGAAGCCGAGCCCGCGCAGACGCGCGACGAGATCTGCAGCGAGCGCCGTGGGCAGCCGGGCTTGGGCCTCGACGGCCCCCTCGGCCCCGGCCTCGACCTGCCAACCATCTCCGTCAGGCCCCCCGACCCGAGTCGGCCCGAGCAGGCGATCCAGTTGGAGCCAGGCAGGCAGCGGACCCACGCGCAGGTGATGCTCGGCCACGGCTGCAAGCATAGCGGCAGGAACACGAGACAGGCGCTCAGCCACCCTGCTACGCTCCGAAGGTGCGCTGGGCGTCCAGTATCAGTGACGCTGGTGAGCTCGAGGAGGCCGTTGAACGGACCACCGATGAGCTCCGCCAGCAGCTCGCGGGATCCCCCGCGGATCTCGTGCTGGTGTTCGCGGCTCGCGGCCATCAGCAGCGCTGGCACGAGCTGCCGGCCGCGATCCGCGAGCGCATGCCCGGCGCGGTGATCCTCGGCTGCTCGGGCGGCGGCGTGCTCGCCAACGGCCGCGAGCTCGAGGGTACGGCCGGCCTCGCCATGGCCGCCGCGTGGCTGCCCGGCGTCGAGCTGACCCCCTTCCACCTGCCCGCCGAGCGTACCCCCGACC
>NZ_PVNK01000307.1 GCF_002994615.1 Enhygromyxa salina | reverse complement strand
CATCCCCGTCCCTGTCGCCGTCCCCGTCGCCAACCCCGTCGCCAGCACCGTCCCCGTCCCCATCACCGTCCCCATCCCCGTCTCCATCCCCATCGCTGTCCCCGTCTCCGCCGGTCGTCGTCTCTGTGGCGTCTCCGCCCTCGCCGTGGGTTTCGTCGGTCCCGGTCGCGTCGATCTCAAAACGATCGTTACTTTTGATCAGACAAGCACCCAATGTCAGCGAGATCAGCATCGTCAGCGCCCAAGCGCGCCCCCACGCGGCCGCGCGTTCCGAGTTCATGGATGGCGTGACACTCGGCAAACAATGAGCTCCCGCAGTCGACTATAGATGACGTTAATGGAGAAAAGCATACGCATCGATCATCACTGCGTGGTCCCGTTGGGTTCGAGTTGGCGGCGGTCCTTCGCGGTGACGAGGCCAGCACCGCAAAATGTGCATGAGACTCGTCGAACGCGATCGGTGCGGCGAGTCAGCGTGCAGCATCCCCGGCCATGACGAGCGCACGTCGCTGTCGATCGCGGCGTCGCCGGGCGCAACTGGTCTGAGCTCCCCCAGCGAGCCAAAGCGGTCCGGGCAGATCGAGTTCGTGGGCCAAGGCGGCCTCGTTCCCGAGCAACTCATCAGCCTGCTTCAGGCCGAAGCGAGGACTGCGCGCAGCTCGAGCCGCTCACCGAGCACCCCCTCCCGGCAGGTCCGCGACGAGGCCCGACGGACCCTCGCGCTGCTCCGGGCGTGAAGCTGAACCACGCCGGCAGCCGCGCACCGGACCACCAACCATCAACCATCTACCATCAACCATCAAAACGCTTCGGAGATCAGGCGGCGCTCGACGGTCAGAGACTCGACCTCGCCCTCCTTGCGCCTGAGCTCGAGCCTCACCGTCGTCCCAACCTCCCCGCGGACCCTCTGCATCGCGTCCTCGAACCCGAGCTTGACCACCTCCTCGCCGTCGACGGCGAGGATCGAGTCGCCCACGACGATCCCAGCCGCCTCGGCGCCGCCCCCCTCGATCACCTGACGAATGTAGACCGCGTCGCTAGACGGGGCGATCGCCACGCCGATCCCCGCGAGCTCGGTCCGCGGTCGCTCCCCCTCGGCGACGGGCTTGAGCGAGACCTCGATCGGCCCCTGTCGATCGCCCGCGGCGAGCTCGACGCCCGAGACGATCCGCCCGTCATGTTCAAAGGCTTTGACGTCGATCGAGACCCGGCCCGGCTCGATCCCGCCGAGCTCGAACTCGCCCTCGTCGTCGGTCACGGTCGAGCTCAGCGAGGGCAGGACCGAGTCATCGCGGGACAGCCCCCGGACCGAGACCTGCGCGCGCGCCAGCGGATCACCGCTGCGCGCGTCGACGACCCGACCAAAGACCGAGGCGCCCGAACCGAGCACGACCGCGACCGGCTTGCCCGTGTGGGGCAGCGTGACAGCCACGGGCTCGGACCGCGCCCGGCCCTGGGCGATCGCCTCGAGCTCGTACTTGCCCGGCCTCAGCCCGCCAAAGCTGAACGCGCCGCCAGGATCGAAGACCGAGAGCCCGGCGATGCGTCCGCGGCGGAGCGGACCGGCGACGCGCATCAGCGCGACGGTCCCGGCCACGATCGCGTCGCCATGTTCGTCGACGAGGCGGCCGCGGAGCTCGAGGCCATCCTCGACCCGCAGCTCGACCTCGGCGCCGGGCTTGACGGGCCCCCGCTGGACCGAGGGCCGGGCGTTGAACTTTGCGCGGACGACGTAGGGCAGCTCGTCGAGGGGCGCGAGCACGAAGCTGCCGTCGGACTCACTGACGGTCGCGGGTGAGCGCCCGACGCTCGCGCCTTCGCCCCGCATCGCGACCAGGCCCACGACCTCGACCCCGGCCAGCGGCTTGCCGCTCCCGTCGACCACGCGCCCACGGATGACCTCGGCGCTCCCGGCCGGGGCGCCGCCCATGGTGATCGTCAGGGTCCGGCTGATCTGCGCGGGCCCGTCGACGCGCGCGCGACCGGGCGGGTGATCGGGGTGGCGAGCCTCGAGCAGGGCGAAGTCCGGCGCGTGAAACTCGAACCGGCCGTCGCTATCGGTCCGAAAGCTCGACTCGATCCCGACCAGCGCCCGCTCGCCGCTGTCGGCTCCAAACAGCTCGACCTCGGCGTCGGCGACCGCGTGGCCCTGGGCGTCGACGACCGTGCCGACGTAGTCGACGCTCGGAAACAAGAACAGATCCGCGCGCTCGAGCTTGTGGCCGGGGCTCGGCACCCAGACCACGCTGCCGCGGCCGAGCTCTGGCGCGTAGGGCAGATAGCCCTCGGCCGTGACCATCGCCAGCGACCACGCCCCGGCCGCGGGCGCGTCGAAGCGATAGCGACCATCGGAGCCGGTCACCGTCTCGTGGGTGACGCCACCTTGAACGAAGCTGAGCTCAGCCCCGGCCACACCCACGCGGGTGCCCCAGTCGACGACCCTGCCCTCGAGCGCGCCGTGGACGCTGGAGTCGGCCGAGAGCTGGGCTGGCTGGGCCTCGTGCGCCGTGTTGGCTCCGCTCGAGCGGATCGAGTTCGCGGCGTCCACGTGGCGACCGGTCGGCGCCGTCGAGCGAGCCGCGCGGTCCAACTCACCGCTCGAGTCGCCGTGATCGCCAGACCGATCCGCCGCGTCCGATCCTTCGCCAGCAAACCACAGCAAGGTCGCGACCACGAGGATCAGCCCGAGCGCAGCGACGCCCATGATCGCGCGGGCGCCGGAGCTGCCCGAAGCGCTCACGCGACACCGCCAATCCGCAGCGCGAACACCGGGGTCGAGGTCAGAGCGAGCGGGGTCGAGCGGTGCATCGGACCAGCGCCATGATACGCACTCGCCACCGCTGGTGTAAGCGCCATGGAGCCGTCTCGACCCGTGCTAGCAGCCCGGGGTGCAATGCATCGTGTCGCCTCGCGCCGGAATTTTCGCCGAGGGCGCGAAGCCAAAACGCCGCTGTACCGGGCGTACTGCAAGTTTTGGCGACAAAGCCCTCGGCGAAAAGGCCAAGCGAGGCGCCGCGAGGCATTGCACCCCGGGCTGCTAGGGTGCCACTCATGCGCCCCTGGCTGGGTATCGCGCTGCTGACCGTCGCCTGCGGCGAGGGTCCTTCGCTGGGTGCGGGGCTCGGCTCGACGCCCGGTCACAGCAGCGCATCCGAGGGCTCGGGCTCGGGCTCGAGCGCCGACACCTGGGCCGACGAGGGCGGCGAAGCGGGTGACGGCGCGGGTGACTCGGGCGCCGCGAACACAGACATCCCCGGCGACGCTGACCCGCAGCTGCCCTTTTACGAGTCGGCCGTCGAACTCGGCGTCGACCTCGTCCACAACGCCAACGCCCACCACTTCTCGATGCCCGGCCAGGCCTGGGCCGACATCGACCGCGACGGCTTCCTCGATCTGGTCCTGACCACCCAGCTCGCAAACAACCGGGTGTTCATGGGTGGCCCGGGCGGCCAGTTCACGACCCCGAGCTGGGCCGAAGACATCGCCCTGCCCGACCAGATCAGCGCTGGAGCCGTATTCGCCGACTACGACAATGACGGCTGGCCCGACCTCTACATCACCGCGATGGGGCCGAACACGCTGCTGCGCAACCTCGAGGGCGAGGGCTTCGTCGACGTGAGCGAGGCCGCCGGGGTCGGCGATCCCGGCGTCGGCGAGACCGCGGCCTTCGGCGATCTCGACGGCGACGGTCACCTCGACCTCTACGTGACCAACAACGACATCGCGTCGCCCGACCCCGTCTATCACAACCGCGGCGACGGCAGCTTCGAAGACGTGTCGCACCTGCTCGAGCTCGACACCCGCTCGCGGCCCTCGTTCTCGGCCAGCTTCTTCGACTACGACCTCGACGGCGACGTCGACCTCTACGTCGCCAACGACAAGCAGGTCGGCAACGTCTTGTGGCGCAACGACGGGCCCGGCTGCGGCGGCTGGTGCCTGACCGACGTGTCCGCGAGCTCGGGCGCCGGCGTCGAGCTGTACAGCATGGGCCTCGCGGTCGGCGACTACGACAGCGACGGCGATCAAGACCTGTTCGTGACCAGCATCGGCGACATGGCGCTGCTCCAAAACCAGACCGCCCAGGGCCAGCCAGAATTTCTCGAGATCGCCGCCGAGGCGGGCACACAGGTCGACACCCTCGGCTGGGGCGAGGTCGGTTGGGGCGCGCAATTCCTCGACTACGACAACGACGGCTGGCTCGACCTCTACGTCGCGCTCGGCAAACAAGACCCCGGCCCGCAGCAGCACAACATGTTGCTGCGCAACCTCGCAAACGGCAGCTTCGCCGTCGTCGACGAGGTCGGCGGCGCCGCGGATCCGCGCATGTCCTTCGGCCTCGCGATCGCCGATCACGACGCCGACGGCTGGGTCGATCTGCTGGTCGGCAACAGCGGCGATCGCTACGCGCTCTACCGCAACCGCAGCGGTGAGTTTCAGGCCGATCGCCACCACCTGAGCATCGAGCTGCGCGCCGACAGCTCGGACGCGCCCATCAGCCCTGAGGCGATCGGCGCGCGCGTGTACGTTCACGACGATCGAGGCCGCACGCAGCTACGCGAGGTCATCGCCGGCTCGAGCCTCGGCGCCGGCTCGAGCCTGGTCCTGCACTTCGGCCTCGGCCACGCGGTCCCGGTTTGGGTCCGCGTGATCTGGCCCGACGGGCGCGTGGATCAATGGCAGGATCCGC
This sequence comes from Enhygromyxa salina, assembly GCF_002994615.1. Classification (GTDB taxonomy): domain Bacteria; phylum Myxococcota_A; class Polyangia; order Nannocystales; family Nannocystaceae; genus Plesiocystis; species Plesiocystis salina_A. Next base: position 11,926 of record NZ_PVNK01000307.1, on the reverse strand, counting down.
CAGTCGACACGCGCTGGGTCATCGACTACCCGACCTGATGCGCTCAGGGGTCAGGCGTGCACGCGACCATCTCCGTGCGAAACACCATGTCCTGGCTCGGATCTGCGGATTGGCCCCGGCTGTAGGGATCACCCGACTGAAACTTGACGTAGCCGCTGGTCTGCTCGGGGACCGTCAGCCGGATCGTGTAGACCTCCTCGGCCGCGAGCGGGATCGGGTTGGGGAGCTCGAAGGTCTGCATGCTCGGGAAGCCCGGCTGCAGCACGACCTCGACGCTGCCGAGCATCGTGCCCGCCGGGCCCTCGCCCGCGTGGATCGCAAGGGTCCCCGGCGAGGGCTCGGGGTCGAGCGGTGAGCCGACCTCCAGGCTCACCCGCGCGAGCCCACCGCCGATCGCGGGCGTGAACGACTGCCACTCCTCGAGCCCGCCCGCGCCGCCGTCGGACTCGAGCTGGGCCTGGTCGGCGACGGGGTTGCCCGCCGCCGTGCAGCTGCAGGTGCCGTCGTCGACCATCGCCAGCTCGTCATAGTTGCTGGCCTGGGGCACCGTGCATCCGAAGCAGGGACCGCCGGGGCCGTTGCAGACGCCGCACTCGTCGAGCTCCCCGTCACACAGCGCGCCGGTCTCACCGCCCTCACCGCCGTCGACGAGCAAGGGGTCGGAGAAGCACGCGGGCACCGTCAACGCCAGGAGCAGCAGCAAAGAATTGGGGGCGCGCATTCGAGGGAGCTTCGGAGGATCTGCGCCAGGGCGCAAGCGCCCGAGCGCGCCCCCCAGCTGCGCGCACTTGCGCTGCCCCAAGCAATTCGTCGTGGCGACAGCGCGCCTCGAGCAACCCCCGCGCCGCTCAGGCCGGGACCAGGCGATTGTCGACTCGCTCGACCCGGGTCGGCGGTCGCACAGCCAGCTTCCCTGAGCCGCCGACGCGCGCCAACCAGCGATTCGCCCGCACCCGATCTTCGGGCGCCAGGGCCTCGTAAGCGTCGAGGGGCCGCTGCGCCATCCACTGGGTGAACGACTGGATCCAGCGGGTCGTGGTCGCGCCTTCGATCGTGAAGCGATGCTCACCGACGAAGCGCGAGATGCGAGGCTTGTCGGGATGCGCCCGGACCCAGCGATCGACGGCCGCGATCGTGTCGGCGACGACGGGCCAGTGCTCGGTGAACAAGCGGCGAAAGATCGGATCGAGGCTCCGCGGAGGCTCGTCGGAGCCGACGAAGCCGACCGCCCCCCCGCCCGGAGCCCCGCCCGGAGCGGGCGCGTTCATGCGCTCGACCCAGCCAGCCACGCGCGGCGCGAGCCGCCGCATCAGCTCACCCGGCGCCGGATCGCGGTAGAGGTGGGCGTAGAGCGGCCCCATGAACCCGAAGTCGCCCACGCTCGGGCGCGCGCCGAGCAAGAAGGGGTGCTCGCCTAGGTGCGCGTCGAAGTCGACCAAGAAGGCCTCATAGGACCGCTCGATCGCGTCGCGGTTGTCGGCGTTGATGCCCAGCGCGCGCCCGTAGTTGCCCCCGAAGTAGGTCGCGATCGGGAGCCCGGCCAGCGGGCGCAGGAGCTTGGGCAGCCGCGGCGCGACGATCTCGCCGAACTCGCTCAGGATCAGGCCCATGTTCGCGCGCTTGTAGTGCCAGCGGTAGTGCATCGCGGGCATGACCAGCCACTCATCGCCGTAGAGCTCGAGCAGCAAGCTCGCGAGGCGCAGCACGGGCGTGTCGGGGTACACGGAGCGCTCGGGGTGCCGGGCCTCGAGGTAGTCGATGATCGCGGTCGTGTCCTGGACCGCGTCGCCCGCGGGGGTCAAGAGCACGGGGATCATCGTCAGCCCGGTCTTGGGTCGGACGATGGTCTGGAGGACCTTGCGGCTCGCAAACAGCTCTTCGAAGGGCAGCTGCTTGTAGCGCAGATAGGCCCGGGCCTTGCCGCTGTAGAGCGAGACCTCGGCGGCGATGAGTCGGTAGGGCTCGGCCATGTGAACGGGCTCAGCCAACGGGATCACAGACCGCCCCACCCTCGATCTGGGCGTTGGTCCGAAAGGTGTTGAGCAGCTCCCAGTGGTGGTCCTCGACCTGGGGGATGGTCCCGTCCTCGCGCACGTTGGTCACGTGATAGGTGTGCTGATTCCAGATCCGCCGGGCCTGAATCCAGCGATCTTCGGCCTCGCCGAACACCTGAACCGCCGGCTCGTTGTTGGCGTGGTTGCTGACCACGATGATCTCGGCCGAGCCGTCGTTGTCGACGTCGGACACGACCGGGTACTCGACGATCGTGATGCTCCCGCGCGGGGCCTGGAGCAGCTCGGCGCCGGTCTGGCCGTCGAACACCCACAGCTTCGACTCGTCGCCGTAGATCGCCTCGGCCACGCTGTCGCCCAAGAAGTCGAACGCGGTGCCCGACGCGAGGCCGCTCAGATCCGCCACGTTGTTGCTCCACAGCTGGGTCAGGTCGCCCTCGAAGGCGGTGTAGTGGTTGCTCGAGCTCAGCGCGAACTCGGACAGGTCGTCGCCGTCGAGATCGTGGATCGTCGCGGGCCGGCGGTAGTCGCCGTCGCCGGTCGGGTTCTGGTTGACGATCTTCTGGCTGCCGTCGTGCTCGAGGATCGAAAACCCGTTTTTGTGCACGACGATGATCTCGGGCTCGGGATCATCGTCGATGTTGCCGACCGCCGGCTGGCCCGCGCTCAGCGAGTTGTCGAAGTAGTAGGGGCTGCCGTCGTCGTGCCACGCGCTGCGACCGAGGATGACCTCGAGGTCATTGTCGCCGTCGAGGTCGGCCGCGGTCGTCGTCGTCCAGCGAAACTCGACCCCGGCCGTGTCGCCAGCCGCGAACACCAGCTGGCCCTCGTGGTCGACGACGAGGTGGTTGATCATGATCTCGACGTCGCCGTCGTTGTCGAGGTCGGCGAGGGCGACGGCGTGCTCGCCCCCGAGCCCGAGCCCGTTGTTTTGCCACTTGGGGGTCCCGTCGTGCTCGAAGGCGGCGAGCCCCTCGCCCGCGCACGAGCCCGCGCCGCTTTGGACGATGATCTCGGGCAGGCCGTCGTCGTCGATGTCTCCGATCGCCGGGGTGCTCGCCCGGGCGAAGGGGCCCGGGATCATGTAGTGGACGTTGCCGGTCGCGCCGTCGAGCACGTAGACCCGCGCCGAGCTGCACACGCCGGTGTTGACGACGACGACGACGTCAGGGATGTCGCACAGGTCGATCTCGCCGTCCTCGTTGTCGTCGGTGAGGTTGGCGACCAGCGGCGTGACGATGATGTCGGTGTACTCGCCGTCGCCTTGCCACTGCCACTCGGACTCGGGCACGAAGGCGTCGGGCGGGGCCTGCATCTCGCACGGGGTCATGCCGTCGCCCTCTTCGTTGACCTTGCACAGATCAGGGGGGTCGCCGTCTTCAGAGTCGGGCTGGTTGAGATCGAACTTGGTCTGCCCATCGTCATCGTCCCCGTCCCCGTCCCCGGGGTCGCCGTCGCCATCGCCATCGCCCGAGTCCCCGTCCCCGTCGCCTGGAGACTCGTCGCCCCGGGTCTCGCCGCTCTCGCCGTCTTGCGTGGTGCCGCCATTGTCGGCGCTGGCCGTGGCGTCGGCCGCCGTCGCAAACGACCCCCCGACATCGTCACTGCACCCGAGCGCGAGCAACGATGAGGTCAGACCCAGGCCAAGCAGATATCGGCGGTGCACGGCGACCAACGTACACCATGTCCTCAGCGACGCGCGATAACGCACACCGCGCAGTGAAGGCCGAAATTGTGACGACTGTAAACTCGGCCTTGCCATGGCCCCCGAATCTTCTCTCCCCTTGCCCTTTCCCTCGCTCTCCCCCCCGCGCTCGCGTGCACTGACGACTCGCCCGCCGACACCGACGCGACTGATGATGGCGGCACGGAGATCGGAGACGACGCCGACCGGACGAGGCCGAAGCGGGCACGAGCTCCGACACAGGGGATGGCGACGGCGACGGCGACACGACCGGAGATGGCGACACAGGCGGCAACTACTGTCCGGTGCGCTTCGGAGGCGCTGCCCTGAGTCCGAGCGAGTCAGGCACCTATGTCGACTTTGTGACCCAGCAAGGCGGCGGCCTCTACCTCGTCTCCGAGTACTTCGACGGCGGCATCGATCAGCAGGCCATCGACAACATCAACTCGATCGCCAACCCCCCTCGACGTCAACTTTTTGCCGACCAACCTCGACTGGGGACAGGCGAGCGGAGAGGTCATGATCGACTGCTTCCCGGACCCACAATGACAGCCTCCTGGGCCTCGCCCAACAGCCCCCGACGGTTGGAGACGAGAGAGGTCCTCGCGGCGCCTCACTCGGGTACGCCGACGAAGCGTGAGATCGGCGCGGCCCGATGGCTGAACTTGCCCGGCGGCATGTACAGGGTCCAGACCGCGTTGGGGCTGCGCGCGGGGTCGAGCTCGCGCAGCCGAGCACCCGCCGCGGGGTTGTCGGCGTCGACCCAGGTCGAGTCGAGGCGCAGCACGTGCCCGCCCGCGCTCCGATCCGCGTCGCCGGCGACCGGCGAGCGAAGCTGCGGATCATCGTCGGCCCACGCCTGCGTCGCGGTCATGGCGTCGAAGTCGGGCGTGTAGCGAATCGTGCGGGAGTGGACGGCGGCCGCGGCCACATCGGGGTTGCCGACGCCGTTGTCGTAGAGCAGCAAGCTGCCGTCGGGCTGCTAGCAGCCCGGGATCAATGCTCCCGAGGACCGGACTTGGCGCTATCCTGGGAGGGATGGGCGTCACCGAACAGCTCTTTCGCCTCGAACAGGTCGCGCGCCGGCTCAACGACGGCTCCGATCGCCTCGACCGCTCGCTCGTCGAGATCGATCGCGCGCTCGGGCGCCTGATGCTGGGCTTCGAGTATCAGCTCCCGCGCCCGATCTCCGAGACCGTCCACCACGACCGTGACGGCAAGCGCGTGATCGAGGTCAGCTACCTCGGCTTCCTGCGCATGGCGCCCACGCTCGGCGACTCGAGCGGGAGCAGCGAGTTTCATCTCGGCGTCAAGACCCTCAAGGTGTTCGAGGGCCGCCGGGTCGACGACGAGCAGCCCGGGCGGGTCGTCCCGCTGATCGAGGCCCCGCGCGCGATCCGTCACGCGGCCGTCGATCAGATCGCCGCGCTCGTCGACGCGCTCGCGAGCGAGGTCGAGGCGATGGCCGAGCACATCGAGCGGCGCAATCAGGTCGCCTCGACGATCCTCAACACCCTCACGCCGCCCAAGGACGACGGCTGAGACCCTCGCCCGGGCTCCGCGAGTGGGCGTCTAGCCCAACCCTGCGAGGGGGCAAACTCCCCACTGGCGAGTGCGCGCCGAGCTTTGCTAAGGTCGGGCCATGAGCCGTCGCATCGTATCGAGTCTGAGCGCGTGTCTTGCTGTCGGGGCGTTGTCGGTCAGCGGCTGCGGTGAAGGTGGCAGCGCCGACGGCACCGACACCGCCAACGCGACCGGAATCAGCGCGACCAACAGCGAAGATGGGACCGGCGACGGCAACACCGACACCAACTCCAACTCCGGCGGCCCGACCTCCAACACCGACACGGGCGACGGCGACGGCGACCCCGGGGACGGCGACACCGACACCAACGAGGGAGACGGCGACGCCGACAGCGGTGAGGACGGGCCGAAGTTCGACATCCACAGCATCCCCGACGGCGAGATCGACTGCCAGTGCGGCACAACCCTCGACTTCTCCTACATCTGGATCGCCAACAGCACCCAGAGCACCGTCACCAAGCTCAACACCGAGACGATGGAGGAGGAGGGCCGGTACTTGACCCGCGCCGACGGAGCCGGCAGCCCCTCGCGGACCTCGGTCGCGCTGTCTGGCCGCGCGGTCGCGGTCGCCAACCGCAACGGCGGCGTGGTCAAGGTGTTCTCGCAGCACGAGGACTGCGACCCCAACAAGAACGGCGTGCCCGGGCTCCAGACCTCGAACGACCTCAACTACCTGCCGTGGGGCGAAGACGACTGCATCGACTGGTTCGTGCCCTTCGACTACACGACCCAGCGGCCCGTCGCCTGGGCCCCGGGGATCCTCAACCAGGGCACCTGCCTGTATACGGACGAGCAGCTGTGGACGGCCGGCTGCAAGCCCGGCCAAGACGCGGTCGTCAAGGTCAGCCTGATCGACGGCGACACCGGGGAGATCGAGTTTACCGTCGATGTGCCGGGCTTCGAGTGCTCCTCGCTCTCGCCTTACGGCGGGGCGGTCAACGCCGAGGGCGACTTTTGGTTCACCAACCTCGTGCCCGGGAACGATCGCCTCGGCTTCGTCGACCGCGAGACCGCCGAGACCCAGGTCTGGAACATGCCGATCACGCCCTACGGCATGACCGTCGACCACGACGGCAACCCGTGGGTCGCCTCGTGGTCCGCGAGCCAGCAGGCCAGCGCGGCCAAGTTCGACGTCGACACCGAGACCTGGTCCTACGCCAACAACCATGTCGTCCACAGCCTCTCGGGCATCCAGGAGGACGCCGACGGGCGCATGTGGATGAACTACTGGCAGTACGACGGGCAGAACTTGGGCACGGGTGGGTTGGTCTACATCGACATGGAGACCATGGAGGTCAGCGAGCCCTTCGATCTTGGCTGCCAGAGCAGCACCTGCCGGGGGATGAGCGTGGACCTCAACGGGATGATCTGGTCGACCTCGATGGCGAGTAATACTGCGTTTCGGTTTAATCCGGATACGTTGGAGATTGATACTTATAGTCAGTTGGTTGGGCCGTATACCTACTCGGACATGACCGGGTGGGGCATCCAAAGCGCGACCTGCGGGCCGCAGGGCTGAGGGCGGAGAAAACACGGGAAAGAATACCGGACGGGGGCGCAAGAATACCGGAAGAGAATACCGGACGGGGAGTCTCTGCGGGAAAGCTGCCCGGCGCGACGCCCGACTCTCTCCACCACCGACGCGAACCAGAATACCGGACGGGGAGTCTCTGCGGGAAAGCTGCCAATTGCCAAGAATACCGGACGGGGAGTCTCTGCGGGAAAGCTGCCCGGCGCGACGCCCGACTCTCTCCACCACCGAGGACGAGTCGCTAATTCACGCCCTCTTGCGGTCCTGATTGACCAATTTCCCGACCATGTACCCACCCAAGCACCACCCCGTGGCCTCGACACAATTGCCGTTCCGCGGGATCGCCTTCGAACGACCCCGCCGCGACCAATGCCTCGGGCTCACGAAGGCCGATGCTGGGCCACGGTGACTCCCGCGAACCGAGCCAACCAGTACGTCCCCGCCGGAAACACCGCCGGCTTCCCGGCTCGCCACAGTTCACGCGCCGCCGCATACTCCGCCTCCCACTTGCGGTCACGCTGCAGCTGCGCCAACCGCCGCCACTGCGACGACGCGGCGACCTTCGGCGTCACCCTGAAGCGCTCCTCGAAGCTCACCGCAGACCGGTTCCAGTCCTGCCGAGCGAGCTTGCGCAGACCCATAAACCGGCGACCTTTGGCACGAAACTCGACCTGCACCGAAATCTCCTTCGCGCGCACCGCCGCCACCAGCTTCTCGTAGAGCGCATCGTCATCGAGTTCGTGGAAGATCGGCGGACGCGCCAAGGTCAGCGACACCTCGTCGGGCATCTCGCCGTCAGTGTCGAAGAAGCCCTCTGGCCGCTTGTATGTCCGCGTCTCCCCGAACCGCCAGTCTTCCGTCGTGAATCCTGGCCAGAGCCGCCCCCACTTCACGAGCCCAGCCGTCACCGGGTTCGTGATGGTATAGACCATATCCATCAGGGTCTCGTCGTCGGTCGGCCGCTGCGTGTCACAGGGCCCGTCCCCGGACCACATCGTGTCGAAGCGGCCACGGCGAGCGTTGATCCCGCGGGCCAACAAGCTGTTGAACAGTCGCTTCCACTCCACGAGCTCACCCCGCGTATCCGTGAGGTCGACGTGGTAGTGATTCGACATCATGACCGCGGCGTGGATTTGGATGCCGTACTTCTCCGCGGTATACGCGAGGCAGTAGCCGATGAAGTTGACGAGTTCCGCGGGATGCAAGCCGGGGGCCAAGAACAAGCGGCGCTCGAGACACCGCCTGGTGACCTTGTAGCTGCAGTTGGGAAGAATCGGCCGAGCGCGGACTCGCGCGTGAGGTCGCGTCTCGGCGCGGGCCCGGTTCGCTACACGGCGGTCAGCGCTGGCTTCTTTTTTCGCGGGGGAGAGGGCCACGCGAGGATGTCGGCCCGCCGGCGGCTGTGTTGCAGGGTTTCTTCCGTGGCCCGTGGGCGGGCCACTTCGCTGGTGACTGATCTAAAGACCAAAATGAAGACTCTCCGTCCGGTCTCTCGGTCTCTCTTCCGTGGCCCGTGGGCGGGCCACTTCGCTGGTGACTGATCTAGAGACCAAAATGAGGACTCTCCGTCCGGTCTCTCCGCCGTCCGGTCTCTCCCCGTGGCCCGTGGGCGGGCCACTTCGCTGGTGACTGATCTAAAGACCAAAATGAAGACTCTCCGTCCGGTCTCTCGTCCGGTCTGCAGGGTTTCTTCCGTGGCCCGTGGGCGGGCCACTTCGCTGGTGACTGATCTAAAGACCAAAATGAGGACTCTCCGTCCGGTCTCTCTCCGGTCTCTGTCTCTTGGGTCTCTCCGGTGACTGATCTAAAGACCAAAATGAAGACTCTCCGTCCGGTCTCTCGCCGGTCTCTTCTTCCGTGGCCCGTGGGCGGGCCACTTCGCTGGTGACTGATCTAAAGACCAAAATGAGGACTCTCCGTCCGGTCTCTCTTCGCTGGTGACTGATCTAAAGACCAAAATGAGGACTCTCCGTCCGGTCTCTCTGCTCGCTGGTGTCCGGTCTCTCGCTGGTGGCTCGAGGCTCCGGCTCCACGGCGCTTGCTTGGTCCGGGTGCACAGCGCTAGCCTCGCGCAATGTCGGACACGGACACGGACACGGGACCGGGCGAGACCAAGCGTAAAATGGGGATGTTCGCGGGCTTTTGGCTGCTCGTGGGCCTCGCCTGCCTCGGCGTCACTGTCCTCAGCGCCGTGAACACGGCCTTCGACCTCAACCTCGCGCTCGCCACCCGCGGCTCGCCCGGCACCCCCCTGCCCAGCCACTGGGAGGAGGTCGGGGGCCTAGCCGCCGGCTCCATCTTGCTCATCGGGCTGAGCTTGTTCGGGAGCAAGGTCGCCAACATGTTCCGCGACGCCAAGGGCAAGCCCGCCCTCCGCGTCGGGATCCTCGTCGGCGCGCTCGCTTTGCTGCTCATGGTCGGTCGCGGGCTCCAGGTGATGGCCCTGACCATGACCTACGGCAGTATGCTCGCCTACTACTGCACCGACGTCGGCTCGATCGAGGACGTCGAGGACGAGCTCGACGGCGCCACCCCGGAGGCCCTCGATCGCTGCCTCGACCGGACGGCCCAGTGGGACCGCCACGATCTACTCGACACGATCATCGGCGCCGGCGCGAACTTCAAAGACGAGACCAGCGAGCATCGCAGCTGCGTGCTGACGTCGGACGTGAGCCTCGAGTACGTCAACAAGGCGCTCGAGCTCGGGGCCACGCCAGGCAACTGCGGCGACACCTTGGCCGTGATTCAGCGCAAGGTCCTCACGGCGCAACCGGGTAGCGACGAGGAGACCGCACAGATTGTCCAAGCCTTGCTCGACGCGGGCTGGTCTGCCGACGCGACGGACGAAGACAATCCCAAGCACGCGCTGGCGATCGCCCGCGAGGACGGGCTCGGGGCCACGGCCGCGGTGCTCGAGGCCGCCGGAGCCAGCGAGGAGGGCTAATCGCCTCCGTCGCGGGTCCTCACCGCGGAGCGTCCCGTGCGCCGGACCGTGACCGTGACCGGGCAGAGCTCAGCAGGCTTCTGGTAAGACTGCGGCATGCGCTCCCTCGTCCCCCTCGTCCTCGCTCTATCACTCGCCGCCTGCGAACAACAGGCGCCCACAACCACCCCCGATGCCTCACCAGACTCGGGCGACGAGTCGACAGCCGCCCCCCACCCCTACCCGCGCTACTCGGCCAAGCAATTTCACGAGACCACGCGCGTGCGCGGGTCCTCCTTCTCGCCCGACGAGACCAAGCTCTTGGTCATGTCGGACCATACGGGCGTCCCCAACGTCTATGAGCAACCGTTGGCGGGCGGCGAACTCGTCCCGCTGACCACGGGCGACGAGGTTAGCAAGTACGCAGTGAGCTATTTCCCGAAGGACGAGCGTTTCTTATTCGCAGCCGATGGCGGCGGCGATGAACTCAACCACCTTTTTGTTGGCGAGAAAGGCAAGGAGGCGATCGACATCACCCCGGGTGAGGGCTTCCGCGCAGACTTCGGAAATTGGACCGCGGACAAGTCGGGCTTCTTCGTCAGCTCGAACGAACGCGACCCCAAGAGCTTCGACATCTACCTGTATGACGCCAAGACGCTCGAGCGAAAGATGATCTTCAAGAACGAAGGCGGGGTGCTGCCCGCGGCCATCGACCCCAACCTTCGTTGGCTCGCGGTCGACAAGCTGGTCGACAACGCAGATTCGAACATCTACCTCATCGACCTGCACAAGAAGAAGCCCAAGCAGGTGCTGATCACCGAGCACGCGGGCAAGGTCGAACTCCGCGCCAGCCACTTCTCACGTGACGGCAAGACCCTGTACTACTCAACCAACGAACACAGCGAATGGGACCAGTTCTGGGCCTATGACATCGCCAAGAAGACCCACGCCGAGGTCCTCAAAGCCGACTGGGACGTGCTCTTCTTCAAGGACTCCGAGCACGACAAGTACCGCGTCTCCCTCGTCAACCAGGACGCGCGCGGCAAGCTGACCATCACCGAGCGCGCCTCCGGCGAGACCGTGGACATCCCCGGACTGCCGCCCGGCAACATCGAAGAGGCGAGCTTCTCGCCTTCGGAGACCAAGCTCGTGCTGCACATGTCGACCGACCGTACGCCCACGGACCTGTACTTGTACGATCTCGAGGCCAAGACCCTCAAACAACTCAGCGACACCCTCAATCCGCAGATCGACGCCGAACAACTCGTCAATGCCGAGGTGCTGCGCTTTGAGAGCTACGACGGCGTTCAGGTGCCGAGCATCCTGTGGAAGCCCCGCGAGGCCAGCGCCGAGAACAAGGTGCCCGTGATGCTCTGGATCCATGGCGGCCCCGGCGGCCAGACCTGGGCCGCTTACCGCCCCACCATCCAGTATCTGGTCAATCAGGGCTACGCCATCTTCGCCGTCAACAACCGCGGCTCCTCGGGCTACGGAAAAACCTTCTACCACCTCGACGACCGCAAGCACGGCGACGCCGACCTCGACGACTGCGTCGCGGCCAAGGCCTACCTTCAGGGTCTCGACTGGGTCGACACCGACTCCATCGGCATCATGGGTGGCAGCTACGGGGGCTACATGACCCTCGCCGCCCTCGCCTTCCGCCCCGACGAGTTCAAGGTGGGCATCGACATCTTCGGCGTCGCCAATTGGATCCGAACCCTGGAGAGCATCCCCCCGTGGTGGGACGCCTTCCGCGCCTCTCTCTACGCAGAAATCGGCGACCCCAAGGCCGACCGTGAACGCCTCGAGGCTCACTCGCCCCTGCTTCACGCCGACAAGATCACCAAGCCCCTGCTGGTCATCCAGGGCGCGAACGACCCGCGCGTACTTCGGGCCGAAAGCGACGAAATCGTCGAGGCCGTCAAGAAAAAGGGCGTCCCCGTCGAGTACGTCATCTTCGACGACGAGGGGCACGGCTTCGCCAAGCGCGAAAACGCCATCAAGGCGGACGAAGCGATGAAGAACTTTCTCGACGCCCATCTGCGAGGCTCCTAGCAGCCCGGGGTGCAATGCATCGTGTCGCCTCGCGCCGGAATGTTCGCCGAGGGCGCGAAGCCAAAACGCCGCTGTACCGGGCGTACTGCAAGTTTTGGCGACAAAGCCCTCGGTGAACAGGCCAAGCGAGGCGGCGC
>NZ_PVNK01000306.1 GCF_002994615.1 Enhygromyxa salina | reverse complement strand
GGAGAAGGGGCGGGAGAAGGCGAAGGGGCGGGCGAAGGGGCCCACGGCGCGGGGCCCTCAGGCCGTCATCGCGGCGGGTAGGGCTCGCTCGCGGGCGCGTCGTCGGCGACCGACAGGCTCGTCTGGCGCTTGGCCTCGGCCCGCTTGCGCGGCCGACCGCGCTTCTTCTTGGGCGCGAGGGCCCGCCCGTCGAGCTTGATCGCCCCGACGGCGGCGGCGAGCTGCTCGTCGCGCTCGGCGTAGACCGAGGCGTAGGCGTGGGCGCGGCGGACCTGGGCCAGGAGCGCGCTCTGGCCCTCCTCGAGCTCGGCCCGCGCGGCCGAGACGGTCTCGAGCGCGGCCTGGAGGCTCGCGCGGCGTCGCTCGACCTCGGCGACGGAGGCTCGCAGCGTGTCGCGGTCGACATCGGGGAAGCGGACATCCTCGAGCGGCCCCTCGAACAGGGCGAGGACAGCGCGGACAGGCTCGGGCAAATTGGACGCGTTGGAGGCTTGGCTACTCATCTGGGCACCTGTGCTTGTGTTCAGTCTTTCTGCCAGTACCCACGGATGGTGTCAAGCGGCCGTGTGGCCCAATTTCGGGCCACCCGCGAACGGGGTTCGGGCCCCGAGCGAAGCGAGCGCTCGGCTCAGACGCCGCAGTCCACGTTGCGCTCTTGGAGGCGCACGGCCGCGGCGTCGTCGACGACGACCGCCTCGGCGAGCAGCCAGCGGAACATCGCGTTTGCGAGCGCCCGCTCGCTGCGATCGTTCCACAGCCAGACGGCGAGGGAGCAGACCGGTCCGTGGACGGTGCCAAACGCGAGGCGTCGGAGCCCGAGGCCGCCGAGCGACGCCGCCTCGGCGTACTGCTCGCGCAGGGCCAGGAACGCGGCCCACTCGTCGAGGGCCGGGAGCTCGCGCTTGCTGTCGACCCGAGACTCGAGCGCGCCCGTGGCGATCTCGAGCCCGTCGAGGAGCTCGCCGCGGAGCTGTCGGGCTGCCCGGCCGAGGAGCTCGCTGTCTTCGCTGAGCTGCCCGAGCTCGAGCCCCGCGCCGCGGACGAGCCCGAGCAGATCCTCGCGGACGAGCTCGGACAGCTGATCCGGGCGCTGGAGACTGGCGTGAGCCCCGAGCGCCGCGCCGCGCTCGGCCAGGCGCTGGTCGAGGCTGGGGTCTGCGAGCGCGGCGTCCCACGCCCGCGCGAGCCGGCTGATCTCGTCGCGGCGCAGGTCCGATGGCGCGAGGCCCAGGGCCTGGGCGTGGAGCGAGAGCGCGACGAGCAGCGGCGGTCCCTCGGCGACCACGGGATCGCGGACCCGTCGGGCTTCACCGCTGGCCTCGCGGGCGGTCGCGGGCGTGGCCAGGGCGCGCAGCAGGAGCTCGCGCGTGGCCAGGCGGTGCGGCGCGGCGAACCACTGCCAGCGCAGGACCAGGTCGCTCGGGACTGGCGCGACCCTGCTCAGGCGGGCCGCGACCGAGCCGAGGAATTTGGTCGTGCGGGTCTCGAGCGGCGCGGTCCGGGCGAGGAACTCGACCTCGCGCCAGGCGCCTCGCTCGATCGCCTCGGCGCACAGCCACTCCGAGGCCAAGGCGATCGCCCGGCGCGGACGGGTCGGCTCGGCCAGCTCGGCGGCCGAGCTCAGGAGGCGGCGCGTCTGGGTTCGGTCCTGGCGTGCCTCGGCCAGGAGCCCCGCCGCGATGATCCCGGCGCCGCCGAGCTTCCACCGCACCGCACCCCTGGGCGCCGCGGCCATCCGCCGGTCGATCCAGGTGATCAGCTCGCTCGACAGCTCGACGCCTCGCTGGGCCCGGCGCGTCGCCGCCCAGCTCGCCGCGATCAGGGCGCCGCCGCGGACGTCCCGGCGCCAGACCCAAAAGCTCAGCCGCGTGACCGCCCACGCGAGCCGCACCTGCCCGCGCGGGATCAGCAGCGAGCGCGCGATCGGCCAGGGGAAGAGCACGATCGTGGTCGTGGCGAGCACGACCAGGGCGAGGGCCACGTCGGCGAGGTCACCGCTGCGCAGCGCGTCGATGAGCAGGCCGAGCTCGACCAGCCAGACCGGGCCGAGGATCATCCAGATCAACGCGGCGACGACCGCCCCCGAGGCGATCGGGGCCTCGGGCTTGTGGCGGGCGCTGCCGGTCGCGGCGGACAGCGCCGCGATCAGCCCCGCCAACATCAGGGGGCTGACGGCCTGCGCGCTCGGCCCTCGCGCGCGGGGGCTCATCGCCGCCGCCAATCGCCGAACCCGAGCGCGGCCAGAGCAGGGAAGGGCCGCAGCTCACTCGGAGGGCCGGCCTCGTCCGTGGGCGCGTCTGGGCCCGAGTCCGGGCTCGCGTCTGGGCCCGCGTCAGGATCGAGGCTCGCCCAGAGCTCGTGGAGCAGCCGGCGGTTGGGGTCGCGCAGCTCGGCCATCGCCGCGCGCACGAGCTGCGGCGAGCGGGGGTGCTCGCCGAGCGGGCTGCGGTAGCGAAGCGCGGCCGACAGCTCGAGCTCGAGCATCCCGATCAGCTTTTGACCCTGGCGCTCGACCTCGGCCCGGGTGCAGTCCGGGCGCAGGCCCAACACGTAGAAGGGATTGGTCGCGAGGCGCTCGCGCGCGGCCTCGCTGTGCTCGCTGCGGGCGCCGCTGCTGCCGAGCCCGGCGCCCCCCTCGTGGCCAGCTTCGTTCGGGCCTCGTCGCGCCCCGGCCATCGCTCAGCGCACTCCCGAGTCGAAGCTCTGCTGCCGGGTCTTGACGTCGGCAGGCAGCAGCCGCCAGAGGCGCTCGGTCACCCGCCGCAGGGCCTGGTTGTCGTTGCGCGTGGCCGCCTGACGACCCTCGCGGACCAGGCTCTGGGCGAGGGGCAGATCGGTGGCCGAGTCGGCCTTGGACGCGGCGTCCTCGAACAGGAATTCCCAGGTTGAAGGATCGCGGTACCAGGCGGTCTCGCCGAGCTGCCGGACGAGGCGCAGCTGGCGTTGGAGCTCGCGCGGATCTCGCTCGGTCGCGGCTCGGTCGATCGCCTCGCTGACCTCTTCGAACAGCTTCTGCTCGCGCGGGGTGCCGTACTGGCTGATGCAGGCCGAGGCCCAGGTCAAGGTTCGGACCTTGCGCTCCTCGAGCTCGGGCCAGCGCTTGGTCTGCTCGACCTGCTCGAGGTCGGCGTCGAGCTCGAGCAGGCTGCGCCGGGCCCGTTGGCCGGCGTCTTCGTTGCCGCCGCGGGTCGCCTCGAGGTCGCGCTCGACCTCGCTGAGGCCCTGCTCGACCCGATCGAGGGTCCCGAGGATCTGCGGGGTGCCGTTGCGGAAGGCGTCGCCGCGCAGCGAGACCAGGCGCTCGCGCATGGCCTCGACGGTGGCCTGCATGACCTCGGGATCGGCGGCCGGGACCAGCAGATGGGCGACCTCTTGAAAGATCTGATCGAGGCTCGGGACCAGGGCGCGGGCCGAGAGCCGGCCGCCGCGATCGAGCTCGAGGGTCAGCTCGACCTCGGACCCGGCCGGGAGGCTGGCCGCGATCTCGCCGCTGGGGATCTCGAGGCTGCCGACGAGCCGGCACAGGTGGGCGCGATCGAACTCGCCCTGGACGATCGGGATCTTGAGCACGCTGCCCGCGCTGCCCTTGGCGACCGACTCGACCGTGTTGTGGGTGAAGGTTCGCTTGGCGGGCAGCGGCGTGCCGCGCTCGAAGTAGGTCCGGACCGCGTCGTTGGCCAGGGCCACGCCGATCGTCCGCGACAGCGGCGGGTCGCTGATCGTCACGCCCTGGACGATCGTGATCGTCGGCGGGTCGACGGGCACCGGGTTGCCCTCACCATCGCTGGCGACGACCTTGAACACGTTGGACTTGCGCGGGAGCAGATCGACGCCGATCACGAAGCCGCCCTCGCCGTCGACGGTGACCGACTCGCTCGTCCACAGCCCGTCGCCGCGGTGGAGCGCGAGGCGGTCGGGCCTGGGTCCGGGGCCGTCGACGACGCGGCCGACCACGTGCGGACACAGATCCGAGGACACCGCCGGGTACTGCAGCCACAGCCGACGGCCGCGGTGTTTTGACCCCGCCGCCTCGGCCGGGCGCGCGTCGAGCCCGGCGGTCGCGGCGTAGATCGCCGCGCCCTGGGCGACGAGGGTCATGGGGTCGTGGCCATCGGCGATCGGGGCCCCGAGCATCGTGCCCACGCGATCGCGCAAGAAGGGCATCATGGTCGGCCCACCGACGAACACGATCCGGCCGAGCTCGCCGGGCTCGACCCGGTTTTGCCGGAGCAGGCGACGGCAGACCTCGACCGAGCGCTCGACCAGGGCCGTGCACAGGGTCTCGACCGTGTCGCGGTCGAGCTCGAGCTCGACCTCGACGAGCTCGCCGTCGAGCTCGAGCTCCGTGGCCGGGACCAGGACCGCGGTCCCGCTGCGCGAGAGCTCGATCTTGACCTCTTCGGCGGCCTGCTTGAGGAGCCGGACGACCTCGGCGTGGGCCGGGTTGGCCCGACTGATCACGACACCGTCGCTGGCCTCGATCTGGGCGATGGCCCAGTCGACGATCGCCCAGTCGAAGTCGCGCCCGCCGAGAAAATTGTCGCCGTCGTGGCCGACGACCCGCAAGAAGCCCTCGGCGGTCTCGAGCAGCGAGGCGTCGAAGGTCCCGCCGCCGAGGTCGTAGACCAACCACGCGCCTTCGTCGTCGTCGGCCGACCACCCGGCCGCGAGCGCCGAGGCGATCGGCTCTTGCAGGAGCTCGACCTTCTCGAAGCCCGCGAGCTCGGCCGCCTCGGAGGTCGCCGCGCTCTGGGGCAGCTCGAACAGCGCGGGGACCGAGATGACCGCGCGCGTGGGCGCGACGCCGAACTGATCCTCGACGTCCTTGCGCATCGACGCCAGGATCAGCGCCGCGAGCTCGGCTGGACGCTTGTTGAGCTTTGCGGCTGGAAATTCCAGGGCCTTGCCCGTGCCCATCAGCCGCTTGAACTCGTGGTGGGTGTTGGCCGAGTCGCGGTCGAGGAAGCGCCGGGCTTTGGCCCCGACGCTGACCCGCTCGCGGGCGTCGATCCGCACGACCGAGGGCGTCAGCGTGCTGCCGTGGCTGTTGCGGACCACCACCGTCTGGTCACCGTCAAACACGGCAGCCGCGGAGTTGGTGGTCCCGAGGTCGAAGCCTACGTAGAGGGGCTTGTCCGACATGGGAGTGCGATTCTGCCCGCTGCGGAGGGCAGCGGCGACAAACCGTAGCACGCGACGGGTCGGGCGCCTGTGGCCTGAGCGCGTGGTCTGAAATTCCAGTACGAGTGGAATTTGGCACCACGTCGTGCCTTCGAAAAATTCAGCTGAACTAGAACCAAGAGCTGCTGCGATCCAAAGTACGGCGTTTGTTCGAAGGGACAGGCGTGATCAGCGAGTGACCAAGGCGGGCACGAGCAGAGTGTCTCAGAGTGCCTCTTTCGGGTCATTGGGGCCAGGTGAGGGAGGAACTCGAATTGCTCGAGATCGTTCAATGTCCAGGATCCTACATGGTGTGATATCTCATGAGACTACCGACACTGGTCCTTAGATCGTTCGCAGAGCCCGCGGATCCCGTGTTTCGAGCCCCTCATGTCCATCGCCACTGGAATTTCTGTGCTCCAATAATTTCAATATTTATGTTGCTCAGGTCGGGCCCAGCCGATAGAACCACCAAGCCGACAACGCGCGCTCGTGCGACACGGATGTCGTCGGCGCGGGACCAAAGACCCCTTGCCACGGAAGGCAGCGACAAGCCCGAGCCCACCCAGCTCGGGCTTGTCGTTTGGTTGGCCGAGAGTTGGCCGAGATCAACCTGTTCGAGCGCTTGGAGGGCGGCACGAGCGGAGCCCGACGAGACCTGCACGCGCTCGCGCGCCCACCCGCGCTTTGCTATGTAGCCGCCCGTGTCCGGCCAGCCCACGCCCACCGCGTTCACCCGCCACACGGGGGCAAAGGTGCCGCTGATCTGCGGGGCCATGTATCCGTGCTCCAACCCCGAGCTGATCGCCGCGGTCTCGGCCGCGGGCGGGCTCGGTGTCGTCCAGCCCCTCTCGATGATCTACGTGTACAAGCGCGACCTCCGGGCCGGCCTGCGCGAGATCAAGCGCGTGACCGACGGCCCGATCGGCTTCAACGCGATCGTCGAGAAGTCGTCGAAGGTCTACGAAGACCGGATGCGCAAGTGGGTCGACGTCGCGCTCGACGAGGGCGTGCGCTTCTTCGTGACCGCGCTCGGCAACCCGCGCTGGGTCGTCGACGCCGTCCACGCCGTCGGCGGCGTCGTCTACCACGACGTGACCGAGCGAAAGTGGGCCCAAAAAGCGCTCGACGGCGGCGTCGACGGGCTGATCTGCGTCAACCGTCGAGCCGGCGGCCACGCGGGCAACCAGGATCCGCGGGCGCTCTACGAGTCGCTCGCCGATCTCGGCGTGCCGCTGGTCTGCGCCGGGGGCATCGGCGACGAGCGACGCTTCGTCGAGGCCCTCGACATCGGCTATGCCGCCGTGCAGCTGGGCACCCGCTTCATCGCAAGCGACGAGTGCCTGGCCCACAACGACTACAAGCGGGCGATCGTCGGGGCCAAGGCCGACGACATCGTGCTCAGCGAGCGCATCTCCGGGGTCCCGGTCGCCGTGATCGAGACCGAGTACGTCCGCGCGATCGGGACCAAGGCCGGCCCCGTCGCCCGCCGCCTGCTCAAGCACCCCAAGGCCAAGCACTGGATGCGAGCCTTCTACTCGCTGCGCTCGCTGTGGCAGCTCAAGAACGCCTCGCTCGAGGGCACCAGCTACAAGAACTACTTCCAGGCCGGCCGCAGCGTCGACGGCATCGACGCCGTCGAGCCAGCCGGGACGATCGTCGCGCGCTACGCCGCGGCCCTCGTCGAAGCCCAGACCCAGCCCGCGAGCCCGGCCAAGGCCGGCCCAGCGGAGTGAGGGGGCCTTTCAAAAAGGCCCCTCGCTGCGGCGGCGAAGCCCCCTCCGCTCCCCCCAAACGCTCGCCTTGCGGCGAGTACTGGTCTTCAAGGGGCCTTTCAAAAAGGCCCCTCGCTGCGGCGGCGAAGCCCCCTCCGCTCCCCCAAACGCTCGCCTTGCGGCGAGTACTGGTCTTCAAGGGGCCTTTCAAAAAGGCCCCTCGCTGCGGCGGCGAAGCCCCCTCCGCTCACCCCAAACGCTCGTCTTGCGGCGAGTACTGGTCTTCAAGGGGCCTTTCAAAAAGGCCCCTCGCTGCGGCGGCGAAGCCCCCTCCGCTCACCCCAAACGCTCGCCTTGCGGCTCGTACTGGTCTTCAAGGGGCCTTTCAAAAAGGCCCCTCGCTGCGGCGGCGAAGCCCCCTCCGCTCACCCCAAACGCTCGCCTTGCGGCTCGTACTAGTCTTCAAGGGGCCTTTCAAAAAGGCCCCTCGCTGCGGCGGCGAAGCCCCCTCCGCTCACCCCAAACGCTCGCCTTGCGGCTCGTACTAGCCCAAAATCATTCAGCTTTTTCAATTCAGCGCTCGATTTAGGGCGAGGGGCTCAAGGAGCCGGCGGCGCGCCCTTGGTGAACGCGGGGACCTGCATCAGCTGGCCCAGCAAGCGGCCGAGCTGGGGGCACTCTGCGAGCAAGCCCTTGCTCTCGGGGAACATGCCGCACACGGCGACGAGGGGGCCGACGAAGTAGTCGGCCAGGGTCGGGGTGTCGCCGACGAGCCACTTGCGCTCGCCGATCAGGCGCTCGAGGACCTCGAGCGCCTGCTTGACCTGGGGTACCGCCGCTTCGATCACCGCGCGATCGGGCTGACCTTCGGGCCCGCGGGGGAAGACGTACTGCAGCGCGTAGTCGACCACGGCGGCGGGGTAGAGGTAGCTGTTGGTGATGCTCACGACCTGCTGCACGCGGGCGCGACCCTTGGCGTCGCTCGGCCGCAGGGCCGGGCCCTCGAAGGCCTCGTCGACGTAGGTGCAGATCGCGGTGGTCTCGTAGACCTCGAAGCCGTCGTGCTCGAGCACGGGGACCTTGCCCCAGGGGTGGCGGGCGAGGTGCTCGGCGGTCTTGCTGTCGGCCGGGCCGATCGGCTTGAACTCGTGGTCGACGCCCTTGTGACCGAGGGCCGCGCGCACGGTCCAGACGTAGTTGCTTTGAGGGAAGCCGGTGATGACGGGTTTGCTCATGGCCCGACTGTACCCCGGCTCGGGGCGGGGCTCAGCCGGCTCGCGTCGGCGGGCGGGCAGCTCAGGCGCCTGCGGGACAGAGGTTGGTCCGCGCGCGGTCAACCCGTGGGCGGCCGCCGCCCGGCCCAGGGCTTGGCCTGCTCGAGCTGCCGAGCGAGGCGCAAGAGCAGCTCCTCTTCGCCGAGCCGCCCCGCGAACTGTACGCCGATCGGCAGCCCGGCGTCGTCCCAGTGCAGCGGCAGCGAGATCGCTGGCTGGCCTGTCATGTTGAACAGCTGGGTGTTCGGCGTCGCCGCGAGCGGGTCCTCGGCGAGGTCGTCGAGCAGCGCGAGCATCACCCGCTTGACCGGCATCGTCCGAAACACCCGGGCGGCGTTGCGCTCGAGCGCGGTGTTGGTGATCTCGCCGACCTTCAGCGGCGGCTGGGCCAAGGTCGAGGTGATCAGGACGTCGTAGTCGGCGAAGAATTCGGCGATCTTGACCGAGGCGGTCTGGATCAACTCGAGCTGCTCGATGTACTCGCCCGCGCTGAGCGACTCGCCGATGATCTTGAGCAGCCAGGTCTTGGCCTCGAGCTCGCCCGCTCGGGCCTTGCGCCCGCGCTCGGCCTCGTAGCTGCGGACCGCGGCCGCGGTCCCCGACACGACCATCGTCAGGTAGGCCCGGGTCAGGGCGGCGCGATCGAACTCGGGCATCGCCTCCTCGACCGAGTGGCCGAGCGACGCGCACAGCTTGGCGGCGGCCTCGGCCGCGTGCACGCAGGCGGGATCGGTGTCGCGGCCCAGCAGCGCGCGCGTACACAGGGCGACGCGGAGGCGCTCGGGCGGGCGCTCGAGCGCGGCCGCGAAGGGCTGCTCGGGGGGCGGCAAGTGCTCGCCGATGCCCCGCTTCGGGCCGTGGAGGCAGTCGAGCAAGCCCGCGCTGTCGCGGACGGTGCGGGTCACCACGTGCGCGCCCGCGAGCCCGCCCCACGAGCCCGTCGGGGCCATCAGGGGGACGCGGTGGCGCGTGGGCTTGAGCCCGACGAGGCCGCAGTTGCTGGCCGGGATCCGGATCGAGCCGCCGCCGTCGCTCGCGTGGGCGGCCGGGACCATGCCGGCCGCGACCGCCGCTCCGGACCCGCCGCTGCTGCCGCCAGGCGTGCGCTCGAGATCCCAGGGGTTGCGCGTCGGTCCGTGGAGCTCGGGCTCGGTCACGCCGAGGATCCCGAGCTCGGGGGTGTTGGTCCGGCCGCAGATGATCAGCCCGGCCCGCTTGAAGCGACGCACGAGCTCGTCGTCGTGCGTGGCCCGGCGCTCGGCGAACAGGCGCGAGCCGTTGGTGCTCGGCTGGCCCGCGTCGAAGGCCTTGAGATCTTTGAGCAGGAAGGGCACGCCCCGAAACGCTCCGTCGGGCAGCGCGTCGGGAGCTTGGGCCTCGGCGCGGGCGCGCTCGAAGCTGCGGTGGACGACCGCGTTGAGCGCCGGGTCGCGCGCCTCGATCCGCTCGATCGCGGCGTCGACCAGCTCGGCGGCCGAGGTCTCGCCGCGGCGGACGAGCTCGGCCAACCCGGTCGCGTCGTGTTGGTCATAATCTTCGAAGCCCGACATTCGGCGGTTGTAGCGTCGGCGCGTGTCGCTGGCCAGGGCCGCCTGCTCGGGCCCGCCCCGCGGCCGTCGATCTGTGTATGGTGCTCGCCGTGACCGACGCGCGCAGTCACTACGTGCCCGGGCAAGACCGCAAGCAGAGCTTGCGCGCCGAGCTGCTGGGCCTGCGTCGGTCGATGCCGCGAGCGCAGCTCGAGATCGTCTCAGGCGCGCTCACTCGCGAACTCGCCGAGCATCCGCTGTGGCTCGGGGCCCGCGGGATCGCGGCCTTCGTCGGCGTGCGCGGCGAGGTCGACACCCGCCCGCTGCTCGAGCGCTGCCTCGGCGCGGGCAAGTCGGTGTGGCTGCCCCGCCTGACGGGACCCGGGCGCATGCGCTTTTGGCCCTGCGTCGACCTCGATCGGCTCGAGCGCGGCGCAATGGGGCTGCTCGAGCCCCCGATCCACGGCCCCGGCGAGCTCGCGCCCGGCCCCGAGCGCGGCGTCGATCTCATCTTGGTCCCTGGCCTCGGGTTTGGACGCGACGGCGCCAGGCTGGGCTTTGGCGCCGGGCACTACGATCGCGCCCTCGCGACCCGTCACGGCGATCCGAGCCTGACCATGCCGACGCTGTGTGGCGTGTGCCCGGTCGCCTTCGTCGATCCACCTGGCGGACCGATCCCGATGCTCGGCCATGACCTGGCGATGGACTACCTCGCGACCGACGCGGGCGTCGAGCGCTGCGTCGCGCGACCCGGCGCGTGAGCGCCTCAGCACGCCGAGCTGCACATCTCGCTCGCGCACTCGAGCAGCGGCTCGAGCTCGGCGATCTCCTTGGGCTTGACCCCGCCGCAGTCGTTCTTGCACTCGCCGGAGCTCCCGCCGGCGACCAGACAGTCGGCCAGGCACGCGCAGTCCTCGACCTCGGCGCACGCGAGCGCGAGCTCGCAGCAGTTGGCGCTCATGCAGGTCCCGCACTCGCCCGCAAAATCGTCGAGCGGGGCGCAGGCGTTGCCCTCGCCGATCGGGATGTCGCTGTCTGGATCGGGCCACGGCGCGCCGTCGTCTCCGTCGGTGCCGGTGTCGCCCTCGTCTCCGCCCTCGTTCCCGCCCTCGTCCCCGCTCTCGTCTCCGCTCTCGTCTCCGCTCTCGTCTTCAGCCATGTCCTCGGCGAGCAGCTCGATCAGCGGGTTGGGCTTCATGCAGCCCAGTGGCAAGAGCGTGAGCGCGACGACCGAGATCGTCGCGAGCGTTGCGCTTGAAGTCGAGCGCGCCATCAGAAGCTCACCGTCCAGGTCAGGCCCAGCTCGTGGCCCCGACGATCGCCGACCCGGGCCTCGTCGACGATCAACATCACGCCTCCGATCAGGCCCCCGGCGGCCCCGGCGGAGACCAGCCCAATGCCGGCTGTGCGCGTGTCGTAGACCTTCGGACACGCGGCCGTGTCGCGGGGATC
The DNA here is from genome assembly GCF_002994615.1 of Enhygromyxa salina. Taxonomy (GTDB): domain Bacteria; phylum Myxococcota_A; class Polyangia; order Nannocystales; family Nannocystaceae; genus Plesiocystis; species Plesiocystis salina_A. The sequence goes on along the minus strand of NZ_PVNK01000306.1, from coordinate 3,064 downwards.
GACGCCCCGCGGGCAGCGGCTGTCGATCGCCAAGAGCACCGCGCCCGCGACGACCGCCGCCGTGCCGACGACGAAGGTCGTCGCTTCGACCCAGCGCGGGGCCACGCGGATCCAGGCCGGGCCGCGCTTGAACCGGCGTCGATCGCCCCTCGACAGGTCGAGCGCGGGGGCCGGCGCCGCCTCGGGGTAGGTCAGGGTCAGGCGCTCGTCGGCCGAATCGAGCGAGATTGAGCTTCGGCGCGGCTCGAGGCCCTCGTTGTGGTCGTCGATCGCCTCAACCCACACGCGGTGGCTACCGAGGGGCAGCGCGAGCTCGCGGGCCGAGCCAGGCCCGTCGACGTCGCCCGCGTGACGCTCGTCGACGAACACGCGGCACGCGACGCTGCACTCGACGCGGAGGCGGGCGAGACCTCGTGCCATCAACACCTCGCGCCGCTCTTCGACGAGCGCGCCGAGGCTCGGACCGAGGCGCTCAGTGGCGACCGGGATGTCACCGAGAGACTCGAGGGTCTGATCGATCGTGCGCGACGCGGCGTAGCGATCACCTTTTGCGAGCTCGGCCCGGGCCAGCGCGAGCTCGGCCATGGTCCGGAGCTCGAGGGTCGCGGGATCTTCGGCCAGCAGCGGAGCGAAGCGATGGAGCTCCAGCAGCGCCGCGCGGAGCTTGTCGCGGCCGCTCTCGGGGTCGGTGTTGATCTCGATCATCGCAAGCTCGACCGCGGTCGTGGCCGCATTATATTCGTCGTCAATGGATCGTGTGTCCGCATTGCCGGATGTAGGTTGAAGTGTGAGCAGTGCGACGAGGGTCAATATGTTACTAATAGCCATATTGTCGTCCTGATGCGCCGACCGTCGCCAGCTAGCATGGAGTGTCGCGTCAACGCCCGCGTAGCTCAGCTTAAAACCCCGCTTTTCCGACCCTGCAGTCAGCTGGAAATATTTTCGCGGTCAGCGTCGGCGACGCCCTGGTACTCAGATCATTGACTGTCAATTGGGCCAAAAATGGTACCCGAAGCGCAGAACTGCCGACATTGCGCGTACATATTTGTCGCTTGACAGGCCGTTGATAGCCATCATTTTATGACCGTACTGTGCAACGAATAGGTCCATACGCGTTGGTGCGCCGAATTGCCTCGGGTGGAATGGCCGAGGTCTGGATGGGGCGGCGTCGAGCCATGGGGGGCGCGACCAAGACGGTGGCGATCAAGCTGCTCGCCTCGCACCTGGCGTGCAACCCGGTCTACCGACGGATGTTCGTCGACGAGGCCCGGCTCACGATGATGTTGAACCACTCCAACATCGTGCAGGTGTTCGACGTCGGCGAGCAGCGCGGGCGCAGCTACCTGGTCATGGAGTGGGTCGACGGCCTGGATCTATCGCGCCTCGGGACGAGCATGCGCGAGAGCGGGGAGGCGTTCGAGATCGAGGTCGTCGCGCACATCATCGGCGAGGTCCTGCGCGGGCTCGTCTACGCCCACGGCCTCAGCGAGGGCGCGCAGACCAACACCGTCGTCCATCGCGACATCTCGCCGCACAACGTGCTGATCTCGGTCAGCGGCGAGGTCAAGATCAGTGACTTCGGCGTCGCGCGCCTCGCCAGCGAGGACACCTCTGGCGTCCATGTCCGCGGCAAGCTGCGCTACATGCCGCCGGAGCAGGTCCGCGGTGAGTCCAAGAGCGCGACCGTCGACCTGTTCGCGGTCGGTGCGATGATGCAGGAGCTGCTCGACGGGGTCCGCTTCCGCGCGGGTCTCGATCGCGACGAGCTGTTCGGCATGGTCATGAGCGGGGACGTCCCCGACCTCGTTCGGACCGACGTCCCCGCCGAGCTCCTGGCGCTGCGCGACGCCCTCCTCGCCAAGGACCCCGACCAGCGGCCGCAGTCTGCGACCGAGGCCCTCGAGCTCCTGCGCGAGTGGCCGGGGTTCGCTCACCTCGGTCACGAGCTCGCGGTCCTGGTTCGCGGGCGATCCGGGGTCGAGGGCCCCCGGACTGGCCTGACGGTCGCGTCGACCGGCGAAGAGGTCGAGGTGAGCGACGAGCCGACCGTGCGCGAGGGCTCGTTTCCGCCGGACTCGTCCGAGCTGGCCACGCGCACCGTTCGCAACCCCGACGACGCGGCGTCCGAGACCACCCCTCGCTCGCTCTTGGGGGCACGGGCCGCCACGCGTCGACGCTGGCGCCGACCGGTGCTCATGGCCACCCTCGCGAGCTTCGGGATCTGCCTGGGGTTCGGCTTCGCGTGGATGCACGGCGAGGCTCAGACTCCCCCGGAGGCGCTCGCCGATGAGGCTCGACCCGAACCCGCCGAGGACCGTGTCGCGCCGAAAGACAGCCGACCGGCGACGGCGCCGACCGAGCCGACGCCAGCGAAGCTCGAGCCGACGCCAGCGAAGCTCGAGCCGACGCCAGCGAAGCTAGAGCCCGCGCCCGAGGCCCAGCCTGCGGTCGCGCCAGGTCCCCGGCGCAAGCGCGCCAGGCCGGCGAAGCCCGAGGTCGAGGACGCGAAGCCGGCCGAGGTCGAGTTCGCGGCCCATGAATTCTTCTTTGTCTGGGTCAAGGTCGCCGGGCAGCAGCGCGCGCTCGAGCCCGTCGCCACGATCCCGCTGTCGCCGGGTCGTCACCGGGTCTGGGTCCGCGAGACCCCGGACCAGGCCTGGGTCCCCGCTGGACGGATCAGGGTCGCCGCCGGCCGGAGCTATCGCGTCTCGCTCGAAAAGCCTGCCGGTCTCGCCCTCGCGCGTTTGGACTAGCGCGAGGGGCGGGGGCTCGATCTGACCCCCACAGGCGTCAGCGACTCTGCCACGCACGGCCGCTGCGCGGCCGGTCGTTCGGTCGCTGGGCTCCCTCTCTCGGTGGGCTGGGGTGAGCTGCGCGATCGTTTGCGTGGCCCCCTAGAAGGGGGTTTTTTTTGACCCCCACAGGCGTCAGCGACTCTGCCACGCACGGCCGCTGCGCGGCCGGTCGTTCGGTCGCTGCGCTCCCTCTCTCGGTGGGCTGGGGTGAGCTGCGCGATCGTTTGCGTGGCCCCCTAGAAGGGGGCTCGATTTGACCCCCACAGGCG
>NZ_PVNK01000305.1 GCF_002994615.1 Enhygromyxa salina | reverse complement strand
GGGGGGGTCAAGAGAGCCCCCTTTTAGGGGGCCACGCAAACGACGGCGAAGCTCATACCAGCCCACCGAGCGAGGAACGAGCGACCGGCCGCTTGCGGCCGTGCGTGGCGCCGTAGCTGACGGCCGGGGGGGTCAAGAGAGCCCCCTTTTAGGGGGCCACGCAAACGACGGCGAAGCTCATACCAGCCCACCGAGCGAGGAACGAGCGACCGGCCGCTTGCGGCCGTGCGTGGCAGAGTTGCTGACGGCCGGGGGGGTCTAAATTAACCCCCGTGCCCGATGAGGTAGACGCGGTTGAGGTCGAAGTCGCCCCAGCCGGCCTCGAGCGCGGCGGGGTCGAGGCTGTCGGGCGCGTTCATGAGCACTGGCGCCTCGTTCTCGGGCCAGTCGGTCCAGTTCCCGTTCGCGTCGAGGCGATAGATCATGTCGTTGTCGAACCCATTCCACGCTGTCCACCAGATGATCTGCCCGAACAGCTCGGGGTTCGCGAGCACGGCGGCCCAGTTGCGCTTGGAGGTGGCCTGGGGCGGTGCTGGTGGCGGATCGTCCATCAGCATCGCGCTTTGGTTGTAGTTGTTCGACCCGTCCTCGAACACATCATACAAAAACGCCTCGGGGTGCGATGAGAAGATCAGCCCACACGTGTCGGAGTTGATCGGCGGCGTGTAGGTCACGGAGTCGATGTCGAGATCGGACAGCAGGGCCCAGCGATCGGCGATCTCCTCGGGCGGCTGCCAGTTCCCACCAATGCGTCGGTAGTACATCCCGTCCCCGCCCCAGACCAAGAGCTGGTCCCAGACCTCGAGGTAGGTCGCGGCCAGGGGCTCGACGCTGCACGGCGGCGCGTTGGGCCCCGCCCACAGGGCGTCGAGCGGTTGCTGATCCCAGTTGTCGTTGTCCAAGTGGTGGATGTAGAGGGTGCGATTGCAGACGTCGCCGTCGCCCGAGTCGCCGTCGCCGTCGCCGTCGCCGTCGCCGTCTCCGTCTCCGTCTCCGTCTCCGCCCGTGTCGCCGTCGCCGTCGCCGACCGTGTCGCCGTCGCCGTCGCCGACCGTGTCCCCGTCGCCGTCTCCGACCGTGTCGCCGTCGCCGTCGCCGGTCGTGTCGTCGTCGTTCCCGTTGAGGCTCGAGAACGTGTCGGTGCCCAGGGTTTCCTCACCGGTCGAACAGCCAGCGAGACACAACGCAGCGAAAATCACAGTGCGACGCATGCTGGGAATCTACAGCGTCTTCGTGCCTCCTGCGAACAGGAGGCAGCGGCCGTGTCATCGCCTCGCCAGGTCGCGGTTCAAAATGCGCCAGAGTTGTGACGAAGCACATCACAGCCCACCGCAGGCGGGGGCGCAGCGCTCGAGCGAGCGGCCGCTTGTGGCCGTGCGTAGCAAGGTCCCACAGGCCTTGTTCGGTTCAGCGCTCGAGTCGGGACTCAGACTGCGCACAGCTGACGCAGCGTCGCGCCGTAGCGAGCCGCACGCTTGGCCCCGAGCTCGGGACACTGGTCGAGGTCGAGCTCGGCGCCGTCGTGGCTCACGAGCCACGCGAGCGCACGCGGGGGCAGGACCACCTGGGGCGGCAGCTCGCGTCGCTCGGCCTCCTCGCGTCGCCAGCTCTTGATCGCCTTGGCGCGGGCGGCCTCGCGCGCGGGCGGCCGCTGTTTGGCCGGGCGCTCGGGCACCTTTGGCGGCTCACGCAAGGCCTGCTCGATGACCTCGAGCAGCTCGGCGCCGTGGCTGCGCGCGAACGAGGCCCGCAGCCGCGCCCGTCGCAGCGCCGCGTGATCCGTCGGCGCCCGCTTGGCCAGCTGGACCAGCGGCTCGTTGGCGATCAGGCGACCCGGCGGATAGTCGAGCTCGCGACCCTTTTGATCGCGCCAGGTGTAGAGCGCGGCCAGCAGCCCGAGTCGATCCTTGCGCAGGTCGTTGATGCCCTTGAGCCTCCACATGCGCGCGGGGTCGAAGCTGTTGTCGTGGGCCGCGGCCTCGGTCACGCCGCGGTTGGCGATCTCGAGCTCCTCGTTGAGGTCGGCGTCGGCGATCAACCCGACCAGCTCCGCGCCGACCTCCGGGAGGTGGACGACGTCGTCGAGGGCGTAGCGAAGCGCGGAGGCGTCGATCGGTCGGCGACCCCAGTCGTACTGGGTGTGCTCTTTGGCCAGCTTGATCCCGCACACGGCCTCGACGACCGAGGCGTAGCCCGTTCGGCGCCAGCCGAGGAAGCTCGCGGCTTGCTGGGTGTCGAACACGTTGGTCAGGCGCAGCGAGAAGTCGCGCTTGAGGCAGGCGACGTCGTACTCGCCGCCGTGGACCCAGATCCGGAGGTCGGGGTTGGCGAGGGGCTCGGCGAGGGGCGCGAGGGTCTCGGGCTCTGGCCCGTCGCCCGCGAGCGCGAAGGGGTCGAGCAGCCACAGCTCGCCGCCGACGTTGAACTGGAGCAGGCAGACGCGCTCGCTGTAGACGAACATCGAGTTGGATTCGCTGTCGAGCGCGACCCACGGGGCCTCGCGCAAGGCTGCAGCGAGCTGCGCGAGCGCGTCGGCGTCGCGCACCCAGCTGTGGTCGGGCAATTGCGCCATCGCGGCACCCTAGCAGGAAAGCTCGGGCCCCCGCGGCCGTCGGCGACGCTGCCACGCACGGCCGCTCGCTCGGTCGCTGCGCTCCCTCCCGCGGTGGCCTGGGATAGGCCACGCTGCCTCGACCTCGCTTTGCTGGTACCTTGAGGGCGATGGACAGCGGGCACGCGGAGCTCTCGGCCTACAGCGTCCGCCTCGCGCGCCCCAACGACGTCGCCGCGCTCGCCCGCGTCCACGTCGCCAGCTGGCACCACGCCTACCGCGGCATCATCGCGCCGCACAACCTCGCACACACCAACTTCTCGCGCAGCGTCAGCCGCTTCCGCGGCTACTTCTGGGGCGGCGGCCAGAGCTTGTCTGCGCTCCACGTGCTCGAGGGCGAGGGGGGCGTGCTCGGCTACGTCAACAGCGGCCTGAGCAACAGCCGCGAGCTCGGCGTCCGCGGCGAGGTCTACGAGCTCTACCTCCACCCCGACGCCCACGGCCGCGGGTGCGGACGCAAGCTCCTGAGCGCCGGGTTGTGGGCGCTCAGCGGCCGCCGCCTGCTGCCGGCCGTCGTCTGGGTCCTCGCCGAGAATCACCCGGCGCGGCGCTTCTACGAGCGCATGCGCGGCCGCGAGATCGCCCAAGGTGAGGTCACCACGGGCGACCAGGTCCTGGCCAAGGTCGCCTACGTGTGGGTCGACTACCTGCCGTGGCCCGAGTGGACGCTCTAGCGCCTGGTCCTCGCGGGGCCTTTCGAGAGGCCCCTCGCTGCGGCGGCGAAGCCCCCTCCGCTCACCCCAAGGGGCTCGCCGCTCAGTCCTCGGGCACGGGGAAGCGCATGGTCACGAATTCCTCCGCGGCCGTCGGATGAATCCCGACCGTGGCGTCGAAGTCCCGCTTGGTCGCCCCGCACTTGATCGCAACCGCGAGCCCCTGAACGATCTCCGGCGCGTCATCCCCGATCATGTGGGCCCCAAGCACGACGCCGCTGGGTTTGTCGACGACCAGCTTGACGACGACCCGATCCTCGCGGCCCGAGATCGTCGCCTTCATCGGTCGAAAGCGTGAGCAGTAGACCTCGACCGACTCGTGTTGCTCGCGGGCCTCGGCCTCGGTCAGGCCGACCGTCCCGACCGGCGGCCGCGAGAACACGGCCGTCGCGATGTTGCGGCGGTCCATGATGATCGGGTTCTTGTTGAACAGGGTCTCGGCCATCGCCCGGCCCTCGTTGATCGCGACCGGCGTCAGGTTGATGCGATGGGTCACGTCGCCGACCGCGTAGATGTTGGGCACGGCGGTTCGGTTGCGCTCGTCGACGACCACGCCGCCGTCGGAACGCAGCTTCACGCCGACCTCCTCGAGCCCGATGTCCCTGCTGTTGGGCGCCCGCCCGGTCGCGTAGATCAGCGCGTCGGTCTCGATGAACTCGTCGTGGTCGAGCAGCAGGCTCAGCGCGCCCGAGCTGCGCTTGTCGATGCTCCGGACCTGGACCTCGGTGTTGATCTCGATCCCGCGGGCCCGCATCGCCTCGGCGAGGCGCTCGCGGATCTCGGAGTCGAACCCGCGCAGGACGTTGTCGCCGCGCAGCAGCATCGTGACCCGTGACCCGGCGGCGCTGAAGATGCCGGCGAACTCGACCCCGATGTAGCCGCCGCCGACGATCGTCAGGCGCTTGGGCAGCTGCTCGAGCTCGAGCGCCTCGTTCGAGGTGATCGCGTGCTCGATGCCGGGGATCTGGGGCAGGGCGGGCCAGCCCCCCGTGGCGATCAAGATGTACTTGGCGGTGTAGCGCTTGCCCGCGACCTCGACGGTGTGGGCGTCGATCAGTCGGCCGCGGCCCTCGATCAGCGCGACCTTCGAGTCGGCGAGCAGGCGCCGGTAGATGTTCTCGAGCCGATCGAGCTCGGCCTCCTTGGCGGCCATCAGCTTGGGCCAGTCGAGCGTGGGCTCGCCGACCTCCCAGCCGAAGCCGGTCGCGTCCTCGAGGTGCTCGGAGAACGAGGCGCCGTACATCAGCAGCTTCTTCGGCACGCAGCCGCGCATGACGCAGGTTCCGCCGATGCGGAGCTCCTCGCAGATCGCAACCCGCGCGCCATACTCGCCCGCGCGGCGGCTGGCAGCGACGCCGCCCGAGCCCGCGCCGATCGTGAACAGGTCGAAGTCGAAGTCGAGGTCGGAGTCCGGCACGGCGCGACGCTAGCCTTGCCGTGGTCAAAGCTCAACACCGCTGGTAGCGTGAACACCAACGAACATGGCCACCGTCGTCGAAATCTTGCTCCTCGCGCTGCCGTTGATGGTCGTCTCGTTGATCGCGGGCCTCGGTCTGAGTGTCGTGGTCATCGCCAAAGAGGGCCGGGGTCGCTCGCGGATGGCGTCGCAGGTCGTCGGGCTCGTCAACCTCGCGCTGATCCTCCCGCTGACGCTGCTCTCGTGGGCCGCCGAGACCCGCGACGTTCGCTACATGTTCATGTTCGTCGCCGCCGCCTTCGCGCTCATCGGCTATCTGGGTTTGCGCCTGCCCCAGCGTTTTCGAGACTAGCAGCCCGGGGTGCTAGCAGGCCGCTCGTGCCGGTCGTGGTTCGTCGACTTCTGACCACCCGACGCGGGTGAAAATCGGGTAGTCTGGCTCGTAGACTTGCCATGACGCCGCCCATGGAAGATGAGCCGCGCCTCACGCCGCGGCAGGAAGATGGCCCCACGCTGGCGGAGCCGGAGCCGGAGCCGGGCCCGAGCCTGACCGGGACGGTGCTGCTCGATCGCTACCGCGTCAACGCCAAGATCGGCGCCGGGGGCATGGGCACGGTCTACCTCGGCGAGCACACCACGATCGGCAAGGAATTCGCGATCAAGGTGCTCAGCAACGAGTACGCGCACCGCAAGGATCTCGTCGAGCGCTTCCTCCGAGAGGCCCGCGCGGCCTCGATGATCCGCCAGCAGAACGTGGTCGAGATCACCGACTACGGCGACACCCCCGAGGGCTCGGTGTTCTTCGTGATGGAGTTCCTCGACGGCGAGGATCTCGGCGCCTTGCTCGCGCGCGAGCAGCGGGTGCCGTGGGATCGTGTTCGCCACCTGATGATTCAGGTCTGTCGCGCGCTCGAGGCCGCCCACGCGGCCGGCATCATCCACCGCGACATGAAGCCCGACAACTGCTTCCGGATCGAGCGGGGCAAGGATCCGGACTTCATCAAGGTGCTCGACTTCGGCATTGCGAAGATCGAGAGCGGCGAGCAGGGCGGCAAGCCCCTGACCCAGACCGGGATGATCTTCGGCACGCCCGAGTACATGTCGCCCGAGCAGGCCCAGGGCGACAAGGTCGACCACCGCGTCGACATCTACGCCGTCGGCGTGATCATGTACGAGCTGCTGTGTGGGCGCCCGCCCTTCGAGGGCTCGACCTTCATGGCCATCCTGACCAAGCACATGTTCGAGGTCCCCGAGGCGCCCTCGAAGCGGGCGCCCGATGCCGGGATCCCGCCCGAGGCCGAGGCGATCGTGCTCAAGGCCATGCAGAAGGACCGGGCCTACCGGTTCCAGACCATGACCGAGATGATCGCCGCGATCGAGGCGGTCGGGACGGGGGCGGGGGCGGTCGAGGTCGTGCAAGAGTCGATCGCGCGGCCCGAGGGGGGGCCGACGGGCTTCGCCCCGCACCAGGTTGGGGACGGGGCTGCAGCGGTTGGGGCTGCAGCGGTCGGGGCTGGGGTCGAGGCTGCGCCGACGCAACGTTCGGGTCGCAAGCTGATCGCGGGGTTCGCCGGGCTCGCGCTTGTGGCCGCGGTGGTCGGCTACGCGGTGTTCGGGCCGAACAGCCAGGCCAGCGAGAACTCCCCGAGTGATCCGGTCGTCGTCAACGAGCCCGAGCCCGAGCCCGCTCCCGAGCCCGCTCCCGAGCCCGAGCCCGCGCCTCAACCGGTCGCGTCGGACCTGACCCCCGTGAAGCTCGAGTTCGAGACCAACGTGCCCGCGCAGATCCTCGACGCCCGTGATCGCGCGATCTTTGGCACCAGCGACGCTCCCGGCGGGCTCGAGTTCGAGCTGTCGGATCAGCCCGTCAAGCTGATCTTGAGCGCCGAGGGCTACGAAGAGCTCGAGGTTGAAGTTGTGCCCAACCGCGAGAGCAAGCGCTACCAGTACGAGCTGGTCGAGATCTCGACCAAGCCCGGGACCAAGCCCGGGAAGCGTCCGCGACCGCGGCCGAGCGCGGCCCCCGAGCCCGAGCCCGAGCCCGAGCCCGAGCCCGCCGCGAGCAGCCACAAGCTGCCGACCAAGGGCCACAACGACGGCGACCTCAAGAACCCCTTCGACAACTAGCAGCCCGGGGTGCAAAGCCGCGCGCCGCCTCGCTTGGCCTCTTCGCCGAGGGCTTTGTCGCCAAAACTTGCAGTACGCCCGTCTTGTCCGCCGCTGGCCGTGGTTCCAGACCAGTGAGCCGCCGACCGACGCGAGCGCGTTGATCTGCTCGTAGTCGGCGTAGGCGAGGACGTCGGTGACGACCGCGTCTTCGTTGATCGCCGACTCTTCACCGGTCTCGGCGGCGTCGTCGGGCGCGCTCAGGGCACCGGGGCCAGGCTGCGGTGAGCGGGGAAGCGGATCGACGACTCCAGGATCATCGGCAGCGCTTGGACTTGCCACGCCTTGGTGTGGGCTGCGTCCATGTGGCGCGCGAACCCGGCCTCGTCCGCGTAGGCCTCGTAGAACACGAGCTCATTTCGGTCTTCGCTGATCAGGACATCAAAGAACAGGTTGTCCGGCTCGGCGCGGCTGGGGCCGACGATCGCGAGGGAGAGATCGATCAGCTCCTGCGTCCGACCGGGTAGGGGCTGAAAAACGATGGTGATGGCGTACATGGCGAGGTCCGGGTCGAGCGCTGTGGAGTCACCGGCCGGCTGGCCGGCCGGTGATTTGGAGTCCGAGTATGCAACGCAGTTGGGGCGCTTTCGCGCGATTCAGGACACCCGATGGTGAAATCCATCACGCGAGATCGGCGACGCGTCGTGTACGCCGAATGAGGTCGTAATGCGCCGCGAACGCGTCGACCTCTTGCTACCGAGCTAGCAGCCCGGGGTGCTAGCAGCCCGGGGTGCTAGCAGCCCGTGGTGCAATGCATCGTGTCGCCTCGCGCCGGAATTTTCGCTGAGGGCGCGAAGCCAAAACGCGGCTGTACCGGGCGTACTGCAAGTTTTGGCGACAAAGCCCTCGGCGAAAAGGCCAAGCGAGGCGGCGCGAGGCATTGCACCACGGGCTGCTAGGCTGCGAGCGCGATCGCCAGATCGTCACCGAGCTCGAAGATCGCCTCGCGGTTGCTCGGGCTCGCGCCGCCCATGGTCAAGAACCCGTGGATCAAGCGCTCGTGACAGCGATAGTCGACGGGGATCCCGGCTGCGCGCAACGCCTCGGCGTAGGCGTGGCCCTCGTCGCGCAGGGGGTCGAAGCCCGCGGTCCGGATGATCGCGGGCGCGAGATCATCGAAGCGCGGGGATAGCAGCGGCGAGACCAGCGGGTCGGTCGCGTCCTCGGGGCTGCGCAGGTACTGCTCATGAAACCAGGCCATCATCTGCTCGGTCAGCATCGCGCCCTTGGCGAAGTGGACGCGCGAAGGGAAGGGCGCGTCGTCGATCGGGGCCGAGCACGTGCTCGGGTAGACCAGCACCTGCTGCGTTGGCTGGGGCTCGCCCGCGTCGCGCAGGCGGTGGCATATACCCGCGCCGAGGTTGGCCCCGGCCGAGTCGCCGCCGAGCGCGACCCTCGTCGGATCGGCGTCGAGCTCCGCGGCGTGTTCGCGGATCCAACGGAAGCTCGCGAACCCGTCGTCGCTCGCGGCCGGGAACTTGTGCTCGGGGCTCTTGCGGTAGTCGACCGCCACGACCACGCAGCGCGCGCGTTCGGCGAGCGAGGCACAGGCGCGCGCGTGGGTGTTGAGTCCGCCGATCACGTAGCCGCCTCCGTGGAGCCACACGAGCAGGGGCAGGGGGGCGGAGCTGGGC
>NZ_PVNK01000304.1 GCF_002994615.1 Enhygromyxa salina | reverse complement strand
CATCTCGGCGCCGACGAACTCGCTCTCGCTCCCGGCCTTGCGCCAATACAGCGCCGCCTGGCCGCCATCGGGCACGCTCAGGAGCACCTCGAAGTGGAGCGGCGCGCCGCACGAGGGCTCGGGCTCGCGGAGGGTGATCGGCTGGGGCGCGGTCGCCCCGCTGGCCTGGCGGGCCTGCTGCATGTAGGCCGCGAGGTCGTCGGAGCGCATCTCGATCGGCACGACCACGTAGTAGTTGAGCGACACCGCGCGCTGGAGGTCGGCGAGGATCTTGGCCGCGGCGCCGTGGCCCTCAGCCGAGAAGGTCAGGCCAGCGCGCAGCATGTAGAGCGACGCGAGGACCGGGTCTTCGCTGTTGCCAGCCGCCTCGGCCGCCGAGATCGCGTCGCTGAGGGTCCCGAGCGCGGCGTCGTACTCGAGGTTGTTGGCCTGGCTCAGCGCCGTGTTGTAGGCGGCCTTCATGTCGTCGCGCGGGCCGGCCCAGGCGACGGCGGGCTGCAACAAGGTGGCGGTCAGCGCGGCGGTGCCCGCGAGGCTGGCCGCGAACGCGAGCGCCAGGGTGCGGCGCCGACGAACTCGCTCTCGCTC
>NZ_PVNK01000303.1 GCF_002994615.1 Enhygromyxa salina | reverse complement strand
GCTGGGGCTGGGGCTCGGGCTCGGGCTCGGGCTCGGGCTCGGGGCTCACAGCGGCGATCTCGGCGTCGGCTTCGTCGCCGTCCGACGACACCTCGAAGGCCAACCACATCGTCAGGCTGGCGAGAGACAGGGCCAGCGCGCCAATGGCAAGCGCGGCTGCCCGGCGCAGGAGCGACCCTCGACCAGCCGCGAGGGTCCCGACGTTGGTGTCATCGACCGCGTGGCCGTCGAGCTGATCGAGGGTCGTCCCCGTCGAGGGATTGACGCCGCGCCAGAGCCTGCGCCGAGATGACTCGTCGTGCGCCGCCGCAGCGCTTGCGGCCACGCGCGCGGCGATCCGGGCCTGAATGTCCCCGCTCGCGGCGGTCCCGGGCGGGGGCAAGGGCGGCGGCATGATGTCTCGATAGCGAGTCACATAGGACTCGAGGTCGATCGCCGCGTTGCGGTAGCCGGGCCACTCGGTCAGCATGCGCAGGGCTCCGCGCGCGCTCCCGATGCGTATCTGGGTGTTGGCCTCGAGCAGCCCATACATGACATTGACGACCTGCTTCGGAAGCTCGTCGGGCTGCGAGAGGGGGGGCACGGCCCCGTCCATGATCTTCGTGAGCAGCTGGAGATCGTCCCACTCGTTGCGAAAGCGCCGACCCTCGAGCATCTCGTGGAGGACCGCCCCGACCGCGAAGAGATCCACCGTGGGCTCGCGGGACTGGCCCTGAACCTGCTCGGGCGGCATGTAGCGCAGCTTGCCCTTGACGTGGATGCCCGCCGTCTCTTCGGTCGCGAAGCGCGCGACCCCGAAGTCCATCAGCTTGACCTCGCCCGCGACCGAGAGCATCACGTTTTGGGGCGAGACGTCGCGGTGGACGATCGAGGCCGACTCGTGGGTTCGGAGGTTGTGGGCGTGATCGAGGGCGCGCAGGACCTCGCCGATGATGTAGGTCGCAACATGCAGCGGCAGCCGCTCGCCGCGCTCCCACAGCATCGCGTTGAGCTGCGAGAGGTTGACGCCGTCGACCCACTCCATGGCCATGAAGCACTCGCCCTCGCACTCGCCCGCGTCGAACACCTGCACGATCGTCGAGTGGTTGAGCAGCGTCGACAGCCGCGCCTCGTCGAGGAACATCTCGCGATACTCGGGCTTCTCGCGGGACACCGCGTTGAGCATCTTGAGCGCCACGGTCTTGCGAACGTCGCCGATGACCGCGCGCTGCGCCATCCAGACCTCGGCCATGCCGCCGGAGCCGATCTTGCGATGGAGCGTATACGGGCCCAGCTGTTTGTGCTCTTCGACCATTTCGTCGTCGGTGGCGAGTTCGCCGCGCACGTCGGCTTCTGGACTCGCCGTGCGTGTCGAAGGAGTCGCGGGCGTGATGGGATCGTTCGGGGCGTGGGTGCTTTTTGCGAACGTCGGCGTGGTTTCAGCGACTAACGTGATGGACCCGATGCCGGCATGTCGGAATCATTCCCCACAATGGGTACAACCGAGGACCTCGATGAGCCGACCGAGCCTTTTACCCACACGCAGATCGGCCGAATGCTCAACGTCGCCGAGAGAGGCGGGGCTGCGCGTGAGCGGGTGGTAGATCTCGCCTACTTCGAGGAGTTCGGTCAGGTCGGGACACCCCGGGGGATGATCGGGAGTCGGAAGCTTGCCGTGGTCTCCGGGTGTTGTGGTGACGCCCCGCTCGAGGGTGGTGGCCAAGATGAGGGCCGTGACCCCTACCCCTGGGGCCCGGCGCCGACCGAGCTCGGTGGCGGCGGGCCCCAGGGGT
>NZ_PVNK01000302.1 GCF_002994615.1 Enhygromyxa salina | reverse complement strand
GCGCGCCGACCAGGGTCGTGGCCGACCACAAGAATACGCACAGCAGCAAGCTGGCCTCGACGCCCGGGAACGCGGTCAGGATCAGCCAGTAGCCGACGCACTCGAGGCCCCAGCCGACGACCGAGATCGCGCTGAGCACGGTGATGCAGCGCAGCTTCAGCAGCGCGGCCGAGCTGTCGACGAGGCCGTGCGCGCGCTCGGCGAGGCCGCCGATCAGCGGGAGCCTGGCCGCCCAAGTCAGCAGCCCACCAAACAGTCGCGGCGAGCCGAGGACCACGACCCCCGCGATCACGAACACCAGCGCCGCGATCACGTAGGGCAGGTACTCGGCGAAGTCGGAGATCCCGATCAGCGCGAGGATCACGAGGGCGATCAGATCGCTGAGGCGGTCGGCGACCACGACCGGGGCCGTGCGCGTGAACGGGACCCCGTTGCTGGCGCGCAAGAGCACGCTGCGCAGGACCTCGCCGACCTTGCCGGGGGTCACCGACATGCTCAGCCCGGCCAGGTAGATCTCGAGCGAGCGGCCGAGCTTCAGCTCGGCCGGCGGGTGCATGCCGCCGGAGCCGCCGCGGACGTCGAGCCAGCCCAGGGCCAGCTCCCACTTCCAAAAGCGCAGCAGGTAGTTGAGCGAGGACAAGAGCAGCGCCCAGACGATCGCGATCCACGCGTAGCCCTCGAGGCTGTCGGCGACCTCGCGGGCATCGAAGAGCAAGAGCCCGACGACGTAGACGACGACCCCGACCGCCACGCCGATCAGCGTCCGACGCAGGAGCCGACTCATCGCGGACCCACGGACGGAAGGTGCGGGTGACGCAGCGCCCGACCGAGATCGTGCTCGCCGTACCAGCGCCGGGTCCACAGCTGGGCGAAGTCGCCGGGGACCCGGGCCGGGAGCGCCGCCTGCTCGGGCCCGCCCCGCAGGCGCTTGGACTGGCTGCGGATCCCGGAGATCGCACGATCGGCCAGGCGCTGGGGCTGAGTCCGAGGCGGGGTCGGGCTGAGCTGAGGCCAGCGGCCGGGGCTGCGCACGAGCTCGGGGGCGTGCGCAGCCCCGGCCGCTGGCCTCAGCTCAGCCC
>NZ_PVNK01000301.1 GCF_002994615.1 Enhygromyxa salina | reverse complement strand
CATCGTGTCGCCTCGCGCCGGAATTTTCGCCGAGGGCGCGAAGCCAAAACGCCGCTGTACCGGGCGTACTGCAAGTTTTGGCGACAAAGCCCTCGGCGAAAAGGCCAAGCGAGGCGGCGCGAGGCATCGCACCCCGGGCTGCTAGATGCGGCAGTCTGATGTCATGCGGCTCACCGGTTGGGCCAAACGTGCCGAGACGCACCCGTTGCGTCTGTTGCTGGACAGCGAGGGGCGCTCGGACCTCGTCTCCTTTGCGATCGGCGTACCACCGGCCGACAGCCTCCCGAGCCGGGCCCTCGCGAGGGCGTTCGATCGTCTGCTCGCGGACCCGCAGGCGCTCATGCTCAATCCGCCGAGCCACGAGCTTCGTCGCGGCATCACTGATCTGATGGCCAAGCGCGGCGTCGATTGTGGACCGAACACTGTATTCCTCACCGATGGTGCCCAGCAAGCCCTCGATCTGCTCGTGCGCTTGCTGGTCCGGCCGGGCGATGAGGTGCTCGTCGATCCGGTGACCTACACCGGTATGTTGATGGCCCTTCAACCGTCCGGCGGACGGGCGAGTGGAGTCGAGGGCGGAGCCGGCCAAACGATGGATCTCGACGCCCTCGCCAAACGCCTCGAGCGAGGGCCGCGGCCAGCGTTCATCTATACGATGGCCGACGGTCACAACCCCCTCGGCGTCAGTATGGGGCTCGACCAGCGCGAGCGGCTGGTCGAGTTGGGGCATCGGCACGGTGTGCCGATAGTCGAGGATGATCCCTACGGCTGGCTCGATCTCGATGAGGAGTGGCTGCCGCCACTTCATGCTCTCAACCCGGACGAGGTTATCTACGTCGGTACCTTCTCGAAGATCGCTGGCCCGGCGCTGCGGTGTGGGTGGATCCTCGCGCCGCAGGGACTGCGTGCCAAGCTGTCGCTCGTTCGTGACCTGGCGGCGATCGACTCTGCCAACTTGGTTCAACAGGCTCTCGGCGACCTCCTCGGGCGGGGAGAGCTCGAGGCGTCGCTGACCGCGACGCGTGTCGAGTTGAGGCGTCGCCGAGCGTGGATGCTCACAGCCCTGGCGGATCACTTTTCCACGCCAACCTGGCCGAGCGCGACGTGGACCTCACCGAACGCCGGCTTGTTCGTGTGGCTGCAGCTCGCTGGCGTCGACGCCGCCGCCCGGCTGCCAGCTGCGATCGAGCGCGGGGTCGCCTACGTGCCTGGATCCGCCTTCGCGGTCGGCTCGAGCGAGGCGGAACTCGAGTCGGCGCTGCGCCTGAGCTTCGGCGGCTGCGATCGCGCGGCGATCGACATCGGCGTCGAGCGCCTCGCCGAGGTGCTCAGGTCGTGAGGGTCGGGCGACCGACGATGACCTTGCTGTAGACCACGCAAAAGCCCAGTCGAAGCGCGTTGCGTTCGGTCGGCTCACCGGGCCGCGAGCCGATCGTCGCGACCACGCAGCCGTGCTCGCGCGCGACCTCGAGCCGCTTGACCATCAGCATGCGCTGGATCCCACGTCGACGAAAGCGGGGATAGACCGCGACGCCGGACAGGCACGCGACCCGATCATCGAGCATGGCGGAGCCGGCGCCGGCGACCTCACCGTCGATGAGCGCGAGGAAGGGGTAGCTGCCGGGCAGGCGGTTGGTGGCGGCGCCGAGCTCGACCATCGCCGTCAAGTCCTCGCCCTCGGGGTAGAAGCCCGAGACGATAGCGAGGGCGCACTGGCGGAGCTGATCCTCGTTGGTCTTGTCGACCGGGCGGAGCTCGAGGCCCGCGGGCTCGAGCTCGGGCCGCAGCGCGTCGAGGTCGTCGTCGGGCGTCAGCTCGCGCGCGAGCAGGTTCTCGAATTCACGCACGATGAAGCCGCGCTGACCGAGGCCCGCGATCAGCGTCGGGTGCGCGAAGGGCGTCAGCTCGACGCGAGCTTCGACCTCACGCGTCGCATAGAACTCGATCATCGCGTCGATCTCGTCCGCGCCGACCGCCCCGTCGAGCCCGACGCCCACCGCATGATTGTGCCAGGTGTGAGCGGCGTCGAAGCCCATCACACCGCCAGCAAAGGGCCGGGAGGTCGCCGCGAGCTCGGCGAGCAGCCGCGCCTGTCGAGCCTCTTCCAGTCGCGCGATCTCGCTCGAGAGGAGCATTGCCCGAGCATGCCTCACATCGCGGGGAAATCTAGTCCTGAATCATGCGCTGAATTTAAGAGGCTGCATGATTTAGCAGCCCGGGGTGCAATGCCTCGCGCCGCCTCGCTTGGCCTCTTCGTACGAGCCGAGAGAGGGGCCTTTGTGAAAGGCCCCTCGAAGACCTGCCCGCGGCCCGATCCGACTCATGCGCGGCGCCGAGGCGCAATGGCTGCGTCGCGGGGCCTCGGAGGACGGGGCTGGCGCCTCACTCGCAGGCGACGCCGAGCGGGGCCGGGATGCACACGAAGCCCCCGCTTTGCAGCGGCTCGCCGCCACACCAGCCCCAGGCGCCGATGTTGCCCTCCAAGAAGTAGTTCGCCGGTTGTGGGCCGACGGCGCAGGCGTCGTTCTGGCACGGATCCGACGCGAATGAGTAGCACCAGCGCGAGCTCCCGACGCCGGTCTCGAGCAAGAAGTGCTCGGCGAGGTGCCAGAAGTTGGTGTCGGAGCTGGTGTTCCAGCCCTGGTTCTTGGTGTGCCACCAGCAGGCGTACTGGACGTTGTCCTGCATGAACAAACCCTTCCAGTGGTAGCCCGGCTCGGAGTCCTCGCACGGCCCGTGAATCGGGTCGCAGTCGAGCTCGCCGACGAGCCAGTCCTGGAGGCAGTTGTTGGCGCTGCAGTCGTTGGCGCAGGAGTCGTCGTCGATCATGTTGGCGTCGTCGCACTCTTCGACGCCCTCGTGGACGAAGCCGTCGCCGCAGGTCGCGGGCTCGCAGCTCGTCGGGCACATGTCGGTGTCGACGTCGTTGCCGTCGTCACAGGTCTCGACGCCCGCGTTGACGTGGCCGTCGCCGCAGACGTTGACCTCGCACACGACCGAGATGCAGCCGTCGGTGTCGACGTCGTTGCCGTCGTCGCACTCCTCGACGCCGGCCTCGACGTAGCCGTCGCCACAAAAGGCGAGCTGACAGGCCGGGCACATGTCGGTCGTGTCACTGTTTTGGTCGTCGCACTGCTCGCCGTCTTGGATGATGCCGTCGCCGCAGGTCCCGGGCAGGCACATGCTGTTGCAGCCGTCGGTGTCGTCGTCGTTGGCGTCGTCGCACTCCTCGAAGCCCTCGTGGACGAAGCCGTCGCCGCAGGTGGCGAGCTTGCAGCCCTCGACGCACTCGTCGGTGTTGACCGGGTTGCCGTCGTCGCACTCCTCGAAGCCCTCGTAGACGTAGCCGTCGCCGCAGCTGGCGATGAAGCAGTTTGGCGTGCACTGGCCGGACTCGGAGTTTTCCGGGCCGAGGTCGCACTCTTCGCCCGGATCGACCACGCCGTCGCCGCAGTCGCCGTCACCCGAGTCGCCGTCGCCGTCGCCCGAGTCGCCGTCGCCCGAGTCGCTGGTCTCGCCGTCGCCGTCGCCGTCGCCGTCGCCGGCCTGGGTCGTGAAGGGGTTGCGCGAGTCGGGCTCGCCGGTGCTGCAGGCCAGGGCGGGGAGCGTGGCCACGAGCGCGACCACAGCGGGAAGACCAGATCCTTTCATCGCCTCGACACGCTACCACGAAGGTCAGGGCGCGGCGCTGCCTAGCACCCCGGGCTGCTAGCCCTGCGATCGCGACCAGGCTCACTCGTTGGCGTCGAGGGCCCGCTCGACGAGCTTGGTGTTCTCGAGCGCGACGCCGGACTTCGCGGCCTTCTTGCCCTCGGCCCGGCGCTTGGCCTCGAACAGCTTGCGGCTCTTGCTCGTGACCGCGCCGACCTTGGGGCCCTCGGCGCGCATGCTCGCCGGCGGGAGGTCGCTGTCGTTGTTGGCGGGCGCGGGCGGGCCGTCGAAGCGGTCCTTCCACTCGTCGAGGGTCAGCTTGCCGAAGCTCGGATCCGTTGGGTCGCTGAGGATCTTCTCGACGATCGCGTCGCGGCTGACGAAGAGCGGCGAGAGCTCGGCGGGGTCGTAGGCGTCGCCGCGATCGAAGACCCCGCCGCAGATCGAGCGCAGCGAGCACTGCTCGCAGCCGGGGGCGTACTTGTGGCCCCACTCGCGCTGGCGCACGGTCTGCTTGTCGTCGAGGAAGTGGACGATGCGCTCCTCGGACTTGACGATCTTGCGGGTCTCGGTGCTGGCCCAGGCGAAGTCGGTCATGTAGCACAGCGGGACCTTCTCGATTCGGAAGGTCCGACCGCTGCGCTGGAGCAGCCGACACCCGCGGTGGAGCGAGAGCTCGAACTCGGCGAGGCGCGGCGTGAACTGATCTTGGTTGACCTCGGCCCGGCCCATCGAGGGGTCGAGGTTGTTCCACACGAAGTGGCGGATGTAGGGGTGGTGCTCGATGAAGTACTTGATGTTGAGGTCGAGGTGATCGGCGTTGAGCTTGTTGATCACGCAGTTCATGTTGACGTCGATGCCAAACTCGGCCGCGTTGTCGAGGGCCTGGAGGGCGATCGGCAAGGTCCCGGGGGTCCCGCGGAGGATGTCCTCGACCTCCTCGATGACCGAGTAGATCGACACGTGGACGATCTTCAGGCCGGCCTCGGCCATGGCCCTGGCGAATTTCTTGTCGGCCAGCCGGGTGCCGTTGGTGATCATCCGGACGTGGAGGCCCGCGTCGCTGGCGTACTGGCAGATCTTGGGCAGCTCGGGGTGGAGGCTGGGCTCGCCACCGGTCAGGATCACGCCGAAGTAGCCGCGCTCGACGAAGTCGTCGACGAGGACCTTCATCGACTCGAAGGTGTGCGAGTAGGGGGTCGTCGGGTTGGAGCAGAAGCCACAAAAGTGGTTGCAGTGCCGAACGACCTGGATGTAGCCGATGTTTGCCACCGAGGGCAGGATAACGCCGGGCTCGGTGGGGCGCCATGCTCAGGGGCGGGCGGGCTCGAGCCCGACACGTCGGCGTGATGGTCGCGCCGCCGCGCCCGCTCGGCGAGGCGGTCGTGATGGCGCTGCTCGAGTCACGAGCGTGCTTGGTTGGCGTCGATGAGATCGCTCAGCAGCGCGCTGCCGAGCCCGTGCTCCGGCAGCGCGCGGAGTCGCTGGGCGACCCGGCTCCAGATCTCGAGGTGTCGGTCGGGCGTGACCCGGAGGCGGCCGCGATCGTCGACGAAGGTGTGCATGACCGACGAGCGGTTGCCTCGCATGAGCTGGAGCGCGCGCTCGAGCACGGGCCGAGGGCGGCGGCGATCGACGCGGATCGCTGGCGTGTCGGCGGCCGCGCGCGAGGCCTCCCACACCAGGACCGGGGCGAGGCCGTCGATCTGATCGAGCACGGGCGCGAGCGCGTCCTCGCCGTCGGTGTCCGCGAGCATGACGAGCGCGAGGTTGATCCACGCGCCGACCCGGGTCTCGCTCGCCCGCGTCGCCTGCAGCAGATCGGCCCGGGCCTCGTCGAGGCGCCCCATGAGCCGATAGACCTCGCCCCGATGACAGTAGGTCGCCTCGTGGCCGAGGAAGGTCTTGAAGCGCTCACGCCCGATCCGCCAGCGCTCGAGGGCTTGCTCGTGACGCCCGAGGAGCCCGAGCGCCGCGCCCGAGCCGATGTAGGACCAGCGCGTGCCCGTGCGTGTCCACATCGCGTCGGTCAGCTCCCAGGCGCGCTGATAGTTGCCGCGCCACAGCTCGATCTCGGCGGTGTAGGTGTGGGGGTGGGGCGAGTCGGGGTAGCGCTCGGCGAGGACCTCGAAGCCGGCGAGGACCTGTTCGACGGGGGTGGTCAGGAGGCGGTGCTGGCAGCGGGTGGCCTGGACCTGGGTCGAGGCGAGCTCCTCGCAGAGGATCAGGTCGGGGGCGCTCGGCTCGTCGCCTTCGCTGGCGAGCATGGAGAAGGGCGCCGAGCGACTCCCGCCAAAGCGCGCGAGGGTCTGCCACAGCAATTCCACGGTGCCCGCGTCGGTCGCCAGGGCTGGCTCGTGGAGCTCGGGTGGGTGGAGGTCGCGCAGGAGCGCGCGATGAAAGTAGGCGAGCGGGCCGTGGAGGGCGAGGGCGGGATCGATGCGGCTGCGGACGAGGGCGAAGAGGATCTGCCACAGGGCGGTGTCGTCGAAGGGCGCGCCGAACAGATCCTCGTTGGCGAGGTGTCCGAGGCGCAGGTGTGGGTCGGTCGACGGGTCGGCCTCGGGCTCGGACTTCAAGATCGCCTCGGCCCGCCACAGCCGCGCCTGCGGGTGCTCGGGCTCGAGCTCGAGGGCGCGATCGAGGTGAGCCCGCGCCGCGCTGGCCTCGCTGCGGAGCACGGCCACGCCGCCGCGGACCGCGTGGGCGTCGGCGAGCTCGGGCGTGGATGACAGCGCCTTCTTCGCGAGGGCGTCGGCCTCGTCGAGGGCGACGCGACGCAAGAGCAAGCTGGCCAGCTCGACCTGCAACGCGCTGGACTCGGGCTCGGCGTCGAGCTGCTCGCGCACGGTGGCCTCGGCGGCCTCGAAGGCGCCGGACTGGATCATGGCCCGGACGTGCGCGGCGCGATCGTCTGCGCCGAGCGCCCGCGCGCGGGCGGCGGCCTCGACGACGAGGTCGGGATCGCGGGCCAGGGCGGCGGTCGCCATCAAATACTCCCAGGCGCCCACGCTCGGCTCGATCTGCGCGCGCGCGCGCAGATGCACGGCGGCCGCGCTGGGGTCGCGCAGGGCGATCCACGAGGCGGCGACGGCCTCGTGGAGCGCGGGGTCGGAGGCTCGCTCGCCGAGGCGCTCGGCCAGGGCCGTGGCCGCGACCCCGTCTCCGCGCAGCGACTCCATCACCGTCGCGCAGGCGAGCAGCGAGGGGGTCTGCTCGGCGGCGGCGACGATCGCCTCGGACCCGCGCTCCCAGACGGTGAGCGCGGCGCTCAGCTGTTCGCGCGCGACGAGGCGCTGGACGACGGCCGCGGCGACCAGCGGGGAGTCGGACCGCGCGCTCAGCTCGACGAGGAGCTCGGGGTCGTCGAGGCCGTCGTCGAGCAGCTCGAGCAGCTCTCGACCGGAGAGGTCGCCGAGCTGGGCCTCGCCGCGCTCGATCTGGGCGAGGGCCTCGGGCGCCGCGTCCAGCCAGCCAAGGGCTGCGCTGCCCGAGCGACCCAGCGCGTGCTCGAAGGCCCGCGCGACGAGCTCGGCGCGCTCGGCCAGGCTTGGGTCGATCGCCAGGGTCCGCGCCTCGGCGCGGGGACCTGCGCGGCGACACTGGACCAGGGCCCAGCCACCTTCGGGCCGAACGAGGAGCAGCTCGACGCCCGCGCGGGTGACGTGGGCACAGCGCGGTCGCACGCCTGGAGGCCAAGCTCCCATCCAGTTGGGCAGAGGCAGAGGAAGCCGCATTCAGGCTGACCCTAGCAGCCCGGGCTGCTAGCATCGCGGCTCGGGCCCGATCGGGTCGACGGGGTCTGGGCGCGGGTCATGGATAGCCCCCTTTAGGGGGCCACGCAGGCGATTGCGTAGCTCATACCAGCCCACCGAGGGAGGGAGCGGAGCGA
>NZ_PVNK01000300.1 GCF_002994615.1 Enhygromyxa salina | reverse complement strand
GTGAATCGCTCCTCGAAGCTCCGCGGCGCCTGATTCCAGCCCTGCCGGGCAAGCTTGCGCAGCCCCATGAACCGGCGCCCCTTCTGGCGAAGCTCCCGCTGGATCTCGATCTCGCGCTGACGCACCCTGGTCACCAGCTTGGCGTACAGCTCGTCGTCGTCGAGCTCGGGGAAGATCGGCGGCCGAACGAGCGTCAACGAGACCTCCTCAGGCATCTCGCCGCCCTCGTCAAATAGCCAGTCGGGCCGCTTGAAGGTCCGCGTCTCGCCAAAGCGCCAGGCGATGGTCGTAAACCCCGGCCACAGCCGCCCCCACTTCACGAGCCCGTCCTTGACAGGGTTCGTCAGGGTGTACACGAGGTCGCCCAGCGACTCGTCATCCGTTGGTCGCCGCGTATCGCAAGCGGCGTCGCCGCTCCAGAAGCTGTCGGACCGCCCGAGCTGCGCGTTGCGACCTCGGGCGATCAAGCTGTGCAGGAGCTGCTTGAAGGGCACGAGGTTGCCGTGCGGATCGGTCACATCCGTGTGGTGATGGTTCGACATCCACACGCTCGCGTGAACCTCGATCCCATGGAGCGCGG
>NZ_PVNK01000299.1 GCF_002994615.1 Enhygromyxa salina | reverse complement strand
GCCTTTTCGCCGATGGCTTTGTCGCCAAAACTTGCAGTACGCCCGGTACAGCGGCGTTTTGGCTTCGCGCCCTCGGCGAAAATTCCGGCGCGAGGCGACACGATGCATTGCACCCCGGGCTGCTAGCGGACCACCGACGCCGGGCGGCCCTCAGCTGAGCCGAAGGGGCAGCGCCGTCAACCCGCGCAGGCCCGAGCTGTTCTCGCGCCAGCGCAGCTGCTCGTGCCCGATCGCCAGGCGCATCCCCGGGCAACGCTCGACGAGGGCCGCAAAGGCGAGGCGCGCCTCGACCCGAGACAGCTGCGCGCCAACGCAAAAGTGGACCCCCAGCCCGAACGCGAGGTGGCGGTTGGGCGTGCGGCCGACGTCGAAGCGGTCGGGCTCATCGAAGACCTGAGGATCACGGTTGGCCGCGGCCACGCAGGGCAGCAGCGCGGCGCCGCGCTCGAGCTTCATGCCGCCGATCTCGCAAGGCTCGGCGACGTAGCGCGTGCTCGCGAAGTGCGCCGGGCTGTCGAAGCGGAGCATCTCCTCGATCGCTGGGGGGATCAGGGCGGGGTCATCGCGCAGGCGCTCGAATTGCTCGGGGTTGTCGAGGAGCGCGAGTGTGCCGTTGCCGATCAGGTTGACCGTGGTCTCGTGGCCGGCGAAGAGCAGCAAGAAGATCATCCCGACCAGCTCCTCGGCGGACAGGCGCTCACCCTGCTCCTCGACGGCGATCAGGGCGCTCGTGAGGTCGTCGCCCGGCGCCGCCCGCTTGCGCTTCAACAGGGCGTCAAAAAAACGGTAGAGCCGAAACAGACCCGGCGACTTGCGGACGATGTCCCAGCCGCCCTCAATGCCCATGATGCACTGGACGTTCGCGTGAAAGCGGTCCCGCTCGCGGGCGTCGACGCCGAGCAGCTCCGAGATGATCCGCAGCGGGAGCGGCAGCGCGAGGGCGGCGATCAGATCGACGGCGCCGCCCGAGGCCGCCGCCGACATGGCGTCGTCGAGGAGCTCGGCGACGATCGCTTCAATGTGCTCGCCGAGCTCGTCGACGCGCGCGGGCGTGAACGCCTTGCTGACCAGCCCGCGCAGGCGCCGGTGATCGAGCCCGTCCGTCGAGACCATCGAGCGCGCGAAGGTGCGGAGGATCTTCGGCGTGAAGCGGCCCTCGAAGGGCCCGGGCTTGCCCGTCGCCGTGCGCGGGTTGCTGTTGAAGCGCCCCGCGTCCTTGAGGACCTCGCTGACCTGCTCGTAGCGGGTCATCAGCCAGGCCTCGCCGATGAAGGGCTGCTCGCAGCGGATCAGCGGCCGGGCCGCCCGCAGCCGCGCGTAGATCGAATAGGGATCCCTGTGCAGGCAGGGATCGCTGAGGCGTAGATCGAGCCCCAGATGTGGATCGTCAATCCTCATTGTTTTTCAATTATGAGGCCGACTGTGGCGAGCACTGGCGGTCGGACCCACGAAAATTACGCCGGTAAGGGCCGGCGCGCGCGCATGGGTGGAGGCTCTGGCGCCAGTAGCGTGAGCCGATGGTCTCTCGCAGCGAAGCAGTGAGTCGAGCGCGCAGCGCTTGATTCAGGTCCAGTCTCACTGTCGGCTCGGAGCGATCCCCCGCACCAGGTGATGCCTGACCTACTCCATGAAGGTCGGTGGCGGTGCCGGAGTGGCGTGTGCCGGAGACGCGGTCCAGGCCGACGGCGTGCTCTCGTTCGCCGGCTCCGATGGCGTGGTGTTCGTGTCCATCCCGATCACCGTCGAGCGGACGAACGACCAGGCCGTCTTCCAAGTCCAAGCTCAGCTCTCGCCGACCTCCGAGCTCTCTTCCGGGCTCACCGAGCTCGTCGAGGTCAGCGGGACGTCGATCCGGGGGCTGATCAACTGGGGCCTCGAGGGTGAGTCGCTGCGGGCGACGTTCGAGTACACGGGGCAGACGATCGGGCCGAGCGGTGGTGAGGGCTTCATTGTTAGCGTGGCGGAGTTCGAGTAGGAGGGCCGATCGAGAAAAGCGCGCGCGTTGGGCTCGGGGGCGGTCGGCAGGAGCTTGCCCGCAGCCCACTCGCCGCCGTCGCCGTCGCCATCGCCATCGCCATCGCCGGTCTCGGCGCCGCTGCTCGTGCCCGAGTCTCCCTCGGCCGTCGAGACGTCGGCACGCCCGAGCGCGAGCACAGTCGCGCGTGAAGCCGCCAGGGGGTCGCCACCACTGAGCGCAATCGCAAGCAAGTCATGGGCTCAGTGGTGGCGACCCATCGCCGCGATGGGTCGGTAATCCCCGCTACTCGCGGAGCGGTCTGTCCCGGCCGCCGAGCTCGATCTGGTTGCTTGGATCCCGGGCCTGTGGTGTCGTGACGCCACCGCGAGCTCGTGGAAGACAACACCACCCTCATCCTCGTCGCGCTGATCGTCTTCGCGTTCGTGGTCAGCCGCCTGCTTCACCGCTACGCCGAGCGCGTGGCGTTGGTCTCGGGCATCGAGTACGCCGTGGTCGGCGTGCTGATCGGGCCGCTGATGCCGTGGGGCCTGATCGACGAGGACACGCTGCGCTCGCTGGACCTGCTGATCTCGCTGCTGCTCGGGCTGCTCGGCTTCCTGGTCGGGCTCCACGCGCGCGAGGCCCTGCGCCGCTTCGAGCACTTCTTGGCCGGGTCGTTCGCGGCCTTGATCGTGGTCGTGGTCGTGGGGCTCACGGTCCTGGGCATGGTCCAGTGGCTCGAGCCCTCGTACCTCGCCGATCCGACCCCGATGGTCGAGATCCCGGTCTTCGCCGACGGCACCCGTCTGTATCAGCTGTGGGCGGCCGACGACGCCCTGTGGCTGGCGCTGACGCTCGGGGCGGCGGCGGCGATCGCCTCGTCGACCGCGATCGAGGCCACGGCCCAGCGCTGGCGGGCCGAGGGTCCGCCGGTTGTGCTGCTTCACGACCTCGCTAGCGCCGGGCAGATCATCGCGATCTTGGTGTTCGGCGCGGCGCTGTCCGGCGATCGGGCGATCGACGCGGCCGACAGCTACGGCCTGAGCCTGGTCGAGTGGTCGCTGCTGGTCGCCGTCGCCGGCGGCGCGACGGGGCTGCTGTTCACGCTGTTCATCGGCGGGACCAAAGATCTCTACCTCGCGACGATCGGCGTGGTCATCTTCGCCGCCGGGATCGGCGCGGCGCTCGGCGTCTCGCCGCTCTTCGTCAACCTCGTCGCCGGGCTGACCGTCGCGGCGACCTCGGGCCACAGCGAGCTCCTGCGCGGGAACCTCGACCGGCTCCGGCGGCCGGTGGCGATCCTGCTCATGGTGTTCGCAGGCATCGCCTGGCGCCCGGTCACGGGCTGGCTGTGGCTGATCCCAGCCGCCTACCTGGTCACGCGCGTGGGCGCGCGGCTGCTGGCCTCGCGCTTCACGGTCTCGACCTTCGTCCACGGCGTCGAGCTGCGCCGCGTGGGCGGCGGGCTGATCGGTCAGGGATCGCTGGCCGCGGCGATCGCTCTGAGCTACGCGCAGGGCCACCCCGAGGGGGGGTCGCTGGTGCTCAGCGCGGTCCTGGTCCCGATGCTGATCACCGATCTGTTCGCGGTCCGGACGCTGCGCCAGGTCCTGGCCAACGCCGGGGCGATCCGTCCGCGGGCCAAGGTCGAGCGCGAAGACAGCGAAGACGCGAGCGTCGAGCGCTTGGATCCACACCTGTCGTCCGAGCCCGCCGAGCCCGCCGGAGCTCAGCCTGCGGGGCCCGCTGAGGCCAACCACGAGGATGAGGAGCCCAAATGATGAGGATCGTGATCGTCGGAGCCGGCGAGGTCGGCCGCCACCTCGGCCGCTCGCTCCAAAATGAGGCCGACCTGATCCTGATCGACCCCGACGCCCGCGAGCTCGCGAGCGCCGAAGAGGGCCTCGACGCGCTGACCCTGGTCGGTGACGGCACCCACCGCTCGGTCCTGCGCAAGGCCGAGGTCGAGCGCGCGGATCTGTTCATCGCGGTCACGCCAGACGACTCGGTCAACCTCGTCTCGGCCGCGCTCGCGCGCGATCTCGGCGCGACGCGGGCGGTGGCCCGGGTCGACGATCCGGCCTTCTATGAGTCCAAGCGCGGGTTCGAGTCGGGGGTGCTCGGGATCGAGGCTTCGGTCTGCGCGAGCCGGCTGGTCGGCGTGGAGCTGCTGCGCATGCTCGCGGCCGTGCGCGCGCGCCAGGTCGTGGCCTGCGCGGCCGGGCGGGTCCAGGTTGCGAGCCACGTGATCGGCGAAGACTCGCCGCTGCTGGCGGGCAGCCGGGCGCGGGCGACGACCTGGCCCGAGCCGATCCGCGCGATCGTCCGCGCCGGGCAGCTGCGCTCGAGCGCCGAGATCGAGCACGCCGAGCTCGGCGACGTCGTGCTGATGGCCTGCAGTCCGCTGGGCTTGCTCGAGCTGCTCCACGAGCTCACGCCCGCGGCCGGGGTGATGCGCACGACGATCGTCGGCGGCGGCGACGTCGGGATCCAACTCGCGGGTCTGCTCGGGCCCCGCGGGCTGCTCGACCGCCTGATCGAGAGCGATCGCTCGCGCTGCTGGTCGCTGGCCGAGCAGCTCCACGGGGTCCAGATCCTGCACGGCGACGGGACCAACATCGCGTTCTTGCGCGAGGAGCACGTCGGTCGCGTCGACGCGCTCCTGGCCGTGACCGGGTCCGACGAGGCCAACCTCATGACCTCGCTGCTCGCCCGCGAGCTCGGCGTCGACCACGTGTTCGCGCTGGTTCATCGGCCGGGCTACGCGGGCGTGTACTCGCACCTCGGCGTCAGCGGGACGGCCAGCCCTCACGAGACGATCGCGCGGGTCATCCGGGGGCTGATGCCAAGGGGGACCATCGTGGGTCGCAGCTCGCTCAGCGAGATCGCCGTGGACCTCGTCGAGCTGCGCCCGGGCGTCGCCGACGTTCGCGTCGCAGACCTGCCGCTGCCGCCGGGCGCGATCCCGCTGGTCATCGCCGGCCGCAGCATCCGCGCGCCCAAGCCTCGCGCGACCCTCGCGGCCGACGACGTGCTCGTGGTCGCGCTGCCCGGCGGCCGCGTGGGGATGCTCGAGAAGGCCCTGCGCCGCAAGCCGATCGGGGGCGCGGCGTGACCCCGCGGGTGGTCGCCAAGCTCGCGGCGCCGCTCCTGGCGATCGTGGCCGCGACCATGCTCGCGCCGCTCGGCCTCGCGATCTTCGACGGCCGGTCGCGCAGCGCGATCGCCTACCTGGCCTCGGGCCTCGCCTGCGTGCTCGTGGCCCTGCTGCTCGCCCGCCTCGGCCGCGACCAGGACCAGGAGGTCAACCACAAGGACGCGATCGGCGTGGTCGTGCTGATCTGGCTGGTCATGGGCATCTTCGGCGGGCTGCCCTTCATGCTCGAGGGCGCGCTGCTCGACCCGGCGGCCGCGCTGTTCGAGGCGGTCTCGGGCTTCACGACGACCGGGGCCACGGTCGTCGGCGACATCGAGGGCCTGTCGCGCGCGAGCAACCTGTGGCGGTGCGAGATGCACTGGATCGGCGGCATGGGCATCGTCGTGCTGTTCGTGGCCGTGTTTCCGCAGCTCGGCGTCGGCGCCAAGCAGCTGTTTCGCAACGAGGTCCCGGGCCCGACGACCGAGGGCCTGCGCCCGCACATCAAGCAGACCGCGGTCGCGCTGTGGTGGATCTACGGCGGGCTCACGGTCCTGTGCGCGATCTTGATGGTCGTCGCGGGCATGCCGATCTTCGACGCGATCTGCCACTCGATGTCGACGCTCGGGACCGGCGGCTACTCGCCGAAGGCGGCCTCGATCGGGGCCTACCAAAACCCGGCGATCGACTGGATCACCGCGGCCTTCATGCTCGTGGCCGGGCTCAATTTTGGGCTCTACTACGCGGCCGCGCGCGGGCGCTGGCGGGCGCTGTTCACCAACCCCGAGACGCGCTTTTACCTCGGCCTCAACGTGGTCGTGACCGTGGTCGTCGCGTGGTCGATCTGGTCGCGGCACCCCTCGATCGGCGAGTCGCTGCGCTACGCCAGCTTCCAGACCCTGGCGGTCACGACCACGACCGGGTTCATGACCGAGGACTTCGACACCTACCCGAACGTCGCCCGCTACCTGCTGTTCTTGTGCATGTTTGTCGGCGGCTGCGCGGGCTCGACGGCCGGCGGGATCAAGGTCGTCCGGGTCTACCTGATGTTCAAGGTCATGACCCGCGAGCTGCGCTCACTGGCCGCGCCCCACGCAGTCGCGACGGTCAAGCTCGGCAAGCAGTCGATGCCCCCGGGCGTGATCTCGGCCGTGCTCGTGTTCTTTGTCACCTATCTGCTGATCTTCGTCGCGACCTCGCTGCTCCTGGTCGCCCTCGACCTCGAGCTGATGACCGCGATGAGCGCGACCGTGGCCTGCCTGAGCTCGGTCGGGCCGGGCCTCGACGCGGTCGGGCCCGCGCAGAATTTCGCGGTCGTGCCCGCGCTCGGGAAGCTCGCGCTGTGCGGGTGCATGGTCGCGGGTAGGCTCGAGCTCTTCGTGCTCTTGAGCGTGTTCTCGCGGGAGCTGTGGCGGCGATGAAGCGACTGCTCGTGGTCCTCGCGCTCCTGGCCATGATGGTCGGGCTGCGCCTGCTCGGGACCGAGAGCCTCGGCGCGGTCGACCCCCTGACCCTGGCCGCGATCGGCTTCGTGATCCTGGCCGCGTTCGCGGTCGCCGAGCTGCTCGCGACGATCGGCCTGCCCAAGGTCACGGGCTACATCTTGTCGGGCATCGTGCTCGGGCCCTTCGTCGGCGGCGTGCTGTCGAGCGAGGTCGTCGAGCAGATGGGGATGTTCAAGACCCTCGCGGTCGGGCTGATCGCCCTGACCGCGGGCCTCGAGCTCGAGACCAAGGCCCTGGCCAGGCTCACGAAGACGCTGCTGGCCACGGTCGGGGCCAAGATCGTGATCACGGCGCCGCTGATCGGCGCGGCGTTGGTCGGGGTCGAGCTGGCCTTTCATCCGCTCGGGCTCGGGACCACGGCCGAGGCGATGGCGGTCGGGCTGGTGTTCGCGGCGCTGTCGCTCGGGACCTCGCCGAGCATCGCCCTCGCGGTCGTGAGCGAGTCGGGGGCCAAGGGCCGGCTGTCGGAGCTGGTCCTCGGCGCGGCCGTGCTCAAGGATCTGGTCGTCGTCGTGGTCCTGGCGATCTGCGTGGCGATCGCCAAGGCGCTGATGGGCGGCGGGAGCGTCGGCGTCGACGTGCTGATCCACGTGGGCGAGGAGCTTGGGCTCTCGGTCGTCGCGGGCGGGATCGTCGGCGCGATGCTGATCGCCTACATGCGCTGGATCAAGGCCGAGATGCTGCTCTTCGTGGCCGCGATCGTGCTCGTGGGCGCCGAGTTCGCCGAGGCCCTCCACCTCGAGCTGCTGCTGATCTTCATCGTCGCGGGCTTCACGGTCCGCAATTTCTCGGACTACGGGCACGAACTGCACCACCCGCTCGAGCTGGTCTCGCTGCCCGTGTTCGTCGTGTTCTTCACGACCGCGGGCGCCGACATCGACATCGACGCGACGCTGCAGGTGCTGCCGCTGGCGCTGGTCTTGGTCGTGGTCCGGGCCGGGGGCTTTTGGTTGTCGGCGCGGGTCGGCAACCGGGTCGGCAACGAGGCCGCGGAGGTCAACGACAACGCCTGGTACTCGTACCTGCCCCAGGCCGGGGTGACGCTCGGGCTCGTGGACATCGCGGCCGGCAAGCTGCCCGAAGTTCAAGCCCCGATCCTGACGATCGGCATGGCCTTCGTGGCGGTCAATTTGCTGGGCGGGCCGCTGGCGCTGCGGGTCGGCCTCAAGCGCGCGGGCGAGCTCCCGGACGAGGGCGAGGCCGCGGCCCCGGTCGAGGACGAGGGCGAGGCCGCGAGGGCTCGAGACGAGGCCCCGCCGCTCGTCGCCCTCGATCCGCTGAGCCCGGAGCTCGACGCGAGGCTCGAGAGCCTGCGCGAGCTCGTCGCCGAGGAGCTCGAGCGCGGCGTCTCGGAGGTCGTCACGCCCTGGCTCGCGCTCCGGCGCCAGGCCTTCGCGCACCTCGACGCCAGCTCGGTCGCGCAGATCGCCGCGCTCGCCGAGAGCCCTCCGCACAGCGACGCCACGCTGATGGCCAACGAGCTCGCGGCCCTGTTCGAGCGCGCCGCCAGTCACCCCCAGCGCCTCGAGATCACCCAGCGGGTCCCGCTCGAGCCCCGCTGGCTCGCGCCCCGCGAGGGCGAGGGCGCGCGCGAGCGAGTTCGGCGGGCGCTGCGGAGCGCGGCGGTGAAGCTCGGCAGCCGGCGGGCCAAGACCCGCGAGCTGCCCATGCGCCTGGTCGCCCGCGAGGCCTTCGAGCCGCGCCTGGCCACGGGGATCCTCGAGCTGTTTCGGGCCAGCTGTCGGGCCGAGGCTCGGCTCGCCGACGTCCTGCGGCGGCGGCTCGAGGGCGGGCTCGCGCCTGAGCTCGTGGCCGAGACCCTCGACGCGATGCTCGATCGCTTCGCGGCCGACGCCCGGGCCAGCGTGGCGAGCGCGCTCGAGGCCGGCTCGCGGCGGATGCACCTGGTCCTCGCCCGGATCGACTCGCCCTCGATGCCGATCACCGAGATCGACTTCTCGGAGGCCGCCAAGGGCATCGAGCGTGAGCTCGGCGCGCTGCTGGCCGAGGCCGAGCAGTGGCCCCAGGTCATCGACTCGTGCTGGCAGACCGTCGAGGTCAGCGCGCGGATCCGCCGGCTCGACGATCGGATCACCGACAGCCGCGCAGGGGCGGTCGACCTGCGCGAGGCTCGCGAGGCCGTCGACGAGGAGCTCGGGGCCTTCGCGCGCCGACTCCGAGCCCTGCGCGACGCGATCGACGAGGTGGAGACCGTCGACGACGAGGCCCTCGACGCGATCTCGACCCACGCCCGCGGGCTCCTGCCCAAGCCCGCGTCCAAGCGCCTGCGCCAGCTCGAGCAGCGCCTGCGCAAGTCGAGCGACGGCAAGGCGATCCACCAGGCGCTGCGCGAGGCCGCGGCCCGCGACACCGGGGCCAAGGTCCTCGTCGGGCCCGAGCTCGTCATCGCCGCCCCGATCCCCGCCGAGGTCCGCGGCCGCGAGCTCGACGTCCGCGAGCTGATCGACGGTGAGATCGCCGGGCGCGTGCTCCCGGCCGCCGAGCGTGAGCTCGACGCCGCGGCCAAGCTGATGTCCGAGACCCAGCAGGCCGCGGCCGGAATGGTCAACGACGTCGAGCTGCTGACCGAGGTCTACCGTCGCCACGAGAGCAAGGACGCGACCCTCGACAACTTCCGCGCCGGGCTCGAGCGCGTCCAAGCCCGCTGTGAGCAGCTCCAGGCCGAGACCGTGGTCGAGCTCAGCGCGGCCGCGCAGACCGTGGCCGCTCACTTCGACGGCCTCGGCGATCGGCTCGCGGCCGCGCTCCACGACGCGACCGGGACCGGCGATCCAGCCCGCTGGGTCTCGCGTCGGACCGACATCGCCCGGCGCCAATTCGGGCGCACGCTCAGCCAGCTGCGCGAGGGCGCGGCCGAGGTCTGGGCTCAGGCCAGCGAGCGCTTCACCACGTTCGCCGCGGTCCTGACCACCGACTACCGGCTCCGCTCGGGTCTGAGCCTGCCCTCGGCCGCCGCGATCGCCAAGCTGATCGAGGCCGACAACGCCCTGCGCGTGAGCCCGGACTACGTCGCGATGTTCGACGACCGGGCGATCCGCGACCCTCGCTTCTTCGTCGCCCACCGTGAGCTGCTGCGGGTCATCAGCAGGGCCGAGCGCACCTGGCAGCAGGGGCGGACGGCCAACGGCGTGCTCGTGGTCGGCGGCCCGGGCAGCGGCAAGACCTCGCTGCTCAACGTCGCGACCCTCAAGCTCGGGACCCGCGAGATGATGTGGCTGCCCGAGGAGCGCGTCGGCTTCATCGAGGCCCTCGCGGGCGAGCTCCACTGCGCGCCGACGCTCGACCCGATCATGCGGCGGCTGCTCGATCGTCCCCGGGTCATCGTCGTCGACGACCTCGAGCGTCGGCTGCCGCTCGGCGGCCGGGCGGTCGACGAGCTCGAGCTCCTGGCCCAGCTGATCGCGCGGACCTCCGCGACCTGCTTTTGGATCGTCGCGGCCTCGCGCGAGCTCCACCGCCTGGTCGCGCGGAATTGGCCGCTGCGCGTCGGCTTCGCCGATGTCATCGAGCTCGATCGGCTCGACGGCGAGACCCTGGCCGCGGTGATCCTCGCCCGCCATCGGATCAGCCACCTCGAGCTGTCCTTTCCGCTCTCGCCCCTGCGCCGCGCGATCGCCAAGCTGCTCGGGCGCGAGCCCAGCGGGCAGCAGCGCCGCTACTTCGCCGGCCTGGCCGAGTCCTGCGGCAGCAACCTTCGGGCCGCGCTGATCGAGTGGTGTCGGGCTGGCGCCGTCCACGGCGAGACCCTGGTGCTCGAGCGCGGGGGCCGAGCGCGGGCCTTGCCCTTCGTCCGCCAGCTGCCGAGCACCGCGCTGGCGATCCTCGCGAGCGTCGTGCGCTTTGGGCCGAGCGGGCGCGGGGCCCTGGCCGAGCTGCTCTTGCGCGAGGACGCGGAGCTCGAGCGCTGGGTCCACTTCTTGCTGACCGCCGAGCTGCTCGTCGTCGACGGCCGCGGTCGCCTGAGCTGCCCCGCGCACGTGCGTGACGTGCTCGCGCCCGAGCTCGCCGAGCTCTACGTGTTTCATGATCAGGAGGGCGCATGACCGAGCAGCAGCTGAGTTTTGGCGCCCGGCTCCTGGCCGAGTTCGACGCCTTGCTGCGGATCTCGCCGCTGGGCCTGGTGGTCTGGCTGGTCTTCGTGCTCGGCGCCGCGTGGGTCCTGGCCTGGGCCGGGCCGGCGATCGTGCGCACGACCTGGCGCCTCGGCATCGATCCGCGGCGGCGGCTCGGGCTGCTGTCGAGCGGGCTGCGCGTCGCCGGCCTGTTGGTCGGGGTCGCCGGGGTCCTGCGCCCGATCTTTGTGCGCGCGCCGACCCTCGGGGTCCTCGCTATCGTGCTCGCGGTCATGCTCGCTGGCTTCATCGCGCCCACGCAGCTGCGCAACCTCACCAGCGGGCTCTCGCTCGCAACCCGCTCGCGCCTGCGCGAGGGTGACCTGGTCACGATCGGCGAGCTCGAGGGCACGGTCCGCGACGTCGGCTTGCTCCGCATCGGCCTGCGCACGGTCGACGGCGGCGTGACCCACGTGCCCGCGTCCGACTTCGATCGGGTCGCCGTGACCGTCGGCAGCCGCCGCGCCGCGGTCCCGATCGAGGCCCGGGTCGTCGCCGGGCCGGGCTTCGACGAGCGCGGGCTCGAGCGCCTGCGCCGGGCGCTGTGGATGTGTGTCTACCGCCGGGCTGGCAGCGATCTTCGGATTACCCACGACCCCGAGACCCGTCGCGTCGGGGTCCGGATGGACACCTGGGCGGCGATGTCGGAGGTCGAGGTCGAGCGACACGTGCGCGCGCTGCTGATCGAGCTCACCCAGGGCGCGGCCGAGCCCGCCACATCCGAGGAGGTCGCGTCGTGAGCAAGTCGGGTCGACGGGGGTTTTGTCGGGCGCTCGGGGGCCTCGCGTGCCTCGGCCTCGGCGGTTGCAAGATCGAGCCGATCCTCGGGATCGCCGACGAGCGCGAGGCGCTGCCGCTCGCGTTCCCGGATCTGCCCCCGCAGATCCCCGACCAGCTCGAAGACGCCGAGACGACCCTGCGCGCCCTGACCGAAGAGCTGCTTCAGCGCGAGATCCCGCGTCTGACCAGCGGCGGTCTGCGCGAGCGGGCGAGCGGGGATCCGAGCGCGGTCTCGCATTTCGTCGAGCTCATGCGCGGCTTTGGCCTGGCCCCGGCCGGCAACCGCGGCGGCTGGGTCCAGCCGGTCATGCTCGACATCGTCGAGCCGACCGGCGACGTCGCCAGGGTCCGCCTGCGGCCCGAGTCCGAGGCGCCCTTCAAGCCGGCCGAGGCGCCGCCGAAGGAAGAGGAGACGCCGCCGACCGAAGCGGAGACGGCGTCAAAAGCGGGCGAGACGCCGCCGGAGGGCGAGGCGCCGCCGGAGGGCGAGACGCCCGAGCCCGCGCCGCCGCCGAAGGAGCCCGACGCGCCGCCCGAGCCCGAGCCCGAGCTCCCGTCGCGCGCGATCGAGCTGGGCGCGCTCGGGGCTTTTCGCCAGCGCGGCGACGCGGTCGCCCACGAGCGCCTGCTGCTCGGGCCCGTGCTGAGCTACGAGACTCCGCTGCCCGCCTCGCCCCTCGCGGGTCGCGTGGCGGTGTTTCGGGCGCCCAAGGGGCTCGACCTGTCGAGCGACGACGCCCCCGCGCGGGTCGACACCTTGATGTCCACGGTCCGCGACACCGGGGCCGTGGGCTGCCTGCTGCTGACCCGCGACGACGGTCCGGGCATCGAGCGCTTCCGCGAGCTGTGGCAGCGCCAGGTTCGGCGCGCGGGCGCGGGCGACGAGGCCCTGCTGATCGAGGGCCTCGTGGCCGCCGAGGCCCGTAAGCCGATCGAGGCCGCGCTCGGCGACGACGAGGCCTGGATGCTCGAGGTCAACCTCGCGACCCACAGCTACGTGGTCGAGTCGCACAACGTGCTCGGCCGCGTGACCGGGCGCGAGCAGCCCGACGAGGCCGTGGTCCTGACCTGCGCCTGGGACACGCCCGATCCGCGCATGGCCGAGCTCCACACGATCCGGCTGCTCGCGACCTTGGGCGCGTTCTTTCAGCTCGCCGAGTGGAGCCGCCGGAGCACGCCGACGCCCTACTCGCTGGTGCTCCTGCTGACCGCAGACGCTGGCCTCGCCGCCGGGCAGTCGGTCCACGCGGCGTGGTCGGCCAACTATGGGGCCGAGACCGTCGCGCTCGTGGCCCTGGATCGTCCGATGACCAGCCGGATGCCCGCGGCGGTGCTCTCGGGTCACTACGACGCGGGCGTCGCCGAGCTCGCGCGCCGGGTCGTGGCCGCCGACGGCCGTGAGCTGCTGCTCGATGATCAGCTCTCGATGCCCTCGCTCGCGCCCTACCTGCGCTATCCGGCCCCGGTCATGACGATCGGCGCGGGCGACCCCGATACGATCGTGGACGTGAACGGGAGCGGCGACGCAGATGAGGACGAAGGGGAGGGGGAGGCCACGGCCGCGGCCGAAAGCCCGCTCGACGGGCTCCACGCCGACATTCGTCTGCTGCGGAATTTGGTGTTGGCCCTCGCGGCGCGGCGCTAGCAGCCCGTGGTGCAATGCCTCGCGCCGCCTCGCTTGGCCTGGTTGAGGACCGGGCGACCCGAAACGCCCACGGGGTCAACTCTACGTTGGTTGACTCGTGGACAGTCATGCTGCTTTCAGGTTCGACCGATCAGCATCTGCGCACCCCACGACTCCACCACGAGTTGGGGCAGATCCCCATGACACTGCATGATGGAGAGCATCCTCGGTTGGCCGGTTCCGCCACCCACCCAAAACACGATCCGCGGCGCGCCGGTGAATTCGGTCGACTCGTTTCGACTGATGGACACATTGAACAATGCGTCTTTGGGGACTCGCGGGAACCCCTGCCGGTAGTAGGTGAATGCCCCGGTCGGGTCTGCGAACCCGACGATGTTCAGCTTGTCGTTGGGGGCTTTCACCGGCGTCGTCGCGGACGAACACATGTCTGCGCATGAGGAGTTGCTCGGTACGACGGTGTTGCGTGATGTGCGCCTGGTGGCCGCGCAGACCTGCTCGAGCTCCAAGGCGTGCGCGGGGCGGGCGTTGGATAGCTGAAGCAGCCCTCGGTCCCGGGCTGGGGCGGCTGCTACCGGCCGATCCTCGACGGCGACACGATCTACTGCGCGATGGGGCGCCACGGGCTCGAGACGATCGAGTGGTGACACGGAGCCGGCCTGGGCTACATTTGCGGGATGCAAGCTCGCCTGGTCGTCCCTGCTTTGCTTTGTCTGTGCTCGCTCGGGCCCGCGTGCGGCGAAGATGTCGGTGACGATGTTGGCGACGAGCTGAGCTCGGGCACGGAGACCTCCAATCCCGACGGCGACGGCGACGGCGACACGACCGGCGATGGCGACACCACGGGCGACGGCGACGGCGACGGCGACACGACCGGCGACGGCGACACCACGGGCGACGGCGACGGCGACACCACGGGCGACGGTGACGGCGACGGCGACACGACCGGCGACGGCGACTGCAACGAGGTCGTGATCAGCACGAGCTTGGGCGAGATGTACATCGGCCTCGACCCGGTCAACGCGCCGATCACCGTGGCCAACTTCAAGGCTTACGTCGACGCGGGCTTCTACGACGGCACGATCTTCCACCGCGTCATGGACGGCTTCATGATCCAAGGCGGGGGATTCACCCCGGGGATGGTGGCCAAGATGACGATGCCGCCGATCGTGCTCGAGACCAGCCCGGAGCTGACCCACGTCGACGGCGCGATCTCGATGGCCCGCACGCCCGAGCCCGACTCGGCGACCTCGCAGTTCTTCATCTGCGACGGGCCCCAGCACTTCCTCGACGGCGACTACGCGGCCTTCGGTGTGCTGTCGAACGGCGCCGACGTGCTCGCGGCGATCTCGGCGGTGTCGGTGGCCGACCAGGGGCAGTTCGACAACGTCCCGGTCGAGGACGTCGTGATCAACTCTGTCAGCTACAGCTGCGACTGAGTCAGCCCTCGGGCGCCGACCACAGCTTGGCCGCGCACCGACCCTCGGCGCACAGGCACCCGCCGTTGCAGTCCATCGTCCCGCCGCGGCAGTCCAAGGTGCACGTCGCGCTCGAGCAGTCGGGGGCGTCGGCGGCCGCGACACAGGTCGTCGCGTGACAGCACGAGGCCTTCACGCAGTCGGCGTCGGTCTGACACGGGATCTGCGTGGTGACGATCTTCGTGGTCCCGAAGCTCGGCTCTTGGGGAGCGGGCTCGGGGTCCGGGTCGACGGGGCTCGGCGCGGCCCCGGGTTGTTCGACGACGAGCGCGGGCTCGGCGGGCTCGAGCGCGTCGTCGCGGCTGACGGGCGTCTTGGCCGAGGGCGGATCCTTCTCGCACCCGGCCAGCGCGAGCACGAGCGCGGCCCCGACCAAGGACCTCACAGCCACCTCAGGGTTGGGCCGTCGGCGCGGGCGTGTCGGGCTTGGTGTCGCCGGTCTTGATGATCATGAAGACGGTGGTGAAGCCGGCGAGCACCAGCACCAGCACCCCGAGCAGGATCGGGTTGGGGTTGAGCTCGATGTTGGGGTCGAACTTCGCGGCCATGGCCGCGGAGTGTAGCGGACCCAATGACGGCCCACAATCTCGTGAGCCGCGACACGCGACTCGGAGCCGCCAAAAATAGGCGCCCGCCGTGAGCAAAAACTCTGCAAAGGCCCCCGCGCGAGGATCGACACCCATGGGCCATGAAGCACTGTCTGACCGACCGCCTGCCCCGAGAGAGCGACCCCCACCTGCGCCTGGCCTTCGAGTACGACGACGGCCGCCAGCACTCGCTGCCGCACTGCAAGCCCTTGCTGATCGGCTCGGCCGAGGACTGCGAGCTGCGCGTCGGAGACCGTTTCACCAGCTGCCGCCATGCCCGCGTGATCTACACGCCCCGCGGCTACTGCATCGAGGACCTCGGCTCGACCAACGGCACCCTCGTCGACGGCGTCCCGGTCGACAGCGCGATCCTCGAGCCGGGCATGAAGGTGGAGATCGGGCGCGTGCGCATGTCGGTCACGCGGATCGACAAGTCGGTCGACGAGGTCCGGCCGCAGCGGGCGCGCAGCAAGCCCGAGGCCGACCCGCCCAAGCACCGCCTCCTCGGTCGCTCGCAGGTCATGAAGACCCTGCGCCGTCAGCTCGAGAAGCTCGCGCTGCTGCCCCTGCCCGTGCTCTTGCACGGGGAGACCGGAACCGGAAAGGAGCTGGCCGCGCGCACCCTCCACGAGTTCGGGACCCTGCCCGAGACGCCCTTCGTGGCCCTCAACTGCGGCGCGATCCCGGCCGGGCTGTTCGAGTCGGAGCTCTTCGGTCACCGCCGCGGGGCGTTCACGGGCGCCCACCGCGATCACGCGGGCGCCTTCGTGCGCGCCGGGTTCGGGACCCTGTTCCTCGACGAGGTCGCCGAGCTGCCGATCGACGCCCAGGCCAAGCTGCTGCGGGTGCTCGAGACCCGGCGCCTGACCCCCGTCGGCGGCGACGCCGAGGTCGACATGAATTGCCGGATCGTCGCCGCGACCCACCGAGACCTGCGCGCGATGGTCGAGAGCGGGGACTTTCGTGAGGACCTCTACCACCGCCTCGGCGTCGTCGCGCTCGAGCTGCCCCCGCTTCGGCGTCGGCGCACGGACATCCCGCTGCTGCTCGCGCACTTCGTCGATCGGGCCTCGGCCGAG
This sequence comes from Enhygromyxa salina, assembly GCF_002994615.1. Classification (GTDB taxonomy): domain Bacteria; phylum Myxococcota_A; class Polyangia; order Nannocystales; family Nannocystaceae; genus Plesiocystis; species Plesiocystis salina_A. The sequence continues at coordinate 2,862 of NZ_PVNK01000299.1, read as the reverse complement.
CTCGGCCGTGAGGTCGTGCTCTCGCAGGCTGCGGCCGCCGAGGCCCTCGCCCACGCCTGGCCGGGCAACGTCCGGGCGCTGCGCAACGCCGTGCTCCGGGCGGCCGCGCTGTGCGAGGGGCCGATCACCGCGATGGAGCTCCTGCCCTCGACCGACGAGCCGCGCCCGCGCGGGGATCTGATCTCGGTCCCCCGGGGCACCTACGCGAGCATGCACGCGGCGCTGCTGCAGCAGGTCGTGGCCGAGGAGGGCAGCGTGCGCCGGGCCGCGCGGATCCTCGACGTCCCGCGCAGTACCCTCGGCGCGTGGATGCGTCGGCTCCAGTCCGGCACCGCGCCCGCGACGACGTGAGCGGCGCCACGTCGGCTGCACGAGCCGCGCACGCCAACAAAATGGCCAAATGACGATGCAGCAGCCGTCTGCTTGATCCTTGCGCTTGGTGCGGCAATAGTCCCGGCGTCCACGCGCGCCGTGAGTGACTCCGGCCTGCGCGCGAGCCCACTCCTCACCAACGACAGGTTTTCCGATGTCCTTCGAACTTCCCGAGCTCCCCTTCGCCAAAGACGCCCTCGCCCCCCACATGAGCGAGGAGACCCTCAACTACCACTACGGCAAGCACCACGCCGGCTACGTCAAGAAGCTCAACGCGGGCGTCGAGGGCACGCAGTGGGCCGGCAAGTCGCTCGAAGAGATCATCCGCGGCGCCGAGGGCGGCGTGTTCAACAACGCCGCGCAGGTCTGGAACCACACCTTCTTCTGGAACTGCCTCAAGCCCGGCGGCGGCGGCGAGCCGAGCGGCGATCTGGCCAAGGCGATCGACGCCGCGTTCGGCTCCTACGCCGACTTCAAGACCAAGTTCAGCGCCGCCTGTGCCGGGCAGTTCGGCTCGGGTTGGGGCTGGCTGGTCAAGGGCCAAGACGGGCTCGAGATCATGACCACGGGCAACGCCGACACCCCGCTCAAGCACGGCAAGACCGCGGTCCTCACCATCGACGTGTGGGAGCACGCCTACTACATCGACTACCGCAACGACCGCGCGAAGTTCATCGGCACGATCTTGGACTCGCTGGTCAACTGGGACTTCGCCGCCAGCCAGCTCTGAGCTCCCGCTCGGCGCCCGCGTCATGGTCGAGCTCACGAAGGCCCAGCGAGCCCACCTCGCGGCCGACGTGTGCCGCCGCCTGAGCAGCTGCGTGCCCTGGGGCCGCAAGCTCAGGTGGGCGCCCGAGCTCAACATCCAGGCCAAGACCTACCCGACCGTCAACCTCTTCGCCGAGGTCAAGCCCTCGGCGCGTGGGGTCGAGGAGCTGCGCGAGGGCGAGTACGTCGACTCGGACGGCGGTCGCTTTCGCTACGCCCTTCGGCTCCACCGTCGCGGTCAGCCGCTCGAGACCTGGTGGGGGCGCAAGACCGGCACGGTGATCTTCGACGGCGACATCGAGATCCCGATCCTGTTCGAGCGCAAGGGGCCCGGGCAGCCCTTCCGGACCTTCCCGTGGATGAGCCTGACCCCGGCCGAGCTGCTCACGCTGCGGCCGGGGACCAGGCTCGCCAAGGGCAAGGTCGTGATCGCCGGGCTCGGGCTCGCGCACCAGCTGATCGAGGTCGGCAAGCGCCGCGCGGTCACGGAGATCACCGTGGTCGAGCGCTCGCGCGAGCTCGTGGAGTTGATCATGCCGCGGGCGATGGCGGTGCTCGCCGAGCATGGCCGCGAGCAGGTTCGGGTTGCGGGTGGAGATGCGTTCGCGCTGCTGCCCAAGCTCGAGGCTGATGTCGCGTTGGTCGATGTGTTTCCGGCCTACGGCGACAACCGCGAGGCGATGGCCAAGCTTCGCGGGCAGTGCAAGAAGATCAAGCGGATGTGGGACTGGGGCGCCTCGGACTTGTTGTGAGGGTCGAGGCCGAGAGCTTGGGCCCAGTCGGCCTCGAGTCGAGTCGAGTCGAGATCAGTCCGCGGGCTTGCCCGAGACGAACACGCCGATGTGGCCGTTGGGCTCGTCGCCGTACAGATCACAGACCTTCTGCTTGGCGTGGGTCACCCAGACCTCGTGCTCTGCGAGGCTCGCGTGTCCGCCGCGAAACAGGGTCCCTTGCTCGCCCTCGAACTCGAAGGTCAGGCCCACTTCACGCGTGGCAGCCCCGTCGTAGCAGTGCGGTGTGCACGCGTTGGCGACCACGTCGACCGGGATCGTGTCGAGCCCGATGCTGTCGACGTTGGTCGCGTAGTAGAAGGCGTGGCGCCCCGCGATCGCCAGGCTCTGGTCGAGATGATCGAGGCGCCAGTCGACCTCCCACCAGTCGGTATTCATGGCGCTCGCGCTCAGATGCAAGGTCGCGTCGACCTCGAAGTTCGGCGTCCAGGGCTCGTTGAGCATGAGGTCAATGGTGACCGTATCGAAGCTCTGGCAGTCGAGCTCGACCTTGGTCGCTGAGACGCTCAGGACCGTGCAGTCCTCGTCGAGATCATAGTCGTGGCTCTCGGGCGAAGTGGTGATCTCTACATTCTGGTTCGGACCCGCGACGATCTCGCAATTCATGTCCGGCGGCGGGGCCACGCACACTTCGCACCAATCCTCGTACGAGTCACCGTCGCCGTCACCGTCACCGTCGCCGTCGCCGTCGCCGTCGCCGTCGCCGTCTCCGTCGCCGTCTCCGTTGCCGTCGCCGGTTGTGTCGCCGTCGCCGTCGCCGTCGCCGTCGCCGTCGCCGTCGCCGTCGCCGTCGCCGTCGCCGTCGCCGTCGCCGGTTGTGTCGCCGTCGCCGGTTGTTGTGCCGCCGTCAGAGTCACCAGCATCATCGACGGGAGAACTGCCGGTTTCACAAGCGACTAGAATGAGAAGCGCACCCAGTGTCAGGATGGGG
>NZ_PVNK01000298.1 GCF_002994615.1 Enhygromyxa salina | reverse complement strand
CGCCCCCGCTGTGGGAGGGCGCGACCCCCCACCCTCCCCGCGTGCTCGGGAGGCTACCCACTGCTACGTCCAATGTTCGAAGCCCAGCTCTTTCACGTCCCCACCGCCACCTTGTTCAAGACCCTCGACACCGCGGCCGTGCGCCTGGCCGAGGAGCCCGAGACCCGCGTCGAGGCCTTCCGCGAGCGCGCAGGCCTGGATCTTTCCCGCGCCCGCGAGCGCCTCGTCGCCCTGACCTCACGCCTGCGCGCGAGCGTCGAAGCCGAGGCCGAGCTCCTCGACGGCTGCGTCGAGGTCGACGCCCAGGTCAGCCCCGAGGTCGAGCCGGCCCGCGCCTGGCTGGCCCAGCTACACGCCGCCGCCGATCGCTACGTCGCCGAGCACGGCACCGACGACATCGCCCTGACCGGACGCCTGCGCCTGGGCAAGCAAGACCCCGCCGACCTCGAGCAGCTGCGCCGGGAGATGCTGATCCTCGTGCCCGAGAGCTCCTCGCTCCGCGACCGGCTCCGCGACCACGGCCTGTCCGACGACTTCATCAGCCAGGGCTGGGCAGCCTACGAGGCCCTCGGCGGCAAGCGGCCGGCGCAGGTCGAGACCCTCATCGCTCTCGAGGACGCGAACCTGCGCCGGCGCCGGTCCGAGGCCCTGACCACGGCCGCGCTGTGCAGCCTGTCCGCCGCCGAGGTCCTGGTCTGCGCCGACGAGGTCCGGGCCCCACGCAAGTACGAGCTCGAGGGCCTGCGCCGCGCCCGGCAGCGGGCGCGCGCGGCTCTCCAGCCCGCGGTCTGAGCCGCCCCTCGCCGCCCTCACTCCGAGAGAACACGAACCATGCAAAGCACCGCCAACACCGAACACGACGCGTGGTGGTCCGCCGGCGAGACCCCGCGCAAGCCCAAGATCGCGATTATCGGCCTGGGCTACGTCGGCCTGCCCCTGGCCCTGTCCTTCGTCGAGGGCGGAGCCGAGGTCGTCGGCCTCGACGTCGACACCCGCAAGGTCGACGCCCTGCTCGAGGGTCGCAGCTACCTCGGCACCCTCGACGACGCGCCCGTGCAGGCGGCCATGGCCACGGGCCGCCTGCGCCCGACGAGTTCGGCCGCCGCGGTCGCGGGCGCCGACGCCTTCATCCTGTGCGTGCCCACGCCCCTGACCCGGCAGCGCGAGCCCGACATGCGCTTCATCCACGCCGCGATCCGCTCGATCAGCCGCTACGTCGGGGCCGGCGCCCTGGTCTGCCTCGAGTCGACGACCTACCCCGGGACCACCCGCGAGGTCGTGGCCGAACTCATCGCCCAGCGCACGGGCCTGCGCCCCGGCGCGGACTTTTGCGTGGCCTTCAGCCCCGAGCGCGAGGACCCCGGCAACGCCCACTTCGGCACCCGGACCATCCCCAAGCTTGTCGGCGGGATGACGGCCCGCTGCACCCGGCGCGCGCTCAGCCTCTACCGCGTCGGGATCGACAACGTCGTCCCGGTGTCGAGCCCCGAGATCGCCGAGATGGCCAAGATCTTCGAGAACGTGTTCCGCATGGTCAACATCGGCCTGGTCAACGAGCTCAAGGTCGCCTGCCAGCGCTTTAGCGAGGGCGGCGTGGACATCGACGTCCACGAGGTCATCGACGCTGCGGCGACCAAACCCTTCGGCTACATGCGCTTCTTCCCGGGCCCAGGCCTGGGCGGACACTGCATCCCCATCGACCCCTACTACCTCTCGTGGCGCGCCCGAGAGTTCGACGCCAAGACGCGGCTGCTCGAGATCGCCGGGGAGATCAACGCCGAGATGCCACGCTACGTGGTCGAGCGGCTGATCCGCGGGCTCTCGCGCCAGCAAAAGGCCCTCTACGGCAGCCACCTGCTCGTGGTCGGGGTCGCCTACAAGGACGACATCGACGACGTGCGCGAGAGCCCGGCGCTCAAGATCATCCGGCTGCTGCGCGAGGGCGGGGCCGAGGTCCACTACCACGACCCCCACGTCGAGGCCCTGAGCGTCGCGGACCAGGCTGTCCCGGCCCTCGCGGATCTCAACGCCGACAGCCTCGCGGACTTCGACGCGGTCCTGCTGACGGCCCGTCACCGCCGCGTCGACTACGAGCCCGTGCTCGAGCACGCCCCGCTGATCATCGACACCCGCAACATCGTGGGCCGAGACGCCGTCGACCCCGAGCGCCTGGTCAAGGCCTGAGCCGCGGGGCCGAACTCGACCCATCCTCGATGCGGCTCGGCTCGCCCCCCTTCTCGCGCTTCGAGCCGGACCTGCGGGCCGAGCCCCCTGTGTTCCGTCGCCCTTGTAAGCCCGCGCGCCCCTTCTATATCGTCATCGTCCGCCATGCCCGACACCGCGCAGCCGATGCACCGCCGGTCCATGCTCGCCGCGTTCGTGTTCGCGTGCGCCTGCTCCCAAACCGACCGCCAGGCGCCCGAGACCGAGACCGAGACCGAGACCGAGACCGAGACCAGCCTCGCCCCACGGGTCCGCGTCGTGCCCGTCGAGCGCTGCCGCGTCGACGCGAGGGCGCGCATCCGCGGCCAGATCGAAGATCGCAGCGAGCTGTCTTTGGCCTTCGCGCTCCCGGGTCGGGTGCGCGAGCTCGAGGTCGAGGTCGGCAGCGCGGTCGAGGCGGGGCAGCTCATCGCCCGCCTCGATGACCAGGATCTGCGCGCCCACGTGGCCGCGGCGAGCTCCGGGCACGAGCTCGCCGAGGAGGGGCGGGAGCAGGCCGCTCGCGAGCTCGAGCGCAGCGAGCTGCTGGCCAGCCGGCGCAGCCTCGGCGCGGCCGCGGCCGAGCGCACGGCGTCAAACCTGCGCCAGGCCGAGGCCCAGGTCGAGCTCGCGCGCTCCGAGGCACGCGCGGCCCGGTCCATGCTCCGCCACGGCCGCCTCGAGGCCCCCGTCGCCGGCGTCGTCGCCGAGCTCCACGCTCGCCGCGGCGAGGTTGTCGGCGCGGGTCAGCCGATCGTCCACATCGAGCCGAGCGAGCCGCGCCGGACCGTCCGCGCTCGGGTCCCCGAGCACCTGCTCGGCCGCTTCGAGGTCGGCGACCGGGTGCGCGGGAGCAGCCTCGGCTCGGACCGCCCCTTCGTCGCCGTGGTCCGCCGCGTGGGCGCGGTCCGGCGCGGGTCCGCCTACGTCCAAGAGCTCGTCGCCGACCTCGAGCACGCCGATGAGGTCGCGGGCGCGGGTCCCTTCCCCCTCGGCGTGAGCGTCGAGCTCGAGGTCCCGCCGGCCACCGGCGAGGGCGAGGGCCTCTGCGTGCCCCTGGGCGCGATCAGCTACGCCGCCCGCGCGCGCACCGGCGCCTTCGTGGTCGGCCCCGATGACACCGTCCGCTTCCGCGAGCTCGAGCTCGGGGCCTCCGACGGTCGCCGCGTGGTCGCCCGCGCCGGCCTCGAGCTCGGCGAGCGCGTGGTCGCCCAGGGCCTCGACAGCTTGCGCGACGGCCTGAGCGTCACCGTCGTCACCGTCGAAGGGCCCGGGTCGTGAGCGCTGACGCCCCCAAGCCCAGCCCCCGCCGCCGTAGCGCGCGGCTGCCCCTGCTGACCAGCCTGCTCATGGTCCTGCTCGGGCTGCTGATGTGGACGACCATGCCCCGGCAGGAGGACCCGAGCTTGCCCGACCGCTGGGCCGCGCAGGTCGCCATCTACCCCGGCGCGACGCCGGAGGAGGTCGAGTCGGCCCTGGCCGTACCGATCGAGCAGGCCTTGCAGAGCGTCGATCACATCCGCGACGTCGAGAGCACCTCGCGGGCCGACGTGCTCGTGCTGACCGTCGAACTCGACGACGGGGTCTACGACGTCGAGCAGCGCTGGCAGCGGGTCCGCGAGGCGATCGCGACCGTCCCCCTGCCCCCCGGCGCCAGCCTCCAGCCCCTCGATACCCGTTTGACCCGCCAAGAGTCGATGCTGCTCGCGGTCACCAGCGACGCCGCCGAGCCCGATCTTGTCGCCTTGTCCGACGCCGCCGAGGCCCTCAGGCGCCGGGTCCTGCGGCGCCCCCGGGTCCGCGAGGTCACGGTCGCCGGGGCCGTCGATCCGGAGCTGAGCGTGATCGTCGACGAGGCCAAGGCCTGGGCCGCGGGCCTCGACACCCTCGACATCGCGCAGACCATCGCCACGCGTACCGGCGCCCAGGGTCTGGGCAGCGTCCACGCCGGGAACTTTCGCGTGGGCGTGCGCGGGCTCGAGCGGGCCGAGGACGCCTCAGCGATCGCCGCCCTCGAGCTCGTCGGCGACGACGGCTCCCTCGTGCGCCTGGGCGCCCTCGCCGAGGTCGAGCGCCGCGCCCCACCCCGCCCCCCCGAGCGAGTCCGCGTCGACGGCCACCCCCCCGTC
>NZ_PVNK01000297.1 GCF_002994615.1 Enhygromyxa salina | reverse complement strand
GGTGCAATGCCTCGCGCCGCCTCGCTTGGCCTTTTCGCCGAGGGCTTTGTCGCCAAAACTTGCAGTACGCCCGGTACAGCGGCGTTTTGGCTTCGCGCCCTGGGCGAACATTCCGGCGCGAGGCGACACGATGCATTGCACCACGGGCTGCTAGCTCAGACTGCTCGCCGAATGGTGACCAGCGGCAACTGCCCCAGCTGCGCCTCGAGATCCTCCGCGCGGGCTTGCGCTGCACGCAGCTGCGCCCATCGGAGTGTGCGGGTTGGTACCGCGCCGACCTCGGCTTTCGGAAACTCATCATAGAGCGCCCCCTCGAGCTTCCGTCCGTGCTTCTTCTTCTGTACGCCTCCCCACTGCTTGAAGAAGAAGGGGACCTCTGCCGCCCGGCATTGATCGCGGAGGTTGAGGACCCACGCCTCGTCCATTGGCCTGGCACCGGGCCCGCTCTCTCCGCCGACGATGACCCAGTCGATGCCGCGCAGATCGACCTCGCCGAGATCCTCGAGCAAAGGCTCGATGGACAAGAAGCGCTTGCCCGCTCGCGCGCGGCGCAGTTCGTCGATGCGAGGGAGGCCGTACTTTCGGTCTTCGACGCTCACGCCCAGCCAGATGTGATCGTGCACGACCGCCTTCGCCGGCAGCCGCCGGGTGAGCTCTCGAAGTCGATCGGCCCGCTTGGTCAGGAGCTGATAGACGTGCCAGTCAGCATCGACCATGACCCGAAAGACCTCCTTCACGTAGGAGTCTGGGACCCGCTCATGGAAGAGGTCGGACATCGAGTTGACGAAGATCTTTCGCGCTCGAGCCCAGCGCAGCGGCTCGGGTAGCTTCGCGTAGACCAGCTGGAGGTCAAAGCCATGCTCGAAAGGATGGTCGGGCACACCACGAAATCGCTCAGAGAAGGTCTCGGCGTAACAGTGCTTGCATCCTGGCGAGAGCTTGGAGCAGCCACGCACGGGGTTCCAGGTGGCATCCGTCCACTCGATGCTGCTGTGGTCGCTCACAGTCCCAGCAGATCACGCGCATCCACAGCCGTCAAGGGTCCCGGACAGCCAAGGAGATCAGGTCTGCCTCGAGTAGCGTCCTTCGTTTTGGCCCCGGAGTGGGGGACACGAGCAACTCTCCTGCCTTGTAGGCGGAAAAACACGCCCTCGAGAGCTCCCGGAGCGTGAGGTGGAGGTCTTCGAGAAGCACGGGCCAAATCTGCTGCCATGTCAACTCCCCGTCGCCGAGGCGCTCTCGGAGCATGGTTCGGACCCGGTCGAGATCTTCGTCTCTTTGCCGCGTGTAGCGCTGCTCTTGTGCTCCCGCAGTCTCCTCAGCCGAGAACAAGGACGGCTGGGCCGCGCTGCGAACCCTTGCCTCTTCGCGCACGACCGCGGCCTCGATGCCCATGACCTTGCGCTCGGCATCGCGGAAGACTTCGAGAACCTTCGGGTGTTTTCCGCCAACGACCAGGCGGAACCAAGTTCGGTCGATCGTCGGGTGTGGAACACCGATGTCCGCGGCCCATTCGATGTCGCAGGTGAGCTTGAGCTGGCGTCTGTAGAGCCGTAGGAGTTCAGGCTCCTCGAGCCCGACAGGGAGATCCGAGTCCTCGAGCCCAAAAAATGCACGCATCTGTTCACGGAGGAACTGGCGTGGGTCATCTTTCCAACGGTTGACGTGATTAAACATCACGTTAACCAGCACATCACGGTGTCGCCGCTTCATTAGCGGGGCGATGAACTGCATCTGTGCGCCCTTGAATCCGGTCGGATCGACAAACACAAACGCTGGATCACTGCCGATCAGCCGCTGAATTCCGTCCACATGGTGTCCAAATTCACCCATGAAAGGGTGAGTCTCGACGATGCCCTGTCGTTGGCGCAGGAAATCCTGAAGGCGAGCAAACGCGCGGCGATCTTTCTCGACGAAGATCGCGCCAGGCTTGATGTTGACCCCCTCGGTGTCGCGCCATGTCTGAGCAGCTTCTTCGAGGGCTTGAAGTCCGATGTAGATTGAAGTGTCCCGCAGCTCGGCGTCCGCGGACGACCAAGGCCCTGCGAACACATCCACGTACCACAGTCGCTGTGGACCGGAACGTGCCCGTGAGCCCAGCTTGTGGGCCCAGGACCGCAGGTACTCGGTCAGAAATCTGTGCTTGAGGAAGCTTTGCTCGCGGCCATGGTACTCGGGAGGGACCTTCATTTGGCTGAGGGTACCCCAGGCCGGCGCTGATGTCTCGGCGACCAACGCGGCCGCGAAGCGTCAGGCCCGTCAGCCGATCCCACAAAAGGCCGAGGCCGGCTCCGAGATGTTGTCGTCGTCCTTGCACTCGACGAAGGTCGGGTTGTTCGGGTCAACGATGATCTCACCGACGAACTCGAGATCGGTCTGTTGCTCGAGCGCGGTCTGCAATTCAAACGACTGGATCTGGCCCGGGAACAAAGACTCGGTCGTGACGATCTGCCCGACGACCGTGTTGTTGTCGAGCCGGGTGACCTCGACGACGACCCCGGCCGGCAGCGGCGCGAGGCCGACGTTGCGCACGCTGACGTAGATCAGCATCGGATCGCTGCACTCGACGTCGAGGTCGACGGTCGCGTTGGGTGCGTCGAAGACCCCGCTGTCTTGGACGTTCTGGCGGAAGTTGTTGAGCCAGGGCAGCAGCCAGTTGGGCTGCTCGAACTGCGGGATCGAGCCGTAGATGTTGGGCTCGCCGCAGGCGCTGTCGGCCGAGCTGCACACGTTGGTCACGTTGTAGGCGTGCTGATTCCAGATCGTGCGGGTCCCGACCCAGGAGCTGTCGGTGGCCCCGAACACCGAGAGCCCGCGGTAGTAGACCTGGTTGTCGCTGGCCGGCTGCCACGGCGGGAGGCCGGTTTCGGGGTCGCCGTCGGTCCACGGCGAGGAGTTGCAGTTCCAGTTGGCGCTGTTGGACACCTGGACGATCTCGGCCGACTCGTCGCCGTCGACGTCGGCGACGATCAGGGCCTCGGTCGCGGTGAAGGTCGTGTTCGAGGTCGCAAAGCGCAGCTCGCCGGTCACGCCGTCGAGCACGCGCAAGAAGCACTCGTCGGAGTAGACGACCTCGGCCTGGCCGTCGCCCTCGAAGTCGAACACCGAAGAGCCGGTCACCGCGCTCGAGGTGTCCTTGGTCCCGTGCTGCCACAGGATCGAGAGGTCGCCCTCGTAGACGACGTAGACCGTGCCCCCGGCGATGCCGATCTCGGGCCAGCCGTCACCGTCGAAGTCGGCGATGGTCGGCGGGCCGCCGCGGGTGTCCTCGAGCGGGATGTCGACGGGGCCGAGCTCGACCTCGCCGGTCGCGGCGTCGAGCAGCCACACGTCGCCCTTGACGAGCACGATCTCCGGGGTCCCGTCCTTGTCGATGTCGCCGACGGCCGTGAACCCGTCGGGCAGCGCGAGGTTCTGCCAGATGATGTTGCCGTCGATGTCGTAGGCGGTGTTGCCCGCGAGCAGATCCATGACGCCGTCGCCGTCGACGTCGACCATGTGGCTGAGCTCGCGCCCGACGCCGCCGCCGGTGCCTCCGGTCCCGACCCACGCCCGGGTGATCGCGCCGTCTTGGGTCGAGAACAGGTTGCGGCCGTAGGCGATCTCGGGGAAGCCGTCGTGGTCCATGTCGGCGACCGCGATGCCGCCGCCCCAGCCGAAGCTGCCGCCGATGTCGGCGACCGGCTGATCGCTGATCCGGGTGACCTCGCCGTTGCCGTTGACCAGGGCGATCTTGCCCTCACCGGTCATAGCGACCACGTCGACGCGCTCGTCCCCGTCGATGTCGCCGAGCGCGACCGAGAGCCCGGCCCAGCCGATCGAGCCCATCTCTGGCGTCTCGTTGGCCCAGATCTGCTGGCCGCTGCGGCCGTCGAGCAGGTTGAGGACCCCGGTCTTGCACGCGTTCATGTTGTTGCACGAGCAGCAGGTGAGGTTGGAGTTGCCCGACACGAAGACCAGGTTGGGCGGGTCGTTGTTGTCGAGCTGGCCGTCGCAGTTGGCGTCGTAGACCCGCGCGACCGTGGGCGTCGCCCAGACGTCGGTCTTCTCGGGCAGCGGCGCCTCGAGGCCCCACTGCCACTCGAGGCTGGCGTTGAGGTCTCCGGGGGGCGGCATGTACTCGCAGGCGTCGACGCAGTCGGGCGGATCGTTGGGCCCGCCCGTGCACACGACCGGGGCCTCGACGCACTTGCCGGTCGGCGGCAGCTCGGCGGTGCAGATCAGGCCCGGCGGCGGCTCGCCGAGGCCGGGGCTGGGCTCGCCGAGGCCGAGCTCGCAGTACTCGTCCTCGTCGCAGTCGTCGGCGGTCGTACACGCCTCACCCGGGACCGTGCACGCGTCGAACAGACACACGTCGCCCTCGCCGCAGCACGAGTCGCCGCAGGCGAACTCGATCGCGCAGCAGACCCCGTCGACGCAGACGCCGTCGACGCAGTCGTTGTGACTGAGGCAGTCGGGCCCGGTGTCGCCGTCGCCGTCACCGTCGCCCGGGGTCGTGTCCATGCTCGTGTCGCCGGACTCGGCGTCGTTGGAGCCCGTGCCCGACTCCTCGGTGCTGACCCCCTGCTCGCCGTCGTCGGCGCGCGGTCCGTCGTCGCCGCACGCGAGCGTCAGCATGGGGACCAAAGTCAGGGGCAAGAAGGTCAGGCGGGGAGCCAACATGGCCGCAAAGATACCGCGGGCTCGCTCCGCCCGAGTGGGGATCCCGGTCACGCCGTCCCCCGCGCCGCCAGAGCGGTCGGAGCTGCGCCGGGGGACGGCCGCGACGGCCGCGACCGCTGAGCGCCCCAAGCCCCCACGTGAGCGCGCCACGCAAGGCTTTCGATCGCCTCCGCTCGCGTCTGGACCGAAGCTCCCTGCATGAAGCGCAACGTCGGAGCGGTGTGCATTCGCGAGGTCACCTTTGGTTACGCCAAGGAGCCGATCCTCGAGATCGCCAAGCGGATGCGGGAGAATCACGTCGGCGCGGTCGTGCTGGTCCGTGAGGACGACGGCGAGCGCTACCCCGTCGGCATCGTGACCGACCGCGACATCGTCGTTGGGGCCGTCGCCTCGGCCCCGGACGAGCTCGGCAGCCTGGTCGCCGATGACCTGGTGATCCGCGACTTGGTCTCGGTCCACGAGGACGACTCGATCGACGACGCGCTCGAGGTCATGCGCAAGTACGGTGTCCGCCGGGTGCCCGTGGTCGGCGACGAGGGGGAGCTGGTCGGCATCCTCGCCGTCGACGATCTCGTCGAGCTGTTCGCGGACCGCCTCGCGGAGCTCGCGGTGCTGTTCTCGCGCGAGCAGCGGATCGAGCGCGAGGCCCGGCCCTGACCCGGGGCAGGAGAGGGGCGGTTGCGAGGGCGGTCGAGGACCAGCAGACTGCGCGCTCGTGCCGATCGTCGCCGTCGACCCTCAGCGGCCGGACCCCGCCGCGATCCAGCGCGCCGCCGAGCTGCTGCGCGGTGGCGAGCTCGTCGCGTTCCCGACCGAGACAGTCTATGGCCTGGGCGCCGCGGCCCTCGACCCGCGCGCCGTCGCCAAGATCTTCGCGGCCAAGGGGCGGCCGAGCTACAACCCGCTGATCGTCCACGTGCTCGACCTCGACCAGGCCCGCGCCTTGGTCGAGACCTGGCCCGAGCTCGCGACCCGGCTCGCGCGGCGCTTCTGGCCGGGGCCGCTGACCCTGGTCCTGCCCAAGCGGGCGCTGATCCCCGACCTGGTCACGGCCGGGCTCCCGAGCGTCGCCCTGCGAGCCCCGGCCCACCCGGTCGCGCGGGCCCTGCTCGAGGCCGCTGGGCTGCCGATCGCGGCGCCGAGCGCCAATCGCTTTCAGGCGATCTCGCCGACGAGCGCCGCCCACGTGGCTCGCTCGCTCGGGCCCGACGCCGCGCTGATCCTCGACGGCGGCCCGACCAGCGTGGGCATCGAGTCCACGGTCGTGGATCTGTGCGGCGAGCAGCCGGCCTTGCTGCGGCTCGGCGGGCTGCCGGTCGACGAGCTCGAGGCGCTGACCGGGCCGCTCGCGCGGCCGAGCGCGCCGACCGACGGACAGGCGAGGACCTCACCGGGCCTGGTCGGGCGTCACTACGCCCCGAGCGGGGAGCTGCGGGTGCTCGCGCGCGCGCAGCTCGACGACGCCGTGGGAGGCCCGCGGCCGCTGGGCGCGATCACGCTGGGCGAGGCGCCCGCGGGCGTCGATCATCACCTCTCGCTGCCCGCTGAGCCGCGCGAGTACGGCCGCCTGCTCTACGCCGCGCTGCACACCCTCGACGAGCTCGGCTGCGCGCGGATCCTCGTCGAGGCCGTGCCCGACGAGCCGGCCTGGGCCGCGATCCGCGACCGCCTCGGCCGCGCGACACGGGCTGCTAGCCCTCGTCAACCGCGACCGCTTCGCCGGGCTCGGCCTCGTAGCCGATCTTCTCGATCACCTCTTCGATCCCCGCCGGCTCCGCGGCGCCCTCGGTGTAGGTCACGGTCGCCTTGCC
>NZ_PVNK01000296.1 GCF_002994615.1 Enhygromyxa salina | reverse complement strand
GTTCGTGCGCGTGACCGACCCCGCCGGGCGCCCCTGGCAGCCTCGGCGGGCGGGGCCTTGGGCTGCCAGGGGCGCCCGGCGGGGTCGGTCACGCGCACGAACAGGCGATTGTCGAAGCCCGCGAGCAGGCGCCCGTCGGGGCGCAGATCAATCCGGACGCCCTCGGGCTGCTCGTCGGTGTCGTCGGCCCACTGGAGCATGTTCTCGGACACGACCTGGCGGCCGCGGTCCGCGCTGCGCTCGGTGACGACCTCGATCGGCACGCGCTCCTCGAAGGGCTCGACGCCGCTGTGCTCCGCGGTCTCGTAGTGCAGCAGCAGCTCGCCGACGCCGGGCTCGACCTCCGGGGCGCGAAATACGCCTTGCGCGAGCCCCGAGTCGACGGTCTCGAGCTCGCCGAGGTCGTAAGGGTTGCCCTTGGCGTCGAGGTAGCGCAGCGAGATCACGGTCTCGCTGACCAGCGGCTGGAGATCCCCCCCGACGATCTGGGTCCGGACCGCGATCTGCTCACCCGCGATCCACTGGGTCTCGACCTGGACGTTGACCGAGCGCTCGACGTGCTGGCTCATGCTCCACAGGCTCGAGACGATCGCCAGCGCGAGCCCGAGCGGCCCGAGGATCATCAACATCCAGTGCAGGCGCGGGGCTCGCTCATCGCCGATCACCTGCTCGCCGGACAGCCCGGCCGCCTCGGCCCAGCTCGGCCGCTCAGGCTGCGCGATGGGCTCAGCGCTTGCGCTAGGTCCAGAGGCGGGCGGCAAGCTGGGCTCGGTGTCGTGGTCGTCTTGCATGCGTGAGATCCGACGCGCGGCGGACAGGATAGGCCCTGAGAGGTTTCAGCCCAGGCGCTGGCGCCCGTATGAGCGTTCGCGTGGCGGCCGCGCCCACATTTTCGTATCCTCCGCCGTCAAATGAAAGTCAGCGTCATCGGGACTGGGTACGTGGGACTCGTGGCTGCGGCGGCTTTCGCAGAGCACGGCAACGACGTGGTTTGTGCGGACATCGACGAAGCCAAGATCGCGGGCCTCGACCAGGGCGTCATCCCGATCTACGAGCCGGGGCTCGAGCCGCTCGTCAAGCGCAACATGGCCTCGGGCCGGCTGCGCTTCACGACCAGCAACCCCGAGGCCGCCGCCCACGCCGAGGTCGTGTTCCTCGCCGTCGGGACCCCGTCCGGGGGCACCGACGGCGCGCCCAAGCTCGACTACCTGTTTCAGGCCGCCCGCGACATCGCCCCGCACCTCAACGGCTTCACGGTCATCGTCAACAAGAGCACGGTGCCGGTCGGGACCGCCGAGCGGGTCTCGCGGATCATCTCCGAGCAGAACCCCGACGCCGACTTCACCGTCGCGTCCAACCCCGAGTTCCTCAAGGAGGGCGTGGCCGTGCAGGACTTCATGCACCCCGACCGCGTGATCATCGGGACCGACGACGAGCGCGCGCGCGATCGGCTCAATCGGCTCTACAAGCCCTTCTTCCGCACGAGCGAGCGGCTGCTGTACATGAACCCGCGCTCGGCCGAGCTGACCAAGTACGCGGCCAACGCCTACCTCGCCGCGCGGATCTCGTTCATCAACGACGTCGCCAACCTCTGTGACGCGGTCGGGGCCGACGTCGAGGAGGTCCGGCGCGGGATGGGCTCCGACGCGCGGATCGGCAACAAATTTTTGTTCCCCGGCCTCGGCTACGGCGGCTCGTGCTTCCCCAAGGACACCCGCGCGATGATCCGCACAGCCCGCGAGCACGGCATCTCGATGTCGATCGTCGCGGCCGCCGATCGCATCAACGAGGCCCAGAAGTTGGTCCTGGTCCGCAAGGTCCGGGGCCACTTCGGCGGCGAGCTCAGCGGCAAGACCCTCGCGCTGTGGGGCCTCGCGTTCAAGCCCAACACCGACGACATCCGCGAGGCCCCGGCGCTCACGATCGTCCGCTCGCTCGCGAGCGACGGCGTGAAGCTGCGCCTGTGTGACCCCGAGGCCGGCCCCAACTTCATGGTCGCGCTCGGTGACACGGCCGAGAACTTCCCGATCGAGCTGTGCAGCGATCCCTACGCCGCCGCCGACGGCGTCGACGCGCTGATCCTGTGCACCGAGTGGCGACAGTACCGGAGCCCGGACTTTCGCCGCCTCGCCGGGCTCATGAGCGACAAGGTGTTGTTCGACGGGCGCAACCAGTGGGACCGCGACCACGTCGAGTCGCTGGGCTTCTCCTACTCGGGCATCGGACGCTGAGGCCGGCGCTCTGCCTTTGACGCGCCCGCGGGCGCGTGCCAACGTTCACTGATGGCAGAAGGCAACGCGGGTGGACGGCTCATGGCGGTGGTTCTGCTCGCGGTCACGGGCCTGCTGTCCTACCAGGCCTGGGGCAACGCCAAGCTGACGACCGAGACCATGGCCCTGGCCAAGGACCACGCGTGCGACATGGACTCGAGCTGCATCGTGCTCGACAGCCAGCCCCGCGTCGGCAAGGCCGACATCGTTCGCCACCGCTACGAGTACAAGACGACCCACGGGATGATGACGGTGACCTGCAAGCGTCAGCTGCTGCTGTTCGGCCCCTGGAGTTGCACGCCCGAGGAAGGGCGGATGATCTCGGACCCCTTCTGATCGGGTTGGGGGCCCCCGCGAGCGACGGGTCGAGATCTCGCTTGGCCGGTCGGAGTCGAGTTGCGCGGACACCGTAAACTCACACCGAACGATTGGGAGGCGCGGCGATTGCTCAGCGTACGAGTCCGGGCGACACTGCTGGTGTCGACGTGAACGCCAAGCAAATCGTCGAAGATGGTCCCGTGCCCGCGCTGGCGGGTTGCGAGCCAAGCTTCGAGTGGGTGGTCCGGCGGATGCCGGGCCTCGCTTATCGATGCTCGGTCGATCCGTGCCTGACCATGCACGCGCTGACCCAGGGGGTCGCTGACCTGCTCGGCTACCCGGCCAGCGACTTCATCGACAACGCGGTGCGGAGCTACGCGAGCGTCATCCACCCCGACGAGCGCGCAGACGTCGCTCGCCAGCTGCGCGCGATCCTCGAGCGCGGCGACTCGCAGCCCGCACAGGTCGAGTATCGAGTTCTCACGGCCAGCGCCGAGCGCTGGGTTCAACAAAAAGCCTGGGTCGTACGCGATGCCCACGGCCGACCCACGTGGCTCGAGGGCTTCATCTTCGACATCACCGAACACCGCTTGCTCCAGCTCGCGGAGGCCGAGCGCCACGCGGCCTACGAGCGTCAGCACCGGGCGTTGTTTGCGCTCGCTACCAACCCGGCGGTCGCCGAAGGCCGCGTCGACGATCTCGCCCCGATCGTGACCGAGCTCGTGGCCAACGCGGTCGCGGTCGAGCGCGCGGGGATCTGGCTGCTCGACGAGCGCCGGACCCGGCTCGAGCTCGTGGATCTCTACCGCCGGGCCTCCGCGGTTCACGAGCGCGGCCTGACCCTGACCGCGGGCGACTACCCACGCTACTTCGAGGCCATCGACAGCGGGCGGACCCTCGACGTGCACGACGCCGTCAACGACCCGCGCACGCAGGAGTTCGTCGACGGCTACCTCCGGCCCGAGGGCATCGGGTCTGTGCTCGACGCTGCGATCCGCGTGGGCGGCGAGGTCGTCGGGGTCGTGTGCCTCGATCAGGTCGGCGGCTTGCGCGAGTGGCAGCGCCACGAGATCGAGTTCGCCAGCGAGGTCGCCGATCAAGTCGCGCTGGCCCTTCACAACCGCGCGTGGCTCGACGCTCAGGCCCGCGAGATCCTGCTCCAAGATCAGCTCCTCCACGGCCAAAAGATGGACGCGCTCGGCCGCTTCGCCGGCGGCGTGGCCCACGACTTCAACAACTTGTTGATGGCGATCGGCGGCAGCGCCGAGCTGCTCGAGATGCGGATCAACGACGCCACGTTGCGGTCCAGCGCCCAGGACATCATCGCCGCCACCCGTCGCGCGAGCGAGCTGACCGAGCAGCTGCGCGACTTCTCTCGCCAGCAGCCGCTGGCCCGCCGCGACCTCGATCTGGCCGTCGCCGTGCCCAAGCTCGAGCGCATGCTCTTGCACCTGCTCGGTCGCGGTGTCCGGCTGAAGATCGCCGTGCCCGACGAGCCGGTGATCGTGTGCGCGACCGACGGGCTGATCCAGCAGCTGCTGACCAACCTCGTCGCCAACGCCCGCGACGCCGTCCGCCACGACCGCAAGAACCCCGGCCACGTGGAGGTGGAGGTCGAGGTCGTCGAGTTCAGCGAGCGGATCACGGGCTTGCCCGAGTCGGTCCCCGACGGCCGCTACGCCTCGATCCGCGTGTCCGACGACGGCGAGGGGATGTCGCCCGAGGTCCAGGCCCGGGCGTTCGAGCCCTTCTTCACGACCAAGCCCGCGGGCGAGTTCACCGGCCTCGGGCTGGCGACGGTCTACAGCATCGTGCGGCGCTGCGAGGGCACGGTGAAGGTGTCGAGCGAGCCCGGCGAGGGCAGCCACTTTTACGTGCTGTTGCCCCTCGTCGAAGCCGAGGCCTCGGCCTCGGCCTCGGCCTCGGCTTCGGCTTCGGCTTCGGCTTCCTCCCAGTCTCCGGGGACTTGAGCTGAGGGGCCGAGGGGCGGCGGCACGCCGGTCACGACCGGCTTGGCGTCAGCCGATGTCGTAGTCCTTGATCTTGTAGAGCAGCGCCCGGTGGCTGAGATCGAGGAGCTTGGCCGCGTGGGTCCGGTTGCCGTCGGTCTGCTCGAGGGCGCGGAGGATGAGCTCGCGCTCGGTCCGCCGCTGGGCCCGCTTGACCGAGAGGTCGTCGTCGGAGAAGTGCAGGGCGAAGCCGATCTCGGCCGGGCCGTCGGCGGCTTGTCGGCGGCCGCGTCGGAGCCGCTCGGGGAGCTCGTCGGGACCGATCAGCGGGCCCTCGGCCAGGACCGCGGCGTGCTCGAGGGTGTTCTCGAGCTCGCGCACGTTGCCGGGCCAGTCGTAGGCCAGCATGATCCGCCGGGCCTCGGCGTCGACGCCCTCGACGGCGGTCCCGAGCCTGCGGTTGACGGTCGTCAAGAAGTGCTCGGCGAGCATCGAGATGTCCTCGCGACGCTCGCGCAGCGGGGGGATCCGCAGCTGCATCACGGCCAGCCGGTAGAACAGATCCTGGCGAAACTCGCCTTGCTCGACCATCTGCTCGAGCGCCCGCGAGGTCGCGGCCACGACCCGCACGTCGATCGGGCGCGGGGTGTTCTCCCCGACCCGCCGGATCTCCCGCTCCTGCAGCGCGCGCAGCAGCTTGACCTGGACGTTGGCCGGCAGCTCGCCGACCTCGTCGAGGAACACGGTCCCCTTCGCGGCGGCCTCGAACAGGCCGGGCTTGTCGCTGCTCGCGTCAGTGAACGCGCCCTTGGCGTGGCCGAAGAGCTCCGACTCGAGCAGGCCCTCGGGGATCGCCCCGCAGTTGACCGCGATGAAGGGCCCGTCGGCGCGGTCGCCCAGATCGTGGAGCGCCCGGCTGACGAGCTCCTTGCCGACGCCCGACTCGCCGAGCACCAGCACGGTGGTCTCGAAGCGCGAGACCTTGCGGACCGTCTTGGCGATCTTGCGCATCGCCGGGCTGTGGATCAGCAGGCGCCCGACGAGCTCGATGCCGTCGACGGCGACCGCGCCGGCCTCGAGCTCCGCGACCCTGGCCCGGAGGTTGGCGTTCTCTCGCCGCAGGCGCAGGCGCTCCTCGGCCTTGCGCAGCGTCAGCACGACCTCGTCCTGCTTGAAGGGCTTGGAGATGTAGTCGTAGGCGCCGCGCTGCATGGCCTCGAGCGCGAGGTCCACGGTCCCGAACGCGCTCATCATGACGAGGGTGATCTCCGGGTGCGCGCTGCTGAGTCGCTCGGCCAGCTCCAGGCCGCCGAGCCCCGGCATGCGCACGTCGGACAGGACCACGTCGACCGCCTCGCGCTCGACCAGCTCGAGCGCGAGCTCGCCGTCGGCCGCGCTGCGGACCTCGAAGCCCGCCCGCCGCAGCAGCAGCTCGAGCATGTGCCGCATGGGCTCCTCGTCGTCGACGACGAGAATGCGCGAAAAACCCGCAGTCGAGGCTCCAGGCCCCCCGGTCACAGCACTTCCTCGGTCACGGGGCGGATATTGGCATAGGCTGGTCCGGGTCCGGTCCTGCGCTAGCACCCCGGGCTGCTAGCCCTTCCATGGGCGCGAAATGGCGCCGGAACTGCTCAAAAACGCAGTCCCAGCCGAACATTCGCCGGGTTTTTTGGGTCGCCCTCGCCGCCATGGGAAGCTAGCTGGCGCAGAAGTCCCCTACCGAGCCAAGCCCGTGAACGCGTCAGAAAACTCATTTGCCGAGCGCCCGCGAGACGATCGCAATCCGGCGTCGGGTGGCGCCGCTCACCACTTAAAAGACCCATCAAATCCCTATCACTTGCACTCAATTAGGCATCAGTTGGGCAGCACGTGCCCGTTGACTCCCACGCCTGAGGCCCCGACAATGTCGATCAAGGCCTGCGCGGGCGTCCGCGTGGCCGCAGCGCCCGCTCGAGAGCTCCGCACCGTCCATGAAGTCGCCAGCAAAACCGCAGCCCAAGGCTCGTGCCGTCGCGGGCGTCATGGAGGATGCGGACACGCGCAGCTCGGCTCGGGCGGAGGCGTCGAGCGAGCACGAGCTCAGCGACGCGCCGAGCTCAGCCGATCACTCGAGCACGGGTGGCAGCGCGGGCCAGACCACGGGTGGCAGCACGGGGAGCACGGGTGGCAGCGCGCGGGACAAGCTGACGTCGCAGCCCGTGCCCTCGCCGCAGCCCGTGCCGTCGCCGCAGGCTCTGGCTCCGGCTCCGGAGTCGTCGCCCGCCGTCAAGATCCGGCGCACGGGTGGCAGCCAGAAACAGGGCGCGCGATCACGAGCGGGGCTCGAGCCCAACAACGTTCGCAAGCTTCGTCAGGAAGCGATGATGAGCAAGGCCGAGCTCGCTCGCCGAGCGGGCGTCTCGCCGCTGACGATCGATCGTGTCGAGGCGGGCTGTCCATGCCGCATGGACACCAAGCGCAAGATCCTCGAGGCGCTCGGGCTCAAGCCCTCGGCGCGCGCCGAGGTCTGGCCCGACATCGACGCGCAGGGCTGAGCGTGTGCGCGCGGTCGAGCGCGAGCGCGGGCCTGAGCGCAGGCCCGGCTCGGGCACAATTCCCCTTTGTTTTGACGAATTCAGCTGAATTCAGCCGCTTTCCCAAACCTTCCACGCGCTCGTTCGAGCGAGGAGCGAGGACCTGATGGCGCGCCAGTGCATCGGTCTCGACATCGGCTCGAGCTCGATCAAGCTCGTGCAGGTCAAGCTGTCCCGCAAGTCCTACAGCTTGCAGAACTTTGGCATCGAGCCGCTCCCGCCCGGAGCGATCGTCGACGGCGCGATCGCCAACCACGGCGCGGTCGCCGACGCGATCCGCAACCTCAGCAAGCGCATTCACCTGCGCGGCAAGGACGTCGCGACCGCGGTCTCGGGCAACAGCGTGATCATCCGTCGCCTCCAGATCCCCGCGATGGAAGGGGCCGCGCTCGCGGAGCAGATGGAGTGGGAGGTCAAGCAGAACGTCCCCTTCGCGCGCGAAGAGGTCATCGTGGACTGGGAGGTCCTGGTCCCGCGCACGCCCGACGGACAGATGGAGGTCGCGCTCGTCGCCGCGAAGCGCGAGATCGTCGAGCAGTATGTCGAGGCGGTGAAGGGCGCGGGCCTCAACCCATCCGTCGTCGATACCGACGCGTTCGCGATGCAAAACGCCGTCGAGAACTCGATGGGCTTCACCGAGAACGAGACCGTCGCGGTCATCAACGTCGGCGCGCACTTCTCGACGATCGTGATCGTCAGCGGCGGGCAGCCCGTCTTCCACCGCAACCTGGCCGCGGGGGGGGACACCTTCACGGAGGCGATCCGCCATCGCCTGGCTGTTGGCATGGATGGTGCGGAAGCTTACAAAGTTGGCGGTGGGGGCGGCGGTGGCGCCGCCGAAGTGGTACCCCAGGAGGTCCACCGGGTGCTGGCCCAGGTCTCCGAGCAGGTCTCGAGCGAATTCCAGCGGACGATCGACTTCTATCTGGGCGACGCGATCGGCGCCAGCCTTGGTCGGGTGTTCCTGACCGGTGGCAGCGCCCTGGTACCCCAGCTGCCAAAGGCGATCCAAGATCGTTCCCGGGTACCAGTGACGATCTTCGACCCCTTCGCCAGCATTGTCGTCGACGCGCGGCGCTTCGACGTCGAGTACCTGCGCGTAAATGCGCCGGTGGCCACGGTGGCCTTCGGTCTCGCAATGCGACGCCCCGGGGACAAGTGAGGGCCGAGCCATGATTCGCATCAACCTCTCACCATCGGTCAAGCGCAAGGCCCCGAACACCCGGGCCGTGACCGCGGTCCAGATGGTCGTGCCCACGACCAAGGTGTCGAAGGGCAGCCTCTACGCCGTCGTGATGCTCGTCGGCTGGGTCGCCGTCGGCGTCGTCGCCTGGCTGCTGCAAAGCGGCGTCCAGGAGGACACCACGCGGCTCAAGAACAAGGCCGCGACGCTGACCTCCGAGGCCAAGGCGATCAACGACAAGATCGACGAGGAAGACCTCCAGGCCCGCTTCAACCGCTACGAGGAGCTGATGGCCGCGGCCGCGGCCCTCCAGGAGAAGCGCCGCAGCCCGGTGTTCGTCTACCACGAGCTCAGCAACATCCTCACGACCGGCAAGATGCCCGACATCGACGAGGCCGAGCAGCGCAAGCGCGTGGCCCTCGATCCCCAGGCCCGCCTCGACCTCGACTGGGACGCGAACTCGGTCTGGCTGGCGAGCATGGAAGAGGAGAGCGTCGACGTCCTCGAGATCAAGGGCGGTACCCGCGACCCCGACGACCTCAGCGAGTTCGTCAAGCGCCTGCGCGCCTCCGCTCGCTTCGACCGGGTCTCGCACCCCGAGTTCGAGCTCGAACAGGTCGACCCACCAACCAGCAACGCGACCCGCCGGGAGATCAAGCCGGGCGAGTCCCTCCACAACTACTACACCTTCGAGCTCACCGCTCAGGTCCGCTACTGGGATTGATTGAGTCATGGCCGAATCCACGCTCGATCGACTCGAAAAGTACCCCGCGTGGCAGCTGGGCCTGGCCTGGCTGCTCGGCGCTGGCCTCGTGCTCGGCGGTTGGTACTTCCTCTACTTCTCCGACATCCTCGCCGCGAAGGCCCAGGCCGAGTCGGGGGTGAGCGCGGCCGAGGCCTCGCTGGCCAAGGCCAAAGACAACCTCACCAACTACGAGCAGCGCGTCAAAGAGCAGGCCGAGCGCGACAAGGAGCTGCAAAAGACCCTCGAGGTCGTGCCCGTCGACTCGTCGACCATCGACCACTTGATGAGCACCTTCCAGCGCGAGGCCCGGGGCGTCGGGCTCGGGATCGAGGCCTGGAGCCCGCAGCCCGAGGAATTCCACGACTTCTACGCGAAGATCCCCGTCGAGGTCACGGCGCTCGGGAGCTGGCACGAGATCGGCGAGTTCTTCCGCCGGGTGTCGGACATGAAGCAGATCGTCAACATCGAGGAGGTCAAGATGAAAGTCGGCAAGGACTTCGACGAGAGCGGCTTTCCCCTGCTCGCGGTCGACTTCACGGCCAGCGCCTTCCGCCTCCTGACCGATGACGAGCAGGCCGGCAAGGGCGAAGGCGCGACCCGCCGGAGCCAGAAAGGGGCCAAGCGATGAAGCGGTTGAGCATCGCCGCGCTGCTGCTCCTGTGCATGCCCGCGGCCGGCTGTGGCGACGACACCCAGGTCACCGGCCAGCGCGGGATGGGCGGTCAAAAGCCGATCAACAACGCTGGCGGCTCGCGGCGTAGCGGCGGTGGCGGCGGCGGCAGCGGGGAGGCCGAGGAGCCCAAGGCCGAGCGACCCGATCGCCCGCGCCCGACCCTGACCCGCGAAGACTTCTCCGGTCGCGCCCGCGACCCCTTCCACAACTATCTCGCGGCCGAGGTGCGCAACGTGCCCGAGCCCGTCGAGATCGTCCGCAAGCAGCGCGAGGTCAAGCTCTCGGAGTACACCTTCGAGGAGCTCCGCCTGATTGCGATCGTCAACGCGGGGCACAGCGTCGCCCCGACCGCGCTGTTCTTGGCCAGCGACAACAAGTCCAAGAGCGTCAAGCAAGGCGAGTACTTCAGCAGCGCCGAAGTTTTGCTCGCCTCGGTCAACCGCGATTACATCGAGATCGAGATCATCGATCCGGAGCTCTCCCCCGGCTGGAACATGGAGCGGGGCGAGCGGAAGGTCATCTATCTAAAAGACCGCTAGCTCGCACGAACCTGCTCAGCCCTTCAGCCAGCTGAACCGATATCCACCTCGCCGGATTGTCCGACGAGACCGGGCCCTTGCGCGCCTCGACGCCAAGCGTCGACTCGAGACCACGCCATGAACTCGCAGCCCAACAAGACCCCACGTCCCCGCTGGTCACTCCAGCGGCTCCGCTCCCGGTCGACCGCCGTCAAGTGGTCGCCGCTCCAGGTTTTGGCTCTGCCAGCCCTGCTGCTGCTGGCCCTCGATCCGGGCGCGGCCTCGGCCGGGCCGCCGAAGTCGAAGAAGTCGAGCGCGAGCAAGTCGGCCAAGGCCCGCGAGGACGCGCCCAAGCTCGAGGTCCGCAAGGCCGTCAACCAGATCGACGGGCTGACCGTCGAGGAGCTCGACGACGGGACCACGATCCTGCGCCTGCTCGGGCACGTCGAGCCGACCTTCAACGTCTATCGGCTCTCGGACCCCGATCGCCTCGTCGTCGACATCGCCAAGAGCGAGCGCGGTGAGGCCGTGCCCCACGTCCCGGTCGACTCGTGGGCGGTCGGGCGCGTGTCGATCAGCTCCGTCGAGGAGCACGACAGCAAGATCGCCCGGGTCGTCGTCAACCTCAAGCGCGAGTCGAGCTACATCGTCGTGCCCAAAGGTCGCGATCTCGCGATCACCTTGACCCCCAAGGAGGTCGCGCCCGAGGCCTACTTCGCGCGCAAGAGCGCGGGCCAGCGCCTCGACGAGATCGAGACGATGAAGGCCGAGGCGCGCAAGCAGGCGTCGGCGCTCGAGGCTGGCGCGCGCAAGCAGGCCTCGGCGGTCGAGGCCGAGGCGCGCAAGCAGGCGTCGGAGCTCGAGGCCGAGACCCGCAAGCAGCTGACCGAGTTCGAGGCCGAGGCGCGCAAGCAAGCCGCCGCGCTCGAGGCCGCCGCCAAGGCCAAGGCCCGGGGCGCCGAGGCGAAGGCCAAGAGCGCGGAGGCCAAGGCCAGCAGCGCGGAGGCCAAGGCCAGCAGCGCCGAGACCCGGGCCAGCGGCGCCGAGAAGCGGGCCCGCAGCGCCGAGAAGCGGGCCCAAGAAGCGGCCGCGAAGGCCCGCGAGGCCGAGCGCGAGGCCGCCAAGATCCGGGCCGAAGCCGAGAAAATTCGGGCGCGGGCCGAGGTCGCCGCGGCCAAGCGTGAGGCCGCCGCGGCCAAGCGCGAGAGCGAGGCCGCCGCGACGGCCGAGCAGATCGAGGCCCGGGCGGCGGACAAGCTGTCCGAGGCCCGGCGTCTGGCCGAGGCGCGCAAGTCGGCCCTCGCCAGCGCCGAGGAGGCCATGACCGAGGCCGAGCGCAAGGCCAAGCAGGCCGAGCAGCGCGCCGCCGAAGCCGCGGCGTCGGCCGAGCGCAAGGCCGCCCACGCCGAGCAGCGCGCGGCCGAGGCCAAGGCCGAGGCCGAGGCCGCCGAGGTCTACGCCGCCCGCGTGCGCAAGGGCGCCGAGGCCAAGGCCAAGCAAGCCGAAGAGCTGCTCGCGCTGGCCGACTCGGCCATGAAGCAGGCCCAGGGCGAGAGCGAGCAGGCCGAGCAGGCCCACGGCGAGGCCAAGCAGGCCCTGTCCGAGGCGCGCAAGGCCGCGCGCAAGCTCGGCAAGCGCGACACCAGTGACAAGGCCGAGCTCCAGCGCGCGGTCGAGCAGGCCGAGGCCGCGGCCGCGGCCGCCAAGAAGCGCGAGCGCGAGGCCAGCGATCGTCTCGCCGAGCTCCAGCGCGACCACGAGGCCCTCGCCGAGGCGCTCGAGACCAAGAAGACCGAGGCCACGCAGCTGCGCGGCGAGCTCGAGGCCAAGCGGACCGAGCTGGCCACGGCCAACGCCTCCGTCCGCGACGCCCGGGCCCAGTACGAGGCCCTCGGCGGTGACAAGGGCCCGAGCGAGGGCGAGAAGCGAGCCCACCGCAAGGCCAAGTCCGAGCTCGCCAAGGCCGAGGCCGAGCTCGGCAAGCTGCGCAAGCAAAGCGAGGCCGAGCAGGACAAGCTCGAGGCCTTGCAGCAGCAGGTCGCCGTCGCTGGCGAGCAGCTCGGCGAGACCCTCGCCGCCAACCAAAAGCGTCGCTCGCTGACCCAGCAGTGGGAGGAGGAGCGCGCGGCCGCCGGCCACGCCACGGTCCGCGACGTTCGCTTCGAGGACGGTGCCAGCGGCGCCCGGGTGATCGTCGAGCTCGACGGCCCGGTCGTCTACGACGCCAGCAGCCTCACGCCCAACATGACCATGCTCGAGCTGCGCGACGCGAGGATCCCTTCGGGCCTCGAGCGCAGCCTCGACACGACCAGCTTCCACGGGCCGATCGATCGGATCACCAGCTTCCGCGAGGGCGACGACGTCAAGATCGTCGTCGCCTCGGGCGCGGGGGAGTCGGCGGGCATCGAGCTCGACCGCCGGGCCAACCGCCTGATCTGGAAGTTCCCCAAGCTCGCGCGCGACGAGGCCCGGGCCGCGGCCCCGCTGATCGCCCGCGAGGTCAGCGAGACCGCGCCCGAGCGGACCGAGGTCGTGAGCCTCGGCGGCAACAAGGTGTCGGGCTTCTCGACCCCGCCGGTCATGGCCGCGCGGCCCGGGACCAAGCTCGGCAGCCGCAGCCGCTGGCGCGGCGAGCGGATCGACATCGAGCTTCAGGACGCCCCGATCAAGGACGTGCTCTTGCTCTTCTCGGACATCGGCCGCGTCAACATCATCGCCGGGCCCGAGGTTCAAGGCACGGTCACGATGAAGCTCTCGGCCGTGCCCTGGGACCAGGCCCTCGACATCATCTTGCGCTCGCTGACCCTCGGCATGGTCCAGGAGGGCAACGTGATCCGGGTCTCGACCCAGGCCAACCTCGAGGACGAGCGGCGCAAGGCGATCGAAGAGGCCAACGCCGCCGTTCAGCTCAAGCCGCTCGAGACCCGGCTGATCAAGGTGTCCTACGCGACCGTCCAGGACATGCTGCCCAAGGTCCAAAGCGTGCTCAGCTCGCGCGGCACGGTGACCCCGGACTCGCGCACCAACCAGCTGATCATCATGGACGTGGCCGAGAACATCGCGCTCGCCGAGTCCCTCGTCCGCCAGCTCGACAGCCAGACCCCGCAGGTCTTGATCGAGGCCCGGATCGTCGAGGCCCGGACCAACTGGCTGCGCCAGCTCGGCATCCAGTGGGGCTTCGACTTCATCGCCAGCCCCGGGACCGGCAACCCGACCGGTCTGCTGTTCCCCAACTCGATCGGCGTGGCCGGCGGCTCGGGCAGCAACCAGTCGCCGATCGGCGGCCTGCTCCTGCCCGGCGCCGCCGCCAACCCCAACTACGCCGTCGACCTCCCGGCCCCGGTCTCGACCGGCAACGGCGGCGCGATCGGCTTCAGCTTCGGCAGCCTCTCGGGCAACCTCAACACCAACCTCCGGCTGTCGGCCGCCGAGGACGAGGGCGAGGTCCGGATCATCTCCGCGCCGAAGATCGTGACCCTCGACAACACCGAGGCCCAGATCGAGCAGGGCGTGCAGATCCCGATCTCCCAGGTCTCGGCCCAGGGCGTCAACACTCGCTACGTCAACGCGACCCTCGGCCTGCGCGTCACCCCCCACGTGACCAACGAGGGCGCGGTCATGCTCGAAGTCCAGGTTCAAAAGAACGAGGCCGACTTCGTCAACACCGGCGCCCGGGGCGATCCGACGATCCTGACCAAGTCGGCCGAGAGCCAGCTGCTCATCGTCGACGGCGACACCGCGGTCATCGGCGGCATCTACACCCGCAACCAGGCCGTCAACCACAACAAGGTGCCGTGGTTCGCCGACATCCCGATCATCGGCTGGTTCTTCAAGAACAGGACCGAACGCGACGATCGCTCGGAGATGCTGATCTTCCTGACCCCGAGGATCGTCAACCGCTCCACATCAATCGGCGGGTAGTTTGATCCCCCCACAGCCGCCGTGCACTTTGCCACGCACGGCCGCAAGCGGCCGGTCGCTCCTCGCTGCGCTCGTCGCTCGGTGGGCTGGTATGAGCTACGCAAGGGTCTGCGTGGCCCCCCTGAGGGGGGCTGGTTTGATCCCCCCACAGCCGCCGTGCACTTTGCCACGCACGGCCGCAAGCGGCCGGTCGCTCTTCGCTCGGTCGGCCAGTACACTTGTTCGTGGCAGCGGGAGTTCGTGACGTGGTCGTGGAGCCGGTCTTCTTGCTCGGGATGATGGGCGCGGGCAAGTCCAGCGTCGGTCGTGAGCTCGCCCGCGAGGAGCCCGGGGCGACCTTCATCGACCTCGACGCGCGCATCGAGCTGCTGTTCGGCGCGTCCGTCGAGGGTCTGTTCGCGCACGGCGAGGACTACTTCCGGGCCTGCGAGCGCGCGGCGTTGCGCTCGCTCGTCGCCGAGCCTGGCTTCGCCGCCGCCTCGGTCGTCGTCGCGACTGGCGGCGGCGTCGTCATCGACCCGGCCAACCTCCAGACCATGGGCGCCGTCGGAACCCTCGTCTACCTCGAGGCCGACGTCGCGACCTTGACCGCGCGACTGTCGACCGAGGCCGAACGCCGCCGCCGCCCCCTCCTCGGCGACGCCCAAACCCTCACGCAGCGACTCGCGCACCTGCTCGAAGCCCGCGAGCCCGCCTACCGTCAGGCGCATCACGTCGTCGACGCCCGCGAGTCCCCCCAAGAGGTGGCGACGCGAGTACGGCGGGCCTTGTCCAAACCGTGACAACGGCCACGGGGGGATCAAACCAGCCCTCCTCAAGGGCGCGACGCAGACCCTTGCGAAGCTCATACCAGCCCACCGAGCGACGAGCGCAGCGAGGAGGGACCGGCCGTGCGTGGCCAGGTGCAGGGCGGCCGCGGGGGGCTCAAAAGGAGTTGCTCTTCGGCTGTTGGCCGCGATACTACGCCTTGGCGATCGAGCCTACGGCCCACGGCCGGACCCGGTCCCCGGAGCAGCCCATGGCGCAGCCAGGAACGGAGAAGCGCAAGCCGATCGCGTTGCACGTCGCGGTCCCGACGGAGGATGAGAGCTACCCGGTCTTGATCGGCAAGGGGCTCCTCGCCAGGCTCGGCTACGAGCTGCGTCGCAGCCACCCCAACGCGCGCCGCGTCGCGCTCGTGTCCGACGAGAACGTGATGCCGCTCTACGGCGGCCTCGCCCGGGGCAGCCTCGAGGCCGAGGAGCTCGAGGTCCACTGCTTCACGATCCCCGCCGGAGAGTCGTCCAAGTGCCTCGAGCAGCTCGTTGGGCTGATCGAGGGCATGGTCGCCGCGCGCCTCGGTCGGCGCGACGTGGTCGTGGCCCTCGGCGGCGGCGTCGTCGGTGATCTCGCCGGCCTCGCGGCCGCGCTGTTCATGCGCGGGATCGACCTGATGCAGTGCCCGACCTCGCTGCTGGCCCAGGTCGACGCCTCGGTCGGTGGCAAGGTCGCGATCGATCTGCCGTCGGGCAAGAACCTGTTCGGGACCTTCCACTTTCCGACGGTCGTGCTCATCGATCCCGCGGTCATCAAGACCCTGCCCGACCGCGAGCTCGCCTGCGGCCTCGCCGAGATGCTCAAGCACGGCGCGCTGTTCTCTCCCGAGCATTTCCACCAGGTCGTGGACGCCGCCGCCGACATGTATGCCCACAAGCCCGAGGTGCTCGCGCGCAAGATCGCCGCGTCGGTCGGGCTCAAGGCCGCCTGCGTCAGCCGCGACCCTCGCGAGCAGGGCGAGGCCGGCAAGGGCCGCGTGGCGCTCAACCTCGGCCACACGATCGCCCACGCGCTGGAGCTGATGTCGGACTTCGAGCTCAAGCACGGCGAGGCCGTGGCCCTCGGCCTGATCGCCGCGGCGCGCCTGTCCGAGCGCAAGAAGCTGGCCAAGACCGAAGAGGGCGAGGTCGGTCTCGAGGAGCAAATGCGGGCGGCGCTGGCGGCTCTGCGGCTCCCGACCAACCTCGACGCCTGGCTGACCGAAGCGCGGCTCGAGCGGCTCGAGGCCAACCTCAAGAACGACAAGAAGCGGGGCTTCGCGAGCATCTCTTACATCGGGCTCTCGCGGATCGGTGACCCGGCCGTGCTCTCGCTGTCTGCCCAAGAGATCGTGGCTTTGTTGCGAAATCCAAAGCCGGATTGATACGCTAGCGGGGACGACTGCGCTCCTGGTTTTTTGTCGCGGAGCGCGGCGGTCGTCATAAGAGGAGCTCGATCATGATCTCGAAGCTGTCATCCCGTCTCGCCCTCGCCGGCCTCATGGCTCTCACCGCGATGAGCGCTTGCGTTCAGGAGCAGGACTACTTGATCGTCGAGCGCGCGATCTGGTTCGACGGCCGCGACAACTGCGTGCTCACCGGCTCCGAAGCCACGCCGCTGGCGATGTCGGTCGACGTCAAGTTCGACACGCGCATCGGCCTGGCCTTCGTCCTGACGAACAACCAGACGACCAACGTCAACAGCAACACGGGCATCGACGACAGCGAGATCCAGATCGAGAGCGCCGAGGTCAGCCTCTCCTTCAGTGGCGGGGGGGTCGACGGCAACGCCTTCGAGGTCTCGGTCCCGACCAACTCGATCCCCGGTGGCTCGTCGGAGACCTTGCTCATCCAGGTCCCAGCCTCGGTCTCGGCCTCGCTGCGCACGACGATGTCCGCGCTCCCCGCGGGCAGCTACGAGACCCTCGAGATGGAGGTCGTGTTCAAGGGGCGCCGGACTGGTCAGGCCGGCAACACCAAGATCGGCAGCGTCGAGAGCCGGCCCTACACCTTCCCCTTCGAGATCTGCTACGGCTGCCTCGAGGCGTGCCAGCCCGCCACGAACTGCGGCGGCGAGGGCGACGAGGTGGTGTGCCCAACCGAGACCGAGTGGGCCGGATCCTGCGGCTTTGCCCAGGGCGTGGGCATCTTCCACCCCGCGTGCACAATTCCGTCCTGAGCTGCGCGCTGGCGGGGGCTGCGGGCCTCACGCCCACGAGCTGAATTTCGAGGGTTCCGGGGGTCTCGATCCTCCTGACAACCCTTGTGGGACATGATAGGTTCGGCATCCGCCCGGTCGAGATCGGTCAGGCGCTTCGCACGTCCGGAGGACACATGTCGGTCGCAGAGATCCAAGACAACAAGTGGGAACGCGAGTCCATCAAGCCGCCGGTCACGAACGCCGCTTCGGTTGGCATCATCATCATGATGAGCGGCTTCGCGCTGTTCTTCGTCGCTGTCCTCGTCGGCGCGGTCGTCGGGTCCTTCACCGACACCGAAGAGATGGACTTCGACAAAGTCCAGCGCGACGACGCGAGCAAAGCCGCCGAGTAGGCGGTCCAGACCTCGAGCTGGGCCTGAGCCTGGCAGCCTGCTAGGTCGAGGCCGAGCCAAGGCCGATCAGGCTCAGGTGCTGGCCGATGCCAGCGCCATCTCGGCGATACGAAAAATAAAGATCCGGGTTCGCGTGGGTGCAGCCGCCCACGCGTTCGATTTGGTTGGCGGGCAGGCCCGCGGCCTCGAGCTGGGCGATGACGCAGGCGACGAGGTCGACGTGGGGCTTTTTGTAGCTGCGGTCGACGAAGCGCGGCTCGAACTCGGCGGCGACCTCCTCGCCGACCTCGAAGGCGGCGAGCTCGATGCACGGGCCGACCGCCGCGAGCAGTCGGCCGGGGTCGACGCCGCCCTGATCGCGCAGCGTCTCGACCGTGCGCGCGGCGATGTTGGCGACGGTCCCGCGCCAGCCGCTGTGGACGGCGGCGACGACGCTGGCGTCTCGATCGCAGATCAAGATCGGCACGCAGTCGGCGGTCATCACGGCCACGACCCTGGCCGGCTCCCCGTGCGCGCGCGCGTGCCAGATCCCGTCGGCCTCGCTGTTCGCGTCTACGTTGCGGGCCGCGAGGACCCGGTCGCCGTGAACCTGGCGGACGCGGACGAGCTGGTCGAGATCGAAGTCGGCGGCCGCGGCCACCCGGCGCAGGTTCTCGGCCACGGCCTCGGGCGCGTCGCCCCAGCGAGCCCCGAGGTTCAAAGACGCGTAGCGGTCTCGGCTGACCCCGCCGACGCGGGTCGTGAAGCCGTGGGTGATCGCGGCGGGGAACAACTGGGCGCGCAGCAGCATGAGCGGGGTCTTCTTGGGTCTCCCTGACTCGGGGCTGCGCCCCGACACCCTCGCTTCGCTCGGGTTCACAGGTCCAGGGAGACTATACCCTGGGCTCACTCGAGCGCGGCCTCGCGTGGACGGAGCGTGACCGCCGAGGGCACGAAGCCGGAGGCAGCCGCAGGGACCTGGTGGGCGCTCACCGACGCGCGCCGCCTCGACGGCGGTCCGGCGCGCACGAACTCGAGTTCCTTTGGGTCGGGCTGAGGACCGCGCCCCCGCAGAATCCACCTCGCGTCGTCGTCATCGTCGGCCTCGAGCCTCGAGCCTCGAGTTCTTCGATCAGCCGGTCGAGCTTTGGGTCGGGCTGAGGACCGCGCCCTCGCAGAATCCACCTCGCGTCGTCGTGGTCATGGTCGGCCTCGAGCCTCGAGCTCTTCGATCAGCCGGTCGAGCTCCGGCGGCAGCGGCGACTCGAACTCCAGCCGCCGACCGTCGGGGTGGACGAAGCCCAGGGTCGCGGCGTGGAGCGCGTGGCGTCCGAGCTCGTCGCTGAGCGTGCGCAGCTTTGGATCGCGGGGGCGTCGGGCATAGAGGGGATCGGCGAAGATCGGGTGACCGACGTGGCGGGCATGCATCCGGATCTGGTGGGTCCGGCCGGTCTCGAGCTCGAAGCGCAGCAGCGCCGCGCGCTCGCCGAGCGCGCGCACGACCCTCATGTTCGTGACCGCTCGGCGCTCGCCCTGGTCCGGGGAGAAGCGCCGACGATCGGCCGGATCCCGGCCGTGCCGAGTCTCGACCCGCTGTGTCGTGAAGCTCGGGACCCCGAGCACGATCCCGAGGTAGGCGCGGGTGATCGTGTGCTCGCGAAATTGCCCGGCGAGAGCCTCGAGCGCCGGGAGGGTCTTGGCCACGACGATCAGCCCGCTGGTGTCCCGGTCGAGGCGGTGGACGATGCCCGGGCGCTCGGGGCCGTTTCCGGGCAGCAGCGGCAGCGAGTCGGCGCTCGGCTCGAGCCCAAGTTTGAGATGGTGCAGGACCGCGTTGACCAGCGTGCCCTCGCTGTGGCCCGGGCCCGCGTGCACGACCATCCCCGCGGGCTTGTCGATGACCAGCGCGGCCGCGTCTTCGTGGACGATCGTCAGCGGGATCGCCTCGGGCACCGCGTGGGCGAGGGGCTCGGGCGCGAGCAGCTCGAGCTCGACCTCGCACGCTCGCTCGAGCCTGGCCCCCGGCTTGACCGCGCGCCCGTCGATCCGCACGAGCTTGGCCGTGAAGCTCCGGGCCAGCTGT
The DNA here is from genome assembly GCF_002994615.1 of Enhygromyxa salina. Classification (GTDB taxonomy): domain Bacteria; phylum Myxococcota_A; class Polyangia; order Nannocystales; family Nannocystaceae; genus Plesiocystis; species Plesiocystis salina_A. Next base: position 12,152 of record NZ_PVNK01000296.1, on the reverse strand, counting down.
GAGCGGGTGACCTCGCGGCCCTGGTCAACCAACGCAGCGACCAGCGCACGATCCATGCGCTGGCCGATCGCAGCCTCCGAGAGGCCGACCCGCACCGGGCTCACCAGATGCCGGTGTCGAGGTTGGCCATCGTCTTGATGACGCGGTCGACGATGGCACGATCGAAGAAGTTGCGCCGGAACAGCTCGGGGGTGACGCGGCTGCGGAACAGGTCGCGGCCTTCGGTGATCTCCTCGCCGAGGACCTCGAAGAAGTTGTCGTCCTTGAGGCCCTGCTCGATCTTGGCCTTGTTGTACAGCTGGATGTCCGAGGCGATCGCGCGGGACAGCTGCTGGGCGCGGGCTTCGTTGTCGATGATCTGCTGGGCCACGGAGCGAGTTTGCCACAAGCGCGGGCGGCTCGGCCAAAAAGCGTAATCCGGCGCGCAAAGGCGGCCACAACGCCCGCTCGCCGGGGTCAGGCGGTCGGGAGCTCGAGGACGCCAGCGCAGATCGTGTCGACCTCGAGCACGAAGCCCCGCGCCCGTCGTGCTAACAACCCCGGCCATGCTCGTGCGTGTCCCCCATGCACAGCCGCTGATCCCCGGTCGGCTCGTCGATCGCTACGATCGCTTCATCGCCGAGATCGAGCTCGACTCGGGCGCGCGAGTCCGGGCCCACTGCGTCAACCCGGGGCGCATGGAGGGGCAGGTGCGGCCCGGCGCGCGGGCCTGGCTCACGAAGGCGCCGCCCGCGAGCAAGCGCAAGCTTCGCTACACCTGGGAGCTCGTCGAGGAGGACGGGATCATCGTCGGGGCCAACACGGTCGCGCCCAACCGGGTGGTCGCAGAGCTGCTCGCGGCGCGGGTGCTCCCGGGGCTGCGTCGCTTTCGCGGGCTGCGGCGCGAGGTCGCCTACGGCGAGCGCTCGCGCGTCGACTTTGTCCTCGACGGCGCGACGCCCCACTACATCGAGGTCAAGAACACACACCTGCGCTACCCCGACGCGCGCGGCTACTTCCCCGACTCGGTCAGCGCCCGCGCGACCCATCACCTCGAGGCGCTCAGCGAGGTCGTCGCGTCTGGTGCCAAGGCCACGGTCCTGTTCACGACCCAGCGCCCCGACGTCCGGGCGATCCGACCGTCGATCCTCCACGACCCCGAGTTCGCCGCGGCGGCCCGAGCCGCGCACGCCGAGGGGGTCCGCTTCCGCGCCGTGACGATCCGACCGACGCTGGCGGCCTTCGAGGTCCTGCGCGAGATCCCCGTCGATCTGAAGATCTACGAGACCGACGAGCACGAGCGCTGGCGGGCAGAAAAATTACCCTGGTCGGGCTGGCGTCGCGACCCGCGGCGTCGCCCGAGCTGATCGCCCCTTGTCCCTCAGATCGCATCACTGACAGTCGGGACACCGCCGCTGAGGGGGTCGTGACGGCCGCCAGACGGTGGTTGGACGATCGATCGTGTGCTGCATCGTCTGCGCCGAGGGCTCCGTTCACGCGCTCGCCGCTCGCCTGCGGGGGTATATAGACCCCGTGAGCGAGCGGCGAGCGCAGTTCGAGCGTGAAGGATTCAGCGTGACCCCGGGCTTCGTCGCCGCGCGCGCCCGCGAGACGCTGCGCGACGCGGCCAGTCCGCTCGGCGTCCGCGAGGGGCCGCGTGCGCAGTCGGTGGCGGATCGGGCCGACGAGGGGGATCCACGTTGAACCCCCTGACCGGCAGTCTGCCCTCGCTGCTCGCCGCGACCGTCGCGTTCGCGATCGGGACCTCGGTCGTGCTGCGCGATCGCTCGCGCGACGACTTCGTGCTGTTCGCGGTGTTCTGCTTCAACCTCGGGCTGTTCCACCTCGCCACCTTCTTCCACGAGTTCTCGAACATCTCGCTGTTTCGCTGGGGCGCGCAGTCGCTCTCGCTGGTCTTGCCGTGGACGGCGGACCGCTGCTTCTCGAGCCTGATCCCGGCCGAGGAGCGCCCGCGTCGGCGCAGCCGGCTCCAGACCGCGATCTTGGTCATCCTGCTCGGCGCCCACGCGACCGCGCTGTTCATCCTCTTGAGCCGCTCGCCCGAGCAGGCCCTCGACCGCGTGACCCGCGAGCGCTTCTGGGACCTGGCCGAGTGGGGTCCGTGGGATCTGGTCTCGGTCGGTCTCAACGCCTACGTGATCGTCGGGCTCGCGTTCGTGGCCCTGCGGATGTGGCGGGCGGCCAACCAAGCCGAGGGCACGGCCACGGCCCCGCGCCTGCGCTACCTCTTCTACGCGAGCATGGGCGCGATCGCGTTCGGCTCGCCCGCGCTCACGGCGATCGGCCCGATCGTCAGCGCGGTCTACCTCTACTTCGTGGCCCAGACGCTGCAGCGCGAGCGCCTGCTCGAGCTCCCGGAGCTCGCGGCGCGGATCCTGACGCTCGCGCTGCTGATCATGGCGGTCACCGGGCTGTTGGCCCTGCTGCTGCTGTGGATCCCGGCCAAGACGGGCAGCTGGACCCTGTTCGTGTTCAACAGCGCGGTCGCGGCCTTCGCCGTCATCGTGCTGCTCGATCCCGTGCGCCAGGAATTCGAGTCGCGGGTCGAGACCTGGCTGTTTCGCGATCGGGCCGAGCTGCGCGCGCTGCTGGTCCAGCTTCGCTTTCGCCTGCTCAACGTCATCGACCCCGACGTGATGGTCCAGGTCGTGCTCGAGGCCCTCGCCGAGTCCCACCGCGTGACGACGGCGAGCATCTTCTTGCTCGACGCGCGCGGGACCTCGCTGGTCCTGCTGCGCGAGATCGGGGAGCACCCCGTGAGCCTCACGCGCCTCGACGTCGCCAAGCGTCGGCCGCTGCTCGAGCGCCTGCGAACCCAGGGGCCGCAGCTGCGCGACGTGCTTCAGCGCGAGCATGAACGGGCCGGCCGCGACGCCGAGGTCGAGCTCCAAGACTGCCTCGACACCCTCGCCGAGCTCGGGGCCGCCCTCGCGGTGCCGATCGTCTCGGTGTCCGACGCGAGCTCTGGCGCCGAGGGGCCCGAGCGCCTCCGCGGGTCCGAGCGCGTGCCCGCGCGCAAGGCCTCGCGCGAGACCGAGGGCCGCCGCGAGCTGATCGGCGCCCTGTTCGTCGACGACGAGCGCCTGCTCGAGCCCTTCTCGAGCGAGGAGATCGAGCTGTTCGAGAGCCTCGCCTCGCAGGCGGCCGTGACCCTGCAAAACTCCGCCGTCTGGGAGCAGCGCAAGGAGCGTGAGCGGCTCGCGGCCCTCGGTGAGATGGCGGCCGGCCTCGCCCACGAGATCCGCAACCCGCTCGGCGCGATCAAGGGCGCGGTCCAGGTCGTCGAGCCTGGGCTCGCCGGGGCCGACGAGATGACCCGAGAATTCCTCGGCGTGATCGTCGAGGAGGTCGATCGCCTCAACCGCGTGGTCACCCAGTTCCTCCGCTACTCGCGGCCCTACTCCGGCGAGATCGAGCAGGTCGATCTGACCGAGGTCGTCCGCGCGACCCTGCGGCTGCTGCCCCGGGCGCGGGTCGGGCGGGTCAAGGTCGACTTCGGGATCTTCGTCGAGCAGGTCGGCGAGCTCTCGGCGGCCGAGGCGTCGAGCGTGAGCCTGACCCTCGAGGCCCACGCCCCCGCCGTGCGCGGGGATCCCGAGGCCTTGCGCCAGGTCCTGCACAACCTCGTGCTCAATGCCCTCGATGCCACCGAGGAGCAGAGCCCGCCCGGGACCGTCTGGATCGAGTTCGAGCACCGCATGCGCGGTTTGCCAGACACCGACGCGGTCGCGATCAGCGTGCGAGATGACGGCCCTGGCCTGTCGACGGCGACGATGTCGAACCTGTTCGTGCCCTTCCACACGACCAAGAGCGGCGGGACCGGGCTGGGCTTGCCGATCAGCCAGCGCATCGTCGAAAATCACCACGGGATGATCGAAGTCAGCAACAACCCCGATGGCGGGGTCACCTTCACGGTGCTGCTTCCGGTTGATCTCGGAATCACGAGCACGAGCCAGTGACAGAGCCCAAGCCACGCGTTTTGGTCGTCGACGACGAACCCAACCTCCGCAAGGTCCTCGGGGCCTTGCTCCAACAAGCCGGGCACGAGGTCGTGACCGAGGCCGACGGCGAGTCCGGTCTCGCCCGGGTCAAGAGCTCTCCGCGCGGGACCTTCGATGTGGTCATCTCCGACCTGCGGATGCCCGGCATGGACGGCATGCAGCTGCTGCGCGCGCTCGTCGAAGAGGACTCCGGCTTGCCGGTCATCATCCTGACCGCGCACGGGACCGTCGACACCGCGGTCGAGGCCGTCAAGGGCGGGGCCTTCGACTTCCTCGAGAAGCCCTTCGACCGCGACCAGATCGACAAGATCCTCAACAAGGCGATCGCAACCCGTCGGCTCTCGGGCCCCCGCACCGAGCCGTCCGCGATCACCGAGAGCGCCGCCGACCCGCCCTCGGTCGACGACGGGATGGTTGGCCGCAGCGAGTCGATGGTCAACGTCAAGGAGATGATCCGGACCGTGGCCGCGAGCCCGTCGACGGTCTTGATCACGGGCGAGAGCGGCACGGGCAAGGAGCTCGTCGCGCGGGCGCTGCACCTCGGCTCCGAGCGTCGGCACATGCCCTTCATCCGGGTCAACTGCGCGGCGATCCCCTCGACCCTGGTCGAGAGCGAGCTGTTCGGCCACGAGCGCGGCGCGTTCACGGGCGCGGTCTCGGCTCGCCAGGGCCGCTTCGAGCTGGCCGACGGCGGCACCCTCTTCCTCGACGAGGTCAGCGAGATCCCGCTCGAGATCCAGGTCAAGCTCCTGCGCGCGATCCAGGAGTCCGAGTTCGAGCGCGTCGGCGGGGTCAAGACCTTGCGCGTCAACGTCCGCCTGATCGCCGCGACCAACCGCAACCTCGAAGAAGAGATCAAAGAGAAGCGCTTCCGCGAGGATCTCTACTATCGCCTCAACGTCGTGCCGATCCACCTCCCGCCGCTGCGCGACCGGCCCGAGGACGTCGAGCCGCTCCTCGAGCACTTCCTCGCGCGGTCCAACGAGCGCCTCGGCAAGGAGGTCAAGGGCTTCGACGCCGAGGCCCTCGAGGCCCTGCGGAGCTACTCGTGGCAGGGCAACATCCGCGAGCTCGAGAACCTCGTCGAGCGCATGGTGTTGTTCGCAAGCGGCGATCTGATCGGCGTCGGCGAGCTGCCCGACTCGTTCACCAGCGACGAGTCGGACGACGACGAGCCCGAGTCCGGGGGCGAGGTCGGGCTCCCGCGGGCCATTCGGCTCCCGCTCGACAGCCTCGGCCTCGATCTCAAAGAGGCGGTCAAGGCCGGCTCACGCCGGATCGAGGAGGCCCTGATCCGCGAGGCGCTGGCGCAGACCGACGCCAACGTGACCCGCTCGGCCCGCAAGCTCGGCATCTCGCGGCGCAGCCTCCAGTCGAAGATGAAGGAGCTGGGCCTGCGCGAGGAGATCGCCAAACAAGGCGGCGTGTCCTCGCCGAGCCCGGACGAAGACGGCGGCTGATCCCGTTCGAGTTGGCCTCACACCCAGGCCACACGATTGAGAACCGCGTTCGGGATTCGAGCGCGGCGCACGCCCGTGGTTCGCTAAGATCTGGCCATGCGTAGCTCGAGCCTGGTTGCCTTTGCCTTTGCCTTCACGGCCCTCCTGGCTTGTGGTGACTCGGCCCCACCGGGCGCCGACGAGAGCACCGGTGGGACCGCGTCGACCGACACCGGTGGCCAGTGCACGCTCGGCTCCGAGGGCTGCCCGTGCGCGCCCGGTGGCGCCTGCGATCCCGGGCTGACCTGCCTGTCGATGATCTGCGTCGACGCTGGCGGGGACGGAGACGGCGATCCCGGCGACGGAGATGGCGACACGGGTGATGGTGACGGCGACACAGGTGACGGTGACGGCGACACCGGAGATGGCGACGGAGACGGGGACGGGGACGGCGATGGCGATGGCGACGGCGCCCCGCCCAACTGCGGCGACGGCGTGGTCGACTTCGTGGACGGCGAGCAGTGCGACGACGGCAACATGGTCGACAACGACGGCTGCAGCGCGGCCTGTGAAGTCGAGGTCGGCGGCGCCTGCGGCGACGGTGCCCTCGACTTCGACAACAACGAGGAGTGCGACGACGGCAACGTCGTCGACGGCGATGGCTGCAGCGCCAACTGCCAGCTCGAGCCGCTCGGCCTGATGTGCGGCGACGGCATGCTCGACAACCTCGAGGTCTGCGACGACAACAACACCACCAACGGCGACGCTTGCAACCCGACTTGCAACCTCGAGAACACGACCACGCTGTTCGCTGGCTCCCCCGGAAACCCGGGCCTCGTCGACGGCGTCGGCCTGGCCGCGCGCTTCGGTGGCTGGTGCGTGGCCACGGCCGACAACTCCTACCTGTGGGTCGGCGACTCGCTCAACAACGGCCACGCGGTCGTGCGCCGGGTCGACGCGGTGACCGGGGCGGTGCTCACGATCGCGGGCGGCAACCAGGGCGATCAGGACTCACCGGTCGGCCTCAACGCGCGCTTCGCGTGGATCGAGGCCCTCGCGAGCGACGGCAACACGATCTGGGTCGCCGACGAGGGCAACCACAAGATCAAGGCCATCGACCTCAACCCGCCCTACTCGGTCACGACCGTGGCCGGCTCGGGCGCCAACCAGGTCGTCGACGGCAACGGGGTCAACGCCGCGTTTGGTGGGCTCCGGGCCGCGACCTACTACAACGGCATCGTCTACGTGCTCGACGGCAGCAACGCCGTGCTGCGCAGCTTCAACCCCCAAAGCGGCGAGGTCCTGACGATCGCCGGGATGGCCGGGCAGCAGGGCCAGCAAGACGGCTTTGGCAGCGCCGCGCGCTTCATCAGCCCGCGCTACATGGCCTCGGACAACTCGGGGATGCTCTACATCGCCGACACCAACGGCAACAAGATCCGGACCTACAACACCATCGACACCTACGTCGGCACCTTCGCCGGCGACGGGACCAGCGGCTACGTCGACGCGGTCGGCCAAAACGCCCGGCTCCACCGCCCGCGCGGCATGAGCTCCGACGGGACCAGCATCTACTTCTCGGAGTACAACCAGCACACCGTCCGCCAGGGCGTGATCGCGACCCAGTCGATCTCGACCAACATCGGCCAGCACTGCGACGGCAACCCAAATTGCAACGGCGGCTATCAAGAGGGCACGGGCACGGCCAACACCCTGCTCCAGAGCCCCGTCGGTCTCGCCTTCCACTACCCGACCAACACGATGTTCGTGTGTGACACGGGCAACAACGTCATCCGCGCGCTGCGCTGAACTCGCCCGCTATCCTGGCAGCGCGATCATCGTCGCGGCCGAAACCGCGAACAGGGGCTCGAGCTGGGCGTAGCTGTGGCGCTCGGCGAAGAAGCCGATCGCGTAGACCCGGCCGTAGCTCTCGATCATGCGCAGGTAGAGCTGGGTCTCGCCCCAGACCGGGTGATCCGGGAAGCTCAGCGCGAGCGAGATGTCACGGCCCTCGTCGGAGCCCTCGACCACGTCCATGTCGAGCCGCTCGGGCAAGTTGAGGTTGGCGAACAGCTGCTCGCGGGCCCGCGCGAGCGGCTGGCTGCCGCCGACCTGCTGGTCGGTGAGGAACACCGAGGCGGCCAGATCCGGCGCGCAGCCCAGCGCGAGGGGGGCGGCGCTGCGGGCGAAGGTCGGGCTCTGCTCGGGGACCTGCTCGCCCTCGAGCCCGGGCGGGAGCCGGACGAGCAGGTGCTCGTCGAAGAAGGCCGTCGGGGCCACGCCGACCTCGGCTGGGCACACCGGGCCCCGCGCGACGACATCGGGCGGGAGCTCCCCCGCGTGCTCGACGAACAGGGCCGGGGGTGGTGGGTCCGTCAGGCCGGGCGGGTCCAGCGGGGCGGCAGGCCCGTGGCCGCATCCTAGGACCAAGGGGAGAAACAGCGACACGCGCGAGGCCGGACCGAGAAAGGAGCGCATGGAGCGATGGACGCACATCTGCGCGGCAAGTTCCCGTCCGTGATGTGCGCGCGCTGTCCCCAGCTAAGTCGCTGAATTCGACCCCTGAGGCCACCTCGTGGGCCGGTCTGGCTGGACGCAAACGAGACCGCCGATTACCATCGCGTCGCTCATGCCCGGCGAACCCGCACGCAAGTTGACCCGGGAGCAGATCGAAGCCGAGCTCAAGGCGCTGATCATCGACGCGCTCAAGCTCGACGAGACTCTGCCCGAGGAGATCGACAGCGACGCGCCGCTGGCCTCGGCCGGGGTCGGGCTCGACTCGATCGACGTGCTCGAGCTGGCGATGGCCGTCCACCGCCGCTTCGGGGTCACGACCGAGGGCGACGCCGCCACCAACCAGCGCATCTACACGAGCGTGCGCAGCCTCGCCGAGTTCCTCGAGCACGAGCAGGCCCGCGGCGTCACCCTGACCCCGAGCGAGGGCTGAGGGCACTGTCGGGGCTTTGGCTGGGGCACTGGCCGGGGCACTGGCCGGGGCTCTGGGGCGTCGTCAGGTGTTGAGGACGGCGTCCCAGCGCGTGTCGAGCCGGGTCGGGGCGTCGTCGAGGTCGCGCTCGCCCTCGTGACGGACCAGCTCGAGCTCCTCGAGCTGGGCCAGAGCGTCGCGGATCTCGAAGTCGATCGTGATCTCGAAGCGCGCGTCGAGCCGGGCCTCGACCGCGTCGTCGAGCTCGCGCGTGGTCAGCCCGGTGGGCGGGCGGGCGGTGCAAGAAGAAGTAGGCCAGCAGCGCCTCCTTGCGCTCCTCTTCTTCGGCTGTCCTCACCCTCGGCCGACGCGAACCCGTCGAGCAGCGCCGCGATCACGTCGTGGCGGGGCCCGGGGATGTCCTGGAAGCGAGCGCCAGTCATGGCGGGGCGAGGCGATCATCGCCCCGCAGGAGCTGCGGGTGAGCCGAATGTGGTTCGGGGTAGGTGCGGGGCAAAATCCCAGATTAAAAAAAAGTGCTGATTTTTTCTTGACCCTCCCCATACCTGCCCGTACTTTTCGCAACGGTTGGGTAAAGCACGGTTCGCTTTGCCCGTACGAGATCCGCGCCATGAAACGCTCCGCGACATTTACCGTCAGGCATCCCAATCTGGGATGGGCCTCACGGTCGTTTGCCCAGAGCTCGCTAGCTGGTTTGCCAGCTGGCGAACTCATGGGCGATATGATCGCGTGTTGAGCGTTTTTCGGCGTGTTTCACCAAGCGAGCTCCTCGAGAGCTTCTGAGACCGCCGGGGAGCCCAGCACGCGGACCGTCAGGCCCTGGCTGACCCCAGCCTTGGCAGCTGCCGCATTGGTGTAGTGGGAACACATCCGATTGTCGATCGGATGCCGGGGGTTCGATTCCCCCATGTGGCGATTCACTCAGCTGGACCGTAGGTAGTTAGTAGTAGATGGTTAGTAGTTAGTAGTTGGTAGTTGGTAGCTAGTAGTTGGTAGTAGCTAGATAGTCAGTAGATAGATAGTTGGTAGTTGGAGATAGATAGTTCGTACGTTCGAGCGCGAGCGCGCACCAGGCCCCGAGGACCGACCCCCTCGGGGTTCTTTTTTTGTCGTCAGCCCGCGATCTGCACCGCCCAGCTCGTGACCCGCTCGAGCAGCGCGGCGTCGACGTGGCGGCGAAGATCCGCGTAGTGGCCCGGCGTCGACACGCCCGGCTCGGGCTTGAACAGGTGATCGAGCTCGGGCAAGAGCTCGGCCGCGCTGCCGTCCGCGCCGTGTCGCTCGACGTGGGCGCGGATCCGCTCGAAGTCCCGCTCGGGGCTGACCTGAAAGTCCTTGGCGCCCTGCAGAGCGAGGATCGGCGCGCGGACCTTGGCCAGGCGCGCGAGCGGATCTTCGGCGAAGGCCTCGACCATCCAGCGGCGCGCGCCCTCGCTGCTGGCCGGGAGGTCTTCGCCGGCCAGGGCCGCATCGTGGACCCGCTGCGCGCGACCCACGGCCGTGCGGATCTCGCCCTCGCGGCGGCCTGCGAGCGAGGCCCGGATCTCGTCGTAGACCAGCTCGCGCAGGTTCCGACCCGGGGCCGCGAGCATCACCAGCCCGGCGACGCGATGGTTGCGGCCGCGCGCGCGCGTGCCCTCGGCGGCGAGGATGCTCGCGACCAGGGCGCCCTCGCCGTGTCCGACGATGAGGATCCGGCGCGGATCGACCTGCGGCTGGGCCGCGAGCGTGGCCAGAGCCCGGCGACCGTCCTCGACCAGGGCCGAGAAGCCCGGGGTTGGATCGTCGCCGATCCCGCTGTCGCCGACGCCGCGGTCGTCGAAGCGCAGGACCGCGAACCCGGCCGCCGCGAGCATGTCTTGGATCTCGTGGCTGCCGATGTCGACCGGGCTGTCGGGCACGAGGCCGTGGCGATCTTGCGGCCCGGCGCCGCCGAGGAAGAGCACCGCCGGACGTCCGCGCGCGGGCGCTTCGCCAGCTGCGAGGACCAGCTCTCCGGCCAGCGTCGGCTGGCCGCGCTCACCCGGCATCTCGATCGGGACCAGCTCGAGGCCGTCGGGGGTCGGGTAGCTCGGCCGGGGCGACGCAGGCAAAAAAGGCGCGAGCGAGTCGTCGGGGAGGGGGCGGTAGATCGGCGCGTCGTTGGCCAACACCATCGAGATCCGGAGTCCGCCGAGCCCCGCGTCGGCGCCGTCGAGCCCGAGCACGCTGGCCCCGGTGTGGGCCTGGGCGTGATCGTGGTCGAGCCGCTCGAGGCTCAGCGCGACCTCGGTGATCGCGTCGCGCTCGGGCACGAAGCCACGCTGGCGCATGCCCGCCGCGTCCCCACCGACCCCCAGGCGCAGCATCAGCTCGCGCAGGTACACGGCGTGGCTCGGGGTCACCCACAGATCCGCGGCGTCTTCGATCGCGAGTTGATCCCCGAGCCGTCGAACGACGAGCGCGCCGTCGCGCCATGCGAAGCGGGTCACGAGCTCGGGCGTGCGAAATTCGGCGTGGCGTGGGTGGCCGTCGGCGTCGAGCCAGGTGTGGAGCTCCCAGCTCGGGCGGGGGGCGTGCTGAGCTTGGAGCTGGGCGACGAAGTGCCACAGCGATCCATCCTCGGGGTGTTCGATGCGCCCGAGGCAGGCCCCGCGCGTGCTTGCGACGATCGCCCCGCCCTCGCCGAGGACCGCCCACGCGCGCAGGGGTTCGGCGCAGAGCTCGGAGACGGTGGTCGGTGAGGTCTCGTGGAGCTCCGGTGGCGAAGGCGGCGGCTCACGCTCGGCGCGGACGCAGGCGAGGCTGGTCACGAGCGAGATGGCGAGCAAGCTCGAGTAGGTCGGGCGAATCCTGAGCTGGGGCTTGGCCAAGTCCGCCGAGACTAGCAGCCCGGGCTGCAAGCAGCCCATGGCGCTAAAAATCGACAGCTCGAACGGAGCACCCGCCATGGGGGGGGAGGCACGAGGGGACGACCACCAGTGATTGTTCTCCCTCCCCATGACGAGGCCCGAGCTCGTGGTGTTGGTCGTGGTGCTAGATGAATCAATTGGGACGTGGCGGAGGCGGCGGCGGAGGCGGGCGTCGCATGGCCTTGGTCTTGCGGACCGGCGCGGTCTGGGCCTGGTCCGTGCACTGAAGCTGCGCGTCTTTGTCGGCCTTCTCCAGCTCGACCTCGGCTCCCTCGGGCAAGATATCGATCTTGCCTGGCGGCGGCTTCTTGAAGAAGAACATGGTCCGGGCCTTGTCGAGCTCGCCGCTGTGGTGGCCCATGAGCTCGGTGACCGGCTCGAGCTTGGATTGCTCGAACAGCGTCCGCTCGGCCGAGGGCGGGGGCGGGGGCGCGCCGGGCTCCGACCACGCCATCCACTGCGGAGCGTCGGGCGGCGGTCCGAGCGGGGGCCCAGACTGTGGCGGCAAAAGGGGGGGCTCGGGCATCGGCGAGCGCCGCCACAGCCACCAGGCGCCGCTCAGAAGGAACAGGGTCGCCGAGCTGCCGACCATGATGATCATGACGCCTTCGATGGTCATGGGACCTCAATCGTCTTGAATCCGCCGGATTTGAGCATCAGGATCTTGTAGTCGTGTCCGGGGCTCAATCGACAGCGACCGACCTTCTCCCACTCGTCCGCCTTGTTCGTGCGGACCTTGATGGTGTGACTGCCCTCGCGTAGCTCGATGGTCTTCTCGGGCTCGAGGGTCAGCTCTTTGCCCGCGACCTTGATGTAGAGGAAGCGAAACTGGTTGGCGTTGAAGGTCACGGTGACCTTTTGCTTCTTTGGTGGC
>NZ_PVNK01000295.1 GCF_002994615.1 Enhygromyxa salina | reverse complement strand
CGCCCTAGCGAACAGGGCATAGGAGAGGGCGGGGTCGCGTGGGGCCATCCCGGCGTCGTGTATTGGTTCGGTGGGGGCGAGGCGGGTGTAGATGGGCGCGCCTTAGCGAAAATTGGGCTTGGCTGCGGGATATTGTGGGTGAAGTGGAGTGTCAGCGGGGCCGGAGAGCCGGCGCGGACCTCGGCAAGTGCGCTGGAAGACGAAGACTCCCCGTCCGGATCTCGTCCGGAAGACGAAGACTCCCCGTCCGGATCTCGTCCGGCGCGGACCTCGGCAAGTGCGCTGGAAGACGAAGACTCCCCGTCCGGATCTCGGCGCGATACGACCACGCGTCGTGCATGCGACGACCGGTCCCAGTGAGACATAAAGTCACACTCAGGCCGGCGCGAAACCGACTACATCCAAGCCCATGTCCAAAGCTGGCTTTGCGATTCACGGGCTTCGCCCACGTTCTGACTTTGGCTCCCTCGCCATGTGCGCGTCCGTGCTGGCGCTGCTCTTGGGTACCGCTGCCTGCTCCGACGACGGCGAGCTGCAAGACAGCGGTGAGACCGGCGACGGCGACGGCGACGGCGATGGCGACCCCGGAGACGGAGACGGAGACGGAGACGGAGACGGCGACCCCGGAGACGGAGACGGCGACGGCGACGGCGACGGCGACCCCGGCGACGGCGATCTCGCGGTCTCGCTGAGCTTCGGCGCCGCGCTCGGGGATCAGCCCGTCGCCTGCGGTCAGGCCTACGAGGGCGTCGGCAGCGAGGCCACGACCGTCGAGATCCAGGATCTTCGCTTCTACGTGTCGGCCATCGAGCTGCTCGACGACCAGGGCGAGGGCACGCCGCTGGCCCTCGACCAGGACGGCTTGTGGCAGTACGAGGACGTGGCCTTGCTCGACTTCGAAGACGGCACCGCCGCGTGCCAGGAGGGCGGCACCGCCGAGCTCAACGACACGGTCGTGGGCACGGCGCCGGCCGGCGACTACACGGGCGTGCGCTTCGTCCTCGGCGTGCCCTTCGAGCTCAACCATCAAGACGCCGCCAACGCCCCCTCGCCGCTCAACTTGCCCTCGATGTTCTGGGTGTGGCAGGGCGGCTACAAGTTCGCGCGGGTCGATCTGCGCAACGACAACCCCGACGACAACGCATGGTTTTGGCATCAGGGCAGCACCGGTTGCACCTCGGCCGGGCCCGAGGAGCCGCCCGCGGAGCCCTGCTTGCGCAGCAACCGCCTGACCGTCGAGTTCCAGGGCTTTGACTGGACCTCGCAGACGATCGTGCTCGACGTCGCCACGCTGCTCGACGGCGTCGACGTCAGCCAGAACACGGCGATGACCGCGCCCGGATGCATGAGCAGCCCGGATGATCCCGAGTGCATGGAGCTGTTCCCGCGCCTCGGCCTCGACCTCGAGACCGGCGCGTGCGCGAGCGACTGCTCCGACCAGCAGGTGTTCCGGGTGGAGTAGCTGGATGGGGGCACGAGGCACGAGGCGAGGGAGCTCGACGGCGCTGGCGATCGCGGCCCTGGCCGCGCTCGTGTGCGGGTCGGCGTGTGGCGGCGACGACGTCGATGTCGACGCTCACGATCACGACCACGATCACGGCGACGCGGGCGAGGAGGCCGGCGGCTCGGCGGACGGGGCTGACCTGCCCTTCGAGCTGCCCGAGGGCTTCCCCGCCCCCGCGATCCCCGAAGACAACGAGCTGACGGCGGCCAAGATCGAGCTCGGCCGCTACCTGTTCTACGACGAGCAGCTGTCGGCCAACGCGACCCAGTCGTGCGGCAGCTGTCACCTCCAGGAGCTCGCGTTCACCGACGGCGCGGTCACGCCCGAGGGCTCGACCGGAGAGCTGCTCGTCCGCAACTCACTGGGCCTGACCAACTCGGGCTACACCTCGAAGCTGACCTGGGCCAACCCCAACCTCGACACCCTCGAGCAGCAGATCCTGATCCCGATGTTCGGCGAATTTCCGGTCGAGCTCGGGATCACGGGTCACGAGGACGAGGTCCTGGCCCGCTTCGCCGAGGACCCCGAGTACGTCGAGATGTTCGAGGCCGCGTTCCCGGACGCCGAGGAGCTCGTCAGCTTCGAGAACATCGTCAAGGCCCTCGCGAGCTTCATCCGCACGCTGGTCTCGGGCGACTCGCCCTACGATCGCTGGCGCGGCGGCGACGAGGGGGCGATCAGCGAGTCGGCCAAGCGCGGGGGCGCGCTGTTCTTCTCCGAGGAGCTCGAGTGCCACCACTGCCACGGCGGCTTCAACTTCTCGCTGGCCACTCGCCACGCCAACACCACCTTCACCCAGAGCGCGTTTCAAAACACCGGCCTCTACGACATCGACGGCATGGGCGGCTACCCGGCCGGCAACCGCGGGCTCTACGAGTTCACCTTCGTCGACCAGGACATGGGCCGCTTCCGCCCGCCGAGCCTGCGCAACGTGGCCGTGACCGCGCCCTACATGCACGACGGCAGCGTCGCGACCCTCGCCGAGGTCGTCGACATCTACGCCGCGGGTGGGCGGCTGATCCCCGAGGGCGAGCCCTGGGCCGGCGACGGGCGGGCCAGCCCCTACAAGAGCGGCTTCGTCATGGGCTTCGAGCTGTCCGAGCAGGACCGGGCCGACCTGGTCGCCTTCCTCGAGAGCCTCACGGACGACGCCTTCTTGACGGATCCAGCCACGAGCAACCCCTTCGAGTGAGCTGGCCGCTCGGCGGGCGCGGCGTGGGCTTGAACTGCGAGCAAGCGCTGATATAGCTTTGTGGGCTCCCCATGCCTGCGCAGCTCGAATTGATCCGGGGTCGCGTGCTCGCGCCCGACCCCGACAAACGGCGGATCGCCGCGTGGCCCGACGCGCTGATCCGCATCGACCCTCGCGGTCGGATCACCGAGCTGTGCGCGGCCCCGGCCGACTGCGAGCTGCCCGAGACCTGGCCCGGCGCGGTGATCTTGCCCGGCTTCGTCGACTGTCACCTGCACTATCCCCAGACCCGGATCATCGGCAGCGCGAGCGGCCCGCTGCTGCCGTGGTTGCAGCGGTCGGTGTTCCCCGAGGAGGCCCGCTTCGCCGAGCGCGAGTACGCGAGCGTGGTCGCCGAGGAATTTTGCGACGCGATGATCGCCCAGGGCACGACCAGCGCGGGGGTGTTCAGCAGCAGCCACCCGCTCGCCGCGCAGGTCCTGCTCGAGACCCTCGATCGCCGCGGCCTGCGGGCGGTGACCGGGGTGACGCTGATGGATCGCTCGGCCCCCGACTCGTGCACGCTGGCCGCCGACCCGGCGATTGCGGCGCTGGCCGAGCTCCACGAGCGCTGGCACGGGCACGACGAGGATCGGCTGCGGATCGCGGTGATCCCACGCTTCGGGATCTCGTGCACGCCAGAGCTCCTGCGCCGCGCCGCGGAGTTCGCCGATCAACACGGGCTGATCGTCCACACCCACATCTCCGAGAACCACGACGAGCTCGAGGTCACGGCCGAGCTGTTCCCCGAGAGCCGCGACTACCTCGGCGTCTACGACGACCACGGCCTCGCCAGCGCGCGGACGATCCTCGCCCACGCGGTCCACCTGAGCGACGACGAGTGGGCCCGGGTCGTCGGTTCGGATCTCGCGGTCGCCCACTGCCCCGACAGCAATTTTTTTCTTGGCAGCGGGTGCATGCCGCTGCGGACGGCGCTCGAGCGCGGCGTCCGGATCGGGCTCGGCTCCGACGTCGGCGCGGGCCGGACCTTCTCGATGCGCCGGGTCGCGGCCTCGGCCTACGACGCCTCGCTGGTCCGCGAGGCGATGGTCGAGCCCGAGCAGCTGTTGTGGCTGGCGACCCGCGGCGGCGCCCGGGTGCTCGGTCCGGCCACGCGGCTCGGCTGCATCGCGCCGGGCTTCGACGCGGATCTGGTCGCCGTCGACGTGCCGGGTCACGTCCGCGAGCTCGGCGAGACGATCGACGCGCTGCTGTTTCGCCACGACGCCGGGCCCGTGCGCGCGACCCTGGTCCGCGGGCGGGTGCTGTGAGCGGCAGCGCGGCCGCGCGCGGGCTCGGGGCTCGAGGGGCTCACGCGAGCAAGCTGGGGTCGTAGTCGTCCGGAGCCGCGAACCCGAGCAGCGAGAGGGTCGTCGCGGCCAGGTTTGAGAGCCCGGGCCGCGCAGGCAGGCTCAGCGCGGGGCCCAAGCGGGGCTCGCGGGGGTCGTAGATCGCGAGGGGCACCGGGTTGAGGCTGTGGCTGGTCCGGACCTGACGGGCCTCGCCCTCGCCGTCGAACATCTGGTCGGCGTTGCCGTGGTCGGCGGTCACGATGAGCACGCCGCCGAGCTGCTCCGTCGCCCGGACCAGCCGCGCGAGGCACAGATCCACGGCCTCGACCGCGAGGATCGTCGAGCGCAGCTCGCCCGTGTGCCCGACCATGTCGCCGTTGGCGTAGTTGAGCCGGACCAGGTCAAAGCCCGGCCCCGGCTCGCGCAGGGCCTGCAAGAGGGTGTCGGTGACCTCGGCGGCCTTCATCCACGGGCGCTGCTCGAGCGGCTTGGCGTCCGAGGGCACCTCGATGTAGCGCTCGAGCGCGGGGTCGAAGGGCGCGCTGCGGTTGCCGTTCCAGAAGTAGGTCACGTGGCCAAACTTGTGGGTCTCGGCGATCGCCAGCTGACGCTTGCCCGCGCCCGCGAGCAGCTCACCCATGCTCCGGTCGATCGCGGGCGGCGCGGTCAAGAAGCGCTTGGGCAGGTGGAGGTCGCCGTCGTACTGCATCATGCCCGCGTAGCGGACCTTGGGTCGGGGGCTGCGATCGAATTCAGTGAATGAGTCGTCCTCGAACGCGCGGGTGATCTCGAGCGCCCGGTCGCCGCGGAAGTTGAAGAACACGACCGAGGCCCCGTCGCGGATCGGCCCGAGCGGCGC
Organism: Enhygromyxa salina; assembly: GCF_002994615.1. GTDB lineage: Bacteria > Myxococcota_A > Polyangia > Nannocystales > Nannocystaceae > Plesiocystis > Plesiocystis salina_A. The sequence goes on along the minus strand of NZ_PVNK01000295.1, from coordinate 14,157 downwards.
ACCGACGCCGCCCTGATCCGCGATCACGAAGCCGGGCAGGTGCTGGTCGTCGAGCTCGGGGTGCTCGGCGTAGAGGGTCTCGACGGCCGCGCGCGCGCTCGCGAACTTGCGCGCCCGCCCGCGCACGTGGACGTCCCAGCCGCGCTCGACCATGGCCCAGTCGGCCTCGTAGCGATCCATGGTCAGGTGCATCCGCCCGCCGCCGCTGGCGATCTGGTAGTCGAAGCCCTGCTCGCGGAGCTTGGCGAGGGCGGCCTCGAGGGTGTCGATGTAGCGAAGCGCGGAGCGGCCCGGGACGTCGCGGCCGTCGGTCAAAATGTGGACCCGGACCTTGGGGACGGCGTCGGCGGCGGCGCGATCGAGCAGCGCGAGGAGGTGGTCGATGTGCGAGTGGACGTTGCCGTCGCTGAGCAGGCCGATGAAGTGCAGGGGCTCGCGCGAGTCGTGGACGCCCTCGATCAGCCAGCGCCAGACCTCGCCGCGAAACAGCGCGCCCGAGGCGATCGACTGGGCGACCAGCTTCGCGCCCTGCTCGAACACCCGCCCGGCGCCGATCGCGTTGTGGCCGACCTCGCTGTTGCCCATGTCCTTGTCGCTGGGCATGCCGACGGCGGTGCCGTGGGCCGCGAGGGTGGTCGCCGAGGGCAGGCCGCGCAGCCAGTCGAGGGTCGGGGTCAGGGCCGCCGTGACGGCGTCGCCCTCGTCACCGCGGCCGACGCCGACGCCGTCCATGACCGCGAAGATGACCGGGCCCTCGGGCGCGACGCGGGTGGGGTCAGGGGCCAAGGTGGGGCGCGAGGCGGCGCTCATGCGGGGAGCCTACAGCATGACCAGGACCACGCCGACCGCCATCACGCAGATCGCGACGGCCTTGGTCAGGGTGATCGCCTCGTCGAAGATCAGCTTGCCGAAGACCACGGCCGAGACCAGCCCGAGCGCGCGCTTGACCGTCTCGAGCACGCTGACCAGGATCCACTGGACCGCGACGAGCTGGACCCCCAGGGCGATCGCTCCGGTCACGGTCGCAAGCGCGAGCCCGGGCCACTGCGAGCGCGGGACCGCGAGCTCGCGCAGCTGCCCGCGCACGGCGAGGTAGGCGAGCGCGGCCACGAGCAGCCCGAAGAGCTGAACCAGCGCGTGGACCGGCACCGCCGCGTAGGCCAGCGCCTGCTTGTCGAGGGTCATGGTGACGCCCCAACACAGCGCGACGCCGGCCATCATCGGCGCGCCGGGCTCGGTCACAAACACCCGCAGCAGGCGCACCCGCTGCTGCCCGGAGCCCGAGCCAAGGTCGCGGCCGGGGTCTTCGCGTGAGCCGAGGATCAAGGCGCCGACCACGACCAAGGCGACACCGAGCAGCTGCAGGGGGCCCGGCCGCTCGCCGAGGGTCAGCGCGCCGACGAGGGTCGCGAACACCGGGGTCAAGGCCAAGAAGGGGACCGTGAGGCTCAGCGGCGAGGCCCGAACCGCGGCCAGGAACAGCAGGTTCGCAACGAGCTGCAGGGCCAGGGCGAGGCCCCCGGGCACGGCGTAGGCGCTCGCGTCGGTGATCGTGCCCCCCGCGATCACCCACCACGCGCCGAACACTGGCAGGAGGCCGAGGTTGAGCAGCACGATCAGGGGCATCGGCGCGAGCGCAGCGCTGAGCTGCTTGCGAACGACATCGAGCCCGGCCCACGCGAAGGCGCAGACGACGGCGAGCGCGAGGCCACCTATCGGGACCATGGACCGACCTTGATGCGGGGTAATTCGTCGAGTCGTCGCACGCGCGCCCGTCGTGGTGGCTCACCACGTTGCGGTCTGCAACCCGAGCGCCCGCGCAGCTTGTTACCAGATCTGTAACTATCTGAATTTATTTGGGATTCAATTCGAAACATCGTGGCTCGAATTTCGTACTACCCAGCGTCATGAAGAGGCTGTTACCCGCCGCATTTCTCGTGAGCCTCGCGCTGATGGCCCTGACGCTACTCGGCGCGAGCTGAGCCGGCGACACGACGTCGCCGCGACCGACCCACGTACGCCAAACCGGCAATGCTCCAGAACGCGAGCCCGGTGCCCGGCGGAGCGTGGGTCGAGCAATTGCAGCTGCTGCCGCCGCCGCCGTCGTCATCGAGCGCGGGCCCGGTCGAGGCGCCGCTGCCTTCGCCGCTGCCCTCGCTGCTGCCTGCGCCGGTCTCGGCCCCGGTCTCGGTCTCGGAGCCGCCGTCGTCGCAGGGGTTGCCGACGAAGCCGCCGTCGTCGTCGCAGCCCTCGTCGCCAGAGCTCTCGACCACCGCGATGTACTCGCGGCTGAACGCGGTCCACTCGCGGCCGATCGGATCGACGACGTCGAGCTTGATCATCACGGAGTTCGACACGGCCTCGATCGGCGGCGCGAAGGGCAGGTCGAAGCTCCCGCCCTCGACCGGGACATCGGCGCTGAACACTTCCCAGTTGGGCGCGCCGTTGATGTTGCCGTTGGACCACGACAAGGTCATGGTCGCGCCGGGCATCGAGTCGACGCAGCCGGTGATGCTGGCCTCGCTGCCGAACTCGACGGTCTGCTCGACGAAGCTCAGGGCCGCGGCCGGGGGGCTCGCGGCCGGGTCGGGGTCGTCGACGATCTTGAACACCCCCGGGTTGGTGGTCCAGATGTTGAACCACGGCTCGTAGGTGTAGCCCTCGACCACCCAGGTCCCGGCGGGGAGCATGCTCGTGTCCCAGGTGACCGGCTCGGCCGCCGCCGCGAAGGTGATCGGGCGGCGGTCGGCGTCGGCGTTGATCCGCGCCCAGCAGCCGGCCCAGTCGGGCGCGTTGTCCAGCACGTGGAGCTCGAGGTCGACGGTCTCGAGCTCGCCGAGGCCGTTGGCGGCCGCGGCGTTGACCTCGGCCTCGGTGATCCAGTTTGGCAGCAGGTCCTCGATGTGACGGTCGCGGCAGAAGGTGAAGAACTGGTGGGCGCGGCTGCCCGGGACCTCGTCGAGGCTGACGTCGGTGTCCTCGTAGGGGATGTCGTACGCGAGGGGGTAGATCGGGCTCTGGCTGCGATCGATGATCGTCATGCACGGCGCCGAGGACCAGTCGACGGGGGTCCGCGGGTGCTGCCCGTTGCCGGCCTCGGCGATCGCCGGGGACAGGATCACGGCGCCGACGACCGCGAGCGCGACGACTGCCAACTGGGTTCGTGGGGTCACGTGTCCATGCCCTCGAGCGTGCTGTCGCCGGTCGGTGGCTCGCCGCGGCGGTGGTCGTCCCAGCTGATCTTGGCCCCGCAGCGCAGCATCATCGCGCCCTCGTAGGGGTTGATCAGCTGGCCGCTGCGCTGGACCCAGTACGCGCCCTCGTTGGTGAAGGCCATCGGGCAGTGGACGAGCTGGAGGCCCTCGCGCTCGCTCGGGTTGGCGGCGAGCCACGCGATCACGCCCTCGCTCATCTTGCGGTAGGCGAGGCGGGTGGTCGAGATGTCGGCGGCGCCGATCCGGCCGACGGCGGCGAGGATCTCATCGACGCCGGGCTCGTCCGCCCGCGACTCGCACGCGCTGACGATCTGCGCGCCGAGCTTGGCGACGTCGTTGAACTCGTCGTCGGCCAGGATCTCGCCGATCGCCAAATAGGGGGTCAAGAGCGTGCCGTCGGGCTCGCGCTCGCCCGGCTTTTTCTTGCACGCCGTGACCAGGGCTGCGGCGAGGCCGAGCAAGCACGCCCGACGACTGACGAAGCTCCCGGCACCCATGTACCGCGAATACCACAAGGACGGGCTGCTAGCAGCCCGGGGTGGAATGCATCGTGTCGCCTCGCGCCGGAATTTTCGCGGAGGGCGCGAAGCCAAAACGCCGCTGTACCGGGCGTACTGCAAGTTTTGGCGACAAAGCCCTCGGCGAAAAGGCCAAGCGAGGCGGCGCGAGGCATAGCACCCCGGGCTGCTAGGGTAGAGTCGTGGGCCCCGGATGCCGATCCAGACCCTGCTGTTGACCGCGCTGTTGGCTCAGGCGCCGCCATCGGGCGACACCGCACCGGTCGAGGCCGAGCAGCCCGTCGGTCCGGCCGTCGATCCGGCCGTCGATCCGGCGGGGGAGGACGACGCGCCGCCCGAGCCCGCTTCGGCGCCCGAGCCCGCTTCGCCGCCCGGCGACGCGCCACCCGAGGGCAGCGGAGCCGAGCCCGGCTTCTTCGCGGGGGAGACCGCGGGCGGCGTCGAGGCGGAGTCGAGCAGCTCGAGCGCGCCGCCGATGCCGGAGATCGAGGAGCTGCCCTCGCGCGATCCCGACGCGGCCGCGGCTCCCGACCCCGAGTCTGCGAGCGAGCCCGACACCAGGCGCCCGGTGGTTCGCTTCGACCCCGAGCGTGGCCCCGCGGGCAGCGAGGGCGGCAGCTTCTTCGACCCCGGCAAGCTCGGCGAGACCGGCCCGGGCGGCGGCGGGATCGTTCAGCTGCGCGGCTTCGTCGGCGCGTCGTTCATCACGACCGAGCGGACCAACACCCGCGCGCTGACCGACGCCGGGAACTTCGAACGGGTCGCGCCCTTGCCCTTCTTCGGCGCGGGCACGGCCACGCTCTACGTCGGCGCCGCGATCTGGGCCGACGCCGTCTACGCTCGCCTGTCCCTCGAGTACCTGTCGATCCCCCGGATCACGGCCGGGACCGAAGACATCCTCGCGCCCGCGCGCCGCGACTTGCTCGTCGAGTCGGCGGCGCTCGAGATCAACCCCTTTTTCTGGGCCAAGCGTAGCCCGCGATGGTTGCGTGAGGGCTTCAAGATCACCGCCGGGGTGTTCATCGTGCCGTTCGGGATCGAGGACGAGGAGCACGCGGCCCCGGTCAACTGGTTCACCACGCGGCCGCGCTCGATGACCAACGGCCGGGTCTACCCGGGCACCTGGAGCGACATCGGGGCGGTGCTCAAATTCCGCCCGACCTTTCGAGAGCACAAGCCGATCCGGCCGCTCGAGATCGACCTCGGCGTGATCAACGGTGACGCCTGCACCCAGACCCGCTGGACCGACTCGCTGTACACGCCCGGGGGCATCGTCGCGCCCTGCGAGCGGGTCCGTCGGCCCGAGGAGCTCGGACTCGACGCGAGCGCGGGGGTGTTCGGCGAGGACCCCCGGGCCGATCTCGGCTTCCTCGGCGTCGGCCCGGACAACAACCAGAACAAGTCACTGATCGCGCGCCTGAGCGTGTTCCCGCTGGCCGATCTCCAGCTCGGCGGCTCGATCGTCTGGGGCAAGCACCCGCGCCTGCTCGACTTCGACGAGCGCATCGAGGGCAAGTCCACGATCGACGTCCCGCAGGCGACGAGCTGGCGAGCCGGGGCCCACCTCGCCCTCGACTTCGACCGCATGATCGCGAGCTCGTACCCCCTGCCGATGATGCGCGGCGAGTTCATCGTCGGCGCCGACGCGGCGCCCGAGCCCCGGGCGGGCCAGGACCAGGCCTTCGCCGATCGCTGGGTCATGGGCGGTTACGCCCAGATCGCCCAGCCGCTGTATCGACGCAAGCACAGCAACCTGCCCGGCGTGATGCTGCAGTACCGGATCGACTGGGCCGACCCGGATCTCGACGTACCCGGGGTCGCCCCCGGACCCGACGGCGAGGTCCCGCTCGTGTCGGATCACGCCGACGCCTACGCCTACGACGAGACCCAGCTCGGCCACAGCTTCGGGCTGCGCTGGCTGGTCGTCCCGCGCTTCACGATCAAGGCGGATTACACCCTGATCCGCGAGGATGGTGGGCGCGCCAACCAGCTCTACAACGACCGCTTCGTGATCCAACTGGTCGGCGATTTCTAGCCTAGCAGCCCGGGGTGCAATGCATCACGGGCTGCTAGCACCCCGGGCTGCTAGGTACTCAATATCGGTGTCCGTGTCGGACAGCCGACGCGACGAGTCCCGCTCGCGCTGGTGTTGCGGCGGGGTGTCACGGTCGGCGCAGATACAGCGCGGGGTCCGAAGACCAGTGGCACGCGGGTGCAAGCTTCGGAGATTTTAGGGGCCGAGACGCGTAGCGCGTGCAGTACCATCGCGAAACCAGATGGGGTTTCCGCTCAATGGCTATCGTCGCGTGCGATTGCTGCGGTCTTCGGATCACGCCAGCGTCTACGAGGCCGTATGCGACGGTGATGATCGGGCGGTGATCGCCAAGGTCTTCGAGCTCGCGGGCGATGACGTCGAGGCCCGCGTCGAGCACGAGTTCGCGTTGATCGAGGCGCTCGACATCGAGGGCGTCGTCAAGGCGCTCGCGCTCGAGCGCGTCGGCGATCAGCTCGTGTTGCTGCTCGAGCGCGTCCCCGGTCAGGACCTAGCCGAGTACGCCGAGCGGCAGCCCCTCGCGCTCGAGCGCTTCTTCTCGATCGCCGTCCAGGTCGCCGAGGTGCTCGGGCGCGTCCACGCCAAGCGCATCATCCACCGCGACCTCAAGCCGACCAACATCCTGATCGACCCCGACAGCGGCCGCGTGCACCTGGCCGACTTTGGCATCTCGGTCTTGCTCGACGCCGAGCGCCGCCACATCTACGACCCGGCGGTGGTCGAGGGCACGCTGCCCTACCTGTCGCCCGAGCAGACCGGCCGGACCGGGCGCAGCGTCGACTTCCGCAGCGATCTCTACTCGCTCGGAGTGACCTTCTACGAGCTCCTGACCGGCCGGCGTCCCTTCGAGTTCTCCGCGCCCCTCGACCTGATCCACGCCCACCTCGCCCGCACCCCCGATCCGCCGCAGAGCCGGCGCCCAGACCTGCCCGAGGGGGTCTCGCGCATGGTCCTCAAGCTGCTCGAGAAGGCCCCGGAGCACCGCTACCAGACCGCGCTCGGGCTCAGCGCGGATCTGCGTAAGCTCCGTGAGCTCGTCGAGCTCGGCCAGGACGCGCGCGGCTTGATCCTCGGGCGCGAGGACTTCCCGCGCAGCCTCCAGCTGCCCCACCAGCTCTACGGGCGGATGCAGGAGCGCCACGAGCTCGTCGAGGAGCTCGAGCGAGTCATGCGGACAGGGACGGCGCGGGTGGTGCTCCTCGCGGGCCCCTCGGGGGTCGGAAAGTCGGCCCTGCTCGCGAACTTCGAGGGCCCGGTCGCGGGCTCCGGGGGCTACCTCGCGCGGGGCAAGTTCGACGCGTTCCACGAGGCGCCCTACTCCGCCTTCATCGACGCCTTCGGGGCCCTGGTCGAGCAGATCTTGACCGAGCGCGAGGACCGGCTCGAGCGCTGGCGCGAGCGCCTGAGCGACGCGCTCGGTGACCTCGGGCGGATCGTCTGTGACCTGGTCCCGACCCTCGAGCTGGTCCTCGGCGAGCAGCCGGTGGTCCCGGAGCTCGAGCCCCGCGAGGCTCGCAATCGCCTCCACCTCGCGGTCGGGCGCCTGGTGTTCGCGCTGTGCGACGCCGGTCAGCCGCTGGTCATGGTCCTCGATGATCTGCACCTGGCTGACCGCAGCAGCCTCGCCCTGCTGCAGTCGCTGATCGAGAGCGGGCGGCGGGGGGCGCTGCTGATCCTCGGCACCTTCGTCGGCGAAAAGCTCGAGCCCGGGGATCCGCTGCGCGCGTTGATTGAGGTCCTCGCCGACCACCGCCGGGTTCGGGTCACCCACCTGCGCGAGCTCCCGGCGGCGGCCGTCGAGAGCCTTTTGGCCGACACCCTCGGCCGGCCGGCTCCAGAGCTGCGTGGCCTCGCTCAGATCGTCGGGCGCAAGACGGGCAACAACCCCCTGTTCATCCGCCAGTTTCTGGCCCACCTCGCAGATCGAGGCTTGTTTCGGCTCGGCGAGCGCGGGTGGGTCTGGGACGAGGGCGCGGTCGCGGCCGCGGACATCCCCGACGACGTGGCCGAGGTCATGCGGGTCAAGCTCACCGAGCTCGCCGAGCCGGCCCGTGAGCTGCTCGCGCGGGCCGCCTGCGTGGGCACGCGCTTCGACATGGCCGCGCTCGAGATCGTCAGCGACAAGCCGCGCTCGGAGCTCGCGCCGACCCTCTACGAGCTCGTCGAGCGCGGGCTGCTCGCGCTCGTCGGCCGCGAGTATCGCTTCGCCCACGACCGCATCCGCGACGCGGCCTACGAGCAGCTGCCCGGGCCCGAGCGTCGGCGCCAGCACTGGCGGATCGCTCAGCACGAGCGCGCGCGCGCGGGCGAGATCAGCGAGGAGCGGCTGTTCGCGGTCGTCGATCATCTCGACGCTGGCCTGCCCGAAGCCGAGCTCGACGACAGCCTGCGGATCGAGCTCGCCGCCCTCAACCTGCGCGCCGGGACCCGGGCGCTCGAAGCGGCCGCCTACGACGGGGCGCTGCGCTACCTCGACGTCGGCGTCGAGCTCACGGCGACCGAGCGCGAGGCGGCCGTCGAGCGGGGCCAGGCCGCGCCACACTACGCGCTCGTGGTCGGCCTCGCGTTTGGGCGCGCGCAGGTGTTGGCCCAGACCCGGCGCGGCGAGGAGGCCGACGAGGGCTTCGCTGAGCTGCTGAGCTGGCCCCTCCACATCGCCGACTACGGCCGCATCGCGGCCCGTCGCGTTCGCTTGCTGACCCTCGCCGATCGGCCCGAGCTCGCCCTCGCCCTCGCTCGTGAGGCTCTCGCTCGCTGCGGTCACGGGGTCCCGCGCGAGGCCAGCCCGGCCCGGGTTCGCGTCGGGCTGGTCCGGGCGTGGCTGTCGATGCGCGGGCGCAGCACCGCGCAGCTGATCGCGACGCCCGACTGCGAGGACCCGGCCGTCGGCGCGGCCATGACCATCGTGTCGGCGGCCACGGCCGCGGCCTACGTCGCCGACCCGAGCCTCTTGATGCTGCTCACGGGCGTCCACGTCCGCCTGTTCCTCGCCCACGGCTTCCACCCGACCTGCGCGCACGCCCTCGTCCAGCTCGCGCTCGGCGTGGGCCCGGGGCTGCGCAGGGTCGACGACGCGATTCGTCTGTGCGAGCAGGCCCTCGCCCTGGTCGAGCGCGTGCCGATGGCCCCGTCCCGCGCGCGGGTCGAGGCCGGCGCCTACCTGTTCGTGTGGCACCTCGGCCGGCCCTTCGCCGAGCCGCTCGCGCGCCTCGACGCCGCCTACGCGCGCGCGCTCGAGCTCGGGGACTTCGAAAACGCCGGCTACATGGGCGCGCTCGGCCTGCCGATGCACCTCGAGGTCGGGACCCACCTGCGTGTCCTTCGACGCCGAAGCGAGCGGCTCGAGCGCGACATTGGCCGCTGGGGCTCGCGCGAGCTGGTCCTGGCCGCGTGGATGCTTCGGGGGCTCACGGTCATGCTTGCGGGCGGCGAGGGCGAGGGCGAGGGCGAGGATGACGGCGACGACAGCGAGGTCCGGACCGCGCTCGAGCCCGAGGTCGTCGAGCGCCGCGGCGGCAGCCGGGTCTCGATCTACGCCGCGTTCGCCAACCAATCGATGGTCCACTTGCTGCTCGGTGACGCCCGCGCGGCCGCCGAGCTCACGGTCGAGATCATCGACGACGTCGAGCGGGTCATGCTCGGCAGCTGGGTCGTGCCGCGGGTGGCGCTGACGGCCGTGGTCGCGGCCGCGAGCGTCATCCAGACCGCGGGCTCGGTCCGACCCCCGGTCTACGCGGCGATGCGCAGGGGTCGGCGGATCATCGAGCGTTGGGCGCGGGACTGCCCCGAGAACTACGCTCACTACCGCGACCTCGCCCGCGGTCTTCAGGCCTCGCTTCGTGGCCGGCCCGACGCCGCGATGCGCTCGCTCGAGCGGGCCCGCAGCCACGCCGCCACGCAGGGCTGTCGCTGGGTCCAGGGCCTGGCCAGCGAGGCGCTCGCGGGGGTCGCCGAGCGCGAGGGCCTGGCCGCGTTTGCGAGCGGCGCCCGCGATCGGGCGTGGGAAGCCTACGAGGCGTGGGGGGCCACGGCCAAGCTCGCCCAGCTCGTCCAGGCTCATCCCGAGCAATTTCGCAATCGTCTCCAAGACTCGGGCCTGCGGTCCGACAAGATCGCTGCGCTCGAGGCCGAGCTCGGCCCTGGGGTCGACTCCGGCGACTCCGGCACCTCTGGCACCTCCGGCCTCTTCGAGGCCAAGCAACCTGGCGGCTACCGCCCCGCGAGGCGCGGGCGGACCCGGAGCACCGCGACCAACTCGGAGTCGCTCGACTTCGAGAGCGTGCTTCGGGCCGTGCGGGTGATGGCCGAGGATCTCCGCCTCGACGAGGTCGTCGCGCGGGTCCTCGACGCCGCGATCACCAACGCGGGCGCCGACCGGGGCGTGTTGCTGCTCGAGCGAGACGGGGTCATGGGCGTCGTCGCCGAGGCGACCGTCGACGGTGAGCGTCACATCTTCGAGACCCCGGTTGCGCTGACCTCGGCCACGACGCTGTGCCCGACCTCGCTGGTCAACTTCGTCGTCCGGACCGAGCAGGCCCTGGTCCTCGACGACGCGCGCACGGACCCGCGCTTCGCCGACGACGCCTACGTGGTCCAGACCGAGGTCCAGTCGCTGCTCGGCCTGCCGATCCTCAAGGCCAAGCGCAGCGTCGGCGCGCTCGTGCTCGAGAACCGCCTCAGCGCCTACTGCTTCTCGCCCGAGCGGCTCGAGGGCCTCGAGCTGATCGCCGGCCAGGCCGCGAGCGCCCTCGACAACGCGCGGCTCTACGCCGCCCTGCGCCGGAGCGAGGCCCGCTGGCGCTCGCTCGTCGACGGGGCGCCCGACATCATCGCGCTGCTCAACGAGCGCGGCGAGGTCGAGTTCATCAACCGCGCCCGGCTCGCGAGCCGGGCTCGGGCTCCGCTCGCGCACGCGGCCAGCGGCGCCGAGACCCACGGCAAGATCCCCTTCGAGCGCTTGCTCGGCGCGGCCTCGGTCGAGGGCTGGCGCGCGGCCGTGAGCGGGGTCCTGCGCGAGGGTGTCCAGCGCGAGCTCGAGCTCGAGGTCGAGCTCGAGGGCGGGCCGCCGCGTTGGTATGTCGCCCGGCTCGCGCCAATTGAGGTCGAGGGCGAGGGCGAGATCGGCGACGGAGCTCGCCACGCGGTGGTCGTCGCGACCGACATCACCGAGCGCAAGATCGCCGACGCCGAGCGGCACTCGCTCGAGGCCCAGCTGCGCCAGCAGCAGCGGCTCGAGTCGGTCGGGACCCTCGCCAGCGGCGTCGCCCACGAGATCAACAACCCGGTCCAGGGCATCCTCAACTACGCCGAGCTGATCGCCGATAACGTCGAGCAGCACGAGCTCGTCCATGAGTTCGCCGGCGAGATCACCAAAGAGTCCAACCGCGTCGCGCGCATCGTTCGCAACCTGCTCCAGTTCTCACGCCAGGAGCGAGAGGCGCGGATCGAGGACATCGACATCCGCGAGTTGATCGAGACCACGCTCTCGCTGATCCGCGCGGTCATGCGAAAAGACCACATCCAGATCACCGTCGAGATCCCGGCCGGGCTGCCCGTGGTCAGCTGCCGCGTCCAGCAGATCCAGCAGATCATCATGAACCTGGTGACCAACGCCCGCGACGCGCTCAACGAGCGCTACTGCGGCTACGACGAGCGCAAGGTCATCGAGATCCGGTCCGAGGTGGTGACCAAAGACCCGCCCGATCGCCGCTGGCTGCGGCTGATCGTCGAGGATCATGGCCCCGGAATCTCGCCCGACGTGCTGCCCCGGATCTTCGACCCCTTCTTCACGACCAAAGGTCGCGACCAGGGCACGGGGCTGGGGCTGTCGGTGTCTCACGGCATCGCCCACGACCACGGTGGGGAGCTCAGCGTCGAGACCGAGCGCGGGCAGTGGACTCGCTTTCGCCTCGATTTGCCCGTGGCTGAGCTGAGCGTGGAGCCGGGCGCTCACTGCGAGAGCTTTGCGAGGCGGTAGCGCATCTCGTCGGCGACCGCCTGGTCTCGCGACCCGGCGAACTCCCGCATGACCTCGATCGCCTCGCGGGTCCCGATCTCGAACAGCAGCCAGCTGAACCACTTCGTGATCACATCCGGCTCCGACGCGGTGTACTCGAGGTGCTCGTAGCCGAGCTGCAGCGCCCGGCGCACGAACGCGACCGTCGACGGATCGGCGATCGCCTGGAGGGACCTGGCGATCGCCTGGTGGTGACGGTGGCCCGGGGTCACGAGCAGCCGATTCTTCAGGTCGACGTTGCGAGCGGTGCTCAGCAACACGAGCTGCGCCACGTCGTCGAGGGCCTCGGACGTGCCCGAGCGCAGCGCCTCGGCGAGCTCGGCCTCGAGCCAGGCGGGATCGTCGAGCTGCGCCGCCGGGAACGAGCGACGAAAGTCCTCGACCGGGAGCTCACCGAGCTCCCACGAGCGAAGCAAGCCGCGCTGACGCTCGTCCATGGGCCTAGCCAAACTCCCGGACCACGTCGAGCAAGCCCTCGCCGTAGCGCTGGGCCTTGGTCGGACCGATGCCGTGGGCTTGCTGGAGCTCGTGGAGCGACTTGGGCCGCAGCAGCGCGACCTCGCGCAGGGTCCGATCACTGGCGACGACGTAGGGGGGGACCTCCTCGACCTTCGAGACCTCGAGCCGATGGGCGCGCAGGTGCTCGAACAGCGCCTGCGCGGCGGCGTCGAGCTCGGTCCCGTCGGTGCTCGGCTTGCGCTCGCGGGACCGCGCGCGGCGCTCGGGCAGGTCCGTGGACGGGAGCACGATCCGGGCCGGTCGCTCGGCCTTCATCACGGCGCGACCGGTCTCGGACAGGACCGCCAGCGGACGATCCCCCGGGCTGAACTCGACCCAGCCCGCGGCGACGCAGCGGTGCAGGAGCTTCTTGACCCAGTGCTCGGGAAATTCCGAGAGCACGCCAAAGGTCGTGGTCCGATCGAGGCCGCCACGCTGGAGCCGGGGATCGTCGGCGCCGACGAGGAGCTTGACGGCCGCGGTCAGGCCGTAGGTCCAGTGGATCCGCGCGACGCCAGACAGGGCCTTGCGCACGATCAAGGTGGTCTGCTCGTCGTCGAACTCGGACTCTTGACCGTCGCCGAGGGCCTCGCACACGTCGCAGTGGCCGCAGCCCTCGAGCAGCTCGGCCTCGTCGCCGAAGTAGCGCAAGATCGCGTCGTGGCGGCAGGTCCCGCTCTCGGCCCAGCGGATCAGCTCGAGGAACATGCCCCACTTGTGCTCGACGACCTCGGGGTCGGGCGCGCGGCCGTCGATGTCGTACTCGAGCAGGCGCCGACGCAAGGGCAGATCTTGCGAGGAGTAGATCATCAGGCCCCAGGCCGGCTCGCCGTCGCGACCGGCGCGACCGACCTCTTGGTAGTAGGCCTCGATCGAGCCCGGCGGGCCCCAGTGGATGACCGCGCGGACGTCGGCGCGGTCGATGCCCATGCCGAAGGCGTTGGTCGCGACCACGACCTCGAGCGCGCCCGCGGAGAAGGCCTTTTGCACGGTCTCGCGCAGCTCGCCCCGGAGCCCGGCGTGGTAGGCCTGGCACTTCCAGCCGAGCTTGTGGAGCCGCGCGGCCTCTTGCTCGGTGATCTTGCGGGTTGGCGCGTAGACGATCGCGGCCCCGCTGTCGCTGCCCGGGCGCCCGAGGGTCTGGCGCAGGAGCTCGTCGACGGCGGCTCGGCGATCGGCCGGGCGCCCGGCCTCGACCGCGCGCAGGCGCAGGTTGGGCCGGGCGAAGCCGCGGACGATCTGCGGGGTCTTGGCGCCGAGGTGGAGCTTGGCCAGGACCTCGTCGCGGACGATCGGCGTGGCCGTGGCCGTGCACGCCAGGACCATGGTCTCGCCCGGGAGCGAGCGGATGAACTCGCCGATCTGCATGTACTCCGGGCGAAAGTCGTGGCCCCACTCGGAGATGCAGTGGGCCTCGTCGACGGCGACGAGGGGGACCTCGATGCGCGAGAGCAGCCCGCGAAAGCCGCCATGGGTCAGGCGCTCGGGCGCGACGTAGACCAGCTTGTAGGCGCCCCTGGCGATGTCGCGCATGCGCTGGCGCAGCTCGTCGCTGTCGAGGGTCGAGGCCAGGAAGGTCGCGGGGACGCCCGCGGCCTGGAGGCTCGCGACCTGATCGTGCATCAGGGCGATCAGCGGCGAGATGACCAGGGTCGTGCCGGGCAGCAGCGCCGCGGGCAGCTGGTAGGTCAGGCTCTTGCCGCCGCCGGTCGGCGCGACCAGGAGCAGGCGGCGCTGCTCGAGCAGGGTCTCGACCGCCTCGCGCTGGCCGGGCCGAAAGTCCTCGTGGTCGAAGATCTTCAGGCCCGCGTCGAGGTCGAGCTGGCCGTCGTCGAGGGGCGGGGCGAGGGGCTCGGC
>NZ_PVNK01000294.1 GCF_002994615.1 Enhygromyxa salina | reverse complement strand
GTCGATGTCGAGCTCGTCGTCCTCGTCGGGGAGCTCGTCGGGGAGCTCGGCCGGCTCGTCTGCGTCGGCGCTGGTCGTGCTGCCGCGTCGGTACCGGGCCCGGTGGGCGTCGAGCGGGGCCATCGCGGTGATGAAGCGGGCGCGGGAGGCCGGGTCGTGCTTCTTGACCCGGCCGCCGAGCACTCGACCGTAGTCGGCGATCGCCTCGGCGAGGGCCGCGACGCGCTCACCGACGGCGGGGGCCTCGGCCTCGGAGTCCTCGTCGAGTCCGAGGCCCTCGCCGAGGGCGAAGTGGGCCTTTCGTACGGCGACCATGAAGCGCTCGCCGGCCAATTCGACGAGGGTTGGTCGAGCTTTTCTCGCTCGATGCGTTCGAGCAGCATGCGGCTGTGAAGCCACTCGACCTCGTAGGTGGAGGTCAAAAAGGACAGACCCGTCGGGAACAAGCTCGCGAGCAAGTCCGCCGCGCGCTCGGCATCGGGGTCGCAGGCCGAGCCTCGATTTTCGCGTTTTGCGCGGTCTCGGCTTCGCGCGGACCCCGAAGGAGCCGCTCCGCCAGGTCGTGGCGGCCGGGCGACCCTCGCAGGTGGAGCGGGGTCCGCGATCCACGCGATCTCAAAGCCCGAAGCTCGCGCGCGGCGCCGACACTCAGCCCTCGAGCAGGCTCACCACCCGCTGTCGCAGCAGCTCCCCGTCGCGCTGGCCGAGCTCGTAGGTGGCGGCGATGTTGTCGGGCGAGGTGTAGTCCCAGGTCGAAACCGGGAGCTCGTCGGCGGGCGCGAGGTAGAGCACGCGCCCGCCCTCGGGCAGGCGCAGCCACCGACGCGCGACCTTGCTCGGGCTGCTCAGCAGCACGAGGATCCGGCCCCTGCGGGCGGCCTCGGGCAGGGCCCGGATCGGGGCGTTGTCGATCAGCGCGCCGTCGAGGTAGCGACGTCCGCCGCGATGCAGCAGCGGCGTGACCGGGGGCGTCGACGAGGACCGCACGACCCAGTCGAGCAGCTGATCGGGATCCATGGCGTCGGTCGAGCGGACGATCTGGGCGCCGAGCCCCGGCGGCGGCTTCAGTGGGCCGTGGAGGCGACCGGCGCGGGCTCGTCGCTCGAAATTTCGCAGCGCGGCCAGCCCGGTCCGCAGCGCCGGGCGGCCAGCGGTGAGGTAGGACATCAAGATGTGAACGGGCTCGGCCCGACGGATCGCCGCGAAGCCTCCGTCGGCCATGATGAAGCGCAGGGTCCTGCGCACGATCGAGTCGTGGGGGAAGACGGGGCCGCCACCGAACACGCGGCCAGGATAAAAATTGCGCGGGTTGTTGGCCGTGACGTCGAGGAAGTACTCGTAGCACTCGTCGACGCGGCCGCTGACCCGGACCAGGCACATGACCGCGCCCGCGCTGGTCCCTGCCCAATCTTGCACGGGCGGGAGCAGATCGTCGAGCGCGCGCAGCACCCCCATGCCCCAGAAGGTCTTGCAGCCGCCGCCAGCGAGGACGACGGACAGACCGGAGCTGGGCTCGTCGGCCATGGCAAAACAATAGCAGCGTCGGCAGCCTGACCAAGGCGCAGATCGGCCGCGCGGGACCCAAACCCTGAGCTCGGCTGGCGCTCGCCGCCGGTTTGGCCGCTCCGTGGCCGCGCGCGGGCGGCGGTCCAAGTTCTTGCTTGCGCTCGGGCCTCGTGAGCGCCAAAAAAGCGATCAATGACCTCCGAGGCCAACCCGCTCGTGCGCGAGCGATTCGACATTGTCTTTGCCGAGATCGAGGCGACCCAGGTCGAGCCCGCGATCGACCAGCTCCTCGCCGAAGCCGAGGCCGAGCTCCAGGCCATCGTCGCGCTGCCGCCCGGTGCGGGCGCGACCCGGACCAAGGCCAACACCCTCGACGCCTTCGAGGAGCTCGGCCGCGGGCTCGAGTGGGCGATGGGGATCGTCGGGCACCTCGAGTCCGTCGCGACCACGCCCGAGCTGCGCGCGGCCTACGAGCTCGTGCAGCCCAAGGTCAGCGTGTTCAGCTCGCGCGTGTACCAGCACCCGGGGCTCTACGCGGCCCTGCGCGAGTTCGCCGAGACCGCCGAGGCCCGCGAGCTCGATCCAACCCACGCGCGGCTGCTGACCAAGCTGCTCGACGCGTTCCGGCGCAACGGCGCCGAGCTCGACGACGCGAACAAGCAGCGCGTCGCCGACATCGACGTCGAGCTGGCCCAGATCACGACCAAGTTCAGCCAGCACGTGCTCGACGCGACCAACGACTACGAGCTGATCATCACCGACGAGGCCAAGCTCGCCGGGCTGCCCGAGAGCGCCCGCGCGGCGGCCAGGGTCGCGGCCGAGGCCAAGGGCGTCGACGGCTGGCGCTTCACCCTCCACGCGCCCTCGATGATCCCGCTGCTGACCTACCTCGACGACCGCGAGATCCGGCGCGAGGTCTGGCTGGCCTACGCGACGCGGGCGAGCAGCGGTGAGCGGGACAACCGCGGGCTGATCGAGCAGATCCTGCGCCTGCGCGCGGACAAGGCCGCGGTCCTCGGGTACGAGAGCTTCGCCGACCTCGTGCTCGAAGACCGCATGGCCAAGCGCGGCGCCACGGCCCGGGCCTTCATCAACGATCTGCGCCAGCGGACCGAGCCCTTCTTCGCCCGCGAGACCGCCGAGCTCATCGAGTTTCGCGCCGCCACCTTGCGCGAGCGGGGCGAGCCCGCGCCCGCCGAGCTCGCCGGCTGGGACGTGTCTTACTGGGCCGAGCAGCAGCGCCGGGCCCTCTACGACTTCGACGAGGAGCAGCTGCGCCCCTACTTCGGGCTCGAGGCCGTGCTCGACGGGATGTTCGAGCTCGTCCACCGCCTCTACGGCATCCGCGTCGAGCCGACCGACGCGCTCCCGACCTGGCACCCGGACGTCCGCACCTATCGGGTCTGCGAGGGCGAGCGCGAGCTCGGCAGCTTCTTCGCGGATCTCCACCCGCGCGAGGACAAGCGCGGCGGCGCGTGGATGAACCACCTGATCACCGGGCTCCCGAGCGAGGGCCGCCCGCACCTGGGCCTGATCTGCGCCAACCTCAGCGAGCCGCTCGGCGACAAGCCCGCGCTCTTGACCCACCGCGAGGTCGAGACGGTCTTCCACGAGTTCGGCCACCTCCTGCACCACCTCCTGAGCGAGGTCGAGGTTCGGAGCCTCGCGGGCACCAACGTGGCCTGGGACTTCGTCGAGCTGCCCTCGCAGATCATGGAGAACTGGTGCTGGGAGCGAGCGTCGCTCGATCTGTTCGCGCGCCACCACGAGACCGGCGCGCCGATCCCCGACGAGCTGTTCGACAAGATGATCCGCGCCCGCAACTTCCGCAGCGCCAGCGCGATGATGCGCCAGCTCGGCTTCGCGAGCCTCGATCTCGCGCTCCACCTCGACTTCGCGCCGCGGCTGCTCGCGGGCGACGAGCATGAGCCGGTGCTCGCGTACGCCAACGCGCAGCTGCAGCCCTTCTCCGTCGCGCCGCTGCCCGAGAACTACGCGATGATCTGCGGCTTCACCCACCTGTTCGCGTCGTCGGTCGCCTACGCCTCGGGCTACTACAGCTACAAGTGGGCCGAGGTCCTCGACGCCGACGCCTTCGCGCAATTCAAGGACGCGGGGGTGTTCAGCCGCGAGGTCGGCCAGCGCTTCCGCGAGCTGATCCTGGCCCGGGGCGACAGCCGCGACCCGGCCGAGCTCTACCGCGAGTTCCGCGGGCGCGACCCCGATCTCGACGCGCTGCTCGAGCGCTCGGGCCTCGGCGAGCGGGGGGCAGCGTGAGCGTGCGTCACGACGCGCGGCCTCGGATCGCGCTGACGGCCTGCATCCTCCACGAGGATCCGGACCGGCGGCTGTTCAAGGGCAAGGCCCTGCAGTTCAGCGAGCAGAAGATGGCCCACGCGGTCTGGCGCGGGGGCGGGCTCCCGATCCAGCTGCTGGATCTGCGCGAGCGCGAGGCCCTCGAGCAGGCGATCGCGGCCTCCGACGGGCTGCTCTTGCAAGGCGGCGCCGACGTGGCGCCGAGCTCCTACGGCGAGGAGCCGCTGCGGCCCGAGTGGAGCGGCGACGCGGTCCGCGACCGCCACGAGCTCGCCGCCGTCGAGGTCGCGCTCGCGCTCGGCAAGCCGATCTTGGGCGTGTGTCGGGGCATCCAGCTGCTCAACGTCGCGCTCGGCGGCAGCCTCTACCAGGACATCCAGACCCAGGTCGCCGACAGCCTCGTCCACCGCGACTGGCACCAGTACGAGGGCATCGAGCACGGCGTCAGGCTCGAGCGCGACTCGTGGATCTCCGCGGTCTTCGAGGGCGAGCAGTTCACCGATCCCGAGACCGGCGGGCCCGGGCTGCTGACCAACACGATCCACCACCAGGCGCTCAAGCAGGTCGCGGACACCCTCGAGGTGTCGGCGCGGGCGCCCGACGGGATCGTCGAGGCCGTCGAGGACATCCGCGGCGATCGTTGGGTCGCGGGGGTCCAGTGGCACCCCGAGTGGCTCGACGGCTCGGAGGTGGGCGGCCCCCACCGCAGCCCCGGCAACCCGGTGTTCGAGCGCTTCATCGACGCCTGCCGCGAGCGGGCGTCGGGCAAGTGAGCTGGGCGTGAGCGGCGGGCTCGTGCGCGTGGGCTTCGACGAGGCCGGGCTCGGGCCGACCCTCGGCCCGCTGGTCGTGGCCGGCTTCGCCACGCGCTCGACCAAGGGGGCGAGTCGAGGGGCGGGCAGCCCCAGCGATGATCTGCGTGGGCCGCTGGCTGCAGCCGTCGGGCCCCCCGGGGTCCGCGACGGCCGGCTGGAGGTCGGCGACAGCAAGAAGATCCACACCGGCTCGCGCAAGCTCGCGCGGATCGAGCGGACGGCGCTGGCGACGGTCGCGTGGATCCACGGCCGGGTCCCGGGCAGCGTCGCCGAGCTGCTCGAGCTCGTCGGCGTGGGCGAGTTCGAGCTGGCCGAAGATCGCCGCGCGCCGTGGTGGGCGGCGCTCGACGAGGCGCTGCCGATCACGAGCGAGCGCGGGGCGATCGAGGCCGCGAGCGCGCAGCTGGCCGCGGCCGCCCGCGCGGCCGGGATCACGCCGCTGTGGTACCGCGCCGACGTCGTCGGGGCGGCGCGGGTCAACCGTGAGCTCGAGGCCGAGCACGCCCGCGAGGGCACCAAGAACACCTGGGCGACCCACGCGGTCCTGCGCATGGCCAAGCTCGCCCTCGACGAGATCGACGCGCGGCGCTTCGCGGTCTGGTGCGACAAGGCTGGCGGTCGCCAGGCCTACCTCGAGCCGCTACACCGGGCCTTTCCCGAGCCGAGCGCGGGCGGGGGCTCGGTGACCCTCGAGCGGATCGGCGAGCGCCGCGACCTCAGCTGCTACGAGCTGAGCCTGTCGGGGGCCGACGCGCGCGAGGTCGAGCTCGGCTTCGTGATGGGCGGCGATCGCCTGGACCCGCGGATCTCGTGGGCCTCGATCCTGGCCAAGTACCTGCGCGAGCTGATCCTGCGCGCGTTCAACCGCTACTTCATCGCGCGCGTGCCGAGCCTGCGCGCGACGGCGGGCTACCCCCAGGACGCGAAGCGCTTCATCGCCGAGGTCGAGGCCGCGCTCGGGCGCGAGCTCGGGCTCGAGCGCGAGCAGTGGATCCGTAGCCTCTAGCAGCCCGCTGCCAGACCTCGCTGCCAGACCTCGCTGCCAGACCTCGCTGCGCGAAAAATCGATCACGGCGAGCTTTGGGCTCGGGCCAGGGGCGGCCACGAAGGCCGAGGTCGAAGCGTCTGGGCGTGTTAACATCGCGGGCGTGATCGAAGCTGACGCGATCGTGATCGAGGCTGGCGAGCAGCTGGCCGTTCGCTGCGGGGCGGTCCTGGTCTGGATCACCGCGGGGCAGCTCGACGACGCGCCCCTCGTCGAGCTGCGTGACGGGCTCGAGGCGATGGCGCGCGACCAGCCCCAGGGGGTCGCGCTGCTCTTGGTCGCGCTCGGCGAGGGCGAGCTGCCCAAGATCAACACGCGGCGACGAATTGTGCGGGGGCTGTCCTCGCTCGGCGATCGGCTCCAGGCCGTGGCCGTGTCCTTCGAGGGCGACAAGCCGTGGCTGGCGCAGGCGCTCTCGACCTTCGAGGCCATCTTCGCCGAGGTCCGGGCGCAGGTCCGGGCCACGGTCGTCGGTGACCGGTTCCCGATGCGCGTGTTCGGAGATCGCATGGAGGCGGTCGTGTGGCTCGGTGAGGTCGTCGTCGGCCCCGATCAGCGCCCGATCGAGACCGAGGGGCTCGCGACCGTCATCGACGAGACCTGCGCCCGGCTCGAGGACCCCCGCTAACTTCACAAGATACAAAAGCGGACCATGAACGCGCGGCAGCGCTCGAACAGCAGCTCGACGACCGCGGCCGCGGCGTCGTCGAGGCACGCGGCGTTGTCGTGGAGCTCGCGGTAGATCGGCGAGGTGTCCCGCTCTTCATAGTCGAGCACGCGCAGCTGCTCGCGAACCTCCGCGTTGGCGAGGGCGGCGAGGAAGCGGTCGAAGCACAAGAAGGGCTCGCGCGCGAGCTCGGGCGCGCCAAAGTGGTCGAGCGCGCCAAACAGGCGCAGCAGCGAGGGCCAGCCGACGCGCGAGGCCAGGGCCACGTCGCGCGAGGCGTCGTCGTCGATCGCGTCGACGGCCCAGCACTGCAAGGCGAGGTTGGCGAGGTGCCAGAGCTTGCGTGAGTGACGAAGCTTGAGCACGCGGATCGCCCAGCTCTTGTCGAGGGCCTCGACCTTGTGGCGATAGTCCATGCACAAGGTCCGGTAGTAGCGGTGAAGATCGTTGCCGAGCGAGGTCAAGAAGCGGCCGCGAGAGATCTGGGCGTCGGCGTAGGCCCGAAACACCGCGCGCTTGGTCGCCCGCCCGGCGCCGCCGAGCCACGCGCCCTCGGTCAGCAGCAGCGCGCGGTAGGTCAGGGTCTCGTTGGTGTCGGCGTGGCCGCCGATGTTGTCGGTCAGGCTGCGCAGATCCACGGCCTGAGCGAAGGTCTTTTGGGGCACGTCAAAGGACTCGGCCAGGCTCGCGAGCACGCGCTCGCGCTGGGCCTCGGCCGCGGCTCGACCGACCCGGGCGCCGTCGTACAAGAACGCGAGATCGAGGTCTGACTCCGGCGAGGCCTCGAGCCGGCCCAGCGATCCAAACGCGAAGGTCGCGGTCGCGCGCCAGCTGTCGGGCTCGGGCTGCGTGAGCGCGGCCAGGCGCGCGCGGGCGAGCTGAAGCTGGCGACGCGAGAACCGCTCGGCCGTGAGGATCGCCGGGACCTGGGCGGGGGTCAGCCCGACGTCGGGTAGACACTCGGCGAAGGCCGAGGGCACGGCGGCGGCCGCGTTCGGAGAGGAGCTCGAGCGCATGTGCTTGGGTGGCCCCATGGGCGTCAGCGACGATGCTACCTGTCGAGGAGCTCGCGGACTCGCTCGAGCAGGGCGGCCGCGCGGAAGGGCTTCTCGATCAGCTCGATGCCGCCGAGCGCGGCGATCTTGTCTTTGGCCAGCTGCCCGTCGGTGAAGCCGCTCATGAACAGGATCTTGGCGTCGGGCTCGACGACGCGGAGCTTGGCGGCGAGGTCGAGGCCGCCGAGGCGCGGCATGACGAAGTCGGTCAGGACCAGGTCGAGCGCGCCCTCGTGGCTCGCGCACAGCTCGAGGGCGCCCGCGCCGTCCTCGGCGGTCAGCACCGTGTAGCCGTGCATCCGCAAGATCTGCTCGACAGTCCGGCGGACCGGCGCCTCGTCCTCGACCACGAGCACGGTCTCGCCGCCCTCGCTCAGGCTGGGGTCGGGGTCCTCGGTCTCGGCCCGCGCGGGCTCGGCCCGGGTCTCATTGGCGACGCGCGGGAGCCAGATCTCGAAGGTGGTCCCGGCGCCGAGCTTGCTGGTGACGGTCACGAAGCCGTCGGACTGCTGCATGATGCCGAGGACCGTCGAGAGGCCGAGGCCGGTGCCCTCGCCGACGCCCTTGGTCGTGAAGAAGGGCTCGAAGATGTGGGCGATGGTCCGGCGATCCATGCCGGAGCCGGTGTCCGTCACGTCGAGCACGACCCAGTCGCCGGGGGGCACGGCCTGGGGCTGGGCTGGAGCTGGCGCGTCGAGGCGCACGCCCCGGGTCGTGAGCCAGACCTTGCCGCTCTCGCTCGCGTCGCGGGCGTTGATGACCAGGTTGAGGATGACTTGCTCGAGCTGGCCCGGGTCGACGCGGACCTGGCCGAGGTCGTCGGCGAGCTTGACCGAGAGTCGGTGCGCGGCGCCGAGCAGGCGGTCGAGGATCGTGCCGCTGCGGCGGACGAGCGCGTTCAAGTCGAGGGTCTCGGGCTGGAGGACCTGGCGGCGCGAGAAGGCCAGGAGCTGGCGGGTGAGCGAGGCGCCGCGCTCGGCGGCCTCGCGGATGATCCGGACCTCGCCAGCGCCGCTGCGCGCGAACCCGTCGGGATCGTCGTCGGCGTGGGCCCGCATCCGTGACCCGAGCACGTCGGACGAGCCCAGGATCGTGGTCAGGAGGTTGTTGAAGTCATGCGCGACCCCACCGGCGAGCTGGCCGATCGCCTCCATCTTTTGGGACTGGCGCAGCTGGGCCTCGAGCTGGAGGCGCTGGGCCTGGCCCCGCTCGCGCTCGGCGATCTCGGCCTCGAGTCGGGTCTTGGACACGGCGAGCTCGTCGGCGCGGGTCCGGAGCTCGGCGTTGAGGGTCTTGAGCTCGTTGTAGTAGCGGGCGTTCTCGAGCGAGATCGCGGCCTGCGAGAGCAAGATCTGGAGCACCTCGGTGCGCGAGTCGGTGAACGCGGCCGCGGCGTGCTCGTTCTCGAGGTAGAGGACCCCGACGAGCTCGTCTTTGTGGCGGATCGGCGTGCACAGGACGGACTTGAGCCGGCGCCGCGCGACGTGGGGGTCGTCGGTGAAGGGCCCGCGTCGATGGGCGTCCTCGAGGACCACGTTCTCACCGCTGCGGAGCACGTGGCGGACGATGCCGACGGCCAGCTGGGCGTCGGACAGCGGCCGCTTGTGGTCGACCTCGACCTCGTCGAGGTCGCTGCTGGCCGCGGCCTCGATCCGAAAGTCGTCCTCGGCCTCGAGGATCAAAAAGCCCCGGTTGGCGCCTGCGTTGAGCAGGATGATCCGCATCATCCGGGCGAGCAGGCGATTGAGATCGATCTCGCTCGAGATCGCCTGCGACGCGCGCGTGACCGTGGCCAGGTCGAGGGCCTGGGAGCTGCCGGTCCCGGCCCAGGGCTCGGAGGTCACGCTGACGTGGCGGCCACGCAGGGGCAGGGTCAGCTCGCGGAACATCTCGGGGAACTCGGCCTCGAGCAGGCCGAGCTTGGTTCGCGCGCCCCACCGGCGGTAGCTGGTGATCGCGGCGCCGAGGAAGGGCAGGGCCAGGCGTCGGTTGCCGCGGGTGATCCACATCCGCGCGGCCAGCTCCGAGGCGAGGGCGTGGACGTGGACGAAGCCGTGGTCGGCGGCGCACTCGATCGCGCGCTCGTAGAGGTCGAGGGCTGCGAGCATGTCGCCGTCGAAGCGGGCGAGCTCGGCGGCCACGAGCAGGCGGCGGTGCTCGAAGTTCTCGGGCGCGCTCGCGGCCCACATCGCCATCTGTTGTTGGTTGTGCTCGATGGTCGCGAGCGCGAGCGGGCGGCGGTGCTCGGGGCTGTCGGGCAGCGCAGCGACGAGCGCGAGCGAGTGGTAGAAATTGCGGTCGGCGAGCGCGACGTGGCCGATCGCGTAGGGCAAGAACTCCTTGCTCGCGCTGATCGACGCGATCGCGCCCGCGGGGTCGCCGTGGAGGTACTGGACCTGGGCTCGGTAGATGTGATGGACGCAGATCGCGATGTAGCTGTGGCTCTGGCGGCAGCTCGCGAGGAACTCGGCCTCGAGCGCGCCGAGCTCGCGGACCTCGCCGGGCGGGCGGTCGCTGAGCAGCGCCGCGACGATCAGCTGGATGCTGCGCACGACGTTGGCGGCGTAGACGTGGTTGATCTCGTGCAGCTGCGGGAGCGCGCGGGCGAGATCGACCTCGAGCCGGGTCAGCAAGGCGCCCGAGAACATGTGCAGGAGCTGGCGCTGGTACTGGATGTAGCCGACGAACTGCAGCTGACCGGACTCGGCCGCGGCCTTCTGCCCGCGGTCGTTGAGCGCCTCGCACTGGTTGACGTGAACCCGCCACGGGAGCAGGAAGCCGGCGACGATGTTGGAGGCCCGGGCCTCCTGGGCGAGATCGCTGTACTCGCGCGCGAGCGCGAGCGCGAGCTTGCCCCACTCGTAGGCGGTCGCGTGGTCGCCGAGCACGGCGCCGACGAAGGTCCCGTGGTGGGCGTAGCCAAACGCCGACTCTGGCAGCGAGCCGTGGACCAGGGTCAGGTTGACCAGGGTCAAGGTCACGAGCGGAAACAGCCGGTAGTCGGCGCTGTAGGCCGCGCTCATCATCGTCGAGAGCAGCCGCGCGGCGCTCATGGTCTCGCGGCGGCTCATCTTGGGCAGCCGGATCAGCGACGCGACCGCGCGGCCGCCGAGGAGCTCGCGGTACTCGGCGAGCGCGGCGGTGAGGGCCTGGTCGATCGCGTCGTCGCCCTCGGGCAGGGTGATGTCGACGAGCGCGAGGGCCTGGCGCCCGGTCGAGATCGCCTCGGCGTAGTTGGTCGCCATGGTCTGCTGAAGGACCAGGAGGTCGAAGAGCTCGACGCGGTCGACGGGGTCGCGGGCGTGGTCGAGCGCGGTCGTGATCCGCGAGCGCGAGGCCTCGATCTCGTCGCAGAGGTACTCGGCGATCGCGAGCTGGCGATAGAGCCCGAGCGCGAGGGTGTAGTGCTCGCGCCACGACACACGCCCGACGGCGTCGGTGCCGGGGGCCTCGGCCATCGCGTCGATCAGCGCGAGGCACTCGATCCCCGTCCGCAGGTAGCGGACGGCGGTCTCGTAGGCGGTCGCGGCGTGGGCTCGCTCGCCAGCGATGCGGGCGAGCTCGGCGAGCCCGGCGAGCTCGGCGGGGTCGGCGATCAGCGCGCGGCCGGTGTCGAGGTGATCGACGATGTTGAACACGCGCTCGCTGAGGCGGTCTTGGGGGGTGTTGGCGAGCAGCATCCGGCCGATCCCGAGGTGCGCGGCGGCCCGCTCGTCGGGCGGCAAGAGGGCGTGGGCCGCCTCGCGCACGCGATCGTGGACGAAGTCCCAGCGCCCGTCGTCGCGCAACAAGATCATGCCCGCGCGGGCGGCCGCGCGAAGGTCGGTGAGCACCTCCGGGATCGGGACCTCGTTGATCGCGGCCACGGTCTCGTGGACGAAGGAGCCGCCGAGGCACGCGGCGGTCCGCAGGGCCGCGCGGGTCGAGTCGGGCAGCTGGCGCAGGCGTCGAGCGAGGAGCTCGCCGACCGACTCGCTGGCTTGCATCTGGCGCAGCCCGACCTCGTCCCAGGACCACGTGACGTGGTGCAGGAGCTCGAGGTCGCCGTCGAAGTCGGGCGCGGACTCCTCGTGCTCTTCGGCGGTCAGCAGCTTCTCTTCCCACGCCATCTGGAGGAAGGTGCGGACGAACAAGGGGTTGCCCGCGGTGCGCTCGACGACGAGCTCGGCGAGCTCGCTCGAGCGCGGGGGCGAGCAGCCGAGGGACTCGGCGATCAGCGCCTCGACGTCGGCGACGCCGAGCGCCCGGAGCGGGAGCTCGACGACCGACGCGCCGCCCTGACGGAGGTTGTCGAGGGTCTGGCGCGTGGGGTGGGCGGCGTCGATCTCATCGTCGCGGACCGCGGCGATCAGCATCAGGTGGCTCTGCTCGTCGTCGCTGGCGAGCAGCTCGAGCAGCGCGAGGCTGCCCGGATCCGCCCACTGGAGGTCGTCGAGGAACAAGGTCAGCGGCTGGCCAACGCGGGCGCAGGCCCGGACGAAGCGACGAAACACGAGGTTGAAGCGGTGCTGCGACTCCTCGGGCCCGAGCGGCGCGACGGCGGGCAGCGACCCGACGATCGGCTCCATCTCGGGGACCACGTCGAGCAGGATCCGGCCGTTGATCGCGAGGGCCTCGCTCAGCCGCGATCGCCAGCTGCGAAACTCGTCCATCCCGGCGCCGAGGATCCGACCCGCGAGGGTCCGGAACGCGGTCGCAAAGCCCTCGTAGGCCGCGCGGCTGCCGAGCTGGTCGAACTTTCCGCTGACGAAGGCGCCCGCGCGATCGCGGAGCCGGCTCTCGAATTGACTGACGAGCGCCGACTTGCCGACGCCGGAGCTGCCCGAGACCAGCACGACCGAGGGCCGGCCGCGCTGGGCCTTCGCCCACGAGCGCTCGAGCACCTCGAGGTCGTGGTCGCGGCCAAACAGGCGCTCGGGCACGCGCAGTTCGGGCCCGCGGTCGTGGGCTCCGAGCTCGAACTCCGAGGCCGTCGCGTCGCGCGTGAGGACCTCGCGCAGACGGACGAGATCGTGAAACAGGCCGCGGGCGCTCTGGTAGCGGTCTTCGGGCGCCTTGGCGAGCAGCTTCATCACGAGGCGCGAGAGCTGCTCGGGGATCTCGCCGCGCACGCTCGTGGGCGCGTCGGGCAGCTTGGCGAGGTGACAGTGGACCAGCTCGAGGGCCTCGGTCGCGGAGAAGGGGACCTGCCCGCACAGGAGCTCGTAGAAGGTCACGCCGAGGGAGTAGAGATCGGCGCGGTGATCGAGGACTCGGTTCATGCGCCCGGTCTGCTCGGGCGAGATGTAGGCGAGCGTGCCCTCGAGGCGGTTGGGCGCGACGGTCAGGCGCTCGCCGTCGTCGAGCCAGGCCGAGACCCCGAAGTCGATGAATTTGAGCTGCTCGCCGCTCGCGTCGATCAAGATGTTGCGCGGCTTGACGTCCTTGTGGATCACGCCCCGCGCGTGGATCGCCGCGAGCCCCCGGGCGAGCTGGATCGAGATGTTGAGGAAGCGGTCGATCGCGAAGCCGCGCGCGGGGACGCGCTCGGCCAGCGAGATGCCGTGGAAGTCCTCCATGACGATCGCCGCGGCGTGGCCCGAGGTCTCGAACCCGATGTAGCGGACGACGTTGGGGTGGGTGAAGCCCTCGCCCATCTCCCACTCGCGCCGGAGCCGGGCGATCGCCGATGAGCTCGGCCGACTCGACGCCAGGGTCTTGAGCACCACGGACATGCCGTCGCGTTGACGACGCGCCCGCAGGATTCGCGAACGGGATCCGGCGTGGATCAGCGGCCCGGGCTCGAAACCTGGCAGAGTGGACACAGCGGTAGTTTAGCCCCCAGCTGCACCCCAGACCGTGCTTTGCGCGAGCGCAAGCCTCGGGGGGTGCGTGACCGTGAGGTCATGGTTTGGCCTGGTTGGGCACGAGCTTCTCACGCAGCACCGTGCGGATCGTGGCGACATCGAAGGGCTTGTCGATCAGCCGCGCGTTGACGCGCTCGATAAAGTCACCAGCCCGCTCCGTGAACGCGCCCCCGGTCATGAATACGATTCGATCGAGCATCTCGGGGTGACGCTCGCTGATCTGCTCGTGGACGTCGCGACCCGTGACGTCGGGCATCATGATGTCGCAGAAGATCAGATCGAATTTGTTGTGTTCGTCGAGCAGGCGGACGCCCTCGCGGCCGCTGTCGACGACGGTGATGTCGTGCTCGGGCAGCGAGCGAACGAAGCTGCGGCCGATGTTGGGCTCGTCGTCGATCACGAGCAGCCGCGCCCGCGGGATGCTCTTCTCGCGCTTGCGCCCGGGCGTGGGCCCCTGCGGGCGGAGCACGGCGTCGGCTGGGGCGGGCGGCAGCCTGACCTTGAAGCTGGTGCCCTCGCCGACCTCGGACTCGACCTCGATGACCCCGCCGATGTTCAGGATGATGTCGCGGCAGATGTAGAGCCCGAGGCCGGTCCCGACCCCGACCGGCTTCATGGTCACGAAGGGCTCGAAGATCCGGGCGATCAGCCGCTGCTCGATGCCGCTGCCGCTGTCGGTCACGGTGACCTCGGCGTGGCCGTCGGGCCCGGTTGTGGTCTCGAGCCGGATCAGGTTGTCGTCGGCCGCGCCCTCGGGGATCGCCTGGGCCGCGTTGACGATCAGGTTGAGGAACACCTGGCCGAGGCGCGAGGAGTTGGCCAGGACCAGGGGCACGTCCATGTAGTTGCGCTCGAGCTGAGCGCGGTGGCGGATCTCGTTGATCGCCATGCGGACCGAGGAGTCGAGGACCTGGCGGACGTCGACGGGCTGGACCTCGTCGCTCGAGCGCGAGAAGGTCTTGAGGTCGCGGGCGATGTCGCGGACTCGCCTCGCGCCATCGGCGGTCTCGCGCAGGAGCTGGAGCGTGTCTTGGGAGCAGAGCTGGTCGCGGGCGGCGTCGCCGTGCTCGCCGTTGGTCGCCTTGTCGGCGCGCTTGCCAAGGATGTGGAGGTTGGCGAGCACGTAGGTGAGCGGGTTGTTGATCTCGTGGGCGACGCCAGCCGCGAGGGTGCCGATCGAGGCCATGCGGTCCGAGAGCATCAGCCGGGCCTGGAGATCTTTGCGGTCGCTGGTGTCGAGCATGACCCCGTCCCAGACCACGGTCCCGTCTTCGGTCCGGACCGGGCGCGACTGGGCCTGGAACCAGCGCACGTCACCCGAGGGCATGATGATCCGGCCCTCCCAGGTCCAGAGGCTGAGGGTCTGGGCCGAGCGGGCCAGGGAGTCGCGCAGATCCTCGCGGTCTTCGGGGTGGACGCGGTCGGTGAACACCCGCGAGTCGGCGAGCACGGCCTCGGGGTTGATCCCGAAGGTCTGCTCGGCACTCTGAGCCATGAACGTGAAATTGAACGGCGCGTCGGGATCGCGCTGCTCGAATTGGAGCAGGACCCCCGGGATGTTGGACGCGATCCGGCTGATCCGCTCCTTGGTCGAGGCGAGCGCCTCGCGCGTGTCACGGACCTCGGCGGTGCGGACCTCGACGAGCTTGGCCAGCATCGCCCGGTGGAGGTCGTTCTCGGCCTGGAGCCGGCGATTGTCGTCTTGCAGCGACTTTACCCGCGCGGCCGAGGCGACGACCTTGCGGATCTTCGAGCTCGAGACCGGCTTGGAGATGTAGTCGTAGGCGCCCGAGCGGACCGCGCTCGCGGCCGTCTCGACGGTCGGCTCGCCCGTGACCAGGATGACCTTGATGTCGGGCCAGCGCTCGGCGATCGCCTCCATCAGGGACACGCCGCTGCGTCGGGGCAAGATGATGTCCGAGACCACGACGTCGAACTGCCCCTTGGCGTCGCTGCCTGCCTCTCCGGTCTGCTCGCTGGCCTTTTCGCTGGCCTTCTCACCGGCTTTTTCGAGGGTCGCCAGGGCTTGATCGACGTCCTCCGCCGTCTCGACTTCGTGGCCATCGTCACGAAGAAACAGGGCAAAGGTACGACGCAAGCTGCGTTCGTCGTCGACGACGAGGATTCGGGCCATGGGCGGGTACGCAACACACGCCGCGAACCGGCGTGACCGATTTTCTCGGTGCGGCTCAACGGGTATAACATGACAAGCCGAGTCGCCGACACGATGGATTCCCCGGATGACGAGGCCGCCGAGGGCCCTGGGACTGGACAGCCACAGACCGGGGCCGTGGGGTCGAGCGCCGCGCTCGAAGAATTGGCGCGGACTCGCGCGGAGCTGCGGAGGGCCCGCGAGGACCTCGATGTGTTTTCGCAGCTCACCGCGGGCTACTGGTGGCTGGCCGAGCGCGTGGCCCACGATCCGAGCCAGGGCTACGCGATTCGAGCGTGGACGACCCGCAGCTTCACCCGCACGACCGGGCATGACCGGGACTACGTCGAGGGCCTCGCGCGCGCGGCCGACGTGCACCCCGACGACGCCGACGCGTTCGCGCGCACCGTCGACGCGCTGATGCGCGGCTCCGCCGACGGGGGCCGCGACCAGGCGGTCCACGAATTTCGCCTGTTCGGCCGGGACGGCTCGATCATGTGGGTTCGCCAGCGACTCGACGGTCGCGGCGAGGGGCTCGGGCGCCGGATCTACGCCAGCGGCGAGCTGATCACCGAGCGCAAGCGAACCGAGGACGCGCTCGGCCACGTCGAAGCTCGGTTCCTGTCGCTCGTCGAGCACGCGCCCAACGTCATCGTGACCATCGATCTCGAGGGCACGATCTTGTTCGTCAACCGTCAGGTGCCCGTCGACGGCCGCGAACCGTGGGAGCTCATCGGCTCGAGCGTATTCGAGCTCGCCGGAGGCCAGAGCCGCGCAGACCTCGAGAACGCGATCGCCGAGATTGTCGCGCGCAAGGGGGCCCATGAATTTGCCCTGCGCGGGATCGTCTCGAGCACGGACGACTCGGATCCGCGCTGGTACGAGGTCCAGGGCGCGCCGGTCATCCGTGGGGGGGCGGTCGTCGCGATTACGATGATCCTCACCGATGTCACCGAGCGCCGCGTCGCGGAGATAGCGCTTCGCCGCTCGGAGTCGCGCTGGCGCTTCTTGTGGGAGAACGTCCCCGATCGCATCACCGAGCTCGACGCGGACGCGCGCATCGTCGTGACCAACCGATCGGTCGACGGGCGTCGGCCCGAGGAGCTCTACGGCTCCGACGTGTTCGAGCATCTCGGGATCGAGGGCGCGGTCGCGCTCCGGCGCGCGATGGAGCTCTCCATCCGCACGAAGGAGCCGGCGAGCTACGAGATCGGGGTGCCCGCTTCGGAGCCTGGCGACCGAGATCGCTGGTGGTCCCAGCGGGTCGTCCCCTACGTGGAAGGTGACACCCGGGGCTTCTTGCTGATCGGCACCGACATCAGCGATCGCAAGACCGCCGAGCAAGAGCGCGCCAACCTCGAGGCTCAGCTGCGTCAGCAACAGAAGTTGGAGTCGATCGGGACCCTCGCCAGCGGCGTCGCCCACGAGATCAACAACCCGATCCAGAGCATCATGAACTACGCGGATCTCGTCCGCATGCGTGCGGAGCCGGGCGGGGCGGTCGCCGACTTCGCCGGCGAGATCGTCGCGGAGACCGAGCGGGTCGCGACGATCGTGCGCAACCTGTTGGCCTTCGCGCGGCAAGAGAAGGAGCACCACAGCCCGGCGCGGATCTGCGACATCGTCGAGTCGACGCTGACCTTGATGCGCGCGGTCCTGCGCCGTGACCACATCCTCTTGCGCCTCGACGTGCCCGAGGAGCTCCCGCGCATCAAGTGCCGCAGCCAGCAGATCCAGCAGGTGTTCATGAATTTGTTCGCCAACGCCCGCGACGCTCTCAACGCCCGCTACCCCGAGTACGACGACGAGAAGTGGATGGCGATCGAGGCCCGCGTGATCGAGCGCGACGGCGAGCAGTGGGTCTCGACGACCGTCGAAGACCACGGCGCCGGGATCTCACCGGATGTGATCGGTCGGATCTTCGACCCCTTCTTCACCACCAAGGGCCGCGACGAGGGCACAGGCCTGGGCCTGTCCGTCAGCCACGGCATCGTCCGCGAGCACCGCGGCGAGCTCGAGGTCGAGAGCTCGCTGGGCCAGGGCACCCGCTTCCACATCCACCTCCGCGTGGACAACGGCTGGGGATTCGAGAGCGTCTAGCAGCCCGGGGTGCTAGCAGCCCGGGCTGCTAGCCTTCACGGAGCCTTTCAAAAGGGCCCCCTCGAAGACTAGCAGCCCGGGGTGCAATGCCTCGCGCCGCCTCGCTTGGCCTCTTCGCCGAGGGCTTTGTCGCCAAAACTTGCAGTACGCCCGGTACAGCGGCGTTTTGGCTTCGCGCCCTCGGCGAACATTCCGGCGCGAGGCGACACGATGCATTGCACCCCGGGCTGCTAGCTCCAGGCCAACAAACCCTGGCGGATGGCTTTGACGACGGCCTGGGTGCGGGAGCGGGCGGTGAGCTTGTCGAGGAGGGCGTCGACGTGGAATTTGACGGTGTGGGCCGAGATGCCGAGCTCCTCGCCGATCGCTCGATTGGACAGGCCGTCGGCGAGGAGCGCGAGGACGTCGTGCTCGCGGGGGGTCAGGCGATCGATCTCGGGCCGGGGCTCGGGTTCGGAGGGCGGGGACCAGGCGGCGACGATGGCGTCGGCGGGATCCTCGTCGAGCACGGTCAAGCCCCGCGCGGTCGCGAGGATCGCGGCGTGGAGCCGGTCGGAGTCGGCGTCGCGGCTGAGGAGGCCGCGGACTCCTGCGGCGAGCAGCGGCATGGGGGCGGTGGTCTCGGCGACGAGCGCGACGATCGCCGCGGGCTCGGACCCGCCGCTCGGATCGGGCTCGAAGGGGAGGGTGGGCAGCTCGTCGGCCGCTGGGTGTGACGGTGGATCCCAGATAATGACGGCGGCGTGGCTCGGGTCGGCGACGACCCAGAGATCGGCGGCGGAGGCGAGCCGGGCGCGGAGCGCGGCGGCGACCAGCGGATCCGCGCTGACGATGGCCACGGCCGTGGGCGAGGCAGAGGCAGAGGCAGCCAGAGACGGCGCGGCGTGCCGGAGGGAGCTGGGCGGATCGAGTGGCATGGGCTGGGCCTCATGTAGTTCGCTGGCCGCCCGCCGACGTTCCATTGCTTCGCCAAGCGGCCCGCAGATGCCCTTGGCGCCACGCTGAGCGCCGAGGGGCGTGGGATCGCCAGGGGCGGGGGAGGCGGTCAGACCGCCCGCAGCAAGGTCAAGGCGCTGACCGAGGCCGCGCCAGCCTCGTCGAGCGCCCGCATGCAGGCCCGGGTCGTGGCCCCGGTCGTGGTCACGTCGTCGAGGACCAGCACGCGGCGATCGCGAACGAGCTCGGGCCGCTTGACGACGAAGGCACCCTCGACGTTGCGCTCGCGGGCGGGGGCGTCGAGCTCGGTCTGGGGCCGGGTCGCGCGGGCCCGGGTGAGGACCCGGCGGCCGAGGGCCGGGGCCCAGCCGTGGCGGGCGTTGGCGTGGCGCAGGGCCCAGCGGGCCAGCTCCTCGCTCTGATCGAAACCGCGCGCGAGCCGGCGGCGCCAGTGCAGGGGCGTCGGGACCACGAGCTCGATCGGCTGGCCTTCAGGATCTTCGACGAGGCGGGGATCGTCCGCGAGCAGGCGCCCGAGGGGACCCGCGAGGGCCAGCGCGCCGTTGAATTTGAGCGCGACGACGGCACGAGCGAGGGGCCCCTCGTAGGTCCAGACTGCCCGAATGCGCAGATCCTCGGCCAGCGAGGGCGGCAGCCGTGCCTGACGTGGACGACAGCGAGAGCAGAGCGCCAGGGGCAGGTCGTGGCGGAGCAGGACCCCGCACCCGAGGCAGATCGGTGGAAACAGTGAGAGCCACACGTAGGGTCTTCGGCCCTGTTGGAGGTCGTTTTCACGCTTTTGGGACCGAAAATGAGGAGATCTCGCGAAGTGATCTCGGCAGTTTAGCCGGGCGTCAATGCGCAGCGAATGCGTCGGCCAGATTGAAAGTGCTGAATTCGGCCAGTCATGAGGGTCTAGCAGTGCGATCGAGAGATTTGTTGCAATTATGGGAACACTGGTTTGTGTTCGTGCCGTTTTGCGCTGCAGGGCCTAAAAGAATTAGAGGAGGTTTAGATGTCAATTCGCACTCCCTCGAGTTTTGGTGTTGGTGAGCTGCTGTTTTCATCCGCGTTCCGGATCACGCCCCAGGAAGTTGCTGGCTGGGAGCGGGCTCGGGTGCTCGGTGGCCGTGATGATCGGCCGGGCTTCCGCGTGCGCCTCGAGCAGCCGCCGGTGGCGGGCAGCCCGGTCCCCGAGGGCCTGGTCCTGGCCCGGGCCCTGAGCGCGATCGAGCGCTCCAGCGGGCTCGGTGGCTGTCGGCTCGAGCAGACCTCCGCGGGCAAGCTGCGCGTGCTCGGGCGGGTCAGCGTCGGCGAGCCGCTGAGCTCGATCGCCACGGTTCGCTACCGCAGCGTGGCTGGCGAGCAGTGCTTCTTGACCCTGGCCATCGAGATCCGCGGCGACGGTCGCAAGCTCGCCGAGGTCGAGGTCGGGGTCGAGGTCGTCGGCCCGGTCTGGGACCAGCCGCTCCAGCGTCGCTGGGGCCAGGCCGCCTGACAGTCTCCCAGGACCTGGGGGCCGAGCGAAGCGAGGTTGTCGGGCCGCAGGCCCGAGTCTTGGAGACGATAAAGATACCCCTTGGGCGCTAGCAGCCCGGGGTGCAATCCCTCGCGCCGCCTCGCTTGGCCTTTTCGCCGAGGGCTTTGTCGCCAAAACTTGCAGTACGCCCGGTACAGCGGCGTTTTGGCTTCGCGCCCTCGGCGAAAATTCC
>NZ_PVNK01000293.1 GCF_002994615.1 Enhygromyxa salina | reverse complement strand
GGCCGTGCGTGGCAGAGTTGCTGACGGCTGTGGGGGTCCAAACCAGCCCCCTTTAGGGGGCCACGGAGGCGGAGGCGAAGCTCATACCAGCCCACCGAGCGAGGAGCGGAGCGAGGAGCGACCGGCCGCTTGCGGCCGTGCGTGGCAGAGTTGCTGACGGCTGTGGGGGTCCAAACCAGCCCCCTTTAGGGGGCCACGGAGGCGGAGGCGAAGCTCATACCAGCCCACCGAGCGAGGAGCGACCGGCCGCTTGGGGCCGTGCGTGGCAGAGTTGCTGACGGCTGTGGGGGTCCAAACCAGCCCCCTTTAGGGGGCCACGGAGGCGGAGGCGAAGCTCATACCAGCCCACCGAGCGAGGAGCGGAGCGAGGAGCGACCGGCCGCTTGGGGCCGTGCGTGGCAGAGTTGCTGACGGCTGTGGGGGTCCTAATGAATCCGGCCGAAGGCGACGTCGGTCCGGTAGAACCCGCTGCTGTCGGCGCCGTGCCAGGCGTAGCCGATCGGGTGGCGGTCGTCGTCGGTCATGAACAAGATCGTGCCCATGCCGAAGCCGGTCTCGTCGGGTCCGCGGGTGTCGTCTTGATGCTTGTAGCGGGTCGAGTCGATGACTCGGACGAGGTAGGCGTTCTCGATGTGCGCGACGGGGGCCGGCCGGGCGATCACGATGCCGACGTGACCGGTGTTGCCGCCCTTGGGCCAGTTGGGCGGGCGTCGCCACGAGAACAGGTCGCCGGGCTCGACGTCCTCGATGTCGGCGACCTGCTGCCAGCCGCGGCGTGCGCGGGTGGTGGGGGCTTTTTGGATCGTGCGCACGTAGGTCGCGGCGACCGGGCGCTCGCGGTCGAGGGTCTCGAGCGCCTTCTTGTCGACGCGGGCGAGCATCCAGTTGAGCATCCCGGAGCAGTCGAAGTGATAGAGGCCCTCTTTGCGCCGGACCCGGGTGCTGTGCGAGTAGGTCGTGTCGGTCCGGGTGTCGTCGATCGCCTCGGCCAGATCGAGCAGCTTCTCGGTGGCCTTGGTCGCGGGCGCCCCGGGATCCCACTGGACCGCGCCGCCGCGCGCCTCGCTGGTGTAGGTGAAGGGCTCTGGACCGGGGCGGGTGGAGGCGGCGGCTCGCAGGGTGTGGACGGGCGCGGCGAGAGCGTGGCCGAGATGGCCGAGATCGAGCTGGCCGTGGGCCACGAGGGAGTGGGTCAGGAGGGCGAGCTCGAGCAGCGGCATCTTGGGGCACACGATGCGCGCGGGCGAACGATTCACCACCGCACGGATCCGTGCTCAGTATTACTCTACTTGCACTGCGTCGGGGCGATCATCGCGGCGTCGGTGCCCTCGCTGGCGGTCACGGCGATGTTGCCGATCGTCGACTCGCAGTCCCACTTCACGGTCGCGCCCGCACAGCTGGCGCAGTCGACGTTCACGAGGGTCGCGTCGGCGGCGTCGCGCAGCTCGATGCCCGCGTCGTTGGCGGTTGAACGCAGCTTCACGTGCTCGAAGCGAGCCTTGGTCGTGTGGGTGCCGAGCACGATCCCACCCCAGGCGGCTTGGGCCTCGGCCTCGGAGCTGGCCTCGGAGCTGGCCTCGGAGCTGGGCGTGGGCCCGAGCAGGATCGGGTGTTCGGCGCTGCCGCTCATGACCACCGTCGCGCGCTCGTAGTAGCCGACGCCGAGGATCACCCCAGGGTCGAAGCGCAAGCTGGTGCCCGCGGCCAGGGTCAAGGTCGCGCCCTTGTCGACGAAGACGTCGCCCTGGATCCGGATCGGCGCGGCCTGGGCGGCCCAGGTCGCGTCGGCCTCGATCTTGCCGCGCTCGACGTGGATCTGCGCGGCCTCGTCGTAGCGGTTGTCGGGCCCGAGCGCGCCGAGCAGCGCCGGGGTCGTGCGCAGCGCGACGGGGACCGCGGTGAATTCGTTGTTGGCGAAGGCCTCGACGCTCACGTCCATGCCGCGCAGCTCGACTCCGACGAGGTCGCTGTGAAAACGGCAGCCCTCGAGCGAGAGGCTCGCGCTGCCCTCGGCGAGGACCACGCCCTCATCGCGCGCGCCGCCGTGGGCGAGCTCGACGTAGCGCAGCGACAGCCGCCCCTCATCCTGGACGTGGAGCCCGGCCCACGAGCCTGGGCGGTTGTCCTCGGCGGCGCGCAGCTCGATCCGCCCGCTGGCCCCCGGTGGTGGTGGCGGCGCGCCTTCGGGGGGCGGCGGGCTGGCGCTGGCGCTGAGCGAGCCCGGCCCCAAGCCCCCGATCACGACGCGGGCGTCGGGCGTGAAGTCGAGGGTGGTGCCGGGGGTGAGCGACAGCTGCGCGGGCAGGCCGGCCTCGCCCTCGACCCGGAGGACACCCTCGATCCGGTAGGCGTTCGGGGGCCACTCGAGCGTCGTGGCCACGCGCCCGGCCGCGATGGCCACGCGCGCGGTCGGCTCGAGCTTCAGATCGTGGAGCCCGGCGGCGGCGGCTGGGGTCGCGCGCGCGACCACGCCCGCGCCCGAGAGCTCGGCGCCGAGCAGCTCGGGCCCGCGCTCGCCGACGAGCTCGAGGGCGAGCGCGGTCGGGCTGCGCACAATCAGGCCGACGAGCTTGACCTCGGCGGCCTCGATCCACAGCGAGGCGTGGTCCTCGGTCCCGGCGCTGGCGATCTCGAGGTGCTCGAGCGACGAGCCGTCGGCGTGGGCGTGGAGGCGCACGCCCTTCCACCCGCCGCTGTCGCTGACCGAGTCGGCGATCATCCGCACGGGCTGGTCCACGGTCCCGGCGACGGTGATCGTGCCGGGCTGATCCCGGCCGACCTCGAGCACGGCGCCGGGCTCGAAGCGCAGCTCGACGCCAGGCTCGATCCTCAAGGTCCCGCCGTCGACGCGGTAGAGCCCGCGGACGCGGACCGGCGCGCAGCTCGACGCGATCGTCCGCGCCTTGGTCTCGACGCCGGTCAGGACCGTGGGGCACTCGCTCGCCTGGCCCTCGGGCTCGGCCGTCTGGCCCGCGGGCGTGTCCCCGGCGTCGGCCGCGGGAGTGTCTCGCTCGACCTCGCCCTTCGCCCCGGCGTCGGTCTTTTTGCGCGCCTTGGGCTCGTCGCTGAGCAGATAGCAGCCGCACGCCAGGCCCATCAGTACCGTGAGGATCGTGCGGCGCATGACTCCGAGCTACCACGGCGCCGACTCGAACGGCAACACGGTTCAGACGGGCTTGGAGGCGTCTGTGACCCGGGCCTCGACGAGCGTCCGCCTCGTCGGCGCCGATGCTTGCGAAGCGCTCGACGACTGGCGGGCGTCCGCGGCGCTGAGCTCGTCGAGGATCACCGCGGGTCTCGACGAGCTCGTTGGCAGCGCGCAGCCCGGCAGCCATGAACTCGGGGACGAGGCCGACCGAGAGCGAGGGGAGGTCGCCTTCGACAAAGCCGACCCCGTGGGTCTCCATGGGCGCCCGGCTCCAATTGCGATCGCACGGCGCGGGCCTCGAAGCTGCGCGACCCGACGGCCCATGCTACGCGAAAGAGGTGAGCACGATGGCTACCCTCGGCACCCGCGTCGTCTTCGTCTCCAGTCTGGTCTCGGTGTTGTCCGGCTGCGCGGGGCAGCTGGAGGCGCCGATCCCCACGGCGGCCTACGGCGGCGACGGCGACCACGCCCGCGCGCTGGTCATCATGCTGCCCGGCGCCGGAGATCGAGTCGGGACCTACGACAAGCACGGCTTCGTGCAGACCATGCGCGACAGCGGCATGGACGTCGACATGCTCGAGGTCGACGCCCACATCGGCTACTACCGCTCGCGGACCCTGCTCGAGCGCTTGGAGCACGACGTCCTTGCACCCAACCGCGATCGCTACGAGGAGATCTGGTTGGTCGGGATCTCGATGGGCGGGCTCGGGGCGCTGCTGACGACGTGGACCTACCCCGAGGAGGTCGACGGGCTGATCCTGATGGCGCCCTACCTCGGCCGTCGCAAGATCCTCGGCGAGATCGAGCGCGCGGGCGGGCTCGCGGCCTGGCAGCCTCCGGCCGAGATCGACGACGCGCGCTGGGACATCGAGATCTGGCGCATGCTCCAGCAGATCAGCGCACAGCAGGGCGCCGGCGAGACCGAGCTCTACCTCATGTACGGCGAGGATGACTTCGGCGCCCGGGCCCACCGGATCCTGGCTGGCGGTCTGCCGGTCTCGCACGTCAAGACGGCCCCGGGCGGCCACGCGTGGGGGACGTGGACGACGCTGTGGAACGCGTTGATGTCCGAGAGCCCGATCGCTTCATGATGCCTTGGACGACGGGCTCCTCAATTTAGAAGCGGGCTCGAACCCCACTTCCTGACGGCTGGGGGGCTGACGCCTGGGGGCGCATCAGTGCTTCCCAAGCTCGGCGTTCGGCGCGACACTGCCCGCCATGGTCGCCGTCGTGACCGCGTTGGTCTTGCTGGTGTTCATCGCCAGCTTCCGCTTCTACGCGCGCTTCCTCGGCCGGCGGATCTTCGCGGACGAGGAGCCCGGGTTCGTGACCCCGGCCCACGAGCTCGAGGACGGGCGCGACTTCGTCCCGACCAAGCGGCCGGTGCTGTTCGGCCACCACTTCACCTCGATCGCCGGGGCCGCGCCGATCATCGGCCCGTGCGTGGCCGCGTACTGGGGCTGGCTCCCGGCCCTGGTCTGGGTCGTGCTCGGCACGGTGTTCATGGGCGCCGTCCACGACTACGGCGCGCTGGTCGTGAGCGTGCGCGAGAAGGGCCGGTCGATCGCCGACGTCGCCGCCAAGGTCGTCAGCGGTCGTGTGCGCCTGATGTTCCTGTGCTTCATCATGGTCCTGAGCTGGCTGGTGCTGGCGGTGTTCGCCATGGCGATCGCCGGGCTGTTCATGGCGGTCCCGACCTCGGTCTTGCCGGTCAACATCGCGATCGTCGTCGCGCTGGTCATCGGCTGGCTGCTCTACGTCAAGAAGCTGCCGCCGCTCTTGCCCTCGCTCGTGGCCCTGGTCGTGCTCTACGTGTTCGTGTGGGTCGGGACCAAGGTGCCCCTCGACCTCGCCGACACCGGGCTCGACAAGGACCAGGTCAACCTCACCTGGATCCTCGCGCTGTTCGCCTACTCGGCGGTCGCGAGCTTGCTGCCCGTGTGGTTGCTGCTCCAGCCCCGCGACTACGTCAACAGCCACCAGCTCGTGGTCGGGCTCGGGCTGCTCTTCCTCGGCATCTTCGTCGCCCACCCGAGCTTCGACGCCCCGGCCGTGCGGATGTCCGGCGACGACGCGCCTTCGATGTTCCCCTTCTTGTTCGTGACGATCGCGTGCGGGGCGATCTCGGGCTTCCACGGGCTGGTGGCGTCGGGGACGACCTCCAAGCAGCTCGACAAGCTCGAGGACGCCCGGATGATCGGCTACGGCAGCATGCTCGGCGAGGGCGCGCTGGCGCTGGCCTCGACGATGGCCGCGGTCGCCGGGATCGGGCTCGTGGGCTTTTGCGCCCTGCCCGGGCAGGGGCCCGTCGAGGATCTGAGCTGGGCGGTCTACTACGACAACTGGGCTCACGCGTCGGGCAACAAGGCGGCGGCCTTCGTGCTCGGCGGGGGCGCGTTCCTCCAACAGCTGGGGATCTCGGCCGTGCTGGCCCAGACCCTGATGGCGGTGCTGGTGATCTCCTTCGCGTCGACGACCCTCGACACCGCGACCCGGATCGAGCGCTTCATCATCGCCGAGATCGGCGACGCCCTGAAGGTCAAGGCGCTCCAAAACCCCTACGTCGCCACGATGATCGCGGTGCTGCCCGCGATCGTGCTCGCGACCATGCGGGTCGCCGACGGCGACGGGGGCGTGCGCGAGGCCGCGTGGGCGCTGTGGCCGGTGTTCGGGGCCAGCAACCAGATGATCGCCTCGCTGACCTTGCTGGTCCTGGCCCTGTACTTCTGGCAGCGGCGCCGCCCAGTCCTGCCCCTGGTCATCCCGATGGTGTTCGTGATGGGGGTGACGATGTTCTCGCTCGTTTTGCACCTGCTCGCTTTTTGGGCCGAGGAGAACTGGCTGCTGCTGGGGCTGACGGTCGTGCTCAGCAGCTTGATCTTGTGGATGAGCGCCGAGTCACTCGGGCTGTTCGTGCGGCTGCTCCGAGAGCGACGAGCCGCACGGGAGGCCTGAGCGATTTTGGGCCGTCGAGCTCGAGCTCGGGGCGCGGGGCCGCGATCTCGGGGACTCTCGTGACCCCGCTTTTCCCTGTCCGGCACAGTTCGCGGGCTCTGGTCGCCGCCAGGCCACACGGTACTTGCGCCGCCTGGCGCCAGTTGGGATGCTCGCGCACCCAACCGCGGAGGCCGTGAGTGTCGAGCCACTACGTTCTCAAGATCCAATACGTCAACAAACCCCCTGAAACCCGCAACATTGGTGCCCGGGTCACGAGCATTGGCCGCGAGGCCGGTGACATCGTCCTCGGTGATCCCCAGTCCTCCGGTCGCCACGCAGAGATCCACTTCGAGAATGACGCCGTGCGCGTCAAAGACCTCGGCAGTACCAACGGGACCTTTTTCAACGGTCAGCGGACGCCGGAGTTCTCGCTCGCCCCCGGGCAAGGCTTCTCG
Source organism: Enhygromyxa salina (assembly GCF_002994615.1). Taxonomy (GTDB): domain Bacteria; phylum Myxococcota_A; class Polyangia; order Nannocystales; family Nannocystaceae; genus Plesiocystis; species Plesiocystis salina_A. Next base: position 45,576 of record NZ_PVNK01000293.1, on the reverse strand, counting down.
ATCGGTCAGACCGTGATGACGGTGATGTCGGTCCAAGGCGCCAACCAGCGCGCTGGAGCAGGCAAGACCATGATCGCAATGGGCGGCATGCCGCGTCCGCCGGGCGCTCCGCCTGGAGCTCCGCCCGGAGCTCCGCCCGGAGCAGCTCCGCGTCCTCCAGGCGCCCCGCCAGGGCCTCCCGGAGGGGGTTTTGGCGCGCCGCCGCCCGGAGCCCCTCCCGGTCCTCCCGGAGGAGGTTTCGGAGCGCCGCCGCCCGGAGCTCCTCCGCCGGGAGCCCCGCCCGGAGCTCCTCCCGGAGGAGGTTTCGGCGCGCCGCCGCCCGGAGCACCGCCAGCTGGAGGTCCGCCTCCCGGGGCACCTCCCCAGGGAGGCTTTGGTGCGCCGCCGCCCGGGAGCCCGCCGCCGGGAGCTCCTCCCGGAGGAGGTTTCGGAGCGCCAGCTGGAGGTCCGCCGCCCGGAGCACCGCCAGCTGGCGGTTCGCCGCCCGGAGCGTTCGGAGGTCCGCCAGCTGGGGGGCCGCCGCCCGGAGGAGCCTACGGAGCGCCCCCCGGAGGTCAGCCGCCTGGAGGTCAGCCGCCCGGAGGTCAGCCGTCCGGAGGTCAGCCGCCCGGTGGATACGGAGGAGCACCGATGGCCGCAGCGGCCGGTGGTGCGATGGCCGCGGGCGCCGCGGTTGGCCAGGCCTTCGGAGGTCCGCCGTCCAACACGGGAGGGGCCCCCGCGCCCTACGGTCAGCCTGGCGCCGCGATGGCAGCCTCGCCTGGCGGTGAGGTCCGCGGAGACTTCTCCGGCACGGGCGGCGAGCTGCTCGGCCAGCTCCTCGTCGGCTACATCCTCACGCTCATCACCTTCGGCATCTACGGGCCGTGGTTCATCTGCAAGTTCGCCAACTTCATGGCCGAGCGGACCACCTTCGGCCCCACGGCCAAGGGCACCGTCCGGTTCAAGTTCGAGGGCGAGGGCGGCCAGCTGTTCGTGACCTTCTTGGTTGGCTACCTGCTGACCATGGTCACCTTCGGCATCTACGGACCGTGGTTCATCTGCAAGCTGCAGAAGTTCTTCGCCGAGAACACGACCGCGATGACCGACGACGGCACGATGTACCAGCCGCGCTTCGACGGCACCGGCGGCGATCTCTTCGTGACCTTCCTGGTCGGCTACCTGCTGACCGCGATCACCTTCGGCATCTACGGGGCCTGGTTCATGTGCAAGATGAACAAGTGGTTCGCCGAGAACACGAAGATCACCAAGAACGGCCAGGAGGTCGGCGGCCTGAACTTCGTCGGCGAAGGTGGCGAGCTGCTCGTGACCTTCATCGTCGGCTACCTGCTGACGCTCATCACCTTCGGCATCTACATGGCCTGGTTCCAGGTCAAGCTGATCAAGTTCAACGCTGACAACACCAAGATCAACGTCGAGGGTCAGCGTCTGGGCATGCGCTTCACCGGTGAGGGCGGCGAGCTCTTCGTCATCATCCTCGTCGGCTACCTGCTGAGCATCGTGACCTTCGGCATCTACATGTTCTGGATGATGGCCAAGCTGTTCAAGTGGCAGCTGTCCAACACGGTCGTGTTCTCCGAGGGGGGCGCGCCCGCGCAGGTGGGCATGGGCGGCGGCGCCGTCCAGCAGATCGGCGGATCGCCGCAAGGCCAGGCGTACGGCCAGCCTCCGCAGCAGCAGTTCGGGGCGCCGGGCGGCCAGCCGGGCTTCGGCGGGCCGCAACAGCCGCAGCCGGGCTACGGACCTCCGCCCGGTGGCGGTGGCTACGGTGGACCACCCCAAGGTGGTGGGTACGCCTGACGCGTAGCCTCTCTCAACGCAAAACGGCCCGGATCTTCCGGGCCGTTTTCGTTGGGGGCGTCTTGGTTGGGGGCGTCTTGGTTGGGGCCGTCTTGTCGGTTCAGGGCATCGCCGGGAGCCGCTCGAGGGGCGCGGAGATCCGGCGGTAGCCCGGCCACCAGCGGTAGTGCTCGCAGTCGTGGCGGCTGTAGAAGTCGACGATGTCCTCCCACTCGACCTCGCCCGCGTCGATCCGGCTGGCGAAGGCGACGGCGGGGATCTCGGCGCACATCGGCACGCCCTCGCCCGCGAAGTGTGAGCGCGCGCCGAGCTCGTCGTGGCCGACCGCCTGGGGCGGGACCTTGCTGACCCACAGGGCCCCGAGCTCGGTGACCTCCATGATGCGCAGATCGACGATCTCGACGGCGTGCTCACCCGAGCAGACCGAGATCTCGGCTCGCTCGCCCGGGCGCAGGACCATGGTGTTGTAGCGGCCGATCGCGCGGACCTGGCAGCTGCCGGTTTGACTGCGCATGTCGAGGAAGTAGGCGAGGGGGAGCTCGCCGACGTTGGCCAGGGTTGCGAGGGTGTGCTTGGTCCGGGTCGTGACGCCCCGCTTCTTGACCTTGATCTCCTCGATCTTGACCCCGATCTCGAGCCCGGCCTCGCGCAGGGTCGCGCCGGGCTCGATCGTCCGGAGATCGCCGGGCGAGGCGACATGATAAAAAGTGTTGGGCTCGAGCAGGCGCTGGCGGCTGGGGGCGCTGAGCTCGAAGCGCGCGACGGCCTCGTCGATGTGGGTCTGGTAGTACGCTTCGCTGTCTTGGTAGCTGGCCTCTCGCTCCAGCGCCTTGCGCTGGGCCTCGTCGGGATCGACGCGCTTGGCCAGGGCCACGTCGACCGCGTCGGCGAGGTCGAGGGTCAGGCGTGAGCCGCTCCATCCACCGATCAGAAGCGACAGCGCCAGCGCGCCGCCAGCGATCGATCGGGTGGCGATCGCCTCCATTGGCCCAAGACTATCAAGTTCAGGGCGAGTGAGCCCAGCTTGGATCATCCGGGCGGCGATCCCAGTGCCCGGCGCGAGCGAGGAGCAGCCCGTTGAGGCTCGGGAGGTCGAGCCCCGAGCGGGCTGCGAGCCACAAATACGCGCCCCGGACCCGGAGCTTGGCGCCGACGATCGCCGGCAGCCGCGCGGGATCGGGCCACCGAGGGGTCCGGGCGGCGGCCTGAGTCCAGGCCGCGAAGGCCTCGGTGCTCGGCGCGAGACCGGGTGACAGCGCGCGGCGAAACGCGAGCTGATCGCGGATCAGATCGTGCAACTCGGCCCAGCAGAGCACGGCTCGCGCGGCCTCGTCGGGCCAGTCCGCGCGCGGGCGCTCGGGCTGTGCGAGGCCGGCCGACGCCGCGCGGAGCCGCTTTGCGACCCGCGCGGGTCCGATCAGCTCGCCCTCGCGCAGGCCCCCGGGCCAGCGCGACGCCAGGTCCGCGAGGGCGAGCTTGTAGTCGGCGCCCCGCGGTCCCTCGGAGAGCTTCGCGGCCGCGTCGAGGGCCTCGTACTTGGCGACCATCGAGCGCCACTGCTCCCGCCCGGGAGCTTTTTGCCAAAACGCGGCGGGATCGAAGCCCGCGACGCGCTCCCGGATCGTGAGGTCCACGGCAAGTCTCATACCAGGGTTTTTTAGACCCCCGCGGGCGTCAGCGACTCTGCGACGCGCGGCGGTTGGTCTCGAGCTTTGTGGTTGCCCTCGAGGAGGGCTCGGACGACTTCGGTTGACAGGAGCGGGCTTGGCGTTTGAACCTTGAACGTGGCTGAGGAGAAGCAGCTCGCGGTGTGTGAGCCGGAGGCCGGGCTCGCCGAGCGCGAGGGGGCTGGGCGTTTGCCCGACGCCTACGAGGCCGAGTACATGAGTGGGGAGGGGACGGTCTTGTATCGCGACAAGAGCCGGGCGCCGTGGCCTCTGCACGCGATCTTTGGCGCGGTCTCGTTGTTCACGATCGGCGCGGCGTTCGTGGGGTCCGGCGCGTGGATCGAAACCGTCGCGACGGTGCTCGTGTTGTTGCCGGTCTGGCTGCTGTTCTCGGTCCTGCGCGTGACGGTGTCCGAGGGTCATGTCAACGTTCAGTACGGTCTGTTCGGACCCAAGATCCCGATCTCGGCGATCGAGTCGGCCGAGATGGTCGAGTATGACTGGAAGCGCTTCGGCGGCTGGGGCATCCGCCTCAACAGCGAGGGTGGGTGGGTGTACAACATGCCCGGCGATGGGGGGCGGGCCGTCCGGATCGCGTGGCGCGATCGCAAGGGGAACGCAAAGGTCACCTACGTGGGCAGCCTCCAGTCCGAGCAGCTCGCAGCGCAGATCAACCAGGCCCGCGCGCTCGGCCCCGCCAAGCAGCCTGCGGCGCTCGAGCCGTGAGGGCCAGAGACAGCGCGACAAACGCGGGCGGGACGAGTGTCCAGGCGCTCGCCCGAGCGGTCGCCTTGGCCCGCAAAACATCTTGATATCTCTCGCTTTTTAGCCATACCATGCACCCCCGTGGGCGTGCGGAGTGGCTCTCCCGCGTCTCCCGAATCCAAGAGCGAACGGTGACGAAGTCCGAGCTGATCGAGCGTGTCGCCCAAGAGTTGGGGCTGACCAAAGGCCGAGCCGAGATGGTCGTGAACACGATCTTCGACTCGATGACGACGGCGCTCATGGCTGGCGACGGCATCGAGATCCGTGGCTTCGGCAGCTTCACGGTCCGGCAGTACAAGGCCTACGAGGGTCGCAACCCCCGGACCGGCGACGTCGTCCACGTCGCGCCCAAGCGCCTGCCCTTCTTCAAGGTCGGCAAGGAGCTGCGCGAGCGGGTCAACGGTCGCTGGGTCCCCGAAGCCGACGCCCCGCAGCCGCCGCCGACTCGCGCGGCGCCCTCGTCGGGGCCGAGCAAGCCGCCCCCGCCCCGCCGCCGCGACGAGTCGCTGTCCGAAGACGTGATCTGAGCCTGTTCGAGAGGCCCACAAGTCCTGAATCGAGCGCGCTCGACTCAGGACTTGTCGGTGAAGCGACGCACGCCAGCGGCGAAGCCGGGGTCCCCGAGGACTCGCTGGCCGTGCTCGAGCTCGTTGGCGATCGCGGCGTCTTGGTCGAGGGACCACTGCTCGTAGCTCGACAGGCGATCCTCTCGCATGCAGAGCTGCGGGAAGCTGCTCAGCTGGGCGGCGAGCGCCCGGGCGCTCGTGAGCGCCTCGCCTGGTTCGCACAGGCGGTTGGCGAGACCCATGGCCTTGGCCTCGTCGCCGTGGACCTCGCGCCCGGTCAAGATCAGATCCAGGGCGTGGGCGTGGCCGATGAGGCGCGGGAGCCGGACGGTGCCACCGTCGATCAGCGGCACGCCGAAGCGTCGGCACAGCACGCCGAAGCGGGCGTTGGTGGCGGCGACCCGCAGGTCACACCACAGCGCGAGCTCGAGGCCCCCGGCGACCGCCCAGCCCTCGACCGCGGCGATGACCGGCTTGCTCAGGCGCATGCGCGTCGGACCCATCGGACCGTCGCCCTCGGGCGCGACCCGGTTGGGTTGACCCTCGGCGATCGCGTGGAGGTCGGCGCCAGCGCAGAAGCAGCCGCCGGCGCCAGTGAGGATCGCGACGTCGAGCTCGGGGTCGCCGTCGAAGCGGCGAAAGGCCGCGGCGAGGGCCTCGGCTGTCGGGCGATCGACGGCGTTGCGGCGCTGCGGCCGGTCGATCGTCACGATCGCGGCGCGGTCTTCGGTCTCGTAGCGGACGGTCATGTGTTGTTCGGCGTCCCCTGGCACCCACAGGGCTGGCACGCGCGGGGCTGGTAGTCGCTCACCCGCCCACGCACGTCGAGCTCGACGGCGCAGCACTCGAGCAGCTTGGCGTGGAGGAGGTCGCGGCCCCGCTGGACCCGCGACTTGAGCGTCGAGTAGGGCAGCGAGAGCGCGGTCGCGGCCTCGCGTTGCGACAGACCCTGCAGCTCGACCAGCTCGAGGACCTCGCGGTAGCGCGGCGGCAACAGCTCGATCTGGCCGCGAAGCCACGAGCCGAGCACGCGCGGCGCGTCGTTGACCGGCTCGGGCGGTGGCTCGCTCAGCTCGGGCAGCTCGACCTGCGGGCGCGAGCGGCGGTGGTAGTCCACGAGCGCGTTGCGGGCGATCCGAAACGCCCACGCGTCGAGGCGATCGCCTTCGCGCAGCTGCTCGCGGCGCTCGTGGATGCGCAAGAGCACGTCCTGAACGAGGTCGGCGCGGGCGTCGGGGTTGGCGACGCGGGCGCGAAAGAAGCCGTGCAAGACAGCGTCGAGGCGGCGCCAGTCCGCCTCGTCGATGCTCGCGTGAGCAGGGGTCGTCGCCGTCGTCGTCGCCATTGGCTGCGTCACGAGCAGCAAGTCGGCTCGCAGCAGCCGCGGTCTTGCTCGGCCTCGGGCCCAACCTCTTTGTCAGGGCTCGGCCGCGTGTGCTCGGGGATGTCGGCCTCGGTGACCACGAAGATCTCCCAGTCGTTGCCGTCGGGGTCGACGAACCAGACCTTGTCCTGGATCGCGTAGCAGCAGCCGACGCCCTCTTCGGTCCGAGCGCTGAGCCCGGCGCGCTCCATCGTCAGGCGTCGCTCGAGCACCTCGGCGGTCGACTTGACCTGGATGCCGAAGTGCGCGGGGGCGCGCTGGGGGGTCGCGCTCTCGCTGTGGTTGAGGGTCAAGTTCAGCGGCGGCTCGGTGACCTCGAATTTGACGTAGTCCGCGCGGACCTTGACCGGCGCGAGGCCGAGCAGCTGCTCGTAAAAGGCCCGGGAGCACTCGATGTCGCGGCAAGCGAGCGCGATGTGTGCGCGCATGCGGGTGGGAAACTCGACGGCGGTGGTGTGATGTTGCATGGCCAGGCTGACGCGGCAGGGGGACGATGGACGCAAGATAATCTGACCGGCTCGGCCCCAGCCTAACCCGGGTCAACGGGGCTGCGCGCGCGGCGGACCTCAGTGTCGCGAGGCGCGGGCGAGGCGGTCGTTTACCTAGGCTTTACGTCTGCGCCATCCCTCATCTCGTCCTGGCCGCGGAAACTCGGGCGACGAGAGCCGGATGTCACAGCCCAAGTCGATCCTCAAGCGCGCGCTCATCTTCTTCGGCCTCGTGGGCCTCGGCGTCGGAGCCTACCTGTGGTTGACGCGAGACGCCGGGAGCGCGCGCGGGCGGGCTCGCGGCGCGCAGGCCCAGCCCGTGCGGGTGATCGTCGCCGCCGAGGCGTCGGCGGTCCCGCGGGTGACCGGCTACGGCGAGGTCACCGCCCAGCGGACCTGGCAGGGGGTCGCCGAGGTCGGCGGGACGATCATCGACATGGATCCGAGCGTGCAGGTCGGTCGCATCGTCCGCGAGGGCACGGTCTTGTTCGAGATCGATCCCGGGGAGCTCGAGCTCGAGAAGCAACGCTCGGTCGCCACGGCCAAGGGGGTCCGGGCTCAGCTCGCCGAGATCCTGGCCCGTGAGGCCAGCGCCAAGGCGAGCCTCGAGGTCGAGGAAGACGTGCTGGCGCTCGCAAACAAGGAGCTCGAGCGGACCGAGTCGCTGCATCGCCAGGGCACGGCCTCGCTCAGCGAGGTCGAGGCCGCCGAGGCCGCGGTGCTCAGCGCGAAAAAATCGGTCGTCTCGCTGCGCAACACCCTCGCGGAGCTGCCGGCCTCGCGTCGGATCCTCCAGGCCCAGCTCGAAGAGGTCGACGCCGGGGTGACCGGCGCCGAGCTGGTCCTGGCCCGGACCAAGGTCGTCGCGCCGTTCACGATGCGGGTCAGCGAGCTCAGCGCGACCACGGGCCAGAGCGTGTCGGCGAACCAGGTCGTCGTCGTCGGTGAGGGGCTCGACGTCCTCGAGGTCACCGCGCGGCTGCCGATCGGCGGGATCGATCCCCTGCTGCCGGCCCGGCCCGAGCGCAGTCGGCCCGAGGCTGGGTCCGAGGCCGAAGCTGGGTCCGAGGCCGAGACTGGGTCCGAGGGCGAAGCTGAGCCCGAGCCCGAGCCCGAGCCCGAGCCCGAGCCCAACCCCGACGCGGGAGCCGAGGCCGAGCCGGGCGAGCCCGGCGACGGCCCCTCCGACGCCGAGGAGTCCGGGCAGCCGCGCCGCGGTCAGTGGTTCCAGCGCATCGCCGAGGTCGTCCAGCCGACGGTGCGCCTGCGGGTGTCGGGCGTCGACGCGGCCTGGCCCGCGCGCTTCAGTCGCTTCGCGGGCGTCGATCCCTTGACGCGCACGACCGGCGTCGTCGTCGAGGTCGATCGCTCCCAGCGCCGCGAAGGCACGGGCGAGGTCACGCTGAGCTCGGGTCTGCACGTCTCTGTCGACTTCGTCGGGGCGGCCAAGTCGGGCTGCCTCGCGGTGCCGATCGACGCGGTCCACGACGGGGTCGTCCACGTCGCCGTCGATGGCCAGCTCGAGCGACGCACGATCGAGATCGACTGGGCCCAAGAAGAGTTCGTGTGCGTGGCCGCCGGGCTCGCGGCCGGCGATCAGATCATCGTCAGCGAGGTCATCCCGGCGGTCGACGGTATGCGCGTGGCCCCGACCGAGGACGTCTACGAGACCGAGCGCCTCGCGGGTCTGCTCGGCGCCGACGAGGGCTCGCAATGATCAACTACTTCGCTCGCCACCCGACGGCGGCCAACCTCCTGATGATCGCGCTGATCCTGATCGGCGTGCTCTCGCTCCCCGACCTCCAGCGCGAGACCTACCCCGAGTTCGAGTCGGACGTCATCCAGATCCGCGCCTCCTACCCCGGCGCCGACGCCCAGACGATGGACGAGACCGTGGTCGCGCGGATCGAGGACGTGCTCGGCGGGCTCGAGGGCGTCGAGACGATCAGCGCGAGCTCGCGCGAGGGCTCGGCGTCGGTCTCGGTCGAGGTCTCCGACGGCTTCGAGGCCGAGACGCTGCTGACCGACATCGAGTCGGCCGTCAACGGGATCAACGACTTCCCGAGCGACATGGACGATCCCTCGGTCTCGCTCCAGTCGCGCGCGCGGAGCGTGGCGTCGATCGCGGTGACCGGGGCGATGTCCGGGCAGGATCTCAAGCTCTACCTCGAGCGGCTGGCCCGGCGCCTGCTCTCCGATCCCGACATCTCGCAGGTCAGCGTCGCCGGGTTCTCGACCCACCGCCTCCAGATCTCGCTCGATCAGGTCGCGCTGAGCCGCTACGGCCTCGACGTGTCCGGGGTCGCCGACGCGATCGCGGCCCAGAGCCTCGACAGCCCGCTCGGCGAGCTGCAGCTGCGCGGGCGGACCTTGCTGGTCCGCTACGAGGACAAGCGCGTGAGCCCCGACGAGCTGCGCAGCGTCGTCGTTGCGACCGGAGACAGTGGCGGGGAGATCCTGCTCGGCGACGTCGCCACGGTCGAGGACGCGTTCTCCGATGAGGCCGAGCAGACCTACTTCAACGGCGAACGCGCCGGGATGTTGGTCGTCAGCAAGGCCAGCACCGAGGACAGCCTCGAGGTCCTCGCGGCGATGGAGCGCTTCATCGACGAGCAGGAGCCGCTCAAGCCCGACGGCGTCGAGTTTCAGATCATCAACGACACGACCTCGGTGATCGAGGACCGCCTCGGGCTGTTGCTCAGCAACGGGCTCCAGGGCCTGCTCTTGGTGTTCTTGACCCTGTGGCTGTTCTTCGATCTCCGCCTCGCGTTTTGGGTCGTCGCCGGGATGCCGGTCGCGTTCCTCAGCGCCTTGTGGGTGATGTCGATGACCGGTCAGAGCCTCAACATGATGACGATGATGGGCCTGCTGGTCGCGATCGGCCTGCTGATGGACGACGCGATCGTGCTCGCCGAGAACGTCGCCTCGCAGCTCGAGGCCGGCAAGGCGCCGCTCGAGGCCACGATCGTCGGCGTCCGCGAGGTCGCGGGCGGGATCCTGTCCTCGTTTGCGACGACGATCTGCGTGTTCGTGCCGCTGTCGGCGATCGACGGCCGGATCGGCCGGACGCTGCAGGTCATCCCGGTCGTGCTGATCGCGGTCCTGGCCATGAGCCTGGTCGAGGCCTTCTTGATCTTGCCCAACCACCTCGGCCACTCGCTGCGTCCGCGCGGGCGTCGGTCCGCGATGCGCCAGCGCTTTGACGACGGGTTCGAGTGGCTGCGCGAGCGCGGGCTGGGCCGGGCCGTCGACTTCGTGGTCCGCCACCGCTACGCCGCCGTCAGCCTCGGGCTCGCGGCCTTCCTGGTCGCGCTCGGGGCCGTGCAGGGCGGCAAGCTGAGCTACCAGGCGTTCCCCGACGCCGAGGGCGACGTCGTCGAGTTTCGGCTCGAGATGCCGGCCGGGACCTCGCTCGAGGCGACCAAGCGCGAGACCGATCGGGTCGTGGCCGCGGCGATGCGGGTCTCGGACCGGCTCAGCTCGGAGCAGCCCGAGGGCCAGGCCCTGGTCCGGAACAGCTCGGTGCGCTTCAACTACAACTCCGCCGTCGACGCGAGCGGCCCCCACCTCGCGACGGTCTCGCTCGATCTGCTCAGCGTCGAGGTCCGCGAGACGACCCTCTCTGAGTTCACCGACGCGTGGCGCGAGGAGCTCGGGTCGGTCGCAAACGCGATCTCGGCCAACTTTGGAGCTGGCGGTCGCAGCGGCCCCAGCGGCAACGCGATCGAAGTCCGGGTCGCGGGCGACGACCTCGAGCGCCTCGACGAGGCCGCCGCCAAGGTCGAGGACTACTTCGCCGCGATCGACGGCGTGTCCGACCTCGGCGACGACCTCGAGCTCGACACGGCCCAGATCCGCGTGCGCCTGCGCCCGGGGATCGGCACCCCGGGCCTGACCGGGGCGACCGTGGCCTCGCAGATCAAGGCCGCGCTCGCCGGGGTGTCGGTCGAGAACCTGCTCGAGCGCGGCGAGGAGTTCGAGGTCTTCGTCGAGCTCGAGCGCAACCACCGCGACACCATCGCCGATCTCGAGATCCTGCCGATCCGGCTCCAGGACGGCACCTGGGTGCCGCTCGGCTCGATCGCGCTGATCGATCAGTCGCGCAGCTACGGCACCGTCAAGCGCCGCGAGGGCGCGCGAACCGTGACCGTGTCCGGGGCCCTCGATCGCGAGCAGGTCAACCTCGCCGCGCTGATGGCGGAGTTTAGTGACACCGGCCTCGCCGAGATCAGCGCCGAGTACTCCGACCTCGAGTTCTCGATCGGCGGTGAGATCGAAGACTCGGCCACGACCCTGGGCTCGATGGCCCAAGGCGCGCTGCTCGGGATGCTCGCGATCTTCGCGGTCCTGAGCCTCCAGCTGCGGACCTACATCGAGCCGATGCTGGTCATGCTCGCGATCCCCTTCGCCTTCGTCGGGGTGGTCGCGGGCAGCATGTTGATCGGCGCGCCGCTGAGCTCGCAGTCGATCCTCGGCTTCGTCTCGCTCGCGGGGATCGTGGTCAATGACTCGATCTTGCTGATGCTGTTCATCAAGCGCGCGCGGGCCGGGGGCATGTCGGTCATCGCCGCGGCGACCAAGGCGAGCCGCGAGCGCTTCCGCGCCGTGCTCTTGACCTCGGCGACGACGATCGCCGGGCTGGTCCCGCTGATGTTCGAGACCAGCCGCCAGGCGCAGATGCTGATCCCGGTCGCGACGAGCATCGTGTTCGGGCTCGCCGCGAGCACCGTGCTCGTGCTCGTGCTGCTGCCCGCGGCCTATGTCCTGCTCGCCGACCTCGGGCTGCTCGGCGCGGGCGCGGAACCAGACTCCGAGCTGGAGGCACCCTCGGCGCCCTGAGGCCGGCTCAGCGAGCCAGCGCCCAGTGGACCTCCGCGTCCCAACCCAGCGCCTGGCTGGCCGAGAACGCGAGGTCGAGGTCGCTGAGGGTCTCGAGCATGAGCCCGTCGAACGCCCGGGCGGGGTAGCGGACCAGCTCGACGCGGGCCTCGTCGACGTCGAGGGTCTCGTCCCAGGCCCCGATCGTGAACTCGGGCAGGACGGACACCGGCACGGTGTTGACGGCGTCGAACGAGACGGCCTCGGCCGCGCCCGGGGCCCGGTACCAGCCGGCCACGCGCGAGGTGATCTCGACCCCGTCGAGGGGGACCGTGCCCATGATCTGATACAGGTTGCAGTAGGGCAGCTCGCCGCCCTCGGCCTCGCCGACGAGCGTGGTCTGGCCGTCAACGAGATTCTCGATCACCTGAAGCACGAGCTGCGAGACGTCGTGGGTGTGACCGGCGTGGCGAAATTCTTCGTCCTCGGGGCACGCGACCAGCTCGAGGTTGGTGGTGCTCTGCCACCACGAGGTCAGCCCGACGGTGTAGCCGAGGTCGGTGGTGAACACCCGAGCGCCGTCGACGAGTTCGGCCTCCTCCCAGTCGCTGGCCAGCGCATAGTGGATACGCGCGGCGATCAGGCTGTCGGGCGGCGGCTCGGGCTCGAGCTCGAGCTCGGGGTCGCACGCGACCAGGGCAAGCACGGCCCCGAGCAGGAGTCGAGGGTTGGTCATGGCGGAGGACCACCTCCCATGCCGCCCATGTCCATGTCGAGCCGCGTGTAGGTGTCGTCGATCGCCATCTCGCTCGGGTCGTCCTTGTAGCAGCCGTTGACGTAGGGGAAGGTCGGCGTGCCCGCGTAGACGTAGCCGTCGGCGGTCTCGACCCCGTTGCAGCGGTCGAGGTAGACGTAGCCGTCGTCCTCGAGCACGTCGTCGTGCTCGACGAACTCGTGCCCGCACCAGCTGTAGTCCGGGGTCACGCAGCGCTGCTCGAGCGCGACCTCGCCAGCGTCCTCGACCAGCAGCGGGTGGCAGTAGAGGCGGCAGTTCATCGTGTCGCCGTCGCAGCAGTCGTCGCGGGTCGTGCAGCTGGAGAGCTCGACCCCGAGGTGGCTGGCAACGACCGCGTCCGTGTGGATGTTGGCGTCGTCGCTCGCGTCGTTCGCCCACCGCGCGAGGCCGGCGTAGACGTAGCCCGAGCGCGCCCGTCGGAGATCGGTGCAGGTGCCGTCGTCGTCGCGCTCCATGCACACACAGCCGCCCTCGAGGGGGTGGCCGTCGTAGGCCCAGCCGAGGGTGTCCGACTCGACGGTGCAGTCCGCCGCGTCGAGGTCTTCGATCACGAAGCTCGCCGCGCCCGTGGCGTAGCTGTTGGCCGGCTTGTCGTCGGCGTCCTGGGCCAGGCAGACCTCGTTGAGCCAGTGGTTGTGGGTGATCGCCGCCGGGTGGGTGCCGCAGTAGTCGACGAACAACTCGTCGGGATCGTCGTAGGCCCAAAACAGCGGCGAGCCGTAGGGATCCGGCCGCGCCTCCTCGCAGGGCGCGAACGCGGGGATGCCCGTGATCAGCGACGCGGTCTGGCCGTAGCACATGACCTTGTGGACGACCTCTTCGCCGTCGGTCACGTAGTGCTCGCCGGTGTTCGCGGTGCCGTCTTTGGTCTCGTACCAGCAGTGGCTCGACGGCGGCATGGTCGGGGTCATGTTGACGACGGCCATGCCCAGCGCCGACTCGCAGCCGGGGGCGTCGTACCAGTCGTCGGCGCTCACGTCGGAGCTGACGGCCACGGGCACGAGCGGGATCCGGTGGACGATCGGGGTCTCGGTGGTGTCGAAGATCGGCGCCGCCTGAGGATCGTAGTGGGGCAGGGCGTTCGAGGCGATGTACGCGTAGTCCTCGTCGCACAAGACCTCGACGCAGGGGCTCGCGGTGTTGCTCCCGTCCTCGCCGACGACCGAGTCTCCGGTGATCGTCAACCCGTCGAAGTTCATCAGGCTGGCCTCGATGGCCTCGGCCTGTTCGCCGCTGCACGCGCTGAGATCACCGAAGCTGACATCGGGGTAGAAGTCGCTCAGCAGATCCCAGCCCGAGCACTCGCCGACGGCCTCGCCGGTGTCGCCGTCGCCGGTGTCGCCGTCGCCGTCGCCGTCGCCGCTGCCGCTGCCGCTCTCGCCGGTCTCGCCGAGCTCGTCGTCCGCCCCGCTGTCGTCGGCGCAGGCGAGGGTCGCCAGGCTGACCATCACAACCCAAGCGTGCCACTTCATGGCATCACCCAGGCGCGGCAGAGGATGGTGTTGTGGGTCTGGAGGTCGGCGCCCCAGATCAGCGTCGCCGACGCGTCCCAGGTGATCTCGTTGTAGCCCTCCTTCGGAGAGACCTCGGCTTCGGTGTACTCGCTGGCGTTGGTCCACGCCGAGTCGTCGAAGTCCTCGCTCTTCCACGCGGCCGGCTCGTCGGAGATCTCGGCCTCGCAGGTCTCCTCGGGGTTGGGGTCGTCCTCGCAGTCCGTGTTCAGCGGCGCCTCGTGGATCGTCAGGCAGGTCCACTCCGAGCTCGAGACCGCGACCACTTCGCCGGAGTCGAGATCGGTGATCTGGGCGATGTAGCCACCGTCGCCCATCTGCTGGTTGGGCTCGCCGATGTACTCGAGCCCCGAGTCGTTCTCGATGAAGTCCTTCATGACCACGTTGATCAAGAAGGGCGGCGTGGCCTCGAAGGTGAACACCTCGGCGTTGAACGAGCGCTCAGTGGTGATCGACACCGAGTCCTCCATCACCAGCGTCTCGCCGACGTACATGGACGACCAGTTGTCGGCCCAGACCTCGCCCTGGTAGGTCGTCGCGCCGGCCGAAGTGTCGCCGTCGCCGTCGCCGTCGCCGTCGCCGTCTGTCTCTGCGGAGGTGTCGGAGGTGTCGGAGGTGTCGGTGCTCGCGTCGCCGGCGGACCCGTCGTCTGCGACGCAGCCGACGAGCAGCCAGGCGAACGCCCAAGCTCGATATTGTTGAACCATGCGGGGGCCGATAAGCAAGCCATGTGCCACCACCGTGCGACCATCTGCCTCCACCGACGGCGACCGCGATGGGGATCGGGCCGAAGCGGCTGCGGTTGCTGCAGCTCGGCTTGCGTATCCCGCAGCTGGGCGCTCGATGTCAGGTCCAGGCTGAGGCGGCCGCAGGCCGCCGCTACATCGTGCGGGCCTGCGCGAGCGTGACGACCACCCCGTGAGGATCGACGCTCTCCCACTGCTCGAGGTTGTAGTAGCCCCGCGCGAGCCACTGCAAAACGCGCGACTGACCGGCGGCCGCGCGCGCGAGCGGGCGGCGCTCGAGCCCGAGGAGACCGCGGATCACTCGGGGGCGCGGCACCGCGAGCTCGACGATCAACGTTCCGGGCGCGAGCGCGGGCAGACACGACTCGGGCGGCTCCGGCCGCTCGAGCGAGACCCCAAACAACAGGGCGTCGAGTTGATCGGGTGTTGCGCCACCTGCCCCGCTGGCTTCGTCCGGAGCCAGCGCGGGCCACTGCGCGAGCACGGAGCGGACCCGGCGTGGGGCCTGCTTCGGCGCCCACGCGGCCACCTTCATGCCCGCCAGGCGGACTGGCAGCCACTCGGCCAGTGGCGGACAAGGTAGGTGGATCTGCACGAGGGGATCTTGCTTGAATGAGGTCGTGTCCCCAAATCCATCCTGGAGCGCGTAGAATCGCCGGGTGAGCTTCACGATCGGCGAGGCCCCCGACCGCGATGATCTCGGCGACTACCCCAAGGTCGCGCGCCAGCATGCGCTGGCCGCCCGCGGGGTTCGGGTGCCGCCAGGCGTCGTCTTGGATCTGGCTCGCGCGCGGGCGGTGCTGCGGGCGACGGCGAGCGAGCGTGACGAAGCGCTCGCGTGGGTGAGCGAGCAGTTCGAGGCCGGCCACGCGCTGATCGCCCGGAGCGCGGGCTGCCGCGAAGATCGCGAGCAGACCAGCGGCGCCGGGCTCGGCATGTCGATCCCGGGCCTTCGCGACCTCAGCCAGCTCGAGGGCGCGCTCGCGATGATCGAGGCCCACGGTCGCACCCTCGTTGACGTCGGCAACCTCAACGCCGAGCGGACCTTGATGCTGATCCAGCGCGAGGTCCCGCGTCGGGCGCTGCTGGTGGTCGTGCGTGGCGGTGAGCCGGGGGATCGTTTTTACGTCGAGGTCCACGGCCCGGGCGCCGGGCCCGAGCCGCTGGCCGAGGGCCGCTCGCCGGATTGGGCCGGGCCGCTCGGCGAGTGGGGGGACGACAGCCGCGCCAAGGTCGAGTCGCTCGCGGCTCAGGTCTCCGCCAGCGAGGGCGGACCCCACGGCGCCGATCTCGAGATCGTCGTCGATCCCGAGGGCGAGGCCTGGCTGGTTCAGGCCCGGCCGCTCACCGCCGCGCTGCATCCGGGCTGGGCCGCGTTCTCCGAGGCCGTCGCGCGCGAGGGCCAGCAAAAACACATGCGCGGCTCGCTGCTCTTCGACGGCGAGCACAACCCCGCGCCCCTGTCGCGCGCGCACGCGTGGGTCATGCGGCGGCTCGGGACCCTGCGGCCGGGCAGGTCGGGCGATCCCGTGATCCTGGCCGGGTGGCTCTACGTCCGCGTGCTGCCCCGCGAGCTCGGTGCGCACAGCGGCGAGATCATGTCGGTCTACGACGCGCTGGCCTGGCTGCGCGACACGGCCCTGCCCCAGGCCCGCGTCGAGCTCGCGAGCTTCGCCGCGCTCCTCGCTGACCAGCCCCCGATCCGCGCCGCGCTCGCGCGGGCCGAGGCGCTGTTCCTGGCCATGATCGACGAGTACGTGGGTCGCCTGGTCCCGGCCCGCAAGGCCGCGCTGGCCAGGACCGCGGGCGCCGACTACGACCCCGGCACCGACGCCGAGTCCGAGACGGCGCCGCTGAGCCTGCGCGCGCGGGCCCACTTCCTCGACGTGCTGCCGGCGGTCTGGGACATCGCGAGCCCGAGCCTCGCCGAGCTCTTCGACGAGGTCGACGACGACGAGGAGGAGCACGCTCTACCCGAGAGCGAGGCCGCGGCCGCGCGGCTGCTCGGCGAGTGGGACGACCACCTGTTCGCCTGCGGCCTCGCCCCGCTGCGCGAGCTGTGGCGCTACGCCGGTCGGCGCCTCGACATCGACGACGCGCGGGTGTTCTTGCTCGACGGTGACGAGCTCGTCGCGCTCGACGAGGACGCGCTCGCGCTCGGCGACGCCGACGAGCTCGAGCGCGAGCTTCGTCGCCGCGCGGAGCTGCTCGCGGCTCAGGCCCAGCTCGATCCGCCCAGCCGCATCATCGACGGACAGCCGCTGCCGCACCCCTTCGGCGGGCGCCTGCGCGGGCTCGCGATCGGCGAGCCCTTCGAGGGGCCGATCGCCCAGCGTCGGGACCTGCGCGACTTGCTCGCGGACCCCCCGGTCGCGGGCGCGGTCCTGTGCATCCCGGCGCTCACCGCCCAGGCCGCGGTCGCCCTGGTCCGGCTCGGCGTCCGGGCGGTCTGCACCGAGTACGGCGGCGCGCTCGCTCATGGCGCGCTGATGGCCCGCGAGCTCGGGCTGTCGGCGCTGATCGGCTGCCACGGGTGCACGCGGCTGGCCGAGGGCACGATCGCCCGCGTCGACACCCGCGCCCGGCGCCTGTTCGCGTCGGACTAGACCTAAATCAAGCGCTGAATTTAAAAAGCTGAATGATTTAGGGCTCGTACGAGCCGCAAGGCGAGCGTTTGGGGTGAGCGGAGGGGGCTTTGCCGCCGGAGCGAGGGGCCTTTTTGAAAGGCCCCTTGAGGACTAGACCAGCGCCTGCATCGCCGCTGCGGCGCCGAGCCGCAGGTGGATGTCGACGAGGTCCGAGACCTCGCTGGTCCCCGGGTTGATCTCGATCGTCAGGCCGCCCGCGGCCCGGGTCGCGAGGACCGGGGCTGAGATGTAGGGGAACACCGCGGTGGTCCCGATCGAGATCACCGCGTCAAAGCCCCGCTCGAGCTCGCGTTGGAGCCGCTCGATCTTCGCCCTTGGCAGCAGCTCGCCGAACAGGACCACGTCGGGCCGGATGACCGCGCCGCACTCGGGGCAGCTCGGCGTGTCGGTGGCGAGGCGGCCGTCGAATTCGCTGTAGTCGGTCACGCGGTCTCGCCAGGCGCACGCCGTGCAGATCAGCTGGTGGACGTCGCCGTGGATGTCGAGGATCTGCTCGGACCCGGCGGCCGCGTGGAGACCGTCGACGTTCTGGGTCAGGACCCAGACCCGCTCCCGGGACCGCTCGAGCTCGGCGATCCGGGCGTGGGCGGTGTTGGGCTTCGCGCCGCGGCAGGCCTGCTCGATCTCGCGGATGTACTTCCAGGTCCGGCTCGGCTCGGCCCGAAACATGGGCCCCGACAGGCAGGCCTCGATCGGGAGGCCGTCCTCGGTCTCGCCCTGATCGTAGAGCCCTCCGACGCCGCGGTAGGTCGGGAGGCCCGAGTCCGCCGAGATCCCGGCGCCGGTCACGAACAGGATGCTCTGGGCCGGCGCGAGGCGCTTCGCCGCTCGCTCGATGAGGTCGCGCTGGCTGTCCATGGCCCCCATGCTAATCCTAGGTGGCCCTCGCAACCACGCTGACCATGGACAAGCTCAAGCCCTACGCCGTGCCCCTCGTCGCCCTCGTGATCACGCTGCTGTGGTTCTTCGTGATCCGCCCGATGCTCGACGAGCCCGGAGCCGATGGCGCGAATCAGCACGACACCAAGGCGGCGTCGCCGGCCAAGACCGAGTAGCTCAGCGCACGGGCCGCGCGAGCTCGAGGATCTCGAACAGGGCCCGCGTCGCGGGCGAGCGGTTGAGCGTATAGAAGTGAACCCCGGCGACCGTCGAAGCTTGGCGCCGGAAGGGCCCTCCGGGAGGGCGATCGAGGAGCTCGCGGCACTGGTGGGCGGCGTAGCTGACCCCGGTCCAGAACACCTCTTGGGGGTCGTAGCCGTCCTTGGTGTCGGCGATCGCGTGGAGGCGCTGGTGGAGCACCTTGGGGATCGTCGCCCCGCACATCTTGGTGAAGCGCTCGATCTGCTTGACGTTGGTGACCGGCATGATGCCCGGGATGATCGGGACCTCGATGCCGGCCCCGCGCGCGCGATCCGTGAACTCGAAGTAGGCCGCGTTGTCGAAGAAGAGCTGGGAGATCAAAAATTCCGCGCCCGCGTCGACCTTGGCCTGGAGGTTGCGCAGGTCGGCCTCGCCGCTTGGGGCCTCGGGGTGGACCTCGGGGTAGCAGGCCCCGCCGACGCACAGCTCCGGCCAGCGATCGCGCAGCCACGCGGTCAGCTCGCTCGCGTAGCGAAAGCCCCCGGGCGTGTGCTCGAAGGTCTCTTGGCCCCGGGGGGGATCGCCGCGCAGGGCCAGGATGTTGCGGATGCCCTGCTCGAGCAGGCGCTCGACGACGGCCTCGAGCTCGTCGCGGGTGCTGCCCGCGCAGGTCAGGTGGGCGAGGGGCTCGACGCCGAGCTCACGCTTGATCCGACCGACGAGCTCGACGGTCCGGGTCCGGGTGCTGCCGCCGGCCCCGTAGGTCACCGACACGAAGTCGGGCTCGAGCGGGGCGAGCTGCTCGAGGCTCCGCCACAGCACGCGCTCACCCTTCGCGTTCTTGGGCGGGAAGAACTCGAAGCTGAACACCGGGCGCTTGTGGGCGAGTCGATCGCGGATCAGCATGCCAGCATCGGATAGCACGGCCGTGGGTCCGGGGACATCAGTTGTCGCAGAAGTCCGAGCACTCTCCGTCGAGGATGCACTCGAGCGCGGCGCCGGAGGACGGAGGCGGCTCATCGTCGATGTTACATTCGATCACGCACTGGTCCTGGGGCTTTCCATCCTGGAGGATGCACGTGATGTAGCACGCGCACTCTAGGAGGCCGTCGCAGGCGAACAGCGGTTCGCAGCACTGGTCGTTGATGCACTCGAGGCAGTCCGCTTCGAGGTCGAGGTTCGTGCACGTGTCGCCGCTGTCGGTGCCGGTCTCGCCTGCTCCGGTCTCGGTCTCGCCATCGCCATCGCCGTCGCCGTCGCCGTCGCCATCACCTGGCCCGGTGTCGCCGTCGCCGTCGCCGTCGCCGGGCCCGGTGTCGCCGTCGCCGTCGCTGTCGCCTGGCCCGGTGTCGCCGTCGCCGTCGCCTGGCCCGGTGTCGCCGTCACCCTCACCGGAGTTCGAGTCGGCGCTCGCGCCCTCGGTGTCGTTGCTGTCGCCGATCTCCATCTGCTGGGTCTCGGTCGCCGCGGCGTCGAAGGCCGGGTTGTCCCTCCGGCAGGCCAGCGAGAGCAGCACGCACAGCCCAACACCGACGCTCGAGCGAGGTCCCATACGCTGCGATTGTATCAGTCCTTCGTCTGCTCGAGCGCGTCGGCGCGGCGCTCGAGCGCGCGGAGGATGCCCATCGCGCGCAGGGCCGGCGCCTCGATCCCGGGGAACAGCTCGCGGAGCGCGAGCAGAGGCCGGACCGGTCCGGCTGTGACCAGGACCTCGGGGGCGCCGTCGATCGCCCGAAGCACCGCCCGGCTGACCTTCTCGGGCTTGACCTCGCGCAACGCCAGGGGGGCGCGCAGCCCCGTCCGGCCCCACATGCCTGCGGAGACGAAGCCCGGGCAGACAACGGCGACGTGGACGCCGGTCCCGAGCAGCTCGATCCGCAGCGAGGCCGAGAAGCCCGTGAGCCCGGATTTGGTCGCGGCGTAGACCGAGTTGTAGGGCGTCGCGCCCTTGCCCGACATCGACGACACGTTGACGATCGTCCCGCGTCCGCGGGCGATCATGCCCGGGAGCGCGCGGCGGGTGAGATCGATCGGCGCGGTGAGGTTGAGCGCGAGCTGGGCCTCGACTTGAGCGTCGGTCTGATCGAGGAGGCGCCGCGTGTACTCGACGCCCGCGTTGTTGATCAGGATGTCGACCTCGCCGGCGGCCGAACTCAGGCTCGCGCGCTCGTCCGCGCGCGCGAGGTCGGCCGCGAGGACCGTGACCGGGGCCCCGAGGGCCTCGCAGGCCGCGGCCGTGTCGGCGAGCTGGGTCTCATCCCGGGCGGTCAGGATCAGCGTCGCGCCGCGCTCGGCCAGCCCCCGGGCGATGTGCGCCCCCAAGCCTCGGGATGCGCCAGTCAGCAGGACCTTGCGTTGACGGAGATCGAGCGCCATCGCGTGGACTCTAGCGGAACTTCGGGGCAGCCTCATTGACCAATGAGCGACGAGACCGAGGCCCTGCGCTGGTGGCTGTACCTGCTGCGATCGGCTCGGGGCCGAACCTACGTCGGGATCAGCACCGAGCTCGACCGGCGCCTCGCCCAGCACAACGGCGAGCAGCCCGGCGGCGCCAAGTCGACCCGGGCCGGGCGACCCTGGACACTGGCCCGGACCTGGGGCCCCTTTTCGCGGAGCGAGGCCTCGATTCACGAGTACCAGCTCAAGCGCTGCCGAGGCCCGCGGCGATCGACCTGGGAGCCGAGCGAGCCCAGCCGCTCGCGCGAAGCGATCGCCACGGCCGAGCTCGAGACCCCGCAGACCACCCGGAGCGTGGCCAAGAAGACGGCGGCGAAGAAGACGACGACAGCGAAGAAGACGGCGGCGGCGAAGAAGAAGACGGCGACAGCGAAGAAGAAGACGGCGGCAGCGAAAAAGAAGACGGCGGCGAAGAAAAAGAAGACGGCGGCGAAGAAAAAGAAGAAGACGGCGGCGGCGGCGAAGAAGAAGACGACTGCAGCGAAAAAGAAGACGGCGGCGAAGAAAAAGACGGTGAAAAAGAAGAAGACGGCAAAGAAGGGCGCCCTCAGCCGCCGGAGCTGAGCTGCTCGGCGTCTGCCGCTGGCGGGCGATCGTCATCGAGCTCGTCGCGGTAGCCGGCTGGGAGCACGACCTTGCGCAGCCGGCCACGCTTGCCTCGGACGGCCCGCAGCGCGTGGTCGGGGAAGGGCTCGTCGGGGTCGCAGCTCGCGAGGAGCTCGTCGAGCTCGGCCAGCGTCTCGACGTGCATCAGCCGCTCGCGCAGCGCGGTGCTGCCCCGGAAACCCTTCGTGTACCAGCTCGCGTGCTTTCGAAACGCCCGCAGCGCCCCCTGCTCCACGGACAGCCCCGCCCGCCCACGCTCGGACCCCTCGCGGCCCGACCACGCGACCATGGCCCCGGCGTGCTCGCGCATGATCGCGGCGACGACCCCAAAGCGAGGCGGCGCGCCGGGCTGTCGGCCGCACAGCAGCTCGACGAGCTCCGCGAACAACCACGGCCGCCCCAGGCACCCGCGCCCAATGATGACCCCCGCGCAGCCGGTCTCGCGCATCATCCTGCGCGCGTCGTCGGCCTCCCAGATGTCGCCGTTGCCGAACACGGGGATTGTGAGGAGATCGACGAGCTCCGCGATCGCGTCCCAGTCGGCGCCGTCCTCGTAGAACTGCGCGGCCGTGCGCGCGTGGAGCCCAACGGCTGCGCAGCCCTCGTCCTGCCCGACGCGCCCGGCGTCGCGGAAGGTCAAGAGGCGATCGTCGATGCCCTTGCGGAATTTGATCGTGACCGGAATTTCGCCCGCGGCCCCGACCGCGGCGCGGACGATCTTCGCGAGCAGCTTGGGCTTGGCCGGGATCGCCGAGCCGCCACCGCGGCGGGTGACCTTGGGCACCGGGCAGCCAAAGTTCATGTCGAGATGATCGATCGAGCCCTCGCCGACGAGGCGCTTGACCGCCTCGCCCACGTGGTAGGGGTCGACGCCGTAGAGCTGAAGGCTGCGCGGGGACTCGTCGGGGCCGAAGCTCGCGAGGCGCAGGGTCTTGCGGTTGCCCTCGACCAGCGGCCGCGCGGTGATCATCTCGCTCACGAACAAGCCCGGTGTCTGGCCCGGTGTCGCGGTATCGGGGCCACCGGTGCGGGCGAAGGCCTCGGCTGCGAAGCGACGGCACAGCGCGCGAAAGGGGTAGTCCGTGACCCCGGCCATCGGCGCGAGCACCACCGGTGGCCACAGCTCGATCGCGCCGAGCCGGACGGGCTTTGGGCTTTGGGCCACGTCGCAGTCTCCCTTACTTGGGCGAGCTCAGAAAACGAAAACCCTTTTCAGCAGCCTCTCTCGTTTGCGGCGTGCCCGCCCGCCCCGCGTGAGCTTTTGCCCACTGTACCGGAGCAAATCGCGGGTGTCGGACCATTGACCACCCGATCGTCCATGGCAAACTGCCGGCCATGCGTTCGTTGCCGATGATGCTCACGCTCGCCCTCGCGCTGACCCCCCTGACCGCCTGCGACAAGAAGGCCGACGAGGGTAAGGACAAAGCTGAGGACAAGAAGGACGAGAAGGCCGAGGAGAAGGCCGACGCCAAGGCCGACGCCAAGAAGGCCGGCGATCAGGAGGTCGCGGCCGGGACCGTCGACCCCGAGGAAGGCTGCATCCACGAAGAGAAGAAGGCCGAGGGTGAGAGCTGCGAGCATGGCGAGGCCGCGCCGACCGAGTCGACCGGCCACTTTGGCGCAGCGTTCGCGCTCGCCGAGGCCCAGCCGCTGTCGGCCGTGCTGGCCAGCGGGGTGCCGAGCGAGGCCGTGAAGGTCAGCGGCACCGTCGAGAGCGTGTGTCAGAAGAAGGGCTGCTGGATGGTCATCAACGAGGGCGAGTTCTCGGCGCGGGTGCTCGTCAAGGACCACGCGTTCGCAATCCCGATGGATGGCGAGGGCAAGGCCGCGATCGTCGAGGGCACGCTCGAGGCCAAGGAGCTGACCGAGGCCAACGTCGCGCACCTCAAGCGAGACGGCGACGACAAGCTCGAGGGTGACGGGCCGCGGCAGGAGATCTTCCTTCACGCGACCGCTGTCGAGCTCGCCGCCAACAGCTGAGTTCAATCGCACACGACGAGAGCCGCCCGCGTTGCGCGAGGCGGCTCGTTCAATTCGTGGGCGCGACTCGTTTTAGGTCCTCAGCGCGCTGTTCGCCCTCATCCCCGGGGGCTGAGCGCCCCCGCTCACTTCTTCGGGTACGCGTGGGCGAGGTAGGGCGCGAGGACCATCGCCTCGTCCTTCGTGATCTCGGCGCCCTCCTCGACCATCGAGGTGACGACCTCGGCCCAGCCCGCGATGTCGGCCCCGCCGTAGCTCTCGACCTCGTCGAGCTCGTGGCAGTCCTTGCAGCGGGCCTCGACGATCGCCTTGCCCTTGGCCTCGTCGACCTCGATGCTCGGGCCTGAGGTGTCGGCGGCTGCGGCCGCGGCCTCGGGCGCCCTGGCCATCGCGGCCACGGTCTTGGCCTGCTCCGCGCGAGCCTGGCGCTCGTCTGCGACCTTGCGCTTGCGAGAGGCCTGGATGTCGGGCGAGATCGCGATCAGGTAGGCGGTCACGTAGGGCACCTCCTCGTCGGACAGCGGGTTGCTGCTGAACGGGTCGGGCTTGTCTTGCATGCGGATCACGAGCTCGTGCCAGCGCGCGCCCGTGCGCGGCTTGAGCAGGATCGTGCGCATGTCGTGGCAGGTCACGCACTTGTTGACGAGCAGGTCGCGGCCCTCCTGGAGGCCGCGCCTCGAGGTCAGCTCGGCGAGCTCGGGCGCGCCCTCGCCAAAGTCGATCGTCTCGAGCACCTTCTCGGTCCGCGCGATGTTCTCGGGGTCGGCGGTCCGGCCCTGGAGATCGAGAGCCCGGGCCGCGTGGGGGACCGACAAGGTGATCAGCACGACCGTGCACAACATCAGCCCAAAGCCGAACTTCGGCGTCGCCTCCTCGAAGTGGCGAAAGAACAGCAAGATCATGATCTTGGTGATCAGCAAGACACCCAAGATGATCGCCACGACCGCGTGGATGACCGTCCGCGCCGGGAGCTCGTACTGGTACTGCCACAGGCGCGGAAACATGTTCCACATCATCGCGATGTAGATCAGCCCGTAGACGTAGCCGACGAAGGCGTGAAACCGCAGCCAGCGCTTGGGCGCCTCGGTCTTCTTTGTCTCTTCATTCCAGAATTTGGGTCCCCACAGCCACGCCTGCAGCAGCACGGCGGCGACCGCCAGCGCGAGGAACAAGACACCCAGCCACATGCTCGTGGTCACGCTCATGCTGTCATTCTTTCGCGCCCGGGTGGTCGAGGAGGAGGTCGATATCGCTCCGGGCTCCTTCGCGATTTACCACGAGTAGCGGCGAATGCGCGATCTCAGAAGGTCGCTGGGGGACAATCCTCCCGGGGATTGGATCTGCGTCGGAGACCCCGGCGCCCGGCTGCTCGGCTCGCTGACCAAGTTCATCGGCGAGTATTGGCTTGTGCATGCGTGGTGCTCGGGATTACGTCAAAAATTTGAGCTAATTATCAGATTGAGGCACACTATTGAGCAATGGCACCGCGTCCCGCAGTTATCTTGGTGGTCTGCTCGATCGTGTTGGGGTGTAGCGAGGATGGGCTCGAGCACGCGTTTGACAGCGTCGACTCGCCGACCGAGCTCGGGGACGATGAATCGGACACGGGCGCGGAATCGGACATGGGCGCGGAATCGGACACGGACGAGGGTGATGAGACGCCGCCGATCCCGGACCCGCTGCCAGAGCCCCCGAGCTCACCCGCCTCCCCAAACCAACCCGAGGCGGGGGGCTGCGGGTTCGACCTGGTCTGGCCGACTACGGGGACGGCCACGGACCAGACCCGGGTCCACGACGCCTTTGGTCCGCGCCTGCTCGCTGGCAGCTATGACTGGCACGACGGCATCGACCTCCCCGGTCACGCCGACGACGGTGGCTTTCACGACCCGGTTTACGCCGTCGCAGATGGGACGATCTACGCGATCGGGAACCGCCCGAACCCAAACGAAGGTGCGATCGCCAGTTACTCGGAATCGGCCGGCAACGTGGTCATCATTGAACACCTCGAGGCCGATCTACACCCGGGCGCGCCGACCCTCTATAGCGTGTACATGCACCTCGATGAGCTCGAGCTCGGAGCGTTCCCGGCTCGGCTCGGGGTCGATGGCGACGCCGCTGCCCAGGTCGAGGTCGATCTGGGCGAGTACTACTACCTCGGCGGCTCCGGTACGAACGCGGAGAATCGCGGCCGCCGACGGACCCACTTCAAGTCCAGCGGCGAGCCGATCACAGCGTATCCACGCGTGCAACGACAAGATCAGATCGCGGTCATCGGCGATAGCGGCGCGACCTACGAGCACCTGCACTTCGAGATCCGCGAGTCGTATCCGACGTCGGCCCACGCTCGCAACCCCTTCGCCTATCTGCCGCACTTCGACACGACCAAGCACAGCGCGAGCCTGAGCTTGAACGGCCTGGGCGTTCGCGCTCACATCGAGATCCCGCGCGCGCCTGGGGCCCCTGGTTCGGTCATGGATCTCAGCCAGCAGCTCGACGTCGAGCTCGTCACGCTGCAGATCCGCGGTCTGCAGGGCGAGCTCCTTGACGAGCTGCGCATCGACTTCCAGGAGATCGTCGGGCTCGAACAACCGGATCTGCCTCTGCTCGACTTCGAGGGCGTCGGGATCACGTTCAGCCCCGCAGACTTCGACAGCAGCAGCGCGAGCTGGCAGCTGGACATCGACTTTGCCGGGTTGGCCGCGGCTGGTCTGCTGCTCGGGCTCGGCGAGTCGTTCTCGCTCGCCGTCACGGATGTGTGCGGGAACGAATACCTCACCGCGCTGTGAGCTGCGCGAGCGCACAAACCAGCGAACACACAGGCCAAGCGAGGCGGCGCGAGGCATTGCACCCCGGGCTGCTAACAGCCCGGGGTGCAATGCATCGTGTCGCCTCGCGCCGGACAGCCGAGTCGGTGCTGGTGACCACGGATCTCGAATCCGCGCTCGAGTTTCTGGCTCGGTGATCGACTCCCCGAGCCCTGAATCAAGCGCTGCGCGCTCGACTACCCGGCAAGAACACTTGCTCGGACAGCCACGCGCGCCAGGCCTCGGGCGCCTCGCGCTGCGTCGCCAGATAGCGCGCCAGGGTCGGCCGATCATCGAAGGCGCTCATCAACCACAGCCGGAACGCGTCGGCGTAGCCCATGTCGTCGTCAAAGCTGTCCTCGAAGCTGGCGATCTCGAGCCCGCAAGTCCACGGCGCGGGTGGCCAGCCCGCGGCCAGGAAGGTCGTCAAGGCGACCAGGCCCTGGTTGAGCGCGGGCTCCGGTCGAGCGCCGCGCAGGACGTGGACCACAGGGTCCCAACTGGCGGGGGCGGTCGCCGGGACCGCGGGCACGGTCGGGCGATCGACGATGACCTGACGCGACCAAAAGCTCAGCTCCCGGGTGTAGTGACGCGCCACCTTCAGGATGTCCTCGCCCCACTCCCAAGGCCAGCCGGGCGAGGGATTGAGCGCGCGCCAGCAGTCGTAGGACGCGTCAGCTGCGACGAGACCTCGGGCCTCGAGCTCGGCGAGCATGGCCGCGTCGTCGTCGTCGTCGTCGTCGTTGTCGTCGTCGTCGTCGTCGTCTCGCTCACTCGTGTCGAGGACCGAGGACACCCACTCGGTCCAGGTGTGCGGAGCTGGTGGGTGGCGGCGGAGGTAGGCCTCACGCGCGCTGGGGTCCTCGCCGAGGCGGTCGAGGAACGCGGACACGAAGCACAGCCAGGTCTCGCCCGCGCCCATCCGCCAGCCGATCGAGCCGGCCTCGTAGCTCGGAAACTTCGCCCATGGCGGGGTGATGTCGCCGTGCTCGTCGAGCTGCTCGTCGAGGTGTTCGGTGTAGTAATCGGACCGGGTCATCGCGTCGGGGCCGGGTGGGCTTGCCTTCCGGGTGTCGGCGAGCCTGCCATGATCCGATCTCAGTCAACAAGATCGCCCGGCTCAGCGGCCGTAGTGACAAGACCTGCAAGACCATGTGCTCGAGGGGGCCCAACTGAGGTGCCACGAACGACTTGCAGCAGCATTGACCTTCGAACGCGCGCAAATTCACCAAACGCGCACAGCTCAGGTCGAGCGCGTGACCTCCGTGGTCGGACCGCGGCTACGCTCATCGCCTGCTCATTTAGCCTGCGATCCGCCGGGCCGAGAGCACCACGGGCAGCCCCTCGAGCCGCCCGAGCGCCCGGACGATCTGCGTGGTCTCATCGACCTCGAGCTCCAGCGTCAAGGTCTGCGTGCCCGAGCGTTTGCGACTGCGCGAGCTGTGGGTCGCTCGCATGTTGATCCCCATGTTCGAGATCACATCGGCGATATCCCGCAACACCCCCGGCCGATCGACGACCTCGAGGCTGAGCTTGACCGGATAGCGATGTCGATGCTTGCGCCCCCAGTCAATGTCGATGATCCGCTCGGGCTCCTGATTGTGAATGATGTTGGGGCAGTCGCGGCGATGGATCATGATCCCGCGCCCGCGGCTGACCCAGCCGACGACGTCGTCGCCGGGCACCGGTGAGCAGCAGCGCGCGGGCTGGCTCATGACGTCGCTGATGCCGCCGACCGACACGCCCGCGGCCTCGGGGGTGCTCGCGACGGTGGGGCTGGCGACGGGCTCGGGCTCGGGCTCGGGCTCGGGCCGCTGACGCTCGAGGATCTCGGCCGCGAGGCCCTGGGGGTTGAGATCGCCGAAGCCGATCGCCGCGAGCAGATCGTCGCCGGACTTGAAGTCGTGGGCGAGCGCGAGCTCGTCGAGGTTCTGGAGCTCGGGCTTGCCGTTGACGCCGGCCCGGACGAGCTCGCGCTCGAGCGCCTCGCGCCCGCTGACCACGGCCTGGTCGCGGTCTTGCTGGCGAAACCACTGGCGGATCTTTTGCTTGGCGCTGGCGGTGTGGAGGTAGCCGAGGTGCGGGCTGAGCCAGTCGCGGCTCGGCTCGGCGTGCTTCTTCTTGAGGATCTCGACGCGGTCGCCGGTTGCGAGGGTGTGGTTGAGCGGGACCATCACGCCGTTGACGAGGGCCCCGCGGGTCTTGTGCCCGACCTCGGTGTGGACGCGGTAGGCGAAGTCGAGGGGCGTCGCGCCCTCGGGCAGGGCGATCACGTCGCCGCCGGGCGTGAACACGTGGACCTCGTCTTCGAACAGATCGGTCTTGAGCGCCTCGGCGAGCTCGCGCGGGTCGACGAGCTCCTTTTGCCAGTCGACGAGCTGGCGCAGGAGGTTGAAGCGCTGGGCCTTGCTGGCGTCGCGCTTGCCCTCTTTGTAGGCCCAGTGAGCGGCGACGCCGAACTCGCCGAACAGGTGCATGTCGCGGGTCCGGATCTGGACCTCGAGCGGGCGGCCGCCCGGGCCCATGACCGCGGTGTGCAGCGAGCGGTAGCCGTTGGGCTTGGGCCGGGCGATGTAGTCGTCGAACTCGCCGGAGATCGGCGCCCACAGCCCGTGGACCAGGCCGAGGGCCGCGTAGCAGTCGCGCTTGCCGACGGCCTCGTCGTCGGCCTCGATGATCACCCGGACCGCGGTCACGTCGTAGATCTCGTCGAAGCCGACCCGCTTGCGCCGCATCTTCTTGACGATGCTGTAGATGTGCTTGGGCCGGCCGTTGACCTCGGCGACGAGGCCGAGCTGATCGAGCTCGAAGCGGAGGGCGTCGACGACCTGGTCGACGTGGCGCTGACGCTCCTCGCGCTTGGCCGCGAGCTTGGCTCGGATGTCGGCGTAGACCTCGGGCTCGAGCTCGCGCATGGCCAGATCTTCGAGCTCCCACTTGAGCTGCCCGATGCCCAAGCGGTTGGCCAGCGGGGCGAAGACCTCGCGGGTCTCGAGCGCGATCCGGCGTCGGACCTCGGGGGCATCGACGAGCCGCAGCTGGCGGATGACCTCGAGCCGGTCGCAGAGGGTCAAGAGCACGACGCGGGTGTCGGCGGCCATGGCCACGAACATGGTCCGCAGCGACTCGGCCGACTCCTCGTCGAGGGCGTTCCAGTGGATCGCGGCGAGGCGCTCGACCCCGTCGACGAGGCCCTGGATCTCGACGAGGCGCTCGGGCTCGAGCTCGAGCTCTGCGCGCAGCCGCGTGTCGGCCTCGAAGCGAGGATCTCGGCGGCCGTCGAGGTCGACGCCGGGCAGGGCGATGGCGCTGGCGATCAGGGTGGGCGGATCGAGGCGGAGGCGGGCGAGGGTGAGCGTGCGTCGCAGCGCTCGCTCACAGCCGGGCTCGTCGAGCTCGCAGCGGCGCAGGAGCACGCGCTCGAGCGCCGTGAGCATGGGCGCGAGCTGGTCTGGCGCTGAC
Source organism: Enhygromyxa salina (assembly GCF_002994615.1). Taxonomy (GTDB): domain Bacteria; phylum Myxococcota_A; class Polyangia; order Nannocystales; family Nannocystaceae; genus Plesiocystis; species Plesiocystis salina_A. Next base: position 15,998 of record NZ_PVNK01000293.1, on the reverse strand, counting down.
GCCCCGGCGCGGTGGTTGCTGCGGCACACGTCGAGGATCTCGGCGACGCTTGCCTCGATCGCGGGAGCCTCGGCGGGGTCCGACATCGCGCGGGAGTGTAGCAGCGCGCGCGAGCGATGCCCGATGCGCCTCGCGCCAGGCCGAGCGCCGTCGCCGTCCGTTTGACAGCCCCGCGCGGCGCCCACAGAATTTGGCTGCAGTGCGCCCACGTGCGCTGCGGCCTCGACCTCGCCATGCTCATCCGTCCGCGCACGCGTCACCTGCTCCTGCTCCTCGCGCTCGCCGTCGGCTGCAAGACCGACGGCACGGTCTCACCGGACGGTGGTGACGAGGGCGGGGTCGTCGACGAGGGCGGCGACGCGAGCGGCGGCGAAGGCGGTGCGATCGACCCCGAGGCGATCGCGTCGGAGGTCGGCGAGGCCCTCGAGCAAGAGCCGACCGGACCGCGCGAGCGCGAGAAGCCGGCCGACCCTCAGACCCGCGACGCGGCCCTCGTCGCCGTCGCCCACGGCAACCCCGACGGCGCGATCAAATTCTTGGTCGAGCACCTCGAGTCCAACGCGAACGATCACGAGGCCCGGTTCGCCCTCGCCCGCGGCCAGCGCTTGGTCGGTCAGCTCGACGAGGCCGACAAGACCCTCAGCGCGCTCCACAAGTCGGCCAAGGACGCGAAGGTCAAGGCCGAGGCCCTGCGCCGCCTCGCCCAGCTCCGCTTCGCCCGCGGCGACATCAAGGGCGCCGAGCAGCACATCCGGGACGCGCGCAAGCTCGCGCCCGACGAGATCCTGCTCGCGGGCGAGCTCGTGCGCCTGATGTTCCTGACCGGGCGCGCCCAGGAGCGCGAGGCTCGCGAGCTGATCGATCAACTCTACGCCTCGTACAGCGACGGCACGGCCCAGTCCGCCGAGGACCTGCTCGGGACCGCCTACGCAGGCCTCGCCGAGCGCGCGTTCAAGAGCAGCAGCCGCGTGCTGCAAGAGGCCGAGCGCGCCGCCCCGGCCAGCGCGGGGAGCGAGATCGGCGATGAGATCTCGATGGAGCTGACCGAGCTCTTCCTCGAGAAGTACAAGCCCGGCGAGGCCGGCGAGACCCTCGCGCAGGTGCTCGCGCGCGATCCGTGGAACCCCGAGGCCCTGGCCAAGATGGGCTGGGTGTTCCTCGATCAATTCAAGCTCGCCGCGGCCTCGCGCGCGGCCGAGGAGTCGCTGCAGGTCAACCCCGAGAACGCCGACGCCCACGCGGTCCTGGCCTGGGTCGCGCTGATCGAGGGCCACCGCGAGGTCGCCCGGGCCCACATCGTCGACCACGTCGTCAACGTCAACCCCTCGCACCACGGCGGGCAGATCGTGCTCGCGGCCCTGGCGATCTTCGATCGTGACACCCGCGGCTACGCCAAGGCCCGCGACGCCGTCCTGGCCTTCAACCCCCGCGACGGCCGGTTCTTCTCGCAGCTGTCGGATCTGCTCGGCTACCTGCACCTCTACCCCGAGGCCGACGCGGTCCTCGTCGAGGGCGCCAAGATCCTGCCCAAAGATCCCTACGTCCTCGGCGCCCTCGGCCTCTCGAAGCTGCGCCTCGGCGACGAGGCGGCCGGGCGCGAGGCCCTCGACAAGGCGTGGAAGAAAGACAAGTACAACGCCCGCACGCTCAACGTCCGCCAGCTCTACAGCGAGCGGATCGAGCCGCACTACGCCGAGCGCGTCGAGAAGGACCTGACCCTGCGCCTGCCCGCCGAGTTCCAAGACATGCTCGCGCCGGGCTACGTCACCGCGATCACGCGGGCGCGCGAGGCCCTCGACAAGGGCTACGGGATCAAGATCAGCCCGCTGCGGATCGAGATGTACGCCGACCCCGACGAGTTCTCGATCCGCACGGTCGGGGTCCCGAGCCTCGGCGCGGTCGGGGTCTGCTTTGGCGCGGTCATCACCTCGATCGGCCCCTACTCGGGCACGCACAATTTCAACCAGGTCATCTGGCACGAGATCGCCCACAGCTACGCGATCGAGCTCAGCGCCGGGCGGGTCCCGCGGTGGTTCACCGAGGGTCTGTCCGAGTGGGAGTCGGAGGTCGCCGATCCCTCGTGGGCGCGCGAGAGCGCCGAGCTCTTGTTCGAGGCCCGGCGCCACGACAAGCTGCGCAAGCTCTCGGAGCTCGAGCTCGCCTTCCTCCGGGCCGAGAGCCCGCTGATGATGGAGGTCGCCTACGCGACCGCGGCTTGGGCGATGCGCTACCTCGGCGAGACCTACGGGCGCCCGAAGATCGTCGCGTTGCTAAAGGGCTACGCGACCGGCAAGTCGACTGACGAGCTGTTCAAGCAGATCCTCGGCAAGGATCTGGCCACGGTCGAGGCCGACTTCTCGGCGTGGTTCGACAGCGAGCTCGACCGCAAGCTCTCGGGCTTTCGGCCGAGCCAGGACAAGCCCGACGATCCGCGGACCAAGGCCCTGATGAAGGCCCTCGAGGTCGCGGGCGCCGGGGAGCTCGACGAGGCGCAGAAGCTGCTCGAGGACCTGATCGCCGCCCAGGGCGACGGCTTTCACGCGCGCTCGACCCTGGCCGCGGTCCTCGATCAAAAGGGCGACGAGAAGGGCGCGATCAAGCAGTACGAGAAGGCCGCGAGCTTCGCCCTGGAGTCGCTCGCGCCCTTCATGGCCATTGCGAAGATCGCCCGCGAGCAAAAGGACGTCGCGCTCGAGATCGATCAGCTCGAGAAGATCCTGGCGATTGACGCGATGAGCCTCGAGCCGCCGCTGCGCATGATCATTTTGGCCGCGGCGACCGGCGACAAGCGGCTCGAGGCCGCGGTCGACCGGGCCAACGCGATCGCCCCGCTGCACCCGGTCGCGCTGGCCGCGAGCGCGCTGATCGCCAAGCGCAACAAGGCCAAGAAGCAGGACATCACCGCGATGCTCGACGAGGTCATGGTCACCGCGCTGCGGCCCGACGCGACCCTCGACGTGGTCGTGATGGCCGCGATCGCGGCCGAGGAGATCGGGGATCCGCGGGTCAAAGATCTGGCCCCGCGGGCGCTGCAGAGCCAGGAGCTACCCGAGCCCGCGCGCAAGAAGCTCAAGAAGCACGCGCCATGACGATAAAACCAGTCTCCCAGGACCTGGGGCCCGAGCTGGTGTTCGTCGGAACGGGCGAGGCCCTCGATCCTGCGCTGCCCAACACCAGCTTGTTGGTTCGAGGGCCGCGGACGCTGCTGCTCGACTGTGGCTACGCGGTGCCCCACGCGTTTTGGGCGATCAGCCAGGACGTGAACTTCCTCGACGGCGTCTGGATCAGCCACGGTCACGCGGACCACTGCTTTGGGCTCCCGGCGCTGCTGTTGTGGATGCGCCTCGGCGGGCGCGAGCGGCCGCTGACGGTGCTCGGGGGGCCCGGGTCCCGGGCGCGGCTCGAGCAGGTGCTCGAGCTCGGGTATCCGGGCAGCTACGCGCCGCACAAGTGCTACCCGATCGAGTTCGTCGAGCTCGAGGCGGGGGCGGTCAATCGCTTGGGTCCGCTCGAGCTGCGGATCGCCGCGAGCGCCCACTCGATCGTCAACCACGCGCTGCGGATCGACGCGCCCGGGCTGCGCTCCTTGATGTATTCGGGCGACGGCGCGGTGACCGAGGGCACGCGGGCGCTGGCCCGCGGGGTCTCGGTCTTGGTCCACGAGTGTTTTTTTGCGGTCGCGAGCGGGCAGCGCAAACACGGCGACGTCGAGGGTTGCGTGGTCCTGGCCGAGCACGCGGGGGTCGAGACCCTGGCCTTGCTGCACTTCGCAGCGGAGGCCAAGCAGGCGATCCGCGCGGCCGCGCGCGGTCTCGAACGCGGGATGTTCGAGCTCCTGACCCCGAGCCCCGGCGACTCGCTCGCGCTCGGAGCCCCGCCGCGAACATGAGCGCGGACGGATCGAGATCGAGATCATTTTCGGCCGAGCTCTGCGGCCATGTGATAGGAGATCCTGGGGAATCGGTCCGCCGTCCCCGAGTTGAGCGGCCCCATGTCCGAGCAGACCTCGACCAGCCCTTACGTTCGCGGCTTCCGCATCGCCGCGGACGGCATGAAGGTGGCGGTTGGCAGCGCCGACGTGCGCCGCGCCTATCTCAAGGTCGTCGCGGTGATCTTCGTGCTCAGCCTCGCGATCAGCTCGGGCTCGATCTGGGCGCTGTGGGCCAACACCGCGCCAGCCGTCGACGCGGCGCTGTGGCTGGTCGTGACCATGTGGGTCGTGCGCGTCGTCGGGGTCGTCGTCGCGCTGTTGATCGGGCCGCTGCTGGCGATCTTCACGGTCAACATCGCGTTTCCCTTCTTCAATGAGGGCGTGTTCATGGCCGGGCTGCGGGTCCTCGACCCCGATCGCGCGGCGGCGCTCGCGGCCAAGCAGGGCATGCCGCTGGGGCCGGCGATGGGCATTGCGACCTGGCGCCTGATCAAGTTCCTCGGCCTGAGCCTGTGCTTTTTGCTGATCGGCTTGATCCCGGTGGTCGGCACGATCGCCGGGACCCTCGGTGAGCTGTGGCTCGCCGCGCGCACGGTCTCCTGGGAGCTCCTCGACCCCTACTTCGGGTGCCTCGACATCCGCCACGCCGAGCAGCGCGAGATCGTCGGGCGCCATCAAAAGGCGCTGCTTGGCTTCGGCCTGCCGATCTCGTTGATGCTCGCGATCCCGATCGCCGGTCCGCTGCTGTTCGGCTTTGCCCAGGTCGCGGGGGCTGCGTTCGTGGCCAAGGAGCTGCCCGTCGACCCGCGTGAGCGGCCGGACCAAGGAGCGCTGGACGGGGACGATCGTGGCGCGGTGTCGCGGGGCCCAGCCTAGCAGCCCGGGCTGCTAGCACCCCGGGCTGCTAGCGGCCTTGTCCTCGCAAGCCGGCGCGGGCAGGATACGCGGAGCCGACGAGGACGAGATGTTCGCACCGCGCTGAACCCCCATTGCGCCCGGAGCTACCGGGCCCGATCACCACGCGGGTGCGCAGGCCTGAGCCTTCTGGCGGCGCGCCGCCGCAGGAGACTCGAGATGCAAGACAACTCATTCGACACCCTCGACCAAGCCATCGCACAGCGGGTCGATCCCCAAGCCGCCCAGGTCGATGAGAGCGGCGCGTACCCGACCGCCACGATCGAGGCGCTGCGTGAGCTCGGCTTGCTCGGGCTGATCAGCGCGACCGAAGTCGGCGGCAAGGGCCGCTCGCTAGGCGACGCCGCGCGGGTCGTCGAGCGCCTCGCCCGGTCCTGTGGCAGCTCCGCGATGGTGGTCTGCATGCACTACTGCGGCGCCGCCTTGATCGAGGCCTTCGCCGACACGGACACGCGCCGGGCCGTCGCGTCTGGCGAGATGCTGTCGACCCTGGCCATCTCGGAGGCGGGCTCTCGCAGCCACTTCTGGGCGCCGCTGTCGACGGCCAGGGCCGACGGCGACCAGGTCGTGCTCGACGCCCGCAAGAGCTGGATCACCTCCGCCAACCACGCCGATGTCTACGTCTGGTCGAGCCAGCCGGTGGCGGCCGAGGGCGTCTCGACGCTGTGGTTGGTGCCCCGCGACGCCAAGGGCCTCGCGGTCGACGGGCCCTACCGCGGGCTCGGCCTGCGCGGCAACGACAGCGCCCCGGTCAGCGCGAGCGGGGTCCGGATCCCGAGCTCGGCCCGGCTCGGTTCGGACGGCGCGGGCTTCGACTTGATGATGGGCACCGCGCTGCCGATCTTCACGCTGTGCAACGCCGCGGCCTCGCTCGGGCTGATGCACAGCATCACCGCGGCCGCGATCGCCCACTGCAGCGGCGGCCGGTTCGAGCACCTCGACAGCACGCTCGCCGATCTGCCCACGATCCGCGCCTACCTGGCGCGCATGCAGATCGAGACCGACAAGATCCGGGTGCTGTGGGAGGACTCGATCGCCGCGATCGAGGGCGGCCGCGAAGACGCCATGCTCCGGGTCCTCGAGATCAAGGCGGCCGCGGCCGAGGCGGCGCTCGAGGTCGCGGCCCTCGGCATGCGCGTGTGTGGCGGCGCCGCCTACCGCAAGGAGGTCGGGGTCGAGCGCCGCTTCCGTGACGCGCAGGCGGCCTCGATCATGGCCCCGACCACCGACGTGCTCTACGACTTCATCGGCAAGGCGATCTGCGGACAGGAGCTGTTTTGATGGCCTGGCCTGGACCCGCCTGAATACCCGCGTGTTCGCTACGGTGCGTCGGGGATGACGAGCTCGATCTCCTGGATGGTCGGCTCGCCCATCTTGGCGATCTTCATGTTGGGCCCGACCAGGATGACGCCCGGGAGGGAGATGCTGAACGAGCCTCCGCCCGTGTCGACGCCGAAGGGGTACCAGACGTCCTGGAGGCCGCTGGTCACGACCAGGCCCTTGTGGTTGTAGGTGTTGGTCCACGCCTGGACGTCGGCCAGGGTCGCCGGACTCCCGTCGGCCCCTTCACTGACGTAGGTGAGGGTCATCAGGCCTCGTTGATCGTAAGTGTCGAATAGACCCGAGACCGTGGGCGCCAGCGCCTGGCAAGAGCCGCACCACAGGGCGACGTAGTCGAAATAGATGGCCTCGTGGCAAAAGTCGTAGACCCGGACCGCGTCGCCAAACTGGTCGTTGAAGGTCCAGTCGGGCAAGATCGTGCCGACGTTGACAGCGCCCGGAGCCCAGCCGTTGGGCACGATCTCGTCCTGGCAGCAGCCGATGTCCCAGCCGCCCGCGTAGGGGGTCTCGGCCTGGCAGCCCAGCTCTTCACCACCGGTGTCGGTTCCGTCCTCGCCCTCACCCTCGTCGGCCGTGTCGCCCTCACCCTCGCCAGCCGTGTCGCCGTTGGCGGCCGTCTCGCTGTCGAGGGTTGGGTCACCGTCGTCCGAGTCGCAGCCTGCGAGCACCAGCGGAACCGAGAGACCCAACAGAACCACCGAAAATACAGTACTGCGCATGACCTAACATTGATCCCAGACCTGGGCCCCAATGGCAAGGGTCATCGCGGTTTGAGCGTCGCGGCCCAAGAGGGCAGCTCGTCGCGCCCGGAGTAGCCGAGGAGCTACATGTAGGCCCGTTGCTGCCTCGAGCGTTAGCCACCCTGCTGAATGATCCACATGATGTCGAGCAGCGGCTTGACGTCGGCCAAGGCTCCCAACTCCGGGTCGTTGCCGACGATGTGGATGAAGGCCAGGTTGCTGGCGAAGCCGAAGGTCATCAGCTTCTCGTGCCACTTCACGTGCTCCGATAGCTGACGGTCGTACTCGACCACCGTCTCGACGACGGCGGCGCTCGACCGGGGCAAGAAGCACAGCACCGCGAGCTCGTCGAAGCGGTCGGCGCGGATCTTGATGCCGGCCGCTTTGAAGTCGCGCATCAGGGCGCCGAAGCGGTGGGTGAGATCGGCGGGGGGCGCGTCGGCGAGGGCGAGGATGTTGCTGGCGGTCTGGAGCGGGTCGCCGCGCATGACGCTGAGCTCGCTGTGGATCGCCTCGTAGATCTCGTGGGCCCGACCGGCGAGGGCCTCGGGGCTGCCCGGCCGCGTGGTCAGCAGCGCGCAGGTCGGGAAGTCCTCGGGGCCCGTCAGCCACCAGTGGTGGACCTTCATGGCCTCGTAGATCGCCCGCATGCGCTCGATCTGAGCCTCGGGGATCGGCATCCCGCGGGCGTGGACGCGCATGGCCATCGTTGCGATCAGCTCGAAGGTCGAGCCCCAGCGCAGCCCGACCACGCGCATCATTCGGCTCACGCGATCGGCTTCGTCGGCCAGGGCGTCGGCGGTGTCGCCGTGGCGCAGGAGGAGGGCCGCGAAGATCAGGCGCAGCGAGGGCGGGGCCTTGGTCATGCCCAGGCGCGCCGCGAACTCACCTTGGAGGGTTCGAGCCGCGGCGGCGAGCTCGGCCGGATCGCCGGGGGTCAGGATCAAGTTGACTGCCGCGAGGCGCTGGGCGATGCGGTTCGTCAGCGCGCCCCGGCTGAGCTCGAGCGCCTCGTCGAGGGCCTTGAAGCGCGCGACTGGGTCGCGCAGGAACTCGCTGCCGCCTGGCTCGAAGCCACGAAACACCATCGCGCCCACGGTAGCAGCAAGCCGTCGCCGGGCCCAAGCGCGAGCACGCTGGCGCGCTCGGGATCCTCGGTCTCGTCGTCGGTCGCCGCAGAGGCGGCGCTACGACGCCCGCACTCGCACGGGCACGTCGAAGAACAGCGCGCCCGCGCCCATGTCGGTCTCGGCCGGTGAGCTCAGCCAGTTGATGTTGCGGCGGTCGGGGCTGAGCTTGGTCCACCAGATGCTGGACGCGACCACGGTCCCGCGCACGACCTCGTCGGTCACTCGCGCGCGCAGCCGGACCTCGCCGCGCTCGTTCTCGACGCGAACCTCGACGCCGTCCGTGATCGCGCGCGCGGCCGCGTCGTCGGGGTGGAGGAGCAGCAGCGGCTGTTTCTCGCGCGCGGCGAACTTCTCGACGTTGACGAAGGTGCTGTTCAAGAACGAGTGCGCCGGGGGCGAGATGCAGTGGAGCAGCCCGGGGCTCGCCTCGCTCTCGGGATCGTCGAGCTCGGCGTCGGCGAACTCGGGCGCGGTGTAGGCCGGCAGCGGATCGTAGCCGTGCTCGGCCATGCGCGCGCTGTAGAGCTCGCAGCGACCGCTGGGGGTCGGGAACTCGCCGGCCGCGAAGGGCAGGTAGGGATCGGGCAGCGCGAGCCGACAAAAGCCCTCGTCGAGCAGCCGCGCCCAGCTGATCTCGGCCATGCAGGGATCGGCCTGGCTGTCGACGAAGGCCTCGAGCATGGCCTCGTCGGTCTCGTGAAAGCAGGGCTCGTCAAACCCGCAGGCTCGCGCGACGCGGCGGAAGATCTCGGAGTTGGGCAAGCTCTGGCCGACCGGGGCGATCGCCGGTCGGTTGAGGGCGAGGTAGAGGTGTCCGTAGGACTTGAGGAGGTCCCAGTGCTCGAGCTGCGTCGTCGCCGGGAGCACGATGTCGGCCCAGTCGACCGTGTCGGTCGCAAAGTGCTCGAGCACGACCGTGAACAGATCCTCGCGCGCGAGCCCGGCGATGACCGCAGACTGATCCGGGGCGACCGCGGCCGGGTTGCAGTTGTAGACGAACAGCACGTGGACCGGCGGCCCGGGCTGTTCGGGCGGCCTGTCGACCGGGCGCTCGCGCAGGTGGGCCTGGCGTCGCTGCTCGGGATCGAGGCTCAGGGCCTGGCCGAGGCGGTTCATGTTGAAGGTCCGAGGGCTGCGATCACCGAGGAGATCGGGGCGCTCGAGCCCGCGCCGGTCGAGCATGAAGCTGCCCGAGCTGCTCAGCTGCACGCCGCCGCCGCGGTGGCGCCAGGCTCCGACCAGGGCCGGGAGGCAGGCGATGTTGCGGACCGCCATGCCGCCGCCGCGGTGCCGCTGGAGCCCGTAGTTGATCCGGATCGCGGGGGGCTTGGCGCCGCGCTGGCCGTACTCGCGTGCGAGGCCCTCGATGCGCGCGGCCGGGATCCCGGTGATCGCCTCGACCCGCGCGGGGGGCCACTTGCTCGCGCGCTCGCGCAGCTGCTCGAAGCCAAGGGTGCCGCGCTCGATGTAGTCGCGGTCGATCGCGTCCTCGCGGATCAGCACGTGCATCAGGCCGAGGGCGAGCGCGCCGTCGGTGCCCGGGCGGATCGGCACCCACTCGTCGGCCGCTCGCGCCGTGCGCGTGCGAACCGGATCGATGACCACGACCTTGGCGCCAGCCTTGCGCGCGCGCTGGATCACCGGCCACAGGTGCATGTTGCTGGACAGCGTGTTGGTGCCCCACAGCCAGATCAGCCCGGCGTGCTCGAAGTCGAGCGGGTCCGGACCGATCGCGCGGCCGAGGGTGTAGCTCAGGCCCTGCATGCCCGCGCTCGCGCAGATCGTCCGACCGAGGCGCGTGGCGCCGAGGCGATTGAAGAATCGCTGGGCCATGCCTTCGCCCTGGACCAGGCCCATGGTCCCGGCGTAGGAGTACTGGAGCACGGTCTCGGGCCCGTGCTGCTCGATGGCGTGCCCGGTCCGGGCGGCGATCTCCTCGATCGCCTGGTCCCAGCTGATCGCCTCGAAGCGGGGCCCGTTCGTGGCGCCCTTGGCTCCGACCCGGCGCAGCGGGCTCGTCAGGCGCTCGCGGTGGTAGCTCCGCTCGAGGTAGTTGTCGACCTTCCCGCACAGCTTGCCGTCCGTGAAGGGGTGATCGGCGTGGCCCCAGATGTCGACGGCGCGCTCGGTGTCGGGATCGACCGCGACTTGCCACGCGCAGGTGTCGGGGCAGTCGTGGGGACAGGCGCCGGTGACGACGCGAAGGCCCCGCTCGATCGCGCTTCGTTCACGTTTGGACACTCGGGCCACCCAGGGATCCTACCGCCCTCGGGTGTCTCGCGTTAGACTGGTCGAGAGGCGATGCTGGAACACCCCTCGAGCTGCCCGCCCTTGTGGCTTGGGCTCGCGAGCGTCGCGCTCACGGCCTGGTCGATCGCGCGGGCGTGGCCCAAGTGGCGCTTTGAGCGTCTGGCCCTGCGGGGCTTCGACTCGCCCGGCGCGGCCGCCGGCCCCTTTCGCCAGGGCGCGCCCGAGGCGACGCCGAACCTGCGCCCGATGTACGGGTTCGAGCGCGACCCCGGCAGCCTGATCTTCTTCACGCTCCACTTCCTGGCCTGCGTCGGTGGGATCCTCGCGCTGTCGACGGTGCTGTGGTTTGCGGTCGCGGTCGTCGAGGGCATGCCGCTGGCGGCCAACACCGTGTCGGCGCTCGCGGCCTTGTTCGCGGCCGTGCTCGCCGTGCCGATGTGGCTCGGGCAGCGGCTGTTGCACGGCTTGCTCGGGGGGCTGCTGGCGCTGTTCGTGTTTGCGCTTTGGCCCCCCGCGGTGCCGCTGCTCTTGGTCATCGTGGTGGTTCAGCACGATCTGATCCGGCGCCGCAGCGTCGCCGACGAGCGCGAGCAAGGTCGCCGCGAGGCTCACGAGCGGGAAAGGACCACTGGCGCCTAGCCTCGTCTAGCAGCCCGGGGTGCAATCCGCGGTAACCACGCGTGGCGACAACCACGCAGGGGACAACGAGGTCGGGCTCCAGTAGAGTGCCGACGCGATGACGATGGGTTCGAAGGAAGACGAGCAGGCCGGTCTGTTCGTGACCTACAAGGACGTCCCCCGTTCAGCAGGACATCCCTTCTACGATGCGCTGGAGGGCATTTTGCGCAAGAACGGCTTCGACTACTTCGTCGAGCGCGAGTGCGAGCGCTTCTACTCGGGCCGAGGCCGGCCGTCGCTCGCGCCGGGCGTGTACTTTCGCTGCCTGTTCATCGGTTACTTCGAGGGCATCGACAGCGAGCGTGGGATCGCTTGGCAGGTCGCTGACTCGCTGAGTCTGCGCGAGTTTCTAGGCCTGGGCCTGACCAAGACGCCGCCAGATCACACGACGCTGGGCCGAACGCGACGCCGGCTCGACCTCGAGGTCCACGACCGGGTCTTCAACTGGGTGCTGACGCAGCTCGCCCGCGCAGGACTGGTCCGAGGTAAGACGATCGGCATCGACGGGAGCGACCTCGAGGCCAACGCTGCGCTGCGGACCCTGGTACGCCGCGAAGACGGGGTGAGCTACCAGGACTATCTCGTCGAGCTCGCCAAGGCCGAGGGCATCGAGGAGCCGACCCGCGAGGACATCGCCCGCCTCGATCGCAAGCGACCCAAGAAGGGCTCGAACAAGCTGTGGGTCAACCCGCACGAGCCCGACGCCCAAGTCACGAAGATGAAGGATGGCTCGACGCACATGGCTCACAAGGTCGAGCACGCCGTCGACATGCACGAAGGAGCGATCCTCGGGGTCACGCTTCACGGTGGAACGACGCACGACACCCAGAGCGTCGACGCTACGCTCGAGGCTGCGCAGGCCAACCTGTCCGAGGTCCGCGAGACGCTCGAGACCGAGCGCAATGACGATGACAGCGACGACGACGATGAGCCTGGGTCTCCCGCCGTCGAGGTCGCCGAGCGCATCGAAGAAGCCGTGATGGACAAGGGCTATCACAGCAACCACAAGCTGTGCGATCTCGACGAGGACGGTATTCGGACCTACATCGCCGAGCCCAAGCGGGGCCGACGAAACTGGAAAAACAAGCAGGTCGAAAAGAAGCTCGTCTACGCGAACCGGCGCCGGGTCAAGGGTCGACGCGGTCGGCACCTGATGCGTCAACGAGGCGAGCTGCTCGAGCGGCCCTTCGCTCACATGTACGGGCCGACGAGCATGGGTCGGACCCACCTACGACGGCACGACAACATCCTCAAGCGGGTGCTGATCCACAACGCCGGCTACAACCTGGGGCTGCTGATGCGCAAGACATTCGGAGTCGGGACCCCGCGAAGCCTTCAAGGGAGGCTTGCGGCCTTCTTTTCGCTCCTCATGGTGCTCGTCGACCTGGTGCGTGCGTGTATCAGCGCTCGTGTCGTCGCTCGGCCCGGTTGTGACCGCGACTGCGCTGTCCGTCGCCCGTGGAGTCGAGGCCGGGAGATCACCTCGACCGTGCCTCGCAAACTCCTTTCCACCCCGGCCTGCTAGACCTTCACCTGTGCCGCGTCCTCGGCCTTGTCGCGCTCAGCCTGCGCTTGCTCCAAGCGTTCCGCGACGTACTTCATGAACCCATCGAGATCTTGGCGCGTCTGCAGGCTCTTGTAGTGCGCGATGACGCCTGGCCGCTCTTCGTCCGAGGACAGCTGAAGCGCGAGTTTCAAGGCAATCTGCATCGCCCCCCGCAGGTTGCCTTGCTCGGGCAGCGCAGAGTCCGCCGCAGCCTCCTGCTGCTCGGCATTCGCGTAGGGCTTGGCCGGTGGTGGAAGCACCCTCGGGCAATCGGTTCGAGGCCCCTCATCGCTGCCCAGCTTGTACTTCAGGCGATGCGTCAGGCTGGTCGAGGCCGCGTCGCGGTCTGACATCGGCTTCATGTCGAAGATGTCCTCGATGGTCGCGGGAATCACGGCATGGTCATAGGTCGTGCTGCACTTGCCATCGCCCACCAGGGGCGAGACCAAGACAGCCGGAACACGCGGCCCCAGTGTCTCGAAGTTGAACCCCTTCTTCGAGCCCCGAAGCCCGGCCTGAGGTGAGACCGCAGGCCCAGGCGGGCGACTGTCATAGAACCCACCATGCTCGTCATAGGTGATGATCAGCAGGCTGTTGAACCACAGCGGCGACGAACGAAGGGTCTCATAGACCGCGCGAATCAGGGCCTCACCGCCGTAGTAGTCGTCTCGGGGATGCTGCGAGGAGCCCCCCTGGTAGGTGTCGCCCCGCGCGTTGCCATAGTGGGGCTCAATCAGCGTAAAGGCCGCTTCATAGGGGGCGTTCAGATCGCGAGCGAATCGGTCGAGCGAGTACCAGTCCGACCACGAGGCCCCCTCGAGAGCCATTCCAATCGGCATCCAGCCTGAGCCCGTGCTCCCCTTGCTCCGGTCCGGCTGATAGGCAAATTGACTCTTGTAACGATGAGTGCCAGGGTAGAGCGCGTCGTTGTAGATGCGGTAGGTCAAAGGCGTGCTGCTGCCGGGCCAGTTGGTCTTGGGCAGCTGGGTGAACATCGTGCCACCCTTGGGCTCGTACTCGAAGAAGGTCATCGACTCCGAGATCTCGGCCCCCGATGGGCTGTCGTCGAGGTCACCAGAGGACGCACACAGCGAGAAGAAGCGATTGGGCCACGTCGGCCCCGGCAGCGAGGAGAACCACTTGTCGCAGACCTCAAACTTGTCGGCCAGCGTGTACAAGACGGGGAGCTGAACCGGCGTGTTGAAGCCGGTCATGATGTCGGACGGCGGTGCGTAGATGGGGGTGTCACCGATGCTGTTGATCAGCGCGGGGTTGCCCGCTTGGGTCTTGTAAGCGAGCTGCCAACCGCCGCTGGCCCGATTCGAGAGCTGCGGACTCGAGGTCGAGTCCATGGGCTCACCGATGTACAGTGAGACCGCCTCGTGGGTCAGTACCTGGACCGCCCCCTCGGCGCCTTGAATCGCGACGAACCAGCCCTTGTTGCCATTCGCCACCAGCGAGGGCGAGGTCGACGCCATCATCGGAATGCCGGTGCTGTGGCGCTTCCCCTGGCCCTCGATCTGGGTGTAGACCGTCAGTTGATTGTCTGTGTTCTGGTAGGCGAAGGCCCAGTCGCCGTTAGGGCGCACCGCCACTGACGGGCGCGTCTGGGGGTTGGGTTTGCAGTTGCTGTAGGAGTGGAAATCGCCATTCCCATATACGAGCTCGACATGGTAATCGGCGCCGATGATGGCCGCGACATAATCCCCGTTCGGACACGCCGAAATGCTCGGGCTCGTGCCTGCGAGCACCTGGACGCTGGGCGTGTTGAGGTTGTTGGAGCTGGTGTAGAACTGCAGCAGATCATCGGCCCCGACGAAGGCACAGACCCAGTCCGAGCCGTTGCTCAACGCCGTCATCGCAGGGCTCGTGCCGTGCGCAACCCCATAGTTCGGGGGGGTGTTCAGGTTGCGGGCGAGACACAGCTTGGCGTTGGGGTCGACATAGGCCACGACCCAGTTGTCGGAGTGCCCATTGAGCCGGGTAATCGCCGGACTCGTCGCCTCGGCCACTTGCAGCGACAGGTCGACGTTGCCCTTGACCGAGTCGAGGATGGACAGCAAGGCCTGACCGCCGTCGACCCGGCACATGGCCGAAGAGAAGCCCTCGCGCTCGATGCCCACATTGGGCACGCCCGACCCAAAGAGCACCACGTCGGAGCCCGGTGCGAGGTCATTGTCCAAGCTGGGTTGAGAGTCCGGACCCGCCTCGGGATCGATATCGCGGTACTGCTGCGCGAACAGCGTCGCCTTCGACTTCAGGATCGGCGGATACGAGCCGTCAGCGCCGAGCTTGGCCCCCTTGCCGCACAGCTGCTCGAGGATGTCGTCGAACTCGTGGTGCGGGTCGACGGAGATGCGCGGCTTGGCGCCCGACGCGAAGTAGATCTTCTGGCCGTCGACCTCGTTGTAGTCGCTCCCGGCGCTTGCATGCGCAATGTCGGGGAGACCCGAGTTGCCCAAGATCTGGTCGAAGGAGCGGTTCTCGAGCATCAACAAGAACACGTGCTGCACATCTCGAAAGTCACGCACTTTATTCATGCGCGAGTGGTTCGAGTGCTTGGCCAGGTTGACCTGAAAATCCGAGGTGCTGATCGTGAACGTGTTGAACACGCCGGCGTCAGATGGTGAGAGGTCGACGTTGAGGTACTCTGGGTTCGCGATACTCCCGTTGCCACCCGGCCGACTGATGTAGGTGCCCTCTTCGCTGCCCCCAGGAACGTGCAGCACGCAGAACCACCCGTCCCATGTCAAGCCAAACTGCGAGAAGTAGGCCGCAATAAACGCTTCTTCAACGCGCTTGGGCGAGGTCTCCCCGGGCTCGAGCACCCAGGACTTACTCTGGACCACCCTCTGCAGATTGCGCAGGTAGAGCTGAACAAGGACCCGCTGGTCGATGTTGTTCTGCATGCGGATATAGGTCTCGTGTTTGCCAAGCGGTTTTTTCATGAGCAGTCTCTGGGGACTCTGCACGCCAATCATGGCGTACATCGCCATCAAACTCCAGCTGAATTCCATGCGCGGAATCCGAGCGAGAGCGGGGCGCGCAGGTCGTCCTTCCTCGAGCTCTGCGTTCGGTGCGTTGCGCCTTCACGAGCTCGGCGCTCCCACCCACGAGGAGATCACCGACGTAGCGAGGTGGACCCACGACAGCGCTTGATTCAGGCCTAGCAGCCCGGGGTGCAATGCCTCGCGCCGCCTCGCTTGGCCTTTTCGCCGAGGGCTTTGTCGCCAAAACTTGCAGTACGCCCGGTACAGCGGCGTTTTGGCTTCGCGCCCTGGGCGAACATTCCGGCGCGAGGCGACACGATGCATTGCACCACGGGCTGCTAGCAGCCCGTGGTGCAATGCCTCGCGCCGCCTCGCTTGGCCTTTTCGCCGAGGGCTTTGTCGCCAAAACTTGCAGTACGCCCGGTACAGCGGCGTTTTGGCTTCGCGCCCTGGGCGAACATTCCGGCGCGAGGCGAC
>NZ_PVNK01000292.1 GCF_002994615.1 Enhygromyxa salina | reverse complement strand
GGACTCTGGAGATGGCGATGGGGACGGGGACTCTGGGGACGGGGACGGAGACGGGGACGGAGACGGGGACTCTGGCCATGGCCATGGCCATGGAGATGGCGACGGCGACCGGGAGAGGGACGGCGACGCCACGTGTCCGATCGTCAACGAGTGCGTCGTCGCCTGCATGGGCGACACCGATTGCCAGGACATGTGCCTGGCCGAGGCGAGCCCCGAGGCGTTGGCGGAGTCTTCGGCGCTGGTCCAGTGCATCGGCGACAACGCGTGCCTCGACGAGGTGTGCATCGACGAGAACTGCTACCCCGAGGCCTTCGCCTGCAACCATGGTGACGACACCTGCCTCGAGCTGACGACCTGCGTCGATCTGTGCGGCGGCGACGAGCCCTGCGAAGCCGCGTGCAACTACGAGGCGACGCCCCTGGCCCTGGCCCAGGTCGCGGAGCTCGAGGCTTGCGCGCTGGACAACGCCTGCAACGACGACGCGTGCCTGACGGAGTTTTGCGCCAATGAGTACGTCAGCTGCGTCGGCGGAGGCAGCGACGGCCTGTCTTGCCCCCCGCTCGTCGACTGCCTGATCGGGTGCGGCTACGACCAGGACTGCGCGCTCGACTGCGCGCCGCCGCTGACCCCGAACGCGCAGCTCGAGGCGGAGGCGCTCGGGGCCTGCGCCGAGTTTGCGATGTGTGACACCTTCGCCTGCACCGAGGAATTGTGCGCGGGCGAGTGGGGGGTGTGCGTGTCGGGCGAGGCGGACTGTGCCAAGATCTACGAGTGCACCGAGGCCTGCGAGGGGGCGGTGCTGTGCGAGACCAATTGCTTGCACAACGGCGCCTTCGATCAGCAGTTTGTGTTCTTCGACCTCAACGGTTGCATCGCCAACCACGCCTGCGAGGATCAGGCCTGCATCGACCAAAACTGCGGGGAGCAGGCCCTGGCCTGCGGGGTTTAGCCTGGCAGGCTGCTCGCGCCAGGGATAGTACGAGCCGGGAGGCGAGCGTTTGGGGGTGAGCGGAGGGGGCTTCGCCGCCGCAGCGAGGGGCCTTTTCGAAAGGCCCCTTTTCGAAAGGCCCCTTGAAGATTCAGGCCTAGCAGCCCGGGGTGCAATGCATCGTGTCGCCTCGCGCCGGAATTTTTGCCGAGGGCGCGAAGCCAAAACGCCGCTGTACCGGGCGTACTGCAAGTTTTGGCGACAAAGCCCTCGGCGAAAAGGCCAAGCGAGGCGGCGCGAGGCATTGCACCCCGGGCTGCTAGCACCCCGGGCTGCTAGGGCGCCGCCCAGATCAGCGCGGTCGTGTCCGCGCTCGCGGTCGCGAAGGTGTTTCCGTCGGGCGACCACGCGGCCGCTGTGATCCCGGCCTCGTGGCCCAGAAACCCGCGCACGATCTGAGCGGGGCCGACGTCGATGACCGAGACCTCGACCTCGCCGTCGCCGGGCGTGTTGGTTCCGAGCAGCAGGTGGTCGCCGACCCCGAACGCGAGCGGATGCGCGAGCGGAATCTTGGCCAGGGCCTTACCCGTGGTGGCGTCGAAGATCCTGAAGCTCTCGTCGCCGCTGCGCGCAGCCAGCCGCGTGCCGTCGCGCGAGTACGCGAGGGTCTCGGGATCGGCCCCGGTCTTGATCGTGCGCGTGAGCTCCCCGCTCGCGGCCTCATACAAGCGCACGCGGCCGTCATCCCACCCGGACGCGAGGGTCCCCCCGTCGCCGCTGACCGCCAGGCTCGCGACCTGCTTGCCCCGCAACTCGACGTGGTGCCGCGGTGCTCCGTCGGCGGCCCAGATCCGGAGGCCGTCGGCGCCACCCGAAGCGATCGTGGCGCCGTCGCCCGAGATCGCCACGGCGAAGGTCTCGCCCGTGTGGGCCAGGGTGTGCCGCAGCGCGCCGGTCTTGGCGTCCCACGCTCGGACCTCGTGCTCGGCGTTGGCCACGACCGTCGCGCCGTCGCGGGTCAGCGCGACCCGGCGGTGCTCGCCCGGCGGCCCGTCGAGGGTTCGGGTCAGCGCGTAGCTCGTGGCGTCCCACAGCCGGACCTCGCCGTCGCTTGCGACCGTGGCGATCGTGGCCCCGTCGTCCGACCACGCGAGGTCGGTGACCGGGCCCGCGTGACCCAGGCGCGCGACGGCGAACACGGGCAGCGGCGCCGAAGCGCTCGGCTCGGGCGCCTGGTCGGTCGGTGTCGCTGCCGGGGTCGCTTTGGCCTCGGGCGGCGTCGGTTGGGTGTCGGGCGCGCGAAGCTCTCCGGCCCTGGCCTGCGGGGGCGCCTCGACGCTCGCGCTCGGCTCGGCGCGCGGGCCCTCACCGCAGCCGATCAGCGTCGCGGCCGCCAGCGCCGGGGCCCACAACCTGCTCTTGCTTCGCACCCGCGAATACTACCCCGGGAGGCCGCCTCAGCCGCGCCGGGCCTCGACGACCCACGCGGCATGGGGGGAGTGTCGCATGTGCCCCGCGAGCGGGCCGGGGAGCCTGCTCCCAGCGGAACTTGCTCGCGATCGCGGCGACAGTTGTCCATGCTATGTTTCCACCGCCGGGGTCCCCGCTCGGCATCGGAGTTGACCGTGAAAAGTAATCCCCTCTCGATTGTCATTGGCGCTGGTGCGCTGCTCGTGTCCCCAGGCTGCGGTGACGCCGGCGGGGGCGGTGAGGGCGGCGAAGCAGACGCCACCGCCGCCGAGTTCGGGACCGATGAGGGCGACGACGCAGGCGACACAGGCGACACAGGCGACGGGGCCGCCGAGCTCGACAGCGACGAGGACGGCCTGAGCGACGTCGAGGAGGAGATGCTCGGCACCGATCCCAACAGCAAGGACACCGACGAGGACAATTATTGGGACAGCTGGGAGGTCTGGGAGGGCACCGACCCCCTCGACCTGAACAGCCGGATCTACCAGGGCTTTTGGCCCTACTACCCCAACAAAGACGACCTCGAGCAGGGCAGCTGGGCGACCTCGACGACCGCGACGGGCAGCCCCTTTCCGCGGGCCGAGTTCCTCGACCAGCACGGTGACTCGGTCGACATCTACGACTTCGCCAACTTCACGAGCAACGAGACGGGCGAGCCCTCCTACATGATCATCGACATGTCGGCGCAGTGGTGCGGGCCGTGCCACAACATGGCCAACTGGATCGCCGGGGTCGACAACGCCGAGACGGCCTCGCTCCAGACCGCCTACCCCACGGTCCGCGACAAGGTCTACAGCCTGCGGATCTGGTGGATCACGATCATCGTCGAGGACGCGGCCGGCAATCCGCCGACGCTCAGTGACAGCGAGTCGTGGTACGCGGCCCACCAGGACAACCACATCCCGGTGCTCGTCGACGAGACCCAGCAGGTCCGCGGGATCTACAACGGCGGCCAGTACCCGTTCTTCTTCCTGCTCGAACCCGAGCTGGGGGTGGAATTTTGGGGTATCCCGGGCCCCGGCGACAACCCCTTCTTGGCGCTCTTCTTCGTCGATCAGTACCTGTAAAGGGAGCTGGGGGCTGGGGGCTGTTTTAGACCCCCGCGGCCGTCAGCGACTTTGTTTTAGACCCCCGCGGCCGTCAGCAACTCTGCCACGCACGGCCGCAAGCGGCCGGTCGCTCGGTCGCTGCGCTCCCTCGCTCGGTGGGCTGGGATGAGCTTCGCAATCGTTTGCGTGGCCCCCTAGAAGGGGGCTGGTTTAGACCCCCGCGGCCGTCAGCGATTCTGTTTTAGACCCCCGCGGCCGTCAGCGACTCTGCCACGCACGGCCGCAAGCGGCCGGTCGCTCGGTCGCTGCGCTCCCTCGCTCGGTGGGCTGGGATGAGCTTCGCAATCGTTTGCGTGGCCCCCTAGAAGGGGGCTGTTTTAGACCCCCGCGGCCGTCAGCGACTCTACGATCGCTTTGCGTTCAGGCGTCGAAGGTCAGCTCGACCGCCTCGGCGACGGTCTGAACCTCGATGAGCTCGAGGCCGGTCTTGCGCGGGGCCTTGCGCTTCGAGTCGCGGCCGCGGCCGCATACGACCGCGCGAGAAAAACCCAGCCGCGCGGCCTCGGCGAGGCGCTCGTCGAGGCGCGGGACCCGGCGCAGCTCGCCGGTCAGGCCGACCTCGCCGATGATCACGGTGCCCGCTGGGATCGGCTTGCGCATGTGCGAGCTAGCGACCGCGAGCAGCACCGCGAGATCGGCCGCGGGCTCGTTGAGGCGCAGGCCGCCCGCGACGTTCACGAATACGTCCTGATCGACGACGAACAGGCCCGCGTGGCGGTCGAGGACCGCGAGCAGCATCGCGAGGCGGTTGGGATCGGCGCCGACGCAGGTCCGCCGCGGGGAGCCCCCGGGGCTCGGCCCGAGCAGGGCCTGGACCTCGAGCAGCAGCGGCCGCGAGCCCTCGAGCGAGGCGGTGACGGCCGAGCCGATCGCCTGCTCGGGGTGGTCGGCCAAGAAGGCCTCGCTCGGGTTCTCGATCTCGCGCAGGCCGACGCCGGTCATCTCGAACACGCCGAGCTCGGCGGTGCTGCCGAAGCGGTTCTTGCTCGCCCGGAGCATCCGCGTGGCTCGCTCTTCGTCGCCCTCGAAGCTGAGCACGGCGTCGACCATGTGCTCGAGCAGGCGCGGCCCGGCGAGCTGGCCGTCCTTGGTCACGTGACCGACGATCACGACCGGGACCTTGGTGGTCTTGGCCCAGCTCAGGAGGTGGCCGGTGACGCTGCGGATCTGGCTGATGTTGCCGGGCAGGCCCTCTTGCGCGTCGCTGTAGACGGTCTGGATCGAGTCGACGACGAGCACGTCGGGGCGGCGCCCAGCCTGGTCCGCGGCATGATCGAGGATCGCCTCGATGCGGGTCTCGGCCAGCAGCAGCAGGTGCTCGTCGCCGGGCCCAAAGCTGCCGCCGCGGAGGCGCGCCGCTCGGTTGGCGACCTGGGCGATCGACTCCTCGCCGCTCGCGTACAGGACCGTGCGCTCGCCCTCGCCCGCGCTGACCAGCCCCGTGCAGGCCTGGAGGAGCAGCGTCGACTTGCCGATCCCCGGGGCGCCGCCGAGCAGCACGAGGCTGCCGGGCACGAGCCCGCCACCGAGGACCCGGTCGAGCTCGGCGATGCCCGTGCGCAGCCGGGTCTCGCCCGCGGCCTCGGCCTGGGCCTCGGTGACCGGGACCGGCTTCGACTTCGCGCCCGGGGCTGCGAGCACCACGCGCTCGCCGGCCGTCGGTCGCTCGCTGAGCTCCTCGATCGTGTTCCACTCGCGGCACGAAGGGCACTGGCCGAACCATCCGCTCGTGGTCGCTCCGCACGCGCTGCACTGCCAGCGGGTCTTTTGCTTGCTTCGCTTGGCCTTGGCCATCGCGCGAATGGTACGCCCCTTTTCGAGCCGGACCTGCCCTGGTAGACCGCTCGCGTGCGAAGCGACCTGTCTTTTTGTCTGCTGCAGATCCGCGCGGCCTCCGACCCCGTGCGCGCCGAGGAGGTCGACTGCTTCGTGCGTCGGCTCGAGGTCGACCCCGGCCAGGTCGTGGCCCTCGACGTGCTGGCCGAGTCCCTCGATGACAGCATCTACGAGCGCTTTGACGCGGTCCTGGTCGGGGGCTCGGGCGAGTTCTCGGTCCTCGACGACGTCCCGCCGATCCAGCGCCTCCTCGACTTCCTGGGCGAGACGGCCGCGCGCGGGTTTCCGACCTTCGCGTCGTGCTTCGGCTTCCAGGCGATGTCGCTCGCCCTCGGCGGCGAGGTCGTCCACGACGGCGAGCGCGCCGAGGTCGGGACCTTCGACATCGGGCTCACGCCGGACGCGGGCAGCGACGAGATCTTTGGTGGCCTCCCCGAGCGCTTCTTGGCCCAGCAAGGCCACAAGGATCACGTCACGCGCCTGCCCACGGGGGCGCGGCACCTCGCGAGCAGCGAGCGCAGCCCCTTTCAGGCCGCACGCTTCGGTGAGGGCTTGGTGTGGGCGACCCAGTTTCATCCCGAGCTGACCGAGGACGACAACCGCCGCCGGGTGATGCGATACCACGAGCTCTACGCGGACGAGATCGACGCGGTCCTCGAGATCCTTCGGCCCTCACACGAGACCCACGGGCTCCTGGCTCGCTTCGCCGATGTGCTCGGGGATGCGTCGGGCAAGCGCTCCGGCTGATCGCCCGCGGCTGACGAAGACTGACGCGCACGTGGTGAAATCGACAATTTTGTTCTCACCCTTTGATAGGGCATTCTTGTCGGCCTCGGGCGTCATCGCTCGTATTCGTAATTCACGAGACAGGAACATCATGCAGACTCGAGTTCTCCCAATCATCGTCGCGACCGCGTTCATGGTCATCGCCTGTGACAGCAAGTCCAGCGAGGGCGACAAGAAGCAAGACGACAAGAAGGCCGACAAGGCCGAGAAGGCCGAGAAGGCCGACAAGGCCGAGACGCCCGAGAAGCCCGAACAGGTCGCCGAGCCCCCCGTCGATGAGGCGCCGAAGGTGACCCCGGGAGAGGTCAACCTCGAGGAGATCGAGGAGCCCTTCCTCGGCAAGATGTTGATGCCGAAGGGCGCTGAGACCTCGAGCATGAGCGACAAGGGCGGGCACTACCGATTTCCGCTCAGCGCCGACGGCTCCGAGACGCTCTACGTCGACTACGAGACCACGGGGGGCGAAGAGACCCTGGAGAAGGCCAAGAAGGCGACCAAATGGACGGTTTCCAACTCAGAGATCACCACCGCGGCCACCAACGAGGCAGGGGTTCATGTGATCGAGCTCAAACGCGAGAGCGACAACATGATCTTCGTGCTCGGGTTCCGCCCGGACAGCTACACCAAGTGCTGGGGCCCCGCGACGCAGCTCGAGAACTGCAAGCAGATCATCAACTCGATCCCGATGCCCGAGAAGTAATTTCTTTCAGGGACAAAAGACATCGGCGCTCACGGACGAGCCGTGAGCGCCGACGGTGGCGCGAGCGAGCTCAGCGTGAGCTCAGAGCGCGGCCTTGAGGGCCTCGACCTTGCCGAGGCCTTCCCATGAGAAGCCCTCGCGGCCGAAGTGGCCGTAGGCGGCGGTCCGCTTGAAGATCGGCTTGAGCAGGTCCAGCTCGGCGATCAGCTTGCCGGGCCGGGCGTCGAAGTTGGCCCGGACCAGCTGCGAGAGCTTCTCGTCGGAGACCTTGCCGGTCCCGAAGCTCTCGACCCGAATGCTGACGGGCTCGGCCACGCCGATCGCGTAGGCGAGCTGGACCTCGCAGCGATCGCAGAGCCCGGCCGCGACCAGGTTCTTGGCGATGTAGCGGGCGTAGTAAGCCGCGCTGCGGTCGACCTTGGACGGATCCTTGCCCGAGAACGCGCCGCCGCCGTGGCGACCCATGCCGCCGTAGGTGTCGACGATGATCTTGCGCCCGGTCAGGCCCGCGTCGCCCATCGGCCCGCCGATCACGAAGCGCCCGGTTGGGTTGATGTGATAGGTCGGGTTCTTGAGCAGGTCGGCCGGGAGGATCGGCTTGATGACCTCTTCGATCACGAACTCGGTCAGGCGCTCGTGGCTGACCGACTCGGCGTGCTGGGTCGAGATGACCACGGTGTCGATCTCGACGGGCTTACCGTCCTCGTAGACGACCGAGACCTGGCTCTTGCCGTCGGGCCGCAAGAAGGTGCTCGAGTCCTGCTTGCGCACGTGGGTCAGGCGCTCGGTCAGGTTGTGGGCGAGGTGGATCGGCAGCGGCATGAGCACCTCGGTCTCGCGGCACGCGTAGCCGAACATCATGCCCTGGTCGCCCGCGCCCTGATCGCCCTCGCTCCGGTCGACGCCCTGGTTGATGTCGGGGCTCTGGGCCTCGATCGCAACGAGCACGCCGCAGGAGTGGCCGTCGAAGCCCATGTCCGAGTGGACGTAGCCGATCTCGGTCACCGTCTCGCGGACGATCTTGGGGATGTTGACGTAGGTCGAGGTCGTGATCTCGCCGCCGACGACCACGAAGCCGGTCTTGACCATGGTCTCGCAGGCGACGCGACAGTGCGGGTCGTCGCCGATGATCGCATCGAGGATCGCGTCGCTGACCTTGTCGCAGATCTTGTCGGGGTGTCCTTCGGTGACGGACTCGCTAGTGAACAGACTTCGTGCCATGAACTGGAGTGCTCCTCGAGTCGGCCTTCGCGTTGAGCGGGCCGAGGGTGGCGCAGGATAGGGGTCCCGCGAACGGGTCGTCAACTGCGTGGCGGCGGCAGACGGCGCCGAGCGCCAGGGTCCCCACGCTCACGTGTTGGCCGGTTTGGGGCAGGATCGGGGCGGGCTCAGTCCGAGACGATCTCGACCGATACGGTGATCGGCGTGGGCGGGTCGGCCTCGTCGTCGGCGGGCTGGGGCAGCTCGATGAACAGCAGCGGCGCGTCGTTGGCCTCCGCGAGCGCGGACAGCTCACCCGCGCCGCCCCACGCGAGCGTGGTCTCGCTCTCGCTCGCGCTCGCGGGCGCACACGCGAGGGCCTGCTCGGGCAGGCAGCTCGGGCCGCGCAGGGCCAGGCCGACGCGGGGATCGTCGGCGCGAACGACGAGCGTGGCGTTGGCGGGCAAGCCCGGGGGCAGCTCGAGCTGCTCGACGCGCTCGGGTCGGCGCCAGCCCGTGCACGGGTGCTCGTGGGCGTCGCTGTGCGCTTCGTCGGGGGAGATCTCGACCAAGGCGGCGGCGCCGGGCTCGGGCACCGCGAGCTGCCCGGGCGCGACGCAGCTGTCGGCTGGCGGTCGGCGGCAGCGCCAGACCTCGGCGCCGTCCTCGTCGGCGCTCAGGCACACGGTCCCGGCCTCGCAGCGGCCCTGCCCCGAGCCGCAGGCCTGGTCCTCGCCGAGCACCGCTCGCAGCTCGATGTCGAGCTCGAAGTCGAGGGGGTCGGCCTGCTCGGCCTCGGCCGCGGGTAGCTCGAGCGCGGGGTCGTCTGCGGCGATGCCGAGCGCGACGAGCAGCTCGAGGTTAGGGCCGATGTCCGTGAGCGTGGTCGGCAGGGCGTCGGCGCAGGCGAGCACGCGCTCGGGGTCGGTGGGGCTCGCAACGCAGCCCGGTAGCAGGACCGAGAGCTTGGGTGTGTAGGCGCGGCCGCGCGCGCTGAAGGTCGCGTCGACTCGGTCCTCGATGGTCACGCGGACGAACACCACGGGCCCGTCGGCGCCGCAGGTCGAGCTGTCGGCGGGGGGCGGCGTGGCGTTGCGAAGGGTCGCGGCTAATTTTGTGGGGGCGCTGACGACCAAGCTGGTGTCTTCGCAGTCGTCGCCGAGCGCGGTGGCTTCGTTGGTTTCGGTTCCGGTCTCGGTCTCGGTCTCGGTCTCGGTCTCCGCGGGACCGGCGGTCTCGTCTTCGCCGCCGCCGCAGGCGGCGGCGAGGGTCACCGCGAACGCGGCGGCTGCGATCGCGGTGCTCGAGTAGCGAGGGAGGAGCCGCACGGGCGCCAGCCTAGCAGGCCGGGGTGGAAAGGAGTTTGTGAGGCACGGTCGAGGTGATCTCCCGGCCTCGACTCCACGGGCGACGGACAGCGCAGTCGCGGTCAGAGCCGGGCCGAGCGACGACACGAGCGCTGATACACGCACGCACCAGGTCGACGAGCACCATGAGGAGCGAAAAGAAGGCCGCAAGCCTCCCTTGAAGGCTTCGCGGGGTCCCGACTCCGAATGTCTTGCGCATCAGCAGCCCCAGGTTGTAGCCGGCGTTGTGGATCAGCACCCGCTTGAGGATGTTGTCGTGCCGTCGTAGGTGGGTCCGACCCATGCTCGTCGGCCCGTACATGTGAGCGAAGGGCCGCTCGAGCAGCTCGCCTCGTTGACGCATCAGGTGACGACCGCGTCGACCCTTGACCCGGCGCCGGTTCGCGTAGACGAGCTTCTTTTCGAAGTACAGCCAGTCGTCCTGCTCGCCGAGTTCGTAGACGCGGACCACGTTGGGGTGCTCGAGCCGAGCCATGGCGTGGCTACCGAACATCACCTGACGCCGCGGGAACGGCTCCTGTGCGTGGTGAACCTTCAGCGCCACCGCGCGACTGAGCAGGCGATCGACCGCCGCGAACACCGTCGAGAGCCGGGGCTCGGAGATCGTGTCGCTCAGCACATACCAGCGCACGCCGGTGTCGTCCAAGAACTTGTCGGCGACACTGGCCGGCGCGGCGCCGATCGAGGCCGCGATCAGAGCCAAGATGTAGTCCGATCGATTGAATATCGAAGTGTCCATCGGTGGACCACATGATCGAATGGGTTCGTCGATCCATCGATCTTGTTCGACCTTTTGCAACTCATCGATCACCTGTGACATGTCGTCTTCATGTCTCGTTCGTGGAGTTGTCGATTAGTAAGTCCTATTTTTTTCGTGCCAACCGATCGATCATTCGGCGCTTTCGAAAGCGAGCGCCGTGGAGAGCTCCCCAAGACATCGCCACGACCATATGGTTACGGATCGCCGAGTCGTATGCCGGGAAGTGCCCGCTACAGCTATGCGGGAAGCGACGGACCTTCGTCGCCCTCGAACTCGAGCTCGGGCAGTGAGCCGTCGGCGATCTTCGACCAACCAGTAGCGCATCGCCGAGGTTGCCCCGTCGTGATCGACGAGGCCCTCGGCCTCGAGCCGGGCCAGCGCGCCCTGGAGCTTCCACCGGGGACCCCCGACGCGCGCGCGCAGGTAGGGACCACACACGGGGCCGGGCGCGCGCTCGAGTACGCGGTATACGTAGCCGTCGAACTGCGCCCCCGTGGCCAGTTTGGCCCGCTTCAGCCGGCGCAGGTTGATCGGCGGCCCGCCGTCGAAGCGCAGGAGCACGTCTGGATCCGCGCGCAGCTCCGCGAGCGTGACCTTGGCCAATCCCTCGCCCCGGGGCCCGTCGAGCTGGCTGAGCAACTTCTCGAGGGTCCAGTCTGGGTGGGACCGAACCACTTGGGCGAGAGCGCGGCGCTCGGCCTCCTCGAGGATCTCGGCGGTGCGCGGCGACACGCCCCCAGAGGCGGAGAGTTAGCGATACGTTGCCGACGATCGCCAAGTTCCCGGCAGGCACCAAGCCGACGAAGCGTTGCCCGTCCGTCAGCGCGTCGGCTCACGCGTGGCCATGAGCTTCTCTAGCTCCATCTCCACTGCGATCCGCGCTCGCCGGATCCGAGCCCGCCCACTCACGGTCTTGATCCCCTCACGGCGCGCGAGCGTACGCGCACTCTCGCCGCGAAGCCGGCTCTCGAACGCCCGGCGCAAGGTCGAGCGTACGAGGGCCAGCGCCGCGCGCAGAAGATCGAAGCGCTCCTTCCAGACAAGTATGTCGGGAAGCTCGGGCTCGACGGCCCACTCGACCGGAACGTGGCGCTTGCGCTGGCCTTGCTGGCGCGAATGGGTCCGCAGGCGGTTCTTCGCTACTGTAAACACGTGAGAACGAAATGCCCGCGGGCCAGCGGGCTCGAAGCCATCGAACTCGTCGTTGATAATTTTCAAGGCCGCCTGCGCGAGATCCTCGGCGTCGGCACGAGCGACGCGGCTTCGGAAGTAGCTCAGCAACACGACCCGGGTCTCTCGAAGGAGGATGGTCTTGGCCCGCTCTCGACCATTCTCAGTCCGACACTTCTTGTAGTCACGAAGCATGCTGTCGAGTGACATCGGTGCTGAGAGTACACGCGGATCATCGGGGTCGCGCACGCGACGAAGCGCGATCCGATCACGCGTCCGCGCAGGCGATCCGACAGATCCGTCGCCGTCGACCGCACATGCATCGCATTGAGCTGATATAGAATCCCACTCCACGGAGCGACCGAGTGTCCCGCGAGCTACAAGAGTCCAGCGAACGTCGCATCCCCTCGGCGCGCTGGCTCGACTTGATCGACGAAGTCGAGGCCAGCCCGGGGCACGAGTTCGGCCGCTTCAAGCTGCTCGAGCTGCTCGGCGGGGCTGGCATGGGCGTGGTCTTCCGGGCCTACGACCCCAAAATCGAGCGCGAGGTCGCGCTCAAGCTATGGAAGCTCCCCCGAGACGAGGCGAGGGAGGCGGTCATCCACGAAGCCAAGTGCCTCGCCAAGCTCTCGCACCCCAACGTCGTCACGATCCACGGGACAGACGAGGTCGACGGTGACGTCGCCTTGATCATGGAGTTCATCGACGGCATGGACGGCCGCAAGTGGATCAGCACGCAGCGGCCGACCTGGTGGCAGATCGTCGACTTCTACGTCCTCGCTGGTCGCGGCCTCGCGGCTGCCCACGCCGCCGGGCTCGAGCACGGCGACTTCAAGCCCGACAACGTGCTGCTCGGTCGGGACAAGCGCGTCCGCGTCGCGGACTTCGGTATCGCGCGAGCGCTGCGGGAACACATCACGGGCGAGGACGACCCGGCCGAGGACAGCTACGAACCGGGGACCCCCGACTACATGGCGCCCGAGCGCTTGCTTGGGCGGCGAGGCGACGAGCGGTCGGATCAGTTCTCGTTTTGCGTGTCGGTGTGGGAGTGCCTCTACGGCAAGCGGCCCTTCGACGCGCCGACCGAGGTAGCGATCCTCGAGGCCATGGAGGGCGGGGTGCTGCAGACGGACCCCGCAGAGACCGCACCGGAGATCCCGAGGCGGCTGCGGCAGGTGATCGCGCGCGGATTGGCGATCAACCCTGGGGAGCGCTGGCCGGACATGGACAGTTTGCTCGCCGCGCTCAAGGAGATCCGGGAGCGGCCCGAGGAGCGCAAGCGCTGGCGCTGGCTCGCGGCGTCGGGGGTCGGGTTGGTCGTGGGGAGCTCCGCGATGACGGCATGGCTCGTGATGACACTCACGGACACAGTTTCCGAAACCGGGATCAAACCCGTCCGAGGCACGACGATCCTAGAAGCGGAGGACAGCTCTGACACCGACGGTGCAACCGACGAAGGAGAGAAGGAAGTCGCGGCCGAGTCACTCGTGTCGCAGCTGATGCCGCATATCGAGAGGGGCGAGTTGGACATCGTGTCCCGAGAGTGGAACCTGGCGGTTCAAGGCGCCCATGTGCAAGGCACCAGCATCGAGGGGGAGACCCTCGAGCTCGCGCGAGCGCTGCATGAGCGCTCGCTCGCTGTCGAACACCAGAAGCCGTACCAGGCGAGGAATACGGGTCTGCGCGGCCAGGCCATGCTGGCCTACTTGAGTGCGCACCCGTCCGACGGCGCAGCCACGGAGATCCAGGGGATCCGCGACGATTGGGATCGCATGGTCTCCGCCGAGACCTTGCTCGTCACCGAGTTCACCGAGCTGTCGCTCGGTCAACTCGAGCAAGTCTGCGCTTGCGAGGACGCGCTCAGTCCAGCCGACGACCGTTGCAAGGGCCGCGACGCCGCTGCAGTGCACCGGTGCCTCGCTGGTTTGCTCGCTGACCACGAGAGCGCCGTGAAGCAGTATCTCGATTGCTCAGTCCCAGCGCTGACCGAGCATGGCGAGTGCCTTGGTGCCGCGGCCGACTGCGATCCGGAGCGGCTCGCCACCTGCAAGGCGGAGCGAGCGCAGGCGATGGGAGCCTGCCCACCCTTGGGGCCCACTCTCGAGACGGCCCTCGTCGGGTGCATACGCGGAGATTGATAGCAGAACTCGCGACGAAGAAACGCGACGGTACGATTCGCGGATGACAACCGCGATCATTCTCCTCTCCACCCTCCTGCTCGATCCTCTCGCGCCAGACTTGTGCGCCGACGTCTATCTGGACGCCGACAACAAGCCGATCACCGACGCGAACGGGACCGCTGTGTCTCGCTTCTGTGCTCAGACCGGGGCAGATGCGCCCGTCTGGGACGACGACGTGTGCTGCACCTTCGGGGCCGTGGGGGCCCAGTGTACTGGTGCCCCGCCGGACTCGGCGTGCGCCGCTGGCAAGCGGCTGTACTGCGAGTTCGGTGAACTCCTCGCAGACTACAGCGTCGTCTGCTACCAACCACTGCCCGAGACCTGTGCGTCTGGTTGCACCGGGGTGACGATCATGGCACCCGACTACATCCAGGAGGAAGCTCTGTGCTGCTATAACGGCGACTGTTACGAGCTTTCCATCCCCGTGGAAGAGAACTGCCCGGGTGAGCTCTCCTGGTGCTGGTGGGGATACATGAAGGAGGATGGCACGGTCGACTGCTACGACTGACCTGTTCTCCTTTCCGTTCGACTCACACAGACTCAGGCGAGCACCATTGCCTGTGTGAGTCGGCTTCAATGTCACATCGTCGAGCCACGGCCAGGGACCCCATGGTTCGGTCCCTTCGCGAAGCACCCGCAACTCCGGCAGCGCGCCTTGAAGACGTGACAGCTCGGAGTCCGGGATTGAAGTGTCTTTTACGAACGGATGTCGAAGCAGCGTGAGCCCAGTCAGAAGCCTCGAGTCTGTGACCGGGCGGGCAGCAGTGCAAGTGGGCCGTTGTGCGGCGCGAGGATCCCCGATTCTCAGCGCAAACGTTCGAAGTCGCCGGCGGCGTAGGCGAGGTAGATCTCCAGCGCGCTGTACCCCGCGGCGTTCTCTACTTGGTAGGTGCCAAAGTCGTAGGTGTCGATGACCTGGTCGTTCGAGGTCACGCCGTGCTGGACGACGAAGAACTCGGGGATGTCCGCGAGGGTGTCGTAGAAGGCCGCACCGCGGGTGTTCTCGGGCAGCACAGGCTGTGTCCACTCTTTGTTGAACGGGTTCCGCGTGACCTCGTCCTCCACGTCTTGGAGGCGCAAAGTGTCGTAGCTGTCGACGTAGCGTCCGGGCACGCCGGCGTCGCTGACGAAGGCGTAGGCGCCCACGTCGGCGAGGACATCGGCGCGGGCCTCTTCGGCGCTCGTCACGGTCGTCGCCGCCAAGAGCGGGAACTGCGTCGTGGTGCGATAGTCCGCGGGGATCAGCGTCGCGGAGAAGAAGTCCGTCCAGAGCTCGCCGTCGTCGAGCTGGGGGGTGGGGTAGCGGTCGCGGTGGTAGTTGAAGGCGGTGTAGATCTGCGGCGGGTCCGACTCGTCGGGGTTCTGCACCTTGTTGTCTTGGCCGACGCCAGCGTACTCGCTGCCGGGCGTCATGTGGTTTCCGATGTAGTTGAGCTCGATGCCCGCGCCGCTGACGTTGGTGAGGCGGGAGCCCCAGCTGAACAGCACGTTGTTGGTCACGTCGATGCGGCCGGTGATGGCGAGGTTCGGCGTGCGGTGGCCCTGGTGCACAAACAGATTGTGGGAGGTGCTGATGCGCTCGGCGGGGTTGGCCCGAGAAGCGGCGCCGATGATGATGCCCGTGGCGTTCTCCGAGAAGATGCTGCGGCTGATCGTGCCGTCGGTGAGGGGCGCAAAGAAAGGCGCGATGGAGATCGCCTGGTCATCGTTGAAGCTCATCGACAGATGGTCGAAGATGAAGCGCTCGCTGCCGCCGCTGATGATACCGTTGTGGTCGTACACGTCGGGCTCACCGGTGTAGCTCCCGTTGCGGACGCGCAGGTGTCGGATGATGACGTTGTCGGTGCTCGAAATCGGCCGGTTGTAGCCGCCGGCAAGCAGGAGCGGGCGGCCCGAGATCGTGATGCCGCCTTCCGGTGCGGTTTGGCCAGCGATGGTGAAGTCGCTGTTCTCGACGATGAGCTCAATCCGCTCGTCGAGGTGGATTCGCCCCGAGACGTCGAAGACGATGGTGCGCGGGCCAGTCTCCATGAGCGCCGCGCGGAGGCTGCCGGCGCCGCTGTCGGCCAAGGTGGTGACGTGCAGGACGCGGCCGCCGCGGCCGCCCGTAGTGATGGAGCCGGCACCTTCGGCGGAAGGAAACGCGCGGAGCTCGGTGAGGGTGAGCGTACAATCGGTGCAGGGAGGTTCGCCGTCCGTGTTCCCGTCGTCCGTGTTCCCGCCGTCCATGCTCCCGCCGTCCATGCTCCCGCCGTCCGTGCTCCCGTCGTCCATGCTCCCGCCGTCCGTGCTCCCGTCGTCGATGCCACCCGCATCCATGCTTCCGGCGTCCGCTCCTACATCTTCGGCGGAAGACGAGCCACAGCCGAGGGTCAGGGCGCTTAGGAAAATCACGAGTTGAAACGAGGAGGGGGAGCGAGCTGACATGGTGAGAGTGCATCTCGGAATGGAGCCCGCGTCAATGGTTGAAGAGAAGGCGTGAAGAGCGATGAGGGCGCTCGAGGCCGCCCAAGTACCAATTTTACGTCGCGCATATGGCGCAAAGCTGCTTCGGCGAGCTTTGTGACGCGTGAGAGGCTGTCCGCAGACGGTGAGCCGGGCTCAACTTGCCCGAGTTCGTGCTCAACTCCGCCATGTTTGGCGACGAAGCGCACGGCTTCGTCAGCCCCGGGGGTGGTCGGCACGAGGGGGCCATCGCGGCCGGGTGGGGTCGCGTCGCTCAGGCGGCGAAAGTTCGCAAGAGTTCAAACGCGGCGGCGACCTCGGCGGCCCACTTCCCAAACGGGGCCTGCTTGAAGAACGCGACCCACAACCCATAGCGAAGGCGCGGCCCGCCGTACTTCCCTTCGATTTCAACCTTCATCGTCATCTCGCGCGAATGATGCTTGGCGTTTGGCCCAAGGCGCCCGAGGGCTGCTCGAGCGTCACTTTCCCCAAACTCTTGTGCTCGGCCAACGCCGAGCGCCTGCTCGAGCCCGAGGGCTGGAAGCCGACCGGGGCCGAGGCCCACGTGATCGGCAAGGCCGTGGCCGTCGTCGAGCACGACTCGCTGCTCGACGAGGCCCAGCGGATCGCCGCGGGTTGGATCGCCGAAGGCCGCCCGCGCTCCCCGGCGGCTTCGACCTCGCCGAGTTCGAGGCCGTCAACGCGGGCGAGTCCCCTTCCTCAGGTGAAGGGGCTAGCAGCCCGGGGTGCAATGCCTCGCGCCGCCTCGCTTGGCCTTTTCGCCGAGGGCTTTGTCGCCAAAACTTGCAGTACGCCCGGTACAGCGGCGTTTTGGCTTCGCGCCCTCAGCGAAAATTCCGGCGCGAGGCGACACGATGTATTGCACCTCGGACTGCTAGTTTTACTTCTCGGTCGCTTTGTTCGCGCCTCGGTTGGTATGGTCGGGCATGCGCGTCTGCCCTGCCTGCGACTGCCACGTCCTTCTGCTAGACCCTCGCTGCCCGCACTGCGAGGCGCCGCTGCCGGGGACCGGCTCGCGTGCGCTCCGCGTCGGCGCGAGCGTCGGGCTGGGTCTGACCCTCGCCGCTTGTCTCGGCCGCGCCGAGGCAGCCTACGGCGTGCCCGCGACGATGAGCGACGACTTCGGACCGACCACCAACGGCACCGACACCGACACCGAGGGCGAGGGCGAGTGCGAGCTGCCAGACGACGCCACGCCGAGCGGTGAGACCGCGCTGATCACGATCCGCAACGAGCGCGACGCGGCGATCTTCGTCACGCCCTACTCTTCGTTCACCTGCAATTACGGCAAGGTCGAGATCGACGTCGGGGGCGAGCCGGTGCTCTGGGATCACGCGGGCACCTACGCGTTCGCCTGCTCCAGCGACCTGTGCGGCTGGAGCTGCTCCGACGGCGGGGCCGCGGGCTTCATCATCAACCCCGGGGCCGAGGCCCAGGTCGAGTGGAACGGCGCGCTGTGGACCGAGACCGCGCTGCCCGAGGCCTGCGAGGCCGAGTACGACGACTGCGTCAACCCACCCGGCGACACCTGCGAGGTCCGGACCCTGGTCGAGGGCGACTACACCGTGCGCGTCAACCTCAGCGAGACCTGCCCCGTCGAAGACGAGTGCATGGCCTGCACCGACGGCGTGTGCGAGGTGTTCTTCTACGAGCCGTCGATGGGCGAGATCAGCGAGAGCTTCGAGGTCAGCGCCACGTTCCCAGCCGGGGCCGAGGTCACCATCGAGTGATCGCCAGCTCAGGGCCCTCCCACGCCAGCTCCGAATGTCCGTCGCGGACGTGCACGACGCGGCCCTCGAGGTCCCACGGCTCGTCCGGCGTGAAGTCCTCGTGCGCGTCGGCGTGGACCACCATGGTGAACTGCTCCCTGCCGAGACCGACGAGCTCACCGAGGCAGAGATAGGTCATTCGGGCCTATCCCCCCTCGGGGGACTCCTCGACGAGGGCTTCGAGATAGCCGGCGAAGCTGTCGGCGACGTCGAGCCACGTCCCCTCGGTGTTTCGGCCCGTCCAGGCCGGCTTCGCCTCGAAGTAGCCGACAACGCGGCCGCCACCGCTGCTTGTCAGGTCGAGGTAGAGCACGCCCTCCCGCGGCCCGTTGAGGCAGCAGGCGAATGGGATCACCTGCGGCGGGACGCCATTGTGCCGTTGCGCGTCTTGCTAGCAGCCCGGGCTGCTAGGCTGGCAACCGCCAGTACATCTCGCGGGGCAAGCTGTCCGAGAACCTCAAGGCCTTCATGTTCTTGATGGACTCCCCCAATCGGATCCGCGTGAAGATCTGGGGCACGGCGCGCTTCGTCGAGGGTGACGCCGCGCTGCTCGAGCGCGCTCGTGATCCGGACGACCCAGCCCGCGCGGCGGGTCCTGATGTTCGAGCTTCGAGCGTGGGACCGCCCCGTCACACGGCCGAAGAGCTCGAGGGGCTCGGCTGACGACTGCGCGGGCACGTGGCCGCTACAAAGTGCTTGGGCGGAGCCCGGATCGACGCGAGAATCTCGCTCATGGCACGCACCTTTGCTTCCACTGCGCTGATTTCGTCGAGTCTCCTCACGCTCACCGCCTGTCCCTCGGGCGCGGGCGACGGCGACGACACCTTCGGGACCTTCACGACCGACCCCGGCGACGGCGATGGTGATGGTGATGGCGAGACGGGCAGCGGCGACGGCGACGGCGACCCCGGCGACGGCGACGGCGACGGCGACGAAAACTGCGGTGACGGGGTCGTCGACCCTGGCGAGGAGTGCGACCTCGGGCCGATGAACTCCGCGTCCGGCCAGTGCACCCCCGACTGCACCATCGCCAGCTGCGGCGACGGCTACGTCTACGAGGGCTTCGAGGAGTGCGACGACGGCAACGGCGTCGACACCGACGAGTGCGTGTCAGGTTGCAAGAACGCAACCTGCGGCGACGGCTTCGTCCAGGACGGCGTCGAAGAGTGCGACGACGGCAACGACAACGAGGCCGACAGCTGCACCATGACCTGCACCCCCGGCTTGTGCGGCGACGGCATCCTCCAGGACGGCGAGCAGTGCGACGACGGCAACATGGACACGAGCGACGACTGCCCCGCCTGTCAGCTGGCGTTTTGCGGCGACGGCTACATCCAGGCCGGCGTCGAGGTCTGCGACGACGGCAACCTCGACAACAGCGATGCGTGCATCTCGCCCACCTGCGTACCCGCGACCTGCGGCGACGGCTTCTTGTGGGAGGGGACCGAGACTTGCGACGACGGCAACCTCGACGACACCGACGAGTGCCCGGGCAGCTGCGCGCCCGCGTACTGCGGCGACGGCTACCACCAGGCCGGCGTCGAGGGCTGCGACGACGGCAACAACGTCAGCGATGACGGCTGCACAGCCGACTGCGTGGCCGAGTACTGCTTCTTCTTGGATAACACTGATCAGACCGATCTGATGGGCATCGACTGGTTCGACGCCTGCGTCGACATGCCCGGCGAGAACGTCCAGATCACCGTGCGCGACGCCAACAACATGGTCGTGTACCAGGGCAGCGGGCCCAAGGTCGGCGTCTGGACTTACGACGAGCTGACCTCGACGAACGCGGGCAACAACCAATACGAGGTCTACAATCACGACCGGATCATCACCCTCGACAACGGTGACCTGCTGCGAATCTCGGGCAAGAACTCGAACAACAGCGGCTGCGGTGGGTCGCTTGGCAATGGCTATGTGATCATGACCTACGATGATCCGCTGAACGATACTTACTACAATAAGATCAAGCTGCTCGTGGCGCCCTACAACTTCACGGTCGGGCAGGAAGGCCCGCGCAACTTCGGCGACTGGACGCCCGGGGGTGAGCTGTCGTTCAACGACGACGAGGAGATGTGCAGCTGCTTCCCGAACCTCGGCCAGGGGCCCGCGCTGGCGCCCTTCATCGGCAGCATCGCGTTCACCGTGTTCTAGCAGCCCGGGCTGCTAGAGCGGCGCCGTCGCAGCGGGTACGTAGATCGCAGATCTAAAGTCCGTTCCGGGGTCCACGGCGGGCAGCTCGGGCTCGTTGATGAGGCTGTGTCGTGGCCGTTGGGCTCCGCGCAGGGCTGGAGGGGGCCCGTGTTTGGGGCCCGACGGTCACGACAGCCATCGAACAACGAGTTCGAGGTGCAGCGCGCCATCACAGGGCGAGAACTTGCCCCCGCATGTCGCCCTCGATCGCGTGAACGTAGCGCCTCGCCACCTCGTGGGCCGAGACCCCACCGCTCGGGTCCATGCCGAGCGCGGTCAAGGTGTCCTCGATCCACCCCGGACTGACGACGTTGACCCTGCGCGTGTCGGGAATGTCCAGCGCGATCGCACGAACAAAGGACTCGAGCGCGCCGTTGACGAGCGCGACCGGGGCGCTCCCGGGGAACGGGCTCTGAGCCAGGGCGCCGCTGGTGAGCGTCACGGATCCCCCCTCCGGGAGGTGCGGCACAGCGGCGAGGGTCAGGTTGACCTGCCCCATCAGCTTGCTCCGGAGGCCGAGGTCGAAGGCTGCGTGGTCGAGGGCTTCGAACCCAGCGAAGCGGGCTTCACCAGCGGTGACGACGACATGGTCGAAGGGTCCGAGCGCCGCGAAGCAGCGGATGATCGAGTCTCGGTCCTCGAGGTCGAGCTTCGGGTCACTGGAGCGGCTCAGGCCGATGACTTCGTAGCGCAGCGCGCGAGCGCCGGTCTCGAGCAGATCACGAAGTGAGCCGCCGATCAGGCCGCTCGCTCCGATGAGGAGGACCCGCTGCTTGTTCGTCTCAGGCTGGCGATGGGTGGACACAGTGGCGTTGTCGGTCATTGCCCACTCACCGTGGGCCACAACCCCGCTGCCCACCAATCCGACCGCGAGACCGAGGTATCAGCTGCGCGAATGCTCGCGCCCGTCCGCACCGGCAACCCGCGCCACGGCATCCCGCAGCCAGATCAACGACGGCTCCGCGGCGAAGCTCGGGTGCCAGGCCATGCACACGTCGAAGCCCGACAGCTCGAGCGGCGGCTCGCGGACCACGAGCCCGAACTCGTCGGCGAGGTACCGCGCGATGCGGCTGGGCACCGTGGCGATCAGGTCGGACCCACGGATCAGGCCTGGCAACAGCGCGAAGTAGGGCACCTCGACCGCGACCGCCCGCGTGTGCCCCACGGCCGCCAGACCCCGATCGACGATCGACCCGGCCTCGCGCCGGGGGCTCACGTGCACGTGCGTGGCCTCGGCGTAGGCCTCGACGGTGAGCTCGGCCGTGGCCAGCGGATGCTCGGGCCGAACCACGACGGACAGCTCCTCGCGATGCAGCGGCTGGGTCTCGAGCGCGCGCTCGGTCTCGCCGCGCACGCCGACGTAGAGCTGGACAATGCCCTCGGCGAGCCGCCCGCTGATCGACCCGTCATCGAGGGCATGGATCGCCAGGCGCACGCCCGGGGCCTCGGTCGCGACGAGGCGGCGCAAGGCCGGCGCAAGCAACATCGCCAGGTAGTCGACGGTGGCGATGACGAAGCGCTCGGTCGCCGTGTCCGGGTCGAACACGGGCCGGTCGCGGACCACGGCCTCGAGCTCGGTGATCGCCGCGTGGAGGCGCGCACGGATCCGCGACGCAAAGGGAGTCAGCTCCATATGTCGACCGACCTTGACCAGGATCGGATCGTCGAACTGCCGGCGCAGCCGCCCGAGCGTCTGACTCATGGCCGACTGCGTCACCCCGACCCGCTTCGCAGCTCGGGTCACGTTCGACTCGGTGATGAGCGCGTCGAGGGCCACGAGCAAGTTGGCGTCGAGCCCGGCCAGAGCCCCGGCCCACCTGCGGTCATTCGCGCTGCTCATGCCGGCCCGAGTGCAGGTTGGCGGCCGATCGCGTCGAGCTCCGCGAGGTCCTCTCGGCTGAGCTCGATCGCGGCGCCCTGCCGGGTGGTCACGTTGCTCAGCCCGAGGTTCCGGATGACCCCCTGCTGCTGGAGCTCGACGAGCGTCTCGAAGGCTTCGGCGAGCGACTCCTCGGCGGGGCCTTCTGCATCTCCGAGGCGCAGATTGACCAGATCCAGGGCATCGACCCCGAGCGACTCGAGGTTGTCGTCGACCTGCCGGCGGAGCTGGTCCGGTCGTCGCGCCACTGGCCACCCGCCTTCGGCGTCCCGGGTCGCGCCGACCTTCGTCGCGATGAAGAGCGATTCGGGGTAGGGCGACAGGGCATCGCGAATCAGTCGATTGGTCACGCGCGGCCCGTAGGCATCGCTGGTGTCGATGTGGGTGATGCCGCGCTCGACCACCGCCTTCAGAAGCGCGACCGCGCCGTCGACGTCGGCAGGCGGGCCCATCACCCAGGGGCCGGCGAGTTGCATCGCGCCGTAGCCGAAGCGGGTGACGCGGCGGTCGCCCAGCGACCAGTCACCACCAGGAAGAGAGGGAAGGTCGTTGCTCATGTGCATGCTTTCGGTTGAGGCCGAGGGGTCATCGCTCGGCCGGCACGAGGCTACGCATGGTACTCTCTGATGGGAAGTAGGCACCCAAAGGTGCGTATGTCAGCCTGGGGTCGGAGGTGCGGCTCATGGCGAAGACGGCAGCCCAACGGAGGGCCGAGGCGAAGGCTCGATACGATGCGTTTTTGTCGGTGTGTCCGAGCCGGCAGCTGCTCCACATGATCTCCAGCAAGTGGGTCACGCTGGTCCTGTGCGCGCTGGCAACGTGCGACGAGCCAAAGGAGATGCGCTACTCCGAGCTGGCCCGGGTGATCGCCGGCGTGAGCCAGAAGATGCTCACCCAGACCCTGCGCTCGCTCGAGCGGGATGGTCTACTTACCCGTACGGTGACGCCCACCGTCCCGGTCACCGTGACCTACCAGCTGACCCCGCTCGGGCGCTCCCTGCACGTCGCGGTCCGGGGCATCAAGAGCTGGGCCGAGGCCCACATGGACGAGGTCCAGGCCAACCGCTCCTCGGCCGACGACAACAAAGGTGCCTGAGTCCTTTGGCGCCCGCCCGCCCGCGTCGGTCGCTCCATGGATCAGGAGCTTCACGCGCTCATCCTCTCGTCGTCGAAGTCCGTGACCGCGGCGAGGTACCGCTCAAAGGACGCATCGACGGCGGCTCGCCCTCCCCCGCGGATGACCCGTCCCCAGGTGTAGCCGAACACGTCCTCGAACGCGTAGCCCGCGAGCCGCGCTCGCAAGGCCCGGACGTGGCGAGTCCGCATCGGGATCAGGTTTGGATAGCTGTACATGAACGAGACGTGCCGCTGATCCATGACCACTTGCGGCACATCCCCCGAAAACAGCGCGCCCCCAGGCCGAGGTCCGTCCGCCCAGTGCAGCGCCGTGGATCCACGAAAATGTCCGCCCATGCGGATCAGCGTCACGGAGTCCGACAGCGCGAGCTCGTCCCCCGACCACAGCTCGATCGCCGGGTGCGGTCGCTGGATCCACTCGCGGTCCGCCTCGTGAAGCAGGATCGGGACGCCACCCAAGGCGTCGCTCCACTCGCCCATCGACGCGTAGAAGTGCGGGTGGGAGATCGCAATTCGGTCGACGCCCCCGCGCGCCTCGATCGCCCGGATCGCCTCCGGAGTCACGATCGGCACCGTCTCCCACAGGATGTTTCCGGCGTCGGTCGGGAGCAGGAACGCGCGCTGGTCGATGGCGAAGCCAGGTGTCATCCCGAAGCTCAGCAACCCGTCCTCGTCTTCGATGCGTTGGGTGTGGGTTCGCAGGAGCTGCTCGTGCGTGATCCACCGTTGCCCCCGCCACCCGACGTACTGGCGTTCATCACTGCACACACGGCACAGCTCGGGCGTCGTCGCGCTGGCCGCGTGCTGCGTCCCACAGGTTTCACAGATGTACTCGTTGAGCTGCGTCATGCACCCAACTTGAGGCACGCCTGTGCGACGGACCAATCCTCGCGCGAGGCACAGGTATTCGCGCCGCGAATGCACGACGCTGGGCCCCTGCGCTGTCGCAGGGGCCGTCTACGCAGCTCGCCTCGCGGTCGGTCGCCTGCTCACCGGGGTCGACGACGGCGTTGCTCCGCGCTGGGCGGAAGGTCCGGCCCGCTTGCGCTCCCACTCGTCGCCGCCGTCACTCGGGGCAGACGGCGCCGCTGTCGAGCCAGGCCTGGAAGAGCTGGCCGAGCAAGCGCTGGTTGCCGGGGGCCGGCTCGAGCTGCTCCGGCGGCGCCCAGCCGTAGGCGACGAGCTCGTCGTGGGTCATGTGCTGAGCGAGCTCTGCGGGGGACTTCCCGCCGTTGCGCTGGGGATCCTGGATCTGTTGACAGATCGCGCGGGCCGACTTGCCTTCCCACGCCATCTCGAGCGGTGCGAGGTGCCAGTGTGGGCTGCCGGGCATGTTGAGGTAGCTCGACTCGCCGTGGCAGGTGTCACAGCCGAGTCCCGGCGCACCGAAGCCATCCTCGCCGCGGACGACCAGGGGCTGGTGAGGCTCACCGCTGCGTTGCAGCGGGCGCTCGCCGGCAGGATGGCAGTTCACGCAGCGGTCGTGTTGAAGGACCTTGGCCACCTCGAGGAACAAGGCGCGCGAGCGCTCGTCGTCATCGCTGATGACCGCGAAATCGGCCACGGACCGCAGCCCGCGATCGGCGGGCAGCCAGGTCGGCTCGCTGGTAGGTGGGCGCGAGCGCTGGCAGCTGACGACGCATCCCAAGCCGATGGCGACGCACAGGCTGGTCGCGGCCCACAGGTTGCGGGAAAAGGACTTCATTCCGCGTCTCCGGCGGCCTGGTGAATCGCGCGGCGAATGCGAATATAGGTGGCGCAACGGCAGATGTTCCCGCTCATGGCGTGATCGATGTCCTCGTCGCTCGGACGCCTGATCTTCGTCAGCAGCGCCACGGCGGACATGATCTGCCCCGATTGACAGTAGCCACATTGAGGCACGTCGATCGACACCCATGCCTTGCGCACGGCGTCGGCTGTCGGGCCAGAGACACCCTCGATGGTGGTCACGCGCTTGTCGACGACCGAGCGCACGGGCGCAACGCAGGCGCGGCGGGGGCGGCCGTCGACGTGCACGGTGCAGGCGCCGCATTGGGCCACGCCGCAGCCGTATTTGGTGCCGGTGAGGCGCAGCTCATCACGCAGGACCCACAAGAGCGGCGTCTCGGGATCGACGTCGATGTCGTGGCGATCGCCGTTGACCTCGATGCTGAGCTTCATTGCTTGGCCCCCTCGACCGCGAGACGGTCGCGGCGATCGGGTCCGAAGATGGGCAGCCGCCGGACGCGGAGGCCACAGGCTGCGAAGATGGCGTTGGTCAACGCAGGTGCGGCCGGCGGCGTCGGCGGCTCACCGACGCCCCCCGGGGGTGCGTCGGATGCAATGATCGTCGTTTCCATGTGTCGGGGTGCCTCGTTCATTCGCATCACCCGCCAGGCGGGGAAATTTTGCTGCTCGACGATCCCCTGCTTGGCGGTGATTTGTCCGTAGAGCGCGTTCGACAGGCCGAAGAGCGTGCCGCCCTCGAGCTGCGAGTGGGCGTGGTTGGTGTTGACGACCGTGCCAGCGTCCATCGCCGACCACACGCCGACGATGGTGAGGCGGCCTGCTTCGTCGACCGCGACCTCGACGACGGTGGCGACGTAGGCGGCGAAGGAGCGGTGGGCGGCGATCCCCAAGCCGTGACCTTTGGGAAGCGGGCGACCCCAGTCGGCCATCGTCGCCGCGGTCGTCGTCACCGCGGCCAGGCGGGCCGTGTCGATCGGGTGCTCGACGATCGAGCTGCCGTAGTTGTCGTACTCGGCGCCCTCGTCGTTCGGGTCGACGTGACGCGGCGGTCCGATGAGCTCGAGCAGGTAGTCCTTGGGATCGCGCCCCGCCGCGTGGGCGAGCTCGGCGACGAAGCTCTGGACCGCGAACGCGTGATAGATGTTGGCGACCGAGCGCAACCATCCGATGCGCAGGTGTGCATCGGCACGACCCGTCTCGAGCTGCAGGTTTGGAACAGCGAATGGCGTGTCCGACGCGCCAAGGCGAAGCTCGCCCCAACTCGGCTGATCGGCCCCCGCCTCGAAGGTCGAGCCGATGACGGGAAAGGCGGTTCGATGGAGGAAGGCGACGCAACGCCCCTCGGAGTCGAGCCCCGCTTCGAGGCGCTGGGCGCTCACGGCGTGGTAGTAGCCGTGCTTTAGCTCGTCCTCGCGCGTCCACACCAGCTTGACCGGCGCCTGGACGG
Organism: Enhygromyxa salina; assembly: GCF_002994615.1. Classification (GTDB taxonomy): domain Bacteria; phylum Myxococcota_A; class Polyangia; order Nannocystales; family Nannocystaceae; genus Plesiocystis; species Plesiocystis salina_A. Next base: position 35,022 of record NZ_PVNK01000292.1, on the reverse strand, counting down.
CGCGGGCAACGAGCGCGGCCTCGGCGACGAAGTCTGGCTTCGACTTGCGCCCGAAGCCGCCCCCGAGCCAGGTCACGTTGATGGTCACGTTGTCCTCGGGGATCTCGCACGCCCGCGCCACGGCCTTGCGCGCCGCCTGGGGCGCCTGGACACAGGCCCAGCAGGTGACCTCGTCGCCGTCCCATTTGGCTGTAGCGACAGGCGGCTCGATCGGCGAGTGGACGAGGTGCGGGACGTAGTACTCGGCCGCGACCGTCTCGGCCGCGCGCTCGAGGGCCGCCGCGACGTCTCCGCGCCTGCGTCGTACCTCGCCTGGTTTTCGCACCTTGGCCATGAGCTCCTGCGCGAAGGTCTCGGAGTCGTAGTTCGCGCTGGGCCCTTCCTCCCACTTCAGCTCGAGCATCTCGCGGCCCTGGATGGCGGCCCAGGTGTTGCGGGCCACGACCGCCACGCCGCCGAGCGGCTGGAAGTGGGCCGGCGGCTTGGGCGTGTCGAGCGTGACCGTCTCGACTACGCCGCTCACCTGCTTGGTTTGGCTGTCATCGACGCTTTTGAGCTTGCCGAACACCTGGGGCGGCCGGGCGATGACCGCAACGAGCATGTTCGGCAGCTGGACGTCCATGCCGAAGGTGCCCTCGCCTCGCACGATGCGGGGCACCGTGAGCGACTTCACCGGCTTGGCGATGTAGCGCCAGTCTGCGCGTTTTTTGAGGACGATCTCGCCCTCGGCGGGGATGGGCTGGGCCCGTGCATCGGCCGCCAGCTCGCCATAGCTGAGGGATCGCTTCGTCGCCGGATGGGTAACCTTGCCCAGCACGGCACGACAGGAGGATGGGGCCACCTTCCACCGTTTCGCCGCGGCACGCTCGAGCATGGTGCGCAGCGCACCGCCCGCGACACGGAGGCGATGAAAATTGTAGCGGACCGAGCGCGAGCCATCGGTGTTTTGATCTCCGTAGCGTGGGTGACCGACGGCCTGGACGATGCGCACGCGGTCCCAGTCGGCCTCGAGCTCTTCGGCGATGATCTGTGCCATCGCGGTCCAGATCTGCTGGCCCATCTCCGAACGGTGGCAGGTGATCGCTACGGTCTCGTCGGGGCGGAGCTCGATGAAGAGATCGGGGCTGGCGTCGCCACCTCGGACGATGGTCAGCGGGCTCCCACCAGCTGCTGCGTTCTTGCCGGCGAGGGTAAGGCCGAGGATTAGAGACGCGGAGGTTACGAGGAAGTTACGCCGGCCCACTCCCACACGCGTCGCCGTCTCGCTCATGGGGTCGAGCCTGACCCGCTGGATCAAAGTGTCAAGCTGGAGGGGTGATGGGGAGTTTCAACCGGCGCGATGAGATCCTCGCGGGGACGGTTGGGGTCGTGGGGCACGAGCTTGGATGCGGGAGCAGGACGGGTGAGCGGGATGTTGGCGATGGGTCATGCGGGTCTGGCTCGGGGGATGGGGCGCAGATGTCACTGCACTTGGGAGGAGGAGCCTGTGGTGCAACCCATTGTGTCGTCTCGCGCCGGAAATTTGGTCGAGGGGACGGAGCGAAAGGGGCGCTCTGGGTCGCCGTTTTGCGCGCACTGGGGACCTTTGTTGCTGTCGGGCGTGGGAGAGGAGGTGAGGGGAGGAGAGGAAGTAGATGTTGGGGTAGTTTGAGTTGGTTGGGCATGTGGTGACGCGGTCGTGGCGATTGGTCTTGTTGTATTGGGTGCAGGGGGTGGCGTGGGCGCTGTGGCCGCCGTTCCTGCTGTTTACGGTCGTGCTCGGGGGTGGTCGCTTAGATAGGACTGGTGCAGTGTGAAGTGCGCGGGCGTGGGGGGCGGTGTGTCATGGGACGGGAGGGAGCATGGGCCGGTGTCCAGGAAGGCGCCTCGCGCCCCCTCTGAACCGTGTTTGTGACAGGACCTTCGGGCGCGACACTTCCTCGAAAAAACCTGCAAACCTCGACGAGGCCGGCCGATAGACCTCGCGTGACCCCGCCGCGATCCATCCACGATCAGCAAACCGCCTTCCTCACCTGCCGCGCCGTAGGCCGGAGTTTTCGCTTCGTTCCGACCGAAAAGGTCACGCAGACGCTCCTGTTCGTGCTCGCCTACACCTGCTCGAAATACCCCGTTTCCATCCACGAGGTCGTGTACATGAGCAACCACTTCCACGTGCTGATGACCGCGCACACGAAGTGCCTTCCCGATTTCATGGAGGATCTCAACTCCTTGGCCTCACGCGCCTTGAATGCCCTGCGCGGCATCTCGGGGACCAACATCGAGAAGGGCTACTGCCTCGTGGAGCCCCAAGACGCCGAGAAACTGCTCGAACACGCGGTCTACACGCTAGCGAACCCGTGCGAGAGTGATCTGGTGACCAAGGCGCGGCACTGGAAAGGCGTGACAACCGCGCGAATGCGATATGGCGATGAGATCGTCGTGCAAAAGCCGACCTACGGGCTCTGGGCCCGGAGCGGAGCAGCGAAGGGGCGCAAGCCAGCCAGGAGGCGGAAACGCCGGGACGCACGTACTCCGTCGAAGCGCGACCGCAGCATCATCCCGAACACCGCGACGCTTCGGCTCGTGCGGCCGGACGTCCGGCCGGAGCTGAGTGACGACGAACTTCGTGACCTGGTGCTCGAGCGAGTCGCTGCGAGGGAGCAAAAGTTCGAAGCCTTGCGGCAGAGGAAGGGGAAGAAGGTCCTCAAGATGCGGAACGTCAGCAAACAACACTGGGCTGCGATGCCCGGCGCGGAGGATCTGTTCGGGGTCCGGCCGACCGTGTCCGCGACCGACAAATGGAAGCGCATCGCGGCCCTCCAACGCAAGCAGATGTTCGAGGCGGCCTACGCGGAGGCGAGGGAGCGTTGGCTCGACGGGGAGAGGGATGTCGAGTTTCCGCAGGGCACGTGGTTGATGTGGCGCCGGTACGCGGCGCGGTGTGCCGGGGCCACGTAGTTGAGTAGGTGCATGGTACGTGGCGGGCACGGCGACCCGCTTCTTTGTGCTGGAAGACCGGTTGGGACTTCGCTAAGCCCACGAGCCCCCCTACGCTTGTTTTCGGGCAGGGCACCCCGCCACGCGCTTGTTTTCGGGCAGGGCACCGCCCCCGCCGCCTTCGGGCAGGGCACCGCCAGGTGCGGGACAGGACCTTCGGGCAGGGCACCCGCGGGCAGGGCACCGCCCCCCGGCACCGCCTCGTTCGGGCAGGGCACCGCGGGCACGGGCAGGGCACCGCCAGGTGCTACCCGCCGCCCGCCGGACAGGACCTTCGGGCAGGGCACCGCGCACGGGCAGGGCACCGCCAGGTGCTACCCGCCGCCCGCCGGACAGGACCTTCGGGCAGGGCACCGCGCCGGCAGGACCTTCGGGCAGGGCACCGCCAGGTGCTGGTGCTCGCCGACAGGACCTTCGGGCAGGGCACCGCGGGCAGGGCAAGGTGACAGGACCTTCGGGCAGGGCACCGCGACAGGACCTTCGGGCAGGGCACCGCCAGGTGGGGCACCGCCAGGTGCTAAGGTCCCGCCCCCATGCCGGAGCCGTTCACGGGCCTGCCCGTCCTCGACCTGCGCCACGCCGCCCCCCCCGCGCGCTGGCGCCAACTATGCGAACGCTCCTTCGGCCTCGACGGCGAGGCCGATCAAAGCGCCCGCGCGATCATCGCCCAAGTCCGCAACGAGGGCGACCCGGCGATCATCGAGCTAACCCAGCGCTTCGAGCAGCGCTCCCTGACCGCCGACACCTTCGAGCTGCCCACCGCCCGCGCCGCCGAGGCCCTGACCCAGCTCGACCCGGACCTGCGCCGGGCCCTCGAGCAGGCCGCCGCGCGGGTCCGGTCTTTCCATGAGCTCCAGGCCCGCGCCCTGGTCACCAGCGGCCGCGACACCCCGGGCGAGCAGCTCCAAAGCCGCGTCGCGCCCCTGGCCCGGGTGGCCGTCTACGCCCCGGGCGGGACCGCGGCCTATCCCTCGTCGGTCCTCCACGCGGCGATCCCCGCCAAGGTCGTCGGCGTCGACGAGGTCGTGCTCTTGACCCCGCGCCCGAGCGAGGTCGTGCTCGCGGCCGCGGCCCTCGCCGGGGTCGATCGCATCTTCCAACTCGGCGGCGCCCAGGCGATCGCGGCGGTCGCCTTCGGAACCGCGACGGTCCCGCGGGTCGACAAGATCGTCGGCCCCGGCAACGCCTACGTGACCGCGGCCAAGCGCCTGGTGTTTGGCCGCGTCGACATCGACTCGATCGCCGGGCCCTCGGAGATCCTGGTCGTCGCCGATCACACGGCCGACCCCGAGCTCGTGGCCGCAGATCTGATCAGCCAGGCCGAGCACGATGTGCTCGCGTCGCCCGTGCTCCTGACCTCCGATCCGGCCCTGGTCGACGCCGTCAGCGCGGCCCTGCATCGCCAGCTCGATGATCTGCCCCGACGCGAGATCGCAACCGCCGCGCTGCGCGATCAGGGCGCCGCGGTCGTCGTCGGCAGCCGCCGGGCGCTGGCCGAGCAGGCCGACGCCTACGCCCCCGAGCACCTCGAGCTGCTCGTCGAAGATCCCGCCGCGCTCGCAGCCGAGATCCGCCGCGCAGGCGCGATCTTCGTGGGCCCGTCGACGCCCGAGGCCGCCGGCGACTACACGGCCGGGCCCAGCCACGTGCTCCCGACGGCCGGCGGCGCGCGTTTCTCCTCGCCGCTGGGGTGCTGGGACTTTGTGCGCTACACGAGCGTGCTCGCCCTCGGGCCCGCGCAGCTGCGCGAGCAGGCGGCCGCGATCACCACCCTCGCCCGGGCCGAGGGCCTCGAGGGTCACGCCCGCGCCGTCGAGCGACGACTGAAGCCACGGGAGCCGACAAACACATGAGTGACCCCACCTGGCGCCGCCACCTGCGGCCGACCCTCGCCGCGCTCTCGATCTACGACGTCGCGCCCTCGCGCGCCCCGAGCCGCCTCCACGCCAACGAGTGCCCCGAGCCCTGGCCGCTCGAGGTCCGCGAGGCCATCGCCGGGGTCGTCCGCGAGCTCGAGCTCAACCGCTACCCCCACACCTCCGGCCAAACCCTGCGACGCGTGCTCGGCGAGCGTCACGGCTGCGACCCCGATCGCATCGTGCTCGGTAACGGCAGCGACGAGATCATCTCGATGCTGCTGACCGCGCTGTCGGGCGGACCCGAGGCCGGACACCTGGTCATCCCGAGCCCGACCTTCGTGCTCTACGCCCACGCCGCGCGGGTGCTCGGCGTGGACGTGCGCGCGGTCCCGCTGACGGACGCGCTCGAGCTCGACGAGGCGGCCATGCGCGGGGCCCTCGATGGCGCGGCGATCTGTTTTCTGGCCCGGCCCAACAACCCGACCTCGAGCTTGTGGGACGCCGAGCTCATCCACGCGCTGGTCCGCGATCACCCCGACACCGTGTTCGTGATCGACGAGGCCTACGCGGACTACAACCCGGGCTGTTCGCTGTTCAACCCCGACGGCCCCGACAACCAGGTTCACATGGCGACCCTGTCCAAGATCGGCCTCGCGGCGCTGCGCGTGGGCTACTGCATCGCCACGCCCGAGCTCGCGCGCGCGCTGAACAAGGTCCGCCACCCCTACAACGTGTCGCAGACGAGCATCGCGATCGCCGAGATCGCGCTGACCCGCTTCGCCGACGTCCAGGCTCAGATGATCGCCACGACGATCGCCAACCGCGGGCGCCTCGTCGAGCTGCTGCGGCGTCTGCCCGACGCCGAGGTGTTTCCAGCCCACGGCAACCTCGTGTTGGTCCGCTTCCCCGATGACGCGCGGGCTCACGAGGTCCGAGACCGCCTCGCCGCGGTCGGTGTTCACGTCAAAGATGTGACCGGCGTGCCCATGCTCGGAGGCTGCCTTCGGATCAGCGTTGGCACCGACGAGGACCTCGACCGCCTCGCGTCGGGCCTCGGGCTCTAGCAGCCCGTGGTGCAATGCCTCGCGCCGCCTCGCTTGGCCTTTTCGCCGAGGGCTTTGTCGCCAAAACTTGCAGTACGCCCGGTACAGCGGCGTTTTGGCTTCGCGCCCTCGGCGAAAATTCCGGCGCGAGACGACACGATGCATTGCACCACGGGCTGCTAGCCCTCGCTCGAGCGCGGAATTGAAAAAGATGAATGATTTAGGGTGAGTACGAGCCGAGAGGCGAGCGTTTGGGGTGAGCGGAGGGGCTTCGCCGCCGCAGCGAGGGGGCCTTTTCGACAGGCCTGGGTTACTTGCCAGGGTCAGTTAGCTGCAGCCGGATGAAGGCTCCGGCGGGCGCGCTATACTGCGCGGCATATGGCGATCGTCAAACTCGTCTGCCAGGGCTGTGGCGCCAACCTCGACGCCATGGACGACCGTCGCGTGATCCAGTGCGGTTACTGCGGGACCACCAACCAGATCAAGCGGACGGTCCACGAGCAGCCGCGGCAGGCTCCGCCGCCGCCGCAACCTCAGACTTCCTTCCCGCCGCCGCCGGCCCAGGTCAACCTTCCGCAGGCCGCGAACGCGGGCGGGGGCGCGGGCCGGGGCGTACTCACGATCATCCTGCTCACCACCTGCCTCCCGATGCTGATCGGCGGCATGTGCACCTTCATGGGCCTGCAGACGACCTCCGAGCTCCTCGACGGCCTCGGTGTCGGCTTCGAGGGGAGCAACAAGTCCGGGGTCAACGCGCGCAAGTACGGCTGGAACAGCAAGCGGCCCTTCGTCGCCGACGTCAACGGCGACGGGACCGACGACATCATCGGCACGATCACCGAGCCCGGCTCGGAGCAGCTCTTGTTGACCGCGATGTCGGGCAGCGACTGGTCGACGCTGTGGGAGGTCGACCTTGGCAAGCGCGCGAACCTGCCCAATTCCGCGCTCTACTTCGAGCCCCAGTCCAAGCTCGTGCTGTTCGGCGTGGGGGCCGCGCTCTACGCCTACGACGGCGGGTCCGGGGCCGAGCGCTGGGTTGCGAGCTTGCCGGACGCGCTCGAGGTGGTCACCGTCGACGGTGACCACCTGTGGGTCGCGACGATCGACGAGGCCGGCCACGATCTGGACCTGGCCAGCGGCAAGGTCACGCCCGCCGCGTCCGAGCCGGGCGCCGCGGTCAAGACTCTGCGCGACGACACGGGCTACGAGCTGATCCCCGAGCTGGGCAAGCTCGATCTGAAGTACGACCAATACGACGGTCTGCGGGTTCAGCAGGCCTTTTGTCCCGAGCAGGATCTCCCGTTCGCGCTCGGACGTCGTGACAGCGCCGAGGCCAAGCGCTGCGCCAACCCCCACGGGCTCGCCTTTGCGACCCGCGACAAGGGCACCGATGTCCCCTACCTGATCGGCTACGATCGCGGGACCAAGGCCGAGACCTGGCGGGTCCAGCTGACCAAGGCCGGCAGCCTCGAGACCGTCGACCGCGGCTTGGGGCAGCCGCGGGCCGAGTATGTCGGGGCGGACGCGATCGTCAGCTTCGTGCCCTCGAGTGACAACAACGCCCGCATTCGTCAGCTCTCGCTGGTCGATGGCTCGACCAAGTGGGAGACGACCTTGACCCGCACGAGCGTCGAGAACGTCGATGGGATGGTCGTCGGTGACGGCGTCGTATTCGTGAAATACGGCCAGCGCATCCACGTCCTGTCCCAAGCCGACGGCGAGGAGCTCGTCCGCCTCGGCGGGCTCATGTAGGCTTTGGTTCTGGCTCGACGCACGACGTGGCCGACCTACCAACGACTCGAGGCGAGCTCCTCGGCCAGATCGCCGTCCTTCGCAAGGAGCTTCGTGCCCATCGCAACGAGCGGCTCGGCTCGCTGCGGGCGATCAACGAGGGCTTCTCGGACGAGGAGTTCAGCGCCGAGCACATCAAGCTGATCCTCGACTCGAGCCCGGTCGGCGTCGGGATCGCGCGTACCGCCGATTCGCTCGTCGTCTACCAAAACCAGCGCTGCGCCGACATCTTCGGCGTCGAGATCGACGAGGTCCGCCATGCCCGGGACTCGTGGGCCGACCCCGCCGACCGCGACGCCTTCGTGGGCGCCTACGAGCGCGGCGAGCCGCTGCCCGACGAACCCGCGCGGATGTGTCGCAAGAACGGCGAAGTGTTTTGGGTCCTGCTTACGTTCGAGCCGATCCGCCTCGCGGGCGTCGACTGCGTCTTGTCTTGGATCTACGACGTCACGCCGCTCCGGGTCGCCCACCGAGCGCTCGAGCGGGCCAGAGACGAGCTCGAGCAGCGCGTCGAAGATCGGACCGCGGAGCTCGCTCGCAGCGAGACCGCCCTGCGCACGATCCTCGAGTCGCTGCCCGACGCCGTGCTCGTGTGTGACGCCGACGCGCGGATCCGTCACTGGAACGCCGCCGCCGAGCCCTTGTTCGTGAGCGCGCCCGAGCTCGGGGGCTCGCTGTCGACGCTGGTCGGCCCCGCGCTCGGCGAGCAGCTCCAAGCGGCCGCGAGCCGGGCGATCCAAGAGCAGCGATCCTTGCGCCTCGGCGACACCGAGCTCGCCACTGCTCGCGGCGCCGCGCGGGTCCTCGACATCGTCGTCTCACCCAGCCCCGGCGAGGGGCTCGAGCTCCACGCGGTGTTCGTGCTGCGCGACGTCACCGAGCAGCGTCAGCTCGAGCTTCAGGTCCAGCACGCCGCGCGGATGGACTCGCTCGGTCAGCTCAGCGGCGGCATCGCCCACGACTTCAACAACATGCTCAACGGGATCATCGGCGCCGCCGAGCTGCTCGGGCTGGAGAGGATCCCCGCCGCCAGCCCGGGCGCGGACGAGCTCAAGCTGATCCTCGACACCGCCGGCCGGGCCGCCGACCTGACCCGCAAGCTCCTGGCCTTCTCGCGCTCCGACCAGCAGGCCAAGGTGGTCCTCGACCTCCACGAGCCGATCCGGGACGCGATCGCGATCTTGCGCCACAGCGTCGACAAGCGGGTCGAGATCTCCACGCGCCTCAACGCCCCCCGAGCCACGATCCGCGGCGACAAGACCCAGATCCAAAACGCGCTGCTCAACCTCGGGATCAACGCCAACCAGGCCATGCCGAGAGGCGGGGTGCTCGAGATCAGCACCGAGCTCGTCACCCTCGACGCCGAAGCCTGCGCCGCCGAGGCGGGCGAGCTCGCGCCCGGGACCTACGTCGAGCTCTGCGTCCGCGACACCGGCGTCGGCATGGACGAGGCCCTCCAGGCCAAGATCTTCGAGCCCTTCTTCACGACCAAGGAGGTCGGCCGCGGGACGGGGCTGGGTCTGTCGATGGTCTACGCCACCCTCGAGTCTCACGGCGGCGGGATCTCGGTCTCGAGCGAGTTGGGGGACCACACCACCTTTCGGCTCTTGTTCCCAGCCCATCGAGACGAGCCGCTGCGGCCGACCGCCGAGACCGTCAGCGCAGCGACCAAGCCCTTGAAAGTGCTCGTCGTCGACGACGAACGCAGCGTGCGGCGGACGATCTCGGCGTTCTTCACGATGAAGGGCGGCGAGGTCCTCGAGGCCAGCGACGGTCGCGAGGCCCTCGACCTGGCCCGGGCCCACCTCCAAGACCTCGATCTGGTCATCCTCGACACGGTCATGCCGAGGATGAGCGGGCCGGACTGTCTGCGCGAGCTCCGCGAGCTGCGCCCCGGCCTGCCCGTGGTCATGATCTCCGGTCACCTCAGAAACATGGCGCTGCGTGAGCTCGACGATCTCGGCATTGGTGCGTTCCTGCACAAGCCATTTCGCTTCGCCCAGCTCGGCCGAGCGATCGAGCAGGCGATGGCCGAAGCCTGAGCTCGATCGCTGAATGGATAATGTCTGTAATTGCCAATTGATGTTGCTGGAGTGGTCAATGAACTCATGACTCGAAGCATCGCGGAAACAGCGTTCTCGTAATTCGTTTCCGGGGTCGTTTGGTGTGGAGTCGGGCCCATCGGCTGGGGTGGGGCGAGATCGCCCCGAGTATCAATATGCTCAGCTTCGAGGGGCCACTGTTCGTTAGAGCAGAGATGTGATCCGCGATCTGCGCAATTCGCAATCTCTATCAATCCACCAGCCCCGGTTCCTACAGGGTACTATTCGGGCCCCGCCGAGCATGGGCTTTCCGCTTGCAGAGTATCGGGCGATCCGACCGCTACGCGAATCCGCGCGCTCGCGCGTCTATGAGGCGGTCTCCGATCGAGATGGGCGGGCGGTGATCGCCAAGGTCTTCAACATCGAAGACGAAGCCGACGAGGACCGGGTCCAGCACGAGTTCGAGCTGATCCAAAAGCTCGACATCGAGGGGGTCGTCACAGCTCGCGAGCTACGTCGGGTCGGGGATCAGCTCGTGCTCGTGCTCGAGCGGATCCCCGGGGTCGATCTTGGGGAGTACGCGGGCGGCAGGCCGCTGGCGATCGCGGAGTTTTGGTCGATCGCAACACAGATCGCGGACATCCTCGCGCGGACCCACGCGGCGCGGGTCATCCACCGGGACATCAAGCCGACCAACATCCTGATCGAGCCCCGGTCGCTGCGGGTCCACCTCGTCGACTTCGGGATCTCCGTGCTGCTCGAGAGCGAGCGTCGCCACATCTACGACGGCGACGTGCTCGCGGGCACCCTCCCGTACATCTCGCCCGAGCAGACGGGCCGGACCAGCCGCGCGGTGGACCTGCGCAGCGACCTCTACTCGCTCGGGGTCACCTTCTACGAGCTCCTGACCGGGCACCTGCCCTTCGAAGGTCTGCTGCCGCTCGAGCTGATCCACGCCCACCTCGCCCGCGAGGCCGACCCGCCGACGAAGCTGCGCCCGGAGCTGTCGGCCGGGCTCTCGCGCCTGGTCATGAAGCTGCTCGCCAAGGCGCCCGAGCACCGCTACCAGACGGCGGCGGGCCTCGCGACCGACCTGCGTCGGCTCCAGGCGCTGCACGAGGCCAAGCTCGATGACGGGCAGGTCGAGCTCGGCGCCGAGGACTTCACGACCCAGCTCCGCCTGCCTCGTCGGCTCTATGGGCGGCAGCGCGAGCACGCCGAGCTGGCCGAGACCTTCGCGGTCGTGGCCGGGTCCGGGGGCCGGCAGAGCGTGGCCCTGAGCGGCCCGCTCGGCGTCGGCAAGTCCTTGCTGGTCAGCGAGCTCGAGACCACGGTCGTCGGCCACGGCGGCTACATGCTGCGGGGCAAGTTCGACGCGCACCGCGAGGTGCCCTACGTCGGCTTCGAGCAGGCCCTGACCATGCTGTTCGAGCAGATGCTGACCGAGAGCGACGCGCGCCTCGACCGTTGGCGCCGACAGCTCAGCGCAGGGCTCGGTGGCCTCGCGCCCGTGGTCGTCGAACTGTGTCCGACCGCCGAGCTCGTGCTCGGGCCGCAACCCAAGCCCGCGCAGCTCGACGCGGCCGAGGCCCGCAACCGGCTGCTGGTCACGGTCGAGCGCCTGCTCTCGATCGCGTGCAGCGATCGGCGGCCGATCGCGCTGGTGATCGAGGATCTGCAGTGGGCCGCTCAGGGCAGCGTGGCCCTGCTCGAGGCCCTCGTTCATGGTCACAGCGGCCCGCTGTTGCTGCTCTTCACCCTCCGGACTGACGAGCTCGGCGACGAGCATCCCCTGCGCGCGGTCCTGGCCGGGCTCGACGATCACCCTCGGTCCCGGAGGCTCGAGCTCAGCGGGCTCTCGACCGGCGCGATCGAGGCCATGCTCGCCGACGCCCTGCCCGGCGCGCGCGAGGTCGAGGCGCTCGCGCGTACGATCGCGCGCAAGACCAACGGGGTGCCGCTCTTCGTTGGCCAGTTCTTGGCCCAGCTGGCTGAGCGCGGGCTCCTGCGTCCGAGCAAGCGGGGCTGGGTCTGGGACCAGGCCCGCGTCGACGCCGAGCCGATCCCCGACGACGCCGTCACGATGATGGGCGCCAAGCTCGACGCGCTGAGCTCGAGCGCGCGCGACGTGATCCAACGCGCGGCCTGCATCGGCTCGCGCTTCGAGCTGCCGCGGCTGGCGCTGGTGTCGAGCCAGACCCGCGCCGAGCTGACGACCGGCCTGTTCGAGCTCGAGCACGCCGGCTTGCTCGGCCGCGTCGGCGGTGAGTATCGCTTCGTCCACGACAGCATCCAGGACGCCGCGCGGCGGGGTCTGGACGACGAGACGCGGCGGGCGCTGCACTGGAAGATCGGTCGCGAGCTGCTCGCGAGCCTGGCCGAATCCGACGAGCAGCTGTTCGAGATCGTCGACCACCTCGACGCGGGCGCGCCCGCCGATCCCGATCGCGCGACCCGTATCGAGCTCGCCGAGCTCGACCTTCGCGCGGGCGAGCGCGGGCTGGACACCGCGGCCCATGAGCTCGCCCAGAGCTACCTCGCTCGCGGCATCGCGCTCACCCAGGATCTGCGCGACGAGGTCATCGAGCGGGGCGCGGCGGCGCCCGGCTACGAGCTGACCTTCCACCTCCACTTCAAGCTCGCGTACTCGCTCGCGCTCAACGGGCGGAGGGCCGAGGCCGACGAGGCGTTCGCGGAGCTGCTCGACTGGGGCCTCGAGGATCATCACTACGGCGAGGTCGCCGCTCGACGCGTGCGCCTGCTGTGGGTCGAGACCCGCTACCGCGAGGCCGTGGATCTGGGCCTGGCCGCGCTCGCGCGCCTGGGCTCGCCGGTCCCGCGCACGCCCAGTCGGCTCCGCGCGAGGGTGGTGCTGACCCGCGCGTGGTCGCTGACCCGGGACCTCGACGTCGAGGCGACGGCGAGGATGCCCCGCTGCGAAGACCCGCGTGACGCCGCCGTGCTCGCGCTCGTCGACCAGGTCAAGTATCCGGCCTTCGCCGTCAACTACCGCCTGTTTCTGTATCTGACCGGTCTCCAGCTGCTGCTCATCGGCGCGCGCGGCTACCACCCGAGCCTGACCAAGGCGATCGGCGACCTGTCGATCGGGCTCGGCGGCGGCTTCGGCAAGATCGCCGAGGGGATCGCGATGCAAGACCTCGCCCGCGAGCTCGCCCGCGACGAGCCCACGGCCAAGTCCGAGTCGCGGGTGCTCGCCTTCGGCGGCGCCCTGTCTCTTCACCGCGGGCGCCCCTTCGCCGAGATCGTCACCCAGCTCGACGCCAGCTACCCGGCCGCCCTCGAAGCCGGCGAGTTCGACGCTGCGAGCTTCATCGGCGGCTTCGGCGGAGACATGCAGCTCGAGATCGGGACCCACCTGCGGGTGCTCGATCGCCACGCTCGTCGGGTCGCCCGCGACGTCGGGCGTTGGTGCCCCAACCAGATGAGGGTCATGGTCTGGGTCCTGCGCGGGCTGTGCTTGTCGCTGCGCGGACCCGAGACCGAGGCCGACGAGAGCTCCGAGCGGGACCAGGTCTGGGACCTCGATCCAGACCAGATCCTGGCCAACAACGGCGCTCCGACCAACTTCTACGTCGGGCTCATCGCCAAGGCCATGCGCGAGCTGGTGTTTGGCGACCACGCGGCCGCGCTCGACAGCTGCATGCGCTGCATCCACGACGTCGAGAAGGTCGTGTTCAACACCTGGTACATCGCCCGCGCGTGCGTGCTGACCTGCGTGGCCTACTACGGGCAGCTGCTCGGCGGTCACCCGCCCTCTGCGTCGGCCGCGGCCGCGGCTCGCAAGGGCCTGCGCACGCTCCGGCGCTGGACGGAGCACGGCGCGGCCAACTATGAGCATTACCTCTACCTCGCGCGTGGGCTCCGCTGCGCCGTCCGGGGCCGGGTCGGGGAGGCGGTTCGGCTGCTCGATCGCGCGTGGGCCCTGGCCCGCAAGCGGGGCTGTCGCTGGATCGAGGGGCTCGCGGCCGAGCAGCTCGCCGCGCTGCTCGAGCGCGAGGGCATGAGCGCGCTCGTCGATGGGGCCAGGCAGCAGGCGTGGACGGCCTACGCTGCCTGGGGCGCCGACGCCAAGCTCGACCAGCTGATCGAAGCCCACCCCGTGCTGTTCGCCGAGCTCGGGGGCCGCGGCGACCCCCCGCGCAGCGCCAGCCCGCGCGCGCTCGAGTCGCGTGGTCCCGGCAGGCGCGGCACGTCGGTGTCCGGGACCACGCCGCCCCTCGACTTCGCCGCGGTCTTGCGCACGGTCGGGGCGATCAGCGAAGACCTCCGCCTCGACGAGGTCATCGGCCGGGTGCTCGACGCCGCGCTGACCAGCGTCGGGGCCGACCGCGGGCTGATCGTGCTCGACCAGGGCCGGGAGCTGACCCTCGTCGCCGAGGCCAGCGCCGTCGGGGAGCCGACGATCTTCGCGGACCCGCCCTTGCTCCGGGACGCTGGCGAGCGGGCCCCGAGCATGCTGATCAACTTCGTCGTGCGCAGCGGTCAGTCGGTCGTGCTCGACGACGCCCGGGCCGATCAGCGCTTCGCCGGAGATCCCTACCTCGAGCGCGAGGAGGTCCGCTCGGTCTTGGCGCTGCCGCTGGTCAAGGGCGAGCGCCGGCTCGGCGCCCTGGTGCTCGAGAACCGGCTCACGACCCACGGCTTCAGCCCGACGAGCATCCGGGCGCTGCAGCTGATCACCGGCCAGGCCGCGAGCACGCTCGAGAACGCCCAGCTCTACAGCGCGCTGCACAGCAGCGAGGCCCGCTGGCGCTCGCTCGTCGACGGCGCCCCCGATCTCATCGCCCTGCTCGACGAGCGCGGGCGGGTCGTGTTCCGCAACCACAGCGGGCCGCTGACCGGGCTCGACGGCGACGAAGACGATGACGCCGAGGGCTCGCTGCGACCCCAATCGGCGAGCGCGTGGCGCGAGGCCGTCGCGGCCGTGCTCGACCACGGGCAGCGCCGCGAGCTCGAGCTCGAGTTCGTGCCCCACGCCGGGCTCCAGCGCTGGTACGCCGTCCGCGTCGCCCCGATCGAGGTCCGACGCACGCTGCTCGGCGAGACCGACAGCCTCCATCGAAACGCGGTCGCCGTCGCAACCGACATCAGCGCGCGCAAGCGGGCCGAGGCCGAGAAGCAGGGCCTCGAGGCCCAGATCCGTCAGCATCAGCGGCTCGAGTCCGTCGGGACCTTGGCCAGCGGCGTCGCCCACGAGATCAACAACCCGATCCAGGGCATCATGAATTACGCCGACCTGATCCAGTCGAGCTCGAGCGAGAGCACGATGGTCGAGTTTGCGACCGAGATCATCTACGAGTCCAACCGCGTCGCGACGATCGTGCGCAACCTCCTGGCGTTCTCGCGTCAAGACGCCACCTTGGCGCTCGAGACGGTCGAGCTGCGCGAGGTCGTCGCCTCGACGCTCTCGCTGGTCCGCTCGCTCTTGACCGGGGACTTCATCACCATCGAGTTCGAGACCGACCCGGGGTTGCCCTTCGTGCGCTGCCGATCTCAGCAGATCCAGCAGGTCGTCATGAACCTGGTCACCAACGCACGCGACGCGCTCAACGAGCGCTACGGCACCCACGACGATCGCAAGCGCATCGACATTCGCATCGAGCGATCCGAGCGGCCCGGCTGGGTCCACATCGCCGTGCGTGACTCGGGTCCGGGGATCCCCGCCGACGTCATGCCGAGGATCTTCGACCCTTTCTTCACGACCAAAGATCGCTACGAGGGCACCGGCCTCGGGCTCGCCGTGTCCCACGGGATCGTCAAGGATCACGGCGGCGAGCTGGTGGTCGAGACAACGCTCGGGGAGGGGACCTGCTTCATGATCGCGCTCCCGGCCGTCGACGAGTCCGAGCAGCTCGCCGCTGGATGCCAATGAGGCGGCGGCGGCGGCGGCCGATCGCGGCGCGCTTGGGAGCGTTGCTGGCTCCAATCGAAACGCCGACGAGTATGAGCTTTGGCCCGGCCGAGTCGGGCTCAAAACGACGACGCTCGCGACGCCGGCTCCGGCGCCAATCAGATCCGTGTCGGCGCCTCAACTCGATTTGACCGCGATCTTCAACGGGCCTAGCATCTCGCTCCAAGCGCGTATGGCGATGGATAGCGACAAGATGCATCTCATCTTCGAGGAGCTATTTCAGCGCGCGCCCGTCGGACTCGCGCTGATCGACCGTGAGCTCCGGTACCTCCACATTAATGATCGACTGTCGTCGATCAACGGCGTCTCGATCGAGGCGACGCTCGGGCGCTCGATACGAGATGTCATGCCGGCCGTCGCCGATCGCGTCGAGCCCATGATCCGGTCGGTCCTCCAGTCGGGTCGGGCGCTCGAGCGCGTCGAGATCAGCGGCGAGACACCCGCTGAGCCCGGCCGCTGGCGGAAGTTTGTCACAAGCTACCTGCCGATCTTGCTCGGTGGCTCCACGGTGGTCGCGGTCGCGGTGGTGGTCGAGGAGATCACGGCGCGCCGAGACGCCGAGGCGGCCCTGCGCGCGAGTGAAAGCCGACATCGATACCTGTACCTGCGGACGCCCGCGATGATGCACTCGATCGACGCTGAGGGGCGGCTCGTGGACGTGAGCGAGGCCTGGCTCGAGCGCATGAGGTACGTGCGCGACGAGGTCATCGGGCGTCGATCCGTCGAGTTCATGACCCCAGAGTCGCAGGACTACGCCACCCAGGAGGTCTTGCCGGCGTACTTTCGGACCGGCGTCGTCGAGGACATCCCGTACCAGTTCGTTCGCAAGGACGGCGCCGTCCTCGACATCCTGCTGTCCGCGGTCGCCCAGCGAGATGCCGAGGGCGACTTCGAGCGTTCGCTCGCGGTCCTGGTCGACATCACCGAGCGCAAGCGCGCCGAGGAGGCGCTGCGCCGCAGCGAGGCCCAGCTGCGCCAGGCCCAAAAGATGGAGGCGATCGGGCGCCTCGCCGGCGGCATCGCCCACGACTTCAACAACCTCCTGCTCGTCATCCTCGGCAACGCCGAATTAATGATGCCCCAGCTGGACGAGCCGAGCCTGCGGACGTCGGCGGAGCAGATCGTCGGCGCGGCGCAGCGCGCCGCCACGCTCACGCGACAGATCCTCACCTTCAGCCGCCAGCAGCTCGTCGAGCCTCGGGTCCTCGACCTCAACGAGCTGATCCGCGAGACCGAGAGCCTGCTTTGCCGCCTGCTCCGCGAGAGCATCGAGGTCGTCATCGACCTTCAGCCCGCGGCGTGCTGTGTGTGCGTCGATCCGGGGCAGGCGACCCAGATCTTGATGAACCTCGCCGTCAACGCGAGCGACGCGATGCCCAACGGCGGGCGCCTGACGATCGAGACCGCGACGGTCAACATCGAGGCCGCCGACCACTGCGAGCCGGGGAAGTATGTCCTGTTGACGGTGACCGATACGGGGGTCGGGATGGACACCGAGACCCAGGCCCGGCTGTTCGAGCCCTTCTTCACCACCAAGGAGCCCGGCCGTGGCACCGGTCTGGGTCTCGCAACCGTCCACGGCATCGTCTGCCAGAACAAGGGCTGGGTCAGGGTACACAGCACGCCGGGCCGAGGCTCGAACTTCTGCGTGTACCTCCCCTGGGCAGAGGAGGCAGAGCTCGAAGACGACGAAGTTGAGGGGGCGCCGGTCTCGGCTCCGCTGTTGCCGGCGACCATTCTCGTGGCCGAGGACGACGCGATGGTCCGCGGCGTCGTGGCCACCGCGCTGCGCGAGGCGGGCTACACCACCTTGTGCGCGGGTGATGCCGATGAGGCGCTGCGGATGATGCGGGCCCACGAGGGCCCGATCGACATCGTCCTCACCGACGTCGTGATGCCCGGCACCTCGGCCTCGAAGCTCGTCGACGGGGTCCGCCAACGGCATCCTCGCGCGCAGGTCGTGTACATGTCTGGCTACGCGCCGCTGCAGCCCGGCGAAGTCCAGATCGAAGCGAAGGACTTTCTACGCAAGCCGTTCACGATGGATGAGCTGCTCCGCAAGCTGGCCGCGCTTCGCTCGACGGCGACCTGACCAGACCAGACCAGAGCTACGCGCGCAGTTGCCCGGCCAGCTCGGCCCAGCGGTAGGGCGCGAGATCGACGGGCGGGTGGGTCGCACCGCAGGCGCAGCTGCGCCGGGCTTCGTCGGCGTTGAAGGCCTCGCAGCCGGCGAGGTAGCCCTCTTGAGGGTGGGTCTGCGCGGTGTCGAACACGTGCCGATAGAGCTCGGCGCCGCACGACTCGCAGTACCAGGCCACGCCCTCGAGCCCCGGCTCGCGCGCCTTGTAGCGCATGATGATCGTCTCGGTCAGGGCCGTGAGCCGGGTGGGCGCGCCCGCGGGCACGTAGACGTGGTCGCCGGGCTCGAGCGAGAAGTAGTGGACCCCGGTGTCCTTGAACTCGACCTTGCCCGTGCCCGAGAACACCGCCAGCAGCGTGTCTTTTTCGCAGATCAAGAAGAAGGGCTGGGGGCCGTCGTTGCGGCTCAGGCAGACCTGGGTCTGGACGGCGTCCGGGAGCATCGGGCGCTCGTCGTAGGGCCCGAGCTTGGGGGCCTCCTTGAACACGACGAAGGTCTTTTTGCGTGGCAGCGGCATCGTTCAGCTCGCCTCCTTGCCGCCGGCCTCGAGCAGTATCTGCTTGGCGGCGGTCATCGTCGTGGACTGGGTGGCGTAGAGATCCCAGCCCCAGGCGTGAACGGGGAAGGGCTCGTTGACGTGGCCACAATCGGGGCAGCGACGGCGCTCGGGATCCTCGTTGTACGCGCGAAACGCCTCGGCCGACATCAGCGGGGTCACGAAGGGGTGGTCGAGCTCGTGGGCGTCGGGCACCGAGGTGCTGTCGTAGGTCTCTTTGAGCAGCTGCTTGCGGCACTTCGTGCACAAGAGCGAGATGGCCTCGCTCTGCTCGCCCTCGTCGAGTTGGCGCTGGGTGATCGTGAACACCGCGAAGGTCCCGGGGCTGGTCTGATCTTTGAGGAAAGAATTGACCCCATGGACTCGACCGCCATTGTAGAGCTGACCGGTCTTGAGGTTCCCACCCTGGGCGACGAAGGCGATGATGACCTCGTCGACGGTGTTGTGGTGATAGAATTGGCCGTAGTCTTTGTCGGTGTCACCAATGAACAAGGCCCCCGTTGCTACGATCGCGCCTGGGTGGAGGTAGGGAAAGAGCGGCGCCAGGGCTGTATTTGCCTGCTGCATGGTGTGGAGCAGGTTGGTCTTCAGCGGCGGCCGGTCGGCGCGCGGCGGAGGGATGGTGAGCTGCGCTTCGGCGGTCAAGACAGCTGCCCCATCTGTTTGAGCATCTGCTCCATCTCGGCGAAGGACTGGCTGAACTGAACCTCGTGGATCTCCTCGTAGGGCAGCCCTAGCTCCTCGAATTGCTCGATCAGCTTGTCCTGGCTCGGGGCCTCGTAGATCGTGAAGATGAAGCCCGCTCCGAGGTTGACGTGGGCCTGGACGAAGCGGGCGTGCTCGCCGGCGTGGACGCTGGGGGCGTTCTCGGCCCACTGCTCGCGAAGGAGCCCGGGCGCGCGATGGATTGTCATGTACTGTGGCATTTCCGAAAGTCTCCGATCGACTCGCTACTACGCATTATCAGTGGCTTCGGTCGCCGGGGTCAACGGCTCATCGTTTCAGGCCTGGGGCGGTATCGCCCTCGCGCCGCGTCCTTGCTACCTTGTCCGGGTGACCGAGACCTGGCAGCACGCCCGCGGAGCGCTGAGCCTGGACCACTGCCTCGTGATGGCAGTCGTCAATGCGACGCCCGACAGCTTCTACGACAAGGGACGGTGGATCGTCTCGCCCGCGCAGCAGCCTGACGTATCGGTTGTCATGGGGGAGTGTCGGCGCTGGGTCGAGCTGGGCGCGGACATCCTCGATGTCGGCGGCGAGTCCACGCGTCCGGGTGCCACACCCGTCGACGAAGCCACCGAGCTCGAGCGCATCTTGCCGATCATCACCGGCCTGCGGGCCGATCCCGAGCTGGCGGCGGCGCCGATCAGCGTCGACACCCGTCACGCGCGCGTCGCGGAGGCTGCGTTGGCGGCCGGGGCCGCGATCGTCAACGACGTCAGCGGGCTCGCGGACCCTCAGATGGCGCGGGTCGTGGCCGAGGCCGGCGCGGGTCTGGTCATCGGGCACCTGCGCGGCGAGCCAGCCACGATGCAGGCCGAGCCGCGCTTTGACGATCTGCTCGGCGAGGTCGCCGACGAGCTCGGGCGCTCGGTCGCGCGGGCCGAGGCCGCTGGGGTTGCGCGCGAGCGAATCGTGGTCGACCCCGGCGTCGGCTTCGGCAAGACCCGGGCGCAGTCGGCCGCGCTGGTCGGGGCCGGCGACTTCCTGCGCGCGCGGACCGGCTGCCCGGTGTTGATCGGCGCGAGCCGCAAGCGCTTCCTGGCCGCGCTGACCGGCGGCAAGCCGGTCGAGGAGCGGATGCTCGCGAGCGTGGTCGCGGCGGTGGTGGCCGCGACCCGAGGCGCAGCGGCGGTCCGGGTTCACGACGTCGGCGAGACCGTCGAGGCCCTGCGCGTGCGCGGGGGCATCGAGGCCGAGCTCAGCCGAGCAGCCGCGGCCGCTCGAGACCGGTGAGCTCGACCTCGAGGTCAAACTCGGCGCGCCCGCGCCCGCTCATGGCGGGCGGCTGCGGGGTCATCATCGAGCTTCCAGCTCGATGACCTGACGCGGGTCGAGGTCGCTGAGCACGCTGACCTGGCCGCTCGGCCAGATCACGCGCAGCTGCGCGACCGGGGCCTCGCTGGGCCCGAGCCCGAAGTGGGCCCGGTACTCCCCGTGGCCGAGAAAGTGGCTGCCGACCCCGATCACCCGGACCTGCGTGGGCCCGCCGGGTTCGCGGGTCAGCTCGATCCTCGCGCCGACCCCGTGGCGGTTGCCCGCGCGCCCGTCGAGCTCGACGTCGAGCCAGGCGTTGTCGTCGCCGGACTCGTTGCGCCACAGCTTGGTCCCGGTCCCGAACATCCCGCTGTTGTCGACGACGAGCAGGTCTTCGTCGCCGTCGCGGTCGTAGTCGAGGGTCACGAGTCCGCGGCCCTGGCCGCTGTCGAGCAGCCCGACCGCGGCCGAGCGCTCGGCGAAGTCCGACTCGCCGAGGAGCTCGGAGCCGTTGCGCCAGAACCGGAGCGGGTTGTTGACGAAGAACAGGCCCGGGGGGCCGTGGGGGACCTGAAAGCCGTTGGTCTCGACGATGTCGAGGTCGCCGTCGTTGTCGGGATCCCACATCGCCACGCCCCAGCCCCAGCCGCCGACCTCGAGCTGGCGCGCGGCGCCGAGCTCCTCGAAGCAGCCCGGGCCCTCGCTGCGATAGAGGCGGTTGCCGCCCTTGCCGCAGACCGGGTTGCCGCACTCGAGCTCGTCGTCGGGCGAGAAGATCGCGCTGACGTACCAGTCGAGGTGCCCGTCGCCGTCGAAGTCGCCGAAGGCCGAGCCCATCCCGTTGCGCTCGAGCGAGACCCCGGCCTTGGGCGTGCCGTCGGCGAAGCTGCCGTCGCCGAGGTTCCAAAACAGGCGGCTGGTCCCGTTGTCGCTGACGACGGCGAGGTCGGGCCAGCCGTCCTCGTTGAGGTCGACGAAGCTCGGCGCGAAGGCGTGGACGCCCGCGGGGTTGATCATCAGCATCGAGGCGCCCGCGGCCGTCGTCGTGTCCTCGAACGCGCCGGGCTGCTCGGGGCCGAGGTTGTGGAGCAGCCGGGCGTGGTTGGTGTCGAGGGTCGGGGCGCTGCCCGGTCGCCACTCGCTGGTGTACAGATCGAGCCAGCCGTCGCGGTCGTAGTCGCCGACGGCGATCGAGAAGCCAAAGTGGGGGAGCCCGTCGTCGAGCGCGAGCCCGCGGGCCTCGGCCTCCTCGACGAAGCTCGCAACCCCCGTCTCGCGCAGCTCGTTGCGGTAAAACCAAAATCGGCCCGGCGCGTCGAAGCTGGTCACGTAGAGGTCGAGGTCGTCGTCGCCGTCGACGTCGACCCAGGCGGCTCCGTTGCCGCCGAATTCATCGACGAGGCCGCGCTCGAGCCCGAGCTCTTCGAAGGCCGGGGCCCCGCCGCCCTCGCCGAGCAGGTTGCGAAACAGGAGGTCGCGGCCGCCGAGGCGCGTCAGGTAGATGTCGGGCCAGCCGTCCTCGTCGAAGTCGCCGACCGCCGCGCCGCCGCCTTGGAGCTCCATCTTGCACGGGACGCCGACCGTGCCCGAGCCCTCGGGATCGCAGCCGGGCGGCCAGTCGCCCGGGTAGTAGGCCGTGTCGAGCAGGCCGACTTCGGTCGTGACGTCGGTGAAGCTCAGCGCGGTGGTCGTGCCCATCCCGAGCCCGCGCGGGGGCTCGGGCCACGGCTCGCAGCCGAAGGGGTCCGGGTCCTCGCCGGTCTCGTCGGTCGAGCCGCTCGCGTGGCTGTCGCCGTCGCTGGCCTCGTCGTCGTAGCTGAGCAGCGGTCCGCGGCAGGCTGCGACCGCGAACAGCGCGAGTGGCAGCGAGAGCCTCGGACCAGCGGTCACGCCTCGAATCTACACGCTCTTCGGGCACGCCGCTGGGCTCGCCGCGGGCTGGTAGCTTTGGCTCCGTGACGACCGAGGACCACGACCGGAGCAACGCGCCACAAAAGAGCCTGTTGCGCAGCGTCTTGCGCTGGACCCTGCTCGCGACCGTCGGCCTGCTCGTCGGCCTCGTCGGCCTCCTGCTCGCCCGACCCGAGTCGCTGCTGTTTTACCCGAGCCCGCACCTCGCCAACACGCCCGACGACATCGGCTGGGACTACGAGAGCGTCGAGATCACGACCGAGGACGGCGAGACGCTCAGCGCCTGGTACCTGCCCGCGGCCCCCGGCGGGGCGCTCGAGCAGCTGCCGTGGGTCGTGCTCTACTGCCACGGCAACGGCGGCAACATCGGCGGGCGCATGGGCGTGCTGACGGGCCTGCGCGCGCTCGGCCTGTCCGTGTTGATCTTCGACTACCGTGGCTACGGCCACAGCAGCGGTCGGCCGACCGTGGCAGGAACCCGCCTCGACGTGCTCGCGGCCTGGCGCTACCTCGTCGACGAGCGCGGCTACGAGCCGAGCGAGATCGTGATGTGGGGCCGCTCGCTCGGCGGCGCCGTGGCGATCGATCAAGCCGCCCGGGTCACCGAGGCCGGGATGCCGCCCGCGGCCCTGGTCGTCGAGTCGAGCTTCACCTCGACGCTCGACATCGGCCGCGAGCTCTACCCGTGGCTGCCCGTCGGGTGGTTCGGGCGCAAGCTCGACTACCCCTCGCGCGAGCGGATCGGCGAGGTCACCGCGCCCGTGCTCCTGGCCCACTCACCCGACGACGACCTGATCCCCGCGGAGCACGGCCAGGCGCTGCGCGAGGCTGCCGCGGCAGGCTCGGCGCTCAGGGTCGAGTTCGTCGAGCTCGGGGGCGGGCACAACGACGGCCACCTGAGCGAGCTCGACCATCTCGACGCCGTGGCCGGATTCCTTCAGCCTGGGACCTGACTCACACCGATCGTCCACGCTTGGCGCCGAGGCGTGGCCCTTGTCAGGCCGCGCGGCTTGACGTAGATCTGCCGGCCCCCGGCAGAGCCCGGGCTCCTTGCTCCGCGGATGGGCCGCGGGGCCTCACGTCCACGAGGAGACACATGACAGAAGCAACAGTGCGGTCTTACTCCGCGCTGCGAAACACGCAGCGCGAGTTCGAGATCACGATGATCCTCCGGCCCAACACCAGCAAGGATGGGATCGCGGATCTCGTCAGCCGACTTCAGGCCATCTACGAGCGCACCGGCGGTCGGATGCAGAAGATCGACAACTGGGGTCTGCGGACTCTGGCCTACCCGATCCAGACCAACAAGAAGGGCATCTACCTCTACATCCGCTTTCTCGGCGGCTCCGACATCGTCAAGGAGCTCGAGCGCAACCTGCGGATCTGGGACGAGGTCATGCGCTACCTGACGGTGGTCGTCGACGGCGACGTCAACCCCGACGCGCGGCCGAGCGACATCGACGACGAGATCCTCGACGCGGCCTCGGACGTCGCGCCCGATCCGCTCGACATCGCCGCCGAAAAAGAAGCCGCGTTCGCTGCCCAGGCCGAGGCCGAGGCCGCGGCCGCAGCCGAGGCGAAGGCCAACGAAGCGGCCAACGACAACGACAAAGAGGCCAGCGCTGATGGCGCTGCCGACACCAAGAAGGATGACGCGTAATGGGTGAAGACAACGAAGATCGTGACGGACGGCGCGGGAGCCGGCGCAAGCGCGTGTCTCCGCTCGCCGATCCCAACATCGTCATCGACTACAAAAACCCGCAGCTGCTCAAGCACTTCTTGACCGACCGCGGCAAGATCGTGCCCGCACGGATCACCGGGATCACCGCGCGGCAGCAGCGCTCGATCACCAAGGCGATCAAGCGCGCGCGTCAGCTCGCCTTGCTCCCCTACACGGTGCAGTAATGGCGATGCTCCAGATCATTTTGACCCAAGACGTCGAGAGCCTCGGCCGCGCCGGGGAGCTCGTCCGCGTCAAGCCCGGCTACGGTCGCAACTACTTGCTGCCGCGTGGCTTCGCGTTGCTCGCAACCAAGTCCAACCTCGCCCAGCTCGAGCACCACCGCCGCGAGATCGCGGCCGCCCAGGCCAAGGTCCGCGCCGAGCACGAGGCTCAGGCCTCGCAGCTCAAGGAGGCCGTGGTCTCGATCCCGCGCAAGGTTGGCGCCGAGGACAAGATGTACGGGTCGGTCACGACCAAGGACATCGCCGAGGCTCTGGCCGCGCAGAACGTCATGGTCGACCGCAAGCTGATCAAGCTGCCCGAGCCGATCAAGCTCGTCGGCGAGCACGAGGTCGAGGTCCGGTTCTCGGCCGACGTCTCGGTCTCGCTCAAGGTCCAGGTCATCGGCGTCAAGAGCTGAGCCGCTCAGTTCGCCCCCGGGGCGAACTTCTCACGCGAGCGCCTCGCCCGACTCTCGGGCGAGGCGTTGTTCTTGGTTGTGCTTGGGCCGGGCGTCGAGGGCCTCGCGGGTCGAGCGGGCGAGCTGCCGGAGTGACACGGGCTTTTGCAGGAAGCGCGCGCGGCCTTGCTCGACCTCGGCGCGCAGCTCGACCGCGTCGAGGTTGCCGGACATGATGATCACGGGCAGCTCTGGCGTGCGCTCGTGGAGCCGCTTGACGAGCTCGGCCCCGCCGATCCGTGGCATCGCGAGGTCGCTCAAGACCAGATCGACCTCGAGGCCGGCGGCGACCATCTCGAGGGCGTCGGCGCCGTCGCAGGCGGTGTTGACCTGGTAGCCGAGGGTCTCGAGCAACTTGGCCGTCGTCACGCGCACGGAGTCGTTGTCCTCGACGATCAAGATCCGCTCGGACCCACGCGGGATCGTGCGCTTGTTCGTGCGCGAGCGCGCTTGTGCGGGAACCTTGGCCAGCGGCAGGTACACGCGAAACGAGGTCCCTTCGCCCTCGACGCTGTGGACCTCGACGTTGCCGCCGTTTTGTCGGACCACGCCGTAGACGTTGGCGAGGCCCAGCCCGGTGCCGGACCCCGCCGCCTTGGTCGTGAAGAAGGGATCGAAGATGTGCGGGAGCACGTCGGCCGGGATGCCTGTGCCTGTGTCGGTGACCGTGAGGCAGACGTGGGGGCCGGCCTCGAGCGGCTCGGCCTCGTCTGCCTCCAACACCCGAACTGAGGTCGCGTAGGACAGGCGTCCGCCGCGGGGCATCGCGTCGGCTGCGTTGACGGCGAGGTTGACCAGGACCTGGTCGAACTGCGAGGGGTCGAGCTTGACGGGCAAGCGGACCCTGGCGACCTCGATCTGGAGCTCGATCGACTTGTCGAGCAGGTGACGCAGCATCTTGCCCGACTCCTGGAGCCGATGGTTGAGGTCGACGACTCGCGGGCGCACGACTTGCTTGCGGCTGAAGGTCATGAGCTGGGCGATGAGCTCACGGGCCGAGTTGCCGACGTGGAGGATCTCGCTCACGTGCGCGCGAGATTGTGGCGACAGCTCCTCGTCGCACTCGAGCAGATCACACATGCCGATGACGACCGTCAGCAGGTTGTTGAAGTCGTGCGCGATGCCCCCGGCGAGGCGGCCGACGGCCTCCATCTTCTGGCTGTGGCGGACCCGCTCCTCGAGCTCGCGGGTGTGGGTGAGATCTTCGAGCAGCGCCATGCCACCGGTCACCCGGCCCTCGGCATCGAGCAAGGGGGCGGTGTGCATGCGGAGGTCGACCCGGCTGCCGTCCTTGCGCACGCGCGTGCTCTCGACCCCGGTGAAGCCCTCGCCCTGGAGCACGACCTGATCGAAGAGGCGCTCGAACGCGGGCAGCTCGTCGGCCGGGACCAGCGGGTAGGGCTCGCCGAGGACCTCCTCGTGCGTCCAGCCGAAGGTTCGCTCGGCCGCGCGGTTCCACATGACCACGCGCTTGTCGTGGTCGACGGTCAAGATCGCCAGGGGGGAGGCCTCGATGACCGAGTCCAGGGTCTGGCGGGCGACTCGAAGCTGGCGCGCGAGGGTCGACTCGTTGCGCTCGCGCCGGGCGGTGACGATGTAGGCGATCGGTGCCGTGCTCGCGCGTCGGCAGACGAGCTCGACGGCGAACTCTTTGCCCTCGTGACGCGAGCGCGTGGGCCCTTCATCGGGCAGCGCGGGCGCCCACGCCAGGGCCGCGTGAAGCGGGCGTCCGATCATCGCCGCCGGCTGGGCCAGCCCGGCCAGATGGCAAAAGTCGGCGTCGAGCTCGATCACCGAGCCATCTGCGTCGAGCAGACAGACCCCGACTTCGCGCCCCGCCTCGTCCACAGGACCAGCATAGCGGCGCGACTCATGCGCTGCTGCGGTGATCTTGCGCCCGTGAAACCCGCGCCCCACATGTGGGCGCGAAACCGTGAAAGCGATCGGTCACACGTGACGCGACGCGTGATAGCACTCGGGCGCACGTTTTGACGGATCTCCGGATCTCCACCCGGTTATGCTGCTCTAGCTATGAAACGGCGGTCCTTACTGATTGCAGCCTTGGTGTGCTCGCATGCCTGCACGCCTGAACCGGGCAGCGATGAGGCGGGACAGACGGAGACAGGCGATGGCGATGGGGACGGGGATGGCGACGGCGACGGGGATGGCGACGGCGACGGGGACGGCGACGGGGACGGCGACGGAGACGGAGACGGCGACGGGGACGGCGACGGCGACGGAGATGGCGGCTTTGGCACGATCGTCGGCGCCTGCGGCCTCATCGCAGCCCAGCTCGATGAGCCGACGCCCGCGCTGTTCACCGTCCACTTCGACTTCGGCGACGACCCCTACGACGACCCCGAGGACGTCCCGCTGCTGACCGAGGGCGCCCAGACCGTGCTCGCCGACCCCAACGCTGGCGGCAGCTCGATCGTCAGCGAGGCGTTCGCCTTCGAGGTCCTCGCCCGCTGCGAGGACGCGACCCTGCTCAAGACCGAGACCGAGATCGGTTACGAGCCCCTCGACAGCAAGAAGACCGACCTGCTCGTCGAGATCGCCCTGGACAAGGTCGGCGTCAGCGTCACGCGGGCGGTCGGCTTCCCGCCGGAGGAGCCCTACCCCCCGGCGCAGGCGGCCGAGCTCATCCAGAGCAAGCTCGCCGACGTGCTCGTCAGTTCACAAAACGTCCTGCCCGAGGACGCGTGGGTCAAGCAGGTCCTGGTTGTGATGGCCTACGCGGACATGCACGCGGAGCTGATCGAGACCGCGTGGATCGAGCTCGACGCGATGACCAAGGCCGACACGGTCGTCTACGTGGTCGTGACCGACGGCCTCGACACGCCCGTGTACTTCGAGTGACGCCCCGGAGCCCTGTGGGCTGCTGTGCGAGCCGGGCGTCGCCGAGCGTCAGCCGCGCTTGTCCCTTCAAGCTGGATCGGCCCAGACCGGATGGCGGATCTCAGCGGGCTTCGCAAGCGCGCGCCGGCGCGGGCGTTGTCGGCGGGCGCTACTCGCCGATCATCTCGAGGAACTCGGCCTCGGTGATGACCTTTAGCGGCGCCCCGCCATCGACGAGCTTCTCGGCCTTCTTTTGCTTGCTCGACTTGGCGCCCTTGCCCGCGCCGACGACGAGGTAGTCGAGGGTCTTGTTGACGCCGGCCGCCGAGACGCCGCCGTGGGCCTCGACCTTGTCCTGGGCCTGCTTGCGGGTGAAGGCCTCGAGCGCGCCCGTGAACAGGAAGCTCTTGCCGCCGAGCACACCCTCGACTGGCTGCTCGGCGCTGTCGTCTTCGGACTTCTCGGGCAGGTCGACGACGCTCACGTGGGTGAGCAAGGCGTCGATCAGCTCGGAGCGGGCCTCGAGGCCGCCGAGGATCGCGTCGGCGATCGCGTCTTTGATGCCCTTGACCTCGAGCAGGGTGTCACGATCGACGGCGCGGACGGCCGCGAGGGTGCGAAACTCGTCGGCGAGCAGCAGCGCGTTTTGGCGGCCGAGGTGATCGATGCCGAGGGCCTGGAGAAACACGGGCAGCTCGACGCTTCGGTGGGCCTCGACCTGGTCGACGAGGTTCTGGGCGCTGCGCCGACCGAGGCGATCGAGGGTCTCGAGGTCCTCGGTCCGAAGGGCATAGAAATCGACGGGGCTCGACAGCAGCCCGGCGTCGACGGCCTGGGTCACGATCTTGGGCCCGAAGCCCTGGATGTCGACGACCTTGGCGAAGTGCAGGAGCTCGCCGAGCCGAGCCGAGACGCAGGCCTCGGGCCGGGAGCAGAACAAGAACTCGCCGTCGCGCTTCTTGCGACGCTCGGCCTCGCTGCCGCAGGCCGGACAGCGGGTCGGGATCTCGAATTTCTTGGCCCCCGGGCCCGGCGCGATCATGCGCTCGACGTGGGGGATGACCCCGCCGCGGCGGGTGACCTCGATCGTCGCGCCCTCGCTGAGGTCGAGCTCCTCGAAGCGGTTGAGGTTGTGGAGCCCGGCCCGGCCGATCATCGCGCCCGACAGCTCGATCGGCTTGAACAGACCGACGGGGGTGATCGTGCCGGTCCGGCTGACCGACCACAGCACGTCCTCGAGCGTGGTCGTGCCCGTGTCGCCCTGGAATTTGTAAGCGATCGACCAGCGCGGGTGGTGGCCGGTCTCGCCGAGCCGCGCCTGCTCGCCCGTGTCGGCGGCGCGGTAGACGACGCCGTCGATCTCGTAGTCGATCGCTTCGCGGCGCCTGGACCAGCGCTCGAACGAGTCCTGGAGCGCGTCGCGGGCGACGAACTCGCACTCCTCGACGCTGAACCCGAGGGCCTTCAATAGCTCGAACTTCTCGCGCTCGTGGCCGAGGCCGTGGTTGAGCAGATCGTAGGCGTAAAAGCTCAGGGTGTAGGCCGCGGTCTTGCCCCGCTCCTTGTGCTTGATCGCGCCCGCGGTCAGGTTGCGCGGGTTGGAGTACTGGTCTTTGTAGCGCTCGAACACCGACAGGCGCATGAACAGCTCGCCGCGGACCTCGAGCGAGAGCTCGCTGTTGGCGAGCCCGCTGTGCGCGAGGGACTTGGCGTCGAGCTGCTTGGGGATGTCGGCGACCTCGAGCGCGTTGATCGTGATGTCTTCGCCCTCGCTGCCGTTGCCGCGCGTGGCCGCGAGGAACAGCTCGCCCTTGTCGTTGTAGCGCAGCGAGCAGGCGACGCCGTCCATCTTGGGCATCATCAGGATCTCGCCCTCGAATTTCTCGGCCCAGGCGAGGAGCTCTTCGGCGCCGTAGCACTTGCCGAGCGAGAGCATCGAGCGGGTGTGGCGGACCGGGGCCCCGAGCCGATCTTCGGGCGGGATCGTGGCGGTCGCCTCGGCCTCGATCACGGGGCCATCGGGCAGGCTCTCGCCGAGCTCGTCGAGGACCGGGTTGTCGGGCGCGAGCCGGCGCAGGGCCTCGACCAGGCGATCGTAGAGGGGGTCGGGGATCGTCGGCGCGTTGGCGTCCCAGTACTCGCGGTTGGTCCGGCGGATCAGGGCCTCGAGGGTCGGCGGCTCGAAGCTCGGGAGGCCGCGCTCGATCGTCGCGGCGTCCATGGACGCGATGTCTTGGGGGATCGTATCGGTCGCCATTGCCTAATGTCGATACCAACCCCAGGGCAGCCGAGCCAGCGAATTGTCCGCCTCGCGTGGTCCGGCCTGGATCACGCAAAAGCGCCCCAAATCGCCTGAATTCGGCGGTTTGGGGCGTTATTCAAATACTTCGCGAAGTCCGGGCTCAGCCGCCGCGCTTCTTCTTGTTGTAGTCGCTCAAGAAGGCCTCGGCGTCCTCGACCTCCTGGGTCTTCTTGACGTCCTTCTTCATGTTGTCGAGGTTGACGTCGACCTTGGTGAAGCGGGCCAGCATCTGGAACAAGGCGGTGCGGGTGTACATCGCGGGCGGCCGGGCCTCGTCGCCCTCGGTCCCGCGGTTGATGCCGGTCGGGATCCGGTCGAGGATGCACTCGACGGCCACGCTCACGAGCTTGTCCTCGTTCTTCTCGGTCGAGTTGAGGCCAGCGAGGATGTCCTTGTCGGCGGCGAAGTCGTTGATCGCGCCGTCGAGGGCCATGCGCGAGGCGCAGTAGGCGTAGTCGGGGTCGTGCTTGTCGGGGACCTGGCCGCCCTCGAAGTCGCCGCCAGCGGCCGACAAGGTCGCGAAGTCCGAGAACACCTGGCGGTAGATCAGCGAGCGCAGGTAAGCCTCGCGCAAGGCGTCGTTGCGCAGCTTCTTGTCGAACACGAAGGTGATCTCCTGGTAGCCGCCGCCGAGGTCCTCGCGGTGGATCCCAAACCCGAGCTCGTCGTCGATCTCGACCTTGATGCCCTCGGGGATCGACGCCGAGCCCTCCACGGTCCAGCGGCTGTGGGTGTCGCCGCGGAACTCCTCTTGCTCGCGCAGCTTGGCCAGGTTGGTGAACATCTTGAACAGCTCGTCGTCGTCGTTGATCGTCTTGGCCCAGGCCGCGAACTCGGGGTCGTGCGCGTCCTCCCAGGTGATCGGCTCGGGCTCCTTCATCTCGAAGGTCTTGCGCAGGTTGCGAAGCACCGGCTTGAAGGGCTGGTCGTAGGCGACGACGCGGCGGGCGTACATCTTGACGCCCATCCACCGGTCCCAGATCTCGTCCTTGCGGCCGAGGTAGTCGTCTTTGAGCTCGGTCGCCGCGGTCTTGATCTCGCCGTCGAGGGCGTTGAGCGCCGCGTCGGCGGCCTCGGACGAGAAGAAGTCGAGGAGGCGGAGGTCGCCGTAGACCGAGCGGATCAGGTCGCGCTCTTCGGGGCTGAACGCGTACTTGATCTTGTTGAGCTGCTCGGGAAAGTAGAGCTCCGCGTCGTTGCGCACGGCGAAGGCGTCGGCCTCGGCGACGCCGCGGATGATCGCCTTGGCCTGCTCGCCCTTCGAGGTGCCCGAGCGGATGTTGACGA
Organism: Enhygromyxa salina; assembly: GCF_002994615.1. Classification (GTDB taxonomy): domain Bacteria; phylum Myxococcota_A; class Polyangia; order Nannocystales; family Nannocystaceae; genus Plesiocystis; species Plesiocystis salina_A. Next base: position 3,966 of record NZ_PVNK01000292.1, on the reverse strand, counting down.
CCGCGAGCACGCCGGGGTTGGTGATCGTGAAGTCCTGGCCCTCGGGGACCTCGGCCTCCTGCACGGCCGGCAACCCGTCGGCTTCGTAGATGTGAGAGAGCAGGGGCTCGAGCGCGTCGCGGGTCGGGTGCGGCGGGATCTTCGGCACGTCGGCGGTCTTGGCGTCGTCGTCCGGCGCGGTGCTGTCAAACGCCATCTGCTGGCGCATGCGCTCCTCACGGCTAGTACAGGCCAGGGCGGTCAACACCGTCATCGTGAGTGCGATCGAGCTGATTCGTTGCATGGGTGACTCCAGTTGACCCTAGGCGGACGCTGGGCACGCTGTCAAACCCCAAGTTCCTGTGATAACAACGTTTTTCGGCCACCTGGACCGGCTTTCGGGGGGCCCGCGCAGGGGTGGATTCAACCTCACGTACTTTGTCAACTGCGTGCGGTTGAAGCCAAGCTACGTCGTTTCTGTGGTTGACCGCCGGCGCCCGTCGGACCATTCTCTCGGGGCAACTCGTACCTCCACGGAAGAGTTGCCCACGAAAGAGAAGCCGATGTCCGAGACTAGCACCCAAAGCAGCCCCGAGGCCGAGACTCAGCCCGCTCCGGCGATGGATCCGACGATGGCCGGCGGCCTGACCCTGACCCCCGTCGCGGCCGAGAAGGTCATGGAGATCCGCAAGGCCGAGGACATCGAAGACAGCTACTCGCTGCGCGTGAAGGTCATGGGTGGCGGCTGCGCCGGCTTCCAGTACGACCTGTTCTTCGACGAGTACGCCGAGGGTGACAACGTGTTCGAGGTCCACGGCGTCAAGCTCGTCTGTGATCAGATGAGCTTCATGTATTTGATGGGCACCGAGATCGACTATGTCGAGGGTCTGCAGGGCGCGGGCTTCAAATTCGGCAACCCCAACACGACCGGCAGCTGCGGCTGCGGCAGCAGCTTCTCCGTCTGACACGTGCTGCCAGCTGACCTCGGCCTGCGGCTCGACGGCGTTCACGACGAGCTCGACGATCCGGGTCACCTTCGCTTCGCTGCCGTCATCGGGCTGTTGCTCGAGCACGAGGCGGCGAGCGAAGGCCCGTCGCTCGTATTGATCGAGCGCTCGGGCGCGCTGCGTCAGCACGCCGGACAGATCGCCTTCCCGGGCGGCAAGCCCGAGCCCGACGACCGCGACCTGCTCGACACGGCCCTGCGCGAAGCCTCCGAGGAGGTCGGGCTCCCGCGCGAGCTCGTCAGCGTGGCCGGTCGTCTGTCGCCCGTGCCGACGCCGACCGGCTACATGATCGTGCCCTACATCGGTCGCGTCCGCGCCGCGTGGCAGCCGGAGCGCGCGAGCGCCGAGGTCGAGCGGGTCCTGACGCCCTCGCTGCGGACCTTGATGGACCCCGCGATCCACCGCCTGACCGGAACCGTGGATTGGCAGGGCCAAAGCTACGACCTCCACGAATTCGCCATCGCCGAGCCACCTTTGTGGGGTGCCACGGCCCGCATGGTCTGGGATCTGCTCGAGCGAATCCGGGGGTAGCCTGTTTTTAGCTACGATTTTTTCATGCGCTGATTTGGCAAAGCTGTGATCTCGTGACCCAGGGTTGGCGAGCGGATACCATCCGCGAGCATTGGAGGACGTGTGAACCTACGAACTGGACCCGCCCTGCTCTTTTTGCCCATGACCCTCTGCCTCGCTCTTGGCGCCTGTGGCGACAGCTCCGTCGAAGCCAGCGATGACGAGACCGCCGGCAGCGAGACCGCGACCGAGACTGGCGACGGCGAATCCGGCGACAGCAACAGCGGCGACGGCGACGGCGACACGGACCCCGGCGACGGCGACACCGGCTGCCCGGTTGGGGCCGAAGGTTGCCCGTGCACGGGCGGGGGCTCCTGTGACCCCGGCCTGATGTGCGACGCGGGCGTGTGCGTGCCCGCTTCGGGTGATGGCGACGGCGACACTGGAGACGGAGACGGAGACGGAGACGGAGACACTGGCGACGGCGACGGCGACGGCGACGGCGACGGCGACACTGGCGGCAACGCCTGCAACGGCGACGAATTCATCGAGATCGAGGCCGTCGACGCCGACGAGATCAACGGCTGGGAAGAGGTGATGAGCAGCCTCGGCGAGGGTCTGATCCTGGTCTGGGACAGCAACACGCCCGACGCCTACGTCCAGTTCAACCTCGACGTCCCGTGTGACGACGACTGGCACGTCTGGGTCCGGGGCATCAACTCCGGCGGCGCCGACTCCTACTTCGTGCTCGTCGACGGCGCGCCCATGCCCGTGCCGATCTTCGAGATCGCCTGCGACCAGGGCCCGAACCCGCAAGAGCCCGAGTACCTGTGGAAAGAGCTCAATTGGCGGGACCAGGACGATCCCGGGTGCACCTACGTCGAAGATCCGTGGGTCCAGACCTGGGACGCGGGCGTGCACACCTTCACGCTCGGCTACCAGCCGGACGAGGCCTACGCGCTCTCGCGGATCTACGTGACCAACACAATGACGCCGCCTTCTTGATACGGTCGCTCGGTCGCTGCGCCCCGGGCTGCTAGTCTCTTCTCAGCCCATGCTGACCCTCGACGACGACGACCTCGCCGCGCTCACCGAGCGCGCCGAGGCGCTCGGTCTGCTGCGGCTCGGGGCCGTGAACCTCGACCACTCGGGGTTTGAACCGGCGCGGGCGGCTCTGGCCGAGTATCTCGATCGCGGCGCCGAGGGCGAGATGGCGTTCATGTCGCGGACTCGAGCGGTGCGCATGGATCCGGGCCAGATGCTGGACGGGGCGCGCTCGGCCTTGGTCGCGGTCGTGCCCTACGAGGGCGAGGCCGGTCCGATCGCCCGCTACGCGCAGTGGGTCGACTATCACTTTGAGCTCCATCGTCGCTTTGCCGAGCTGAGTGAGGCCCTGCGTGAGCGCGTCCCAAAGGTCGAGAGCCTGGCCTGCGTCGACACCAAGCCCGTGCTCGAGCGCGCGGTCGCGGTCCTGGCCGGGCTCGGCTTTCTCGGCAAGAACGGCTGCCTGATCGTCCCGGGGCTCGGGAGCTACGTGCTGATCGGGGTCTTGCTGACGACCGCGCGTTTTGTCGGCCGAGACCGCGCACCCGAGCACGCGTCAGCGCAGGCGACAGGCGGGCCGTGGGATGTGTGCGGGAGCTGCCGCTTGTGCCTCGACCACTGCCCGACCGAGGCCTTCGAGGCCCCGGGCAAGCTCGAGCCGCGCCGCTGCATCGCGTACCTGACGATCGAACACCGCGGCCCGATCCCCGAGTCGCTCGCGCCTCACATGGGCCAGCGCGTCGCCGGCTGCGACGTCTGCCAGGAGGTGTGTCCTTACAATCGATCGAGCACCCGGGCCCAGCGGATCCCCTTGGTCGCCCGGCTCGAGCAGCCGCCCGGGCGCGCCCGGACCCCCGACCTCCCGCGCCTTGCGAACATCGGCAGCAATCAGTATCGGCAATTCGTCAAGCACACGGCGCTCAACCGGATCCCTCGCCGGGCGCTGCGGCGCAACGCGATCCTGGCGATCGGCAACGGTGAGCAGGCCGTCAGCGAGGCCGAGCGCGAGGCGCTCGCGCGCGCGGCGAGGGATCCCTCGCCCGAGCTCGCGGCGCTCGCTCACTGGGCGGCGCGGCGCCGGGGCCTGGACCTGAGCTGAGGCGCTCACGCTGCCGCGGTCCGGCCGAACGAGCCCACGATCTCGTCGCGCGCGGCCAGGCGCAGGGCGAGGTCGTAGAGCTCGCGGCGGCTGTCGCAGCGGGTCTTGGCGAACAGCCGATGCAGGTGCTTGTGGACCGTGGTCTCGCGGATCCCGAGCCGCCAGGCGATCGCGCCGCAGCTGCGACCAAACAGCACGTGGTGGACGACCTGGAGCTCGTACTCGCCCAGTCGAAAGGCGCGCTCGAGGCTGTCGACCAGGCGCTTGATGAGCTCGCCGGTCCGCACGGCGTACTCGTCCTCCTGGCCCTGGGGCGGGGGGCAGGCG
>NZ_PVNK01000291.1 GCF_002994615.1 Enhygromyxa salina | reverse complement strand
GACGGAGATGGGGACGGGGATGGGGATGGCGATGGAGATGGCGAGGGCGACCTGACGCTGACCGCCATCGACCCGATCGGCGTGTACGAGACCGGCATCTTCGACGAGAGCGCCGCCGAGATCACCGCCTTCGATCCCGCGAGCGCCCGCCTCTTCGTGGTCAACGGCGCCGACGCCAGCGTCGACGTCCTCGATCTGACCGACCCGACGACGCCGACGCTGATCGACAGCTTCGACGTGATGCCCTACGGCGGCGGGGCCAACTCCGTCGCTGTGGCCGACGGCCTCGTCGCGGTCGCGGTCGAGGCGCTCGCCCCCCAGGACCCGGGCTCGGTCGTGTTCTTCACGGCTGCAGATCTGAGCGTGCTCAACCAGCTCGAGGTCGGGGCGATGCCCGACATGCTGACCTTCAGCCCCGACCACACCAAGGTCGTGCTCGCGTGCGAGGGGGAGCCCGACGACGACTACCTCCTCGATCCCGAGGGCGTCGTCTCGATCGTCGATGTCAGCGGCGAGGTCGAGATGCTGACCGACGCCGACGTGGCGAGCGCCGACTTCGGCGCCTTCAACCTGGCCAACATCGACCCGCAGATCCGCATCTTTGGGCCGGGCTCGACCGTCGCCCAGGACGTCGAGCCCGAGTACGTGGCGATCTCGGCCGACTCGAGCACCGCCTGGGTCAGCCTCCAAGAGAACAACGCCGTCGCCGTCGTCGACCTCGACGCCGCCACGGTCACGGAGCTGCTCGCGCTCGGCTATAAGAACCACTCGCAGCCCGGCAAGGGCCTCGACCCCAGCGACGACGACGGCGAGATCGCGATCGCCAACTGGCCAGTGCTCGGCATGTACCAGCCCGACGCGCTGGCCCGCTTCACCGTCGACGGCCAGGACTACGTCCTCAGCGCCAACGAGGGCGACTCCCGGGCCTACGACGCGCTCGACGAGGAGGTCCGGACCAAGGAGCTGACCCTCGACCCCCAGGTGTTCCCCGACGCGGCCCTGCAAGATGACGAGCAGCTCGGGCGCCTGACCGTGACCACCGTCAACGGCGACCTCGGCAACGACGGCGACCACGAGCAGCTCTATGCCTTCGGCACCCGCTCGGTCTCGGTCTGGTCGGCGGCTGGCGACCTCGTGTGGGACAGCGGCGACGAGCTCGAGCAGACCACCGCCGCCGCCTACCCCGAACAGTTCAACGCCAGCAACGACGAGAACGACTCGCTCGAGAGCCGCAGCGACGCCAAGGGCCCCGAGCCCGAGGGCGCGACCGTGGCCGAGCTCTGGGGCCGGCCCTACGCCTTCGTCGGGCTCGAGCGCATCGGAGGCGTCGTCGTCTACGACCTGTCGGATCCCCAGGCGCCGAGCATGGTGCTCTACGACAACTCGACCCGCGACTTCATGGGCGATCCCGAACAAGGCACGGCCGGGGATCTCGGACCCGAGGGGCTCGAGGTGGTTCAGGCCGCCGACAGTCCCAGCGGCGAGCCGCTGCTGATCGTCGCCAACGAGGTCAGCGGGACCGTGCGCATCTATCAGATCATCGCGGAGTGAGCTGCTCCTCGGTCCCTGTGCATGGCGCGTGCGGCACCGTTGGGTACCCGCGGCCAGGTGACGAGGTCTCGCGGGAATTTGTGTGGCCAGCGCTTGCCTCAGCGTAGGAGCGTGTCCCATCCTCGCAGGTCCACGCGCCGCTGGCGCGGGGAAGGGAGTCCATGTCCAACCACCAAGCTCTTCACAAACGCAGGCCCGCATCTCGCTGGGCCCTCTCCGACTCAATCTCACGATTCTCTCTTGCGGGAGCTGCAGCCCTCATCGCGTCGCTGCCCGCGCTCGCGCTCGCTGCACCACCCGAGGAGGCCGCGCCCGCGCAGGGGGCCGAGACGACCTCGAACGTCCAGGCCTGGGTCGACTATCTCGGCCAGTTCGTCAACGACGACATCGTTCAGATCGGCCTCAACGCCGTGCTCGCGATCCTGCTGTTCATTGGTGGATGGTTCGTCGCCAAGCTGATCTCGTGGGTCGTCTACCGAGCGCTGCTCCGGACCGACGTCGACAATCGCCTGGCCAAGCGCCTCGGCCTCGACCTGCTGTCTGACAAGGACGAGAAAAAGGGCGATCCCAACGCGCTCGAGAAGAGCATCTCGACCGGCGTCTTTTGGCTGTTGATGCTGCTGGTCATCGTCGCGGTGCTCGAGACGATCGGGCTCAGCCAGGCTGCGGCGCCGCTCACCGGCCTGGTCGACACCGTCGTTCAGGCGCTGCCGCTGCTGGCCAAGGCGACGCTGATCCTCGTCGTCGCCTGGGCCATCGGCACGATCCTGAGCAAGGTCGTCAGCAAGGCGATCGCGGCCTCGCGCCTCGACAAGCGCTTCGCCGAGCTCGGCAAGGACGAGGACGGCGACGGCGAGCCCGACGCGGCCGCCGAGGCGCGGCCCTTCTCCGAGTCCGCCGGGCTCGTCGTGTTCTGGCTGATCATGCTCTTTGGCCTCGCCGGGGCCGTCGACGCCCTCCAGATCGAGGCCGTCGCGGGTCCCCTGAGCAACGTGGTCGACACGCTGATGGGCCTGATCCCGGCGATCGGCATCGCCGCGGCGATCGCCGTCGTCGGTTGGGTGCTGGCCAAGATCGTGCGCAAGATCGTCTCGAGCCTGCTCGAGTCCCTCGGCTTCGACCGGCTGATGGCCAAGGTCAAGCTCGACGGCCTGTTTGGCGAGTCCAAGCCCAGCGCCGTCGTCGGCTGGTTGGCGATGGCCTTCGTCATCCTCCAGACCGCGATCGCGGCCCTCGATCGCCTCGGCCTCCCGACCCTGTCGGAGCCCCTGACCGAGATGATGCACGAGTTTTGGGCCATCCTCCCGCCGCTCTTTGTCTCGGTCGCCTTCGTGGTCCTCGGCGTGTTCGTCGGCCGCCTCCTGCGTGGCATCGTCAGCAAGGCGCTCGCGTCGATCGGCTTCGACCGCTTCCTCGCCAAGCTCGGGTTCGAGAAGATCCTCGACCGCGAGGACGAGCTCGGCAAGCCGAGCGGCCTCGTCGGTGGCCTCGTCCAGGGCGTGATCGTCCTGCTCGCCCTCGTCCAGGGCTTCAACAACCTCGGGCTCGAGCTGTGGGCCGGCTACGTCGACGCGTTCTTGACCTTCGCGGTGACCAAGGCGGTCGTCGCCCTGGCGATCATCCTGGTCGGCTTTGCGATCGGCGGCTGGGTCCGCGATCTGATCGCCGCGCGCCAGTCCAGCGGCGAGGCCGAGGTCGAGGTCGCGGAGGGCGAAGTGCCGCCCGCGCGCGAGCCCAACTGGATCGCCGAGTTCGCGCGCTACGCCGTGTTGGTGTTCGCGTTCCCGATGGCCGTCGCCCAGCTCGGCGTCGCCCCGCAGTTCGTGCTGATCAGCTTCGGCCTCCTGTTTGGCGCGCTGTGCCTCGCGATGGCCCTGGCCTTCGGCCTCGGCTCGCGCGAGCTCGCGGGTGAGCTCGTCCGCAAGCGCTACCAGACCCTGGAGCGTGAGCAACGGGCCAAGGGCGCGGCCAAGCCTGGCGGGCCCTTCGCCAAGGGGCCGGGCGTCAAGCTCTGACCCTCGCGTCGTTCGACGCCGCAGCGAGCCCCTCGCGCCACTGGCACGGGGGGCTCGCTCGTTTTGTTCACGCCCTCAGGCGCCGAAGCGGCCGAGCTCGACCGAGCCCGAGCCGTTCATCAACACGAAGGGCCGATCGCGGAAGCTCAGCCGGCCCGCGCCGTCATGGACGATCGCCGAGACCGTGCCCATCGCGTAGCCCATCGCGCCGCGGTTGAAGTAGCGGACCCGGGCGTTGACGGCCTCGGGCCGCCGGGCGCCTCGCGAGATCCACGCCTCGGGGCCAAAGCCCATGCGCACGTCGGCGTGGCGTCGCCCCTCGCCGCGGCCGATCGGCTCGACGAGGATGTCGACGTCGGTCGCGTCGGTCTCCCAGCTGGCGACGAGTCGCAGCGAGCCGGCGGTGGCCGGCCGGACGCCCGCGGCGCGGAGCCGGGCCTCGAGCGCGGGCGAGGAGTCGGACGCCAGCCACGCCGCGGCGACCAGCTCGCGATCCTCGCGCAGCAGCGACTTGACCCCGTTGAAGCGCCCAGCCGGGACCTGGGTCTCGATCCCGGCGCTCAGGACCTCGAAGGCCTGCTCGTACTCGCCGCCCTTCGCCAGCGCCCACGCGAGCAGGCGGTGGCCGTTGATCTGATCCGGCCGCTGCTCGATCGCCTTGCGGTAGCTGTCGATCGCGAGCGCGCGGCCCGACTCGCCGAGGAGCTCGAGCCGGGCCGCGGCGGCGCGGCGCATGTCGGCTCGGTGCGGGTGCAGATCGATCACCGAGCCGAGCACCCGCGCCGCGAGCTCTCGCTGACCGTCGAGCTCGAGCAGCTCGCCGAGGGCGACCAGGGCCAGGGTGTTGTCCGGCTCGGTCGTCGCCCACTCCCAGGCTTCGGCGCGGGCCTGCGCGGCGCGTCCTTGCGCGACCAGGCTCTGGAGCGACCCGAAGCGGCCCGACTGGGCCGAGCCCGCCCACTTCGCGCCCTTGGGATCGCTGGGGTCACCGGGGCGCCGGGTCCGGCGAGCCGCGCGAGGCCGCGACCGCGACGAGCGCGGTGACGACCGCGCCTCGGGCTCGAGGATGAAGGGATACTTGACCACGACCGCCGCGCCCGCCCGGGGCTTGGGGAACTTCCAGCGCCGCACGGCCGCGGCGATGCAGCTGCCGACCTGGTCGTCGCCGAGGGTGTTGCCCGTGACCGACGAGCTGCTGACCTCTCCGCTGCCGGCGATCCTGAACTGGACCTCGACGCGACCCGCCGCGTCGGGGTTGCGCGCGAGCCCGGCGTTGTAGCAGGAGCGGACCTCGTTGAGGTGCGCGCGGACGACTCGACGGATGACGTCCTTGCCGAGCGAGCCGCTGACCGAGGCCTGGGCCTGACGCACCTGCGGCGCTCGCTTGCCGCGGCCGCCAAAGCCCAGACCGGAGCCGCGACCGTAGCCGGATCCGGTCCCGCCGCCGCCCTTGCCGATCAGGCCCGTGTCGCCGACGCCGATCGAGCCCTCACCGCCACCACCGCCGCCGCGCCCGGTGCCGACGAACCCGAGCCCGCCGACGCCGTAGGCCTCGCCGACCTTCGAGCCCCCCAGGCCTCCCAACACCTCGTCCTCGCCCTCGGGCGACGCGAAGACCTGACCGCCTTGCTGGGCCATCACGCCCAGGACCCCGGCGTTGTTGCGACCCCGGGCGGCGGCTTCGTCGCGACTGCGGACGGAGGCGACGGCCCCGCGGGTCCCTCGCTCAGCTGGCGGCGTTCCGTCCGCGAGCCGAGCGTCGCTGCTCGGGGCTGGCCACCCGCTCGGGCCGCCGCCGCGGCGCAAGAGCTCGACGCCATCGGGCCCGACCGTGAGGATGTCCGTCCGCGCGGCCCGGCGGATGCCGTAGCGCTGGTACTCGGCCTCGCTCTCGAGCACGAGCAGCGCGGTGTGGCGGGTCAAGAGTCGGTTGTCGACGGCGAGCTCGACCAGGTGGTCGCGGACGAGGGCCGCAGCCTCGGGATCCCTCGTCTGCTCGAGCTCGCGCTGGAGCTCGTCGACCCGGGCCTGCGCGACCGCGCGCAGGACCAGGGGCACCGCGCCGTCGAGGGTCGGGACCGCGTGGTCGGGCAGGCGCGGATCCGAGAACCCGAGGTAGACCTCGTCCGGGGCGGTGTCGGGGAAGCTCGCGACCACGACCACGTCGTCGCCGGGCGCGAAGCCGTCGAGCGAGCGCGGGTAGGACCAGTCTGCGCCCGCGACCGAGACCTCGACCGAGTCGAAGCCCGGGCGCGAGAGGGACTCGACCAGCGCGGCCCCGTCGAGCTCGGGTCCGACGACGAAGCCCGCCCGCCCAGCCGCCGACGCGAGCGCGCTCAAGGCCTGGCGGTCGGCCGAGGTCGAGGGCGCGTAGGCGTCGATCCGGTCGAGCCCGAGCGCCCCCGCGGCCGCGGCCAGGGCCACGCCCTCGACCTCGCCGGCCGTGGCGACGCCGTCGGACCAGACCAGGAGCCGACGAGCCCCGGCCGCGCGGACCAGCTCGTGGGACAGCGCGCCGTGCAGATCCGAGGCCCCGAAGGCCCGACGCTCGCGCAGCGACGCCAGCGGGGCACCGAGCGCGTCGGCAGCTGGCCCGTCGTGGATGAGCGAGACCGTCTGATCGAAGGCCACGACCCGTACTGGTCGCTGGTCGAGCGCGGCGAGCGTCTCGCCGAGCCGATCGACCTCACGGTCGAAGCTCCGGGCCGTCGACGCGCTCGTATCGAAGAGCAGGGTCAGGCTGTCGACCCGGTCCTCGCGGTCGGCAGCGGCGAGCCGCGGGCGGACGCGGACCGCGACGAGCTCGTCGGCTCGCAGCGCGGCCGCGTCCCCGGCCCCGTCGAGCGCGACGACGAGGTCGCGCTTGGGCGCGAAGTCCCGCTCGCTGACTTCCATCACCCGCTGAACCGAGTTCGGCGCACCCGCGCGGGGGGCGGCCGTGTTCACGACCACGCGCAGGTCGAGCTCGTCGAGCTGCGGGAGCCCCTGGAGCGGGAGGCGGTAGCTCTCTTCACCGCCGACGAGGGGCTGGCTGTACGAGACAATGATCTGTTTGCGCTCGCGCGGCAGGATCGGGAACACCCGCGCCGACACCCGGTTGGCCCCGGCCTTCTCGAGCAGGGCCGGGTCGACCCGTGGGCGCCAGTGAAGGTAGGTCTCGAAGGTCTGGCGGCCCTTGTCGCGCTCGACGACCTCGCCCTCCATCCAGCGGCGCCCGATCTTCATCGCGAGGCGCGAGAGGGCGGCGCCCTGAGGCACGTCGAATTCGAAGCGTCCCTCCCGCCTCCGGTCTTCGGGGTTCTCGAAGGTCAGGTGCAGCTCCGTGAACGCGAGCGGATCCTCGATCACGACCGTGCCCGTGACCGAGACCAGGCGCAGGCCCGAGCCGTCGCCCGCGGTCAGGGCCATCGGCGCCCGCTCGATCGCCGACGCGCGCCAGTCGACCCGCGGGGCGAGCTCTGCGCGGGCGTGCTCGACGAGCTTGATGTCGAGCTGGGGTGGGGGAGGGCGGTCCTGCGCGGTCGCGGCGAGGGTCGGCTCGGCGACGCCGCACGAGAGCATGAGCAGGCAGGCGGCCAGCAAGCCGAGGGCGGCGCGGATCGGGGAGGCACGGAAAATTCGAGGCATGGCGCGAAATCCGGGCACGAGACATCTGCGGCTGTGCATGGTTCCGTGGGGACGGCGCGTCCTGTGACTTGATCCCGGCGGCGAGCTCGTCGGGAGCTCCGCGGGACAGACGGCGCCATCAACGGTCAGGGTCGCGCAGGACCCCACCGTGGGGGCGGACGATGAACCACACGACCAGACCGAGCAGCGCGAGCTGCTGGACCAGCGACACGCTCAGCATCGCAACCATGGGCATCGGCGGCAGACCGAGCAAGAGCACGAAGCCCGCGACGATCAACACGAGGCTCCGAAGCCCGCGGACCTCGGCCGCCCACAGGCTCAACAACCACAGCGCTGCGAAGCCCGCGTAGGGGGGCGCGAAGGGGCTGCGCAGGCCGCCGAGGGTCAAGACCGCGAGCCACAGCCCAACCTGAACCCGCCGATCTCCGCCGCGCAAACCCGCGCCGATGCTCAGCCCAACCACGGCGAGCGAAAACACGCTGCCGACCATCGCGGCGCTCGCCCAGGCGTCGTCGATCGTGAGCCCGAGCGCCTCGAGCTTGAAGGGAACACCGAAGGGCGCGAGGTTCGAGGCGACCTCTTCGGGCACGCTGGTGAAGAACTCGAGGGCCTCGCCCGAGCTCAAACGCGGGAGCTCGTAGGTGACAAAGGCCTCGAAGGGCGCGGGCCCAAACACGAGCAAGGCGAGCAGCGTCCACCCGAGCCCGAAGCCCGCGGTCCACAGGGCCTCGCGCCAGCGCCGTTGGGCGAGCAGCACGATCCCGAGCAACCCCGGCGAGATCTTGGCCAGGATCGCAAACGCCAGCAGCGCGCCGCCGAGGGCCGGGCGCTCACGCTCGAACGCGATCATCCCGACGACCGCGGCCACGACCACCGCCATGTGCACGTTGCCGAGCTGGAGCGTGACCATGACCGGCGGCGCGATCCAGATCAGCGGTCCGAGCATCAGCGCCCGGATCCCGGCGCGGGCGTCGGTCTCGCCGATCCACCCGGCCACGAACCACAGCCCAAACGCGAGCCACAGACCCCCGGCGCCGAACCACAGCGCTCGCTGGACGCTGAACTCGTCGCTGAGCGCGATCACGACACGCGGCACGAGCAGGAACTGGGGCGGGTAGGCGAAGGCGTCGAGATCGAAGGGGGCGTAGGCCTCGGCTTGGGCCTCGCCGGTCGCGCTGTGACCGATCGAGGGCCACCAATCTGCCTCGTAGAGGTTGTCGACGCGGGCGTCGGCGAGCTTCGCCGCCTGGACGTAGGCGGTCACGCACGCGTGATAGTCGTAGCGTTCGACCAAGGGCACCGCCGAGCCATCAACCCGGTCGGGGTCGCCGATGAAGGTGCTGACCCGCGCCGTCTGGACGACCGCGAGGATCCCGAGCAAGGCGACCAAGGCCGTCGCCCCGCGCTTGCGACGAGCGAGGCCGTCGAGCAGGGGCGGGGTCCGGGCGATCATGAGCGGCAGCGTCGCGGTCGAGAAGCCGGCGACGGCGAGCAGGGTCAGCGCCGCCGCGGCGATCCCGGGCCCCGTCTGCCCGACGATCGGCGCCGCGAGGATCGCCGCCGCACCCGGGATCACCCACCGGAGCCACGCTCGGGCCGGACCAAGCCAGCGTCCGCCGACGGCCGCCGCCGCGACGACGAGGGCCGCGATCGTGATCCAGCCCGACTCGCCGCTGCTGCCAAGCCCGACGATCAGCGGCCGCCACAGCCCGTGAGCGACGACCGGCGCGAGGATCAGCGCCCACAGGGCCGCGAGGGCCAGGCGCTCGGGCGAGGGCCTGGGTTGAGGATCGGGCGTCGCTCCATCAAGCATCCCCGAGTTTAGCGCGGCGCTCGGCCCATCGAGCCTTGGACTGTGTTGGCCGGCCTCCGTGCGCGAAGCAGGACGCGCGCGCTTTGGTCGAATCTCGGGGCCGGGGCGAAGGCGTCGGACCGCTCGCGCCCTTCGGCCCCGCCGAATTCGAGCGCATGCGCGCGCTACTTTCGTGACCCCAAGCAGCCCGGGCTGCAAGGGCTACATGGCGACAAGAACCACCCGAGCGCGCGCGCGCTCCCAACGCGCCAGCGATCTTGGCAAGGCGCTCGTGCGACCCGTCCCGTAGATCGTACCATCGGCCGATGGTCTCGAACCGCGCCGCGTCCTTCGCTCTCGGGCTCTCGTTGGTGGTCTCGCTCGCGTGTGCGAGCGGAGATCCGGAGTTTGGCACGGACACCTTCGTGACCCTGACGCTGGGCCAGGACACCAACAATGGCGAGACCGGTGGCGACGGTGGTGACGGTGACGGTGACGGCGACTCGGGCGACGGCGACTCGGGCGACGGCGACGGCGACACCAACACCGGGCCGATGTGTGGCGACGGCATCGTCGAGGGTCTCGAGTTTTGCGACAACAACAACCTCGCGGGCCAGAGCTGCACGACCCTCGGCTTCGACGGTGGGGTCCTCGGCTGCCTCGATGACTGCGCGGGCTTCGACGTCAGCAACTGCTTCAGCGAGAGCTGCGGCAACGGCATCATCGACGGGGCGGAGGTCTGCGACGGCGGCAACCTCGACGGCAACACCTGCGCCTCGCTCGGTTTCGACGGCGGGACGCTGGTCTGCGTCCCGGGCTGCGCGGCCTTCGACACCAGCGGTTGCACGATCGAGACCTGCGGCAACGGTCTGGTCGACAACGGCGAGGCCTGCGACACCAACAACCTCAACGGCGAGAGCTGCCTGACGCAGGGCTTCACCGGGGGCGCGCTGGCGTGCCTGGCCAACTGTGACGGCTTCGACACCAGCGCCTGCACGAGCGAGGCGTGCGGCAACGATGTGCTCGAGAACGACGAGCTGTGCGACGGCAGCAACCTCAACGGGGAGAGCTGCGAGTCCTTCGGCTACGGCGGCGGGACCTTGCTGTGCAGCGACAATTGCAGCGGCTACGACATCGGCTTGTGCCACGACGGGGACTGCTGCATGTCCCAGGCGAGCCCCGGCTGTGAGGTGCCCTTCGTCGAGAACTGCGTGTGCGGGCTCGATTCCTACTGTTGCGATACGGAGTGGGATCTGACCTGCGTCGGGATCGCGGTCAACGACTGCCAGGCGCAGTGTTGAGCGCGGGCGCGTCGACGCCGAGGGGCGTCCAAGACCGAGCCCGCTCGGGGCCCATCGAGCGAGTCAACCCTCGGGGTTCGGGTTGATCTTCCCGGTCCCGGTCCCGCCCACGTAGGCGTAGCTGTCGTACTGATCCCAGCCGATCACGACCACGCCAAAGGGATCGTTGCCGCCCTCGAGCAGGTGGACGCCGTCGGGCACGCTGACCCGAGCGACCTCCCAATCACCGTTGTCGACGGGCTCGAAGGCCATCTCGTCGACGGGCACGCCGTCGATCTCGATCGTGGCCCCGGCCGCGCGGGTCAGCATGAGCGCGTCGTTGACCCAAGTGCCCGGGACCAAGACCACGTAGCGCGGCAAGAATTGCTCGGTCGCCGGAAACTGGATCATCGCCGGATCACCGACTTCGGTCAGCCCCGGGCCGAGGTTGAAGGCGCCGATCATGTAGCCCATGACCGCGATCGGTCGGTCGGCGCTGATCGCGAAGTCGGCCTCGGTCCCGGGCGGCGCGGTCACGAACATCTCCTCGACCTCGCCCTTGTTCAGCTCGAGGCTCGGCCCCGGCAGCCCCGACAGCGCAGGGTCGTAGTCGAGGGTCACGGTCGTGTCGTCCTCGGACGCGTAGATCTGCCACAGCGTGGCCTCGGGCGCGGCGAGGTCGCGGACCGGGACGTGGGCGGCGACGAATTCCTGACCCCACAGGCGCACGCCGGACAGCTGCTCCTCGAGGTGGTCGCAGCAGCACACGCCGCCGGGGATGTTGGCGCAGGTGTGGCCCGAGAACAGCGCGATCGGGTGGTCGGGGTCCGAGTCGACCGTCGCTCCGGTCAGGGCCTCGTTGGCGTCGACGGGGTTGATCGAGACCGTGTCGCCCTCGTCGATCTGGATCACGATCGCCTGGTTGGCGCCGGTCGCCGGGACCCCGCCCGCGCCGACCGTCGCAACCGGCGGCGTGAAGGTGATCTCGGTGTTGTCGAAGGCCGCCGCGATCGTCACGTAGGGCCGGCTCGAGGGCGAGGGCGCGGCCCAACTGACGACCTGGTTGAGGTCGTCCCAGCTCGCGACGGGGTAGAGCATCGAGGCGTCGGACAGAAGCGAGGTCTGACCGTCGATCGGGTTGAATTGGTAAGCGATGATCGGGGTGTCCGAGACCACGCGGTAGGCCCCGCCGACCTTGACCCCGGTGCCCTCCTGGTGGAAGTCGGGGATGTGGAACTCGTGGAGGTCGAGGGCCGCGACCTCGACCGGGCCCTCGACGACGACCCAGTTGCCGCCGCTCTTGCGCTCGACGATCACGCTGGCGGGGTCCTGCTGCTGGACGTTGGAGACGACGACCGCGAACTGAATGCCGTCGACGTTGTTGTCGAGGTCGGTGGTGTAAAACAGGCACCCGACCGAGGTCTCGCCGGCCTCGGCCTGGTCACAGGTCTCGGGGATGATCGGGCCGTCGCGGCCGCCGGTCTCGCCGATGTCGCCGAGCGCGGCGAGGTCGAACTTGATGCCGCCGGAGTCGCCGTCGTCGTCGCCGTCACCGTCGCCGGGGTCGCCGTCGCCGTCACCGTCGCCGGGGTCGCCGTCGCCGTCACCATCGCCGGGGTCGCCGTCGCCGGTCGTCGTTGGGTCGCCAGTCTCGTCACCGAGGGTTGTCGATGCTCCTGCGCCGCTTTCTCCCGTTTTGGGATCGGCACAGGCGAGCAAGGGCACGAGGCAAAGCGGCGTCCAGCGCATCGTCATGGCACTCAGTCTACCCTCAGAGGCGGACGAGGTCCGGCGCAGGTCCTCGGCGTCCTCGGCGAGGTCCCCTGCCAACATCGTCGCTCGCGTCGATGAACCATCGCCGAGCCGTCTGATCCGCACCGGGCTCCAGCTCGACCTGCACCAGGCCACGCCGGAGCCTCGCGAGGATCCAACTGACGAAGATCTCGTCAGTTCGTCACCCAACTGACGAACAATTCGTCAGTGCCATCTGCGCACCCTCTAGCTGCCCGAGAACGACGTTCTGTAGCGGCGGAATTCTGGCACAGCCCTTGCGAATAGGCGGCGCGACCATGCAAAAGCGCCATCTCCACTCCCTCCCTGCTCTGCTCCTCTCGCTCGCCGCTGGCCCCCTCGCTTGCTTCCAGGGCGACGACCTCGACCTCGACGACCTCGCCGAGGCCGAGACCGAGGCGCTCGATGAAGACGGTGGTGAAGACCCCGACGAGGGCGAGCATCCTGCTCTCGAAGCGCCGGCCCCCGCGGAGGGTGACACCACGCCCGAGCTGACCTTGCTGGTCAATGGGTCGTCGACGCCCGAGCTCGTCCGCTCGGCGACTGAGCTGGTGATGTCTGCCGAAGTGAGGGACGACATCGGCGTCGAGCGGGTCGAGTTCTACCTCGGCGAGGAGCTGGTCGAGACCGACACCGAGGCGCCCTACGAGGCCCGGCTCGTCGCCCCCGACGCGAGCTTCAACGGCGCCCACGCGCTCGTCGCCGTCGCCTACGACGAGGCCGCCAACACCACCGAAGACGCGATCGAGCTCGCGGTCGAGATGCCGGAGACCGGGACCCTCGAGTGGGTCTACGAGGGCGCCCCTGGCGAGGACTGGGTCGGCGTGTTTCCGGGTCCCGACGGGGGCGCGCTGGTCGTCGGGCGCGATCGACTGCTCCGGGTGTCCGCCGAGGGCGAGGCGCTGTCGAGTTGGGACTTCCCCTATCCGATCTCGGTTGCGACCGCGGATCACGGCGGTGGGATCATCGCGCTCGGCGCCAACGCGGGCACCGCGGGCACCTTGTTCTTCTCCCGCTTCGACGCCGATGGCATCGTAACCTCGGTCCAGCTGGTCCCGGAGTTCGGCGACGTCGAGGAGGGCTTCTCGATCACCGACGCCGCCGTCGGCCACAACGACCGCCTGATGATCGCCGCGCTCAGCTCCTACGCCGGACAGGAGACCGCGCGGCTGTCGAGCGTCACCAACACCGATGAGGTCGTCGAGGAGTGGCACCGCTACCAGCTGCGCGAGGGCGAGCGCAGCCTCGGCGCGCCCGCGCGCGTGGCCGTTGGGCCGAGCGGCGAGATCTTCATGACCGTCGAGTTTGCCCTGGACTCCGACTCTGCGTGGGGCCAGGTCCGTCGCTACGGCCAAGGTGGCTACCAGCACTGGTACAGCGAGGACGCCCAGCCCAAGTCCTCGGGCGACCTCGCGCTGGCCGTCAACGAGCACGGCGTGTTCGCGGGCGGGCGCCAAGAGGGTGAGGCGGCGATCCGCAAATTCGACGAGCTCGGCGAGCAGCTCGGGCTCTACTACCTCGACGGCGAGGCGCTGACGGCGATGGAGCTGATCGACGACGAGCTCGTCTACGTCACCCGCGGCGGGAACAGCGTCGACGGGGTGGTCGGGCGCATGTCGGTCGACGGTGAGCCGCGGTGGTCGGTCACCACGGACGAGGGGCTCGCCAACCCGTCGAACCCCGAAGACCTGGCGGTGACGCGTGTCGGCCATGTCTACGTGCTGAGCGAGCTCGACCTGGGCGCGCCGCGCCTGGCTCGCTTCCATCCCTAGTCCCAAATCAAGCGCTGAGTTCAAGAAGCTGAATGATTCAGGGCTAGTACGAGCCGCAAGGCGAGCGTTTGGGGTGAGCGGAGGGGGCTTTGCCGCCGGAGCGAGGGGCCTTTTTGAAAGGCCCCTTGAAGGCGAGTAGGAGCCGCAAGGCGAGCGTTTGGGGTGAGCGGAGGGGGCTTTGCCGCCGGAGCGAGGGGCCTTTTTGAAAGGCCCCTTGAAGACTAGAAGGCCTGAGTCGAGCGCGCAGCGCTTGATTCAGGCCTAGCAGCCCGGGGTGCAATGCCTCGCGCCGCCTCGCTTGGCCTTTTCGCCGAGGGCTTTGTCGCCAAAACTTGCAGTACGCCCGGTACAGCGGCGTTTTGGCTTCGCGC
>NZ_PVNK01000290.1 GCF_002994615.1 Enhygromyxa salina | reverse complement strand
TCCTCGGTCAGCTCCCCCGCCCCGCCCTCGCCCGCGCCTACGCCAGCGCCGACCTGTTCCTCTACCCGAGCACGACCGAGACCTTCGGCAACGTGACCCTCGAGGCCATGGCCTCGGGCCTGCCGACGGTCTGCGCCAAGGCGACCGGCAGCGACGCCCTCGTCGTCCCCGGCGAGACCGGCGAGCTCGCGACGCCAGGCGACCCCGCGGCCTTCGTCGCCGCGATCACCCCGCTGCTCCAGGACCGCGCGCGTCGCCAGGCCATGGCCCGCGCCGCCCGCTCCCGCGCCGAGTCGATGACCTGGTCCCGCGCCCTCGACCAGCTCGCCGGCCACTGGCGAGACGCCCGCGAGCCCTGAGCCGAGCTCCGAGCTCCCCTCGACCGCGGGTCCTGTCCAAGCGCCCGCCTGCATGCTACGCCCCGCCTCATGGCCCTGTCCGTAGGCATCGTCGGCCTCCCCAACGTGGGCAAATCCACGCTCTTCAACGCCCTGTCCGACGCCGGCGCCGAGGCGGCGAACTACGCGTTCTGCACGATCGAGCCCAACCACGGCATCGTCCCGGTCCCCGACCCTCGGCTCGACGCGCTCGTGAAGGTCATCGTGCCCAAGAGCATCGTCCCGACGACGATCGAGTTCGTCGACATCGCCGGCCTCGTCGCGGGCGCGAGCAAGGGCGAGGGCCTCGGCAACCAGTTCCTGGCCCACATCCGCAGCGTCGACGCGATCGCCCACGTCGTCCGCTGCTTCGAAGACGACAACATTCAGCACGTCGCCAACAAGGTCAGCCCGACCGACGACCTCGAGACGATCGACACCGAGCTGATCCTCCGCGACATCCAGTCGCTCGAAAAGCGGCTCGAGCGGGCGCGCAAGCAGGCCAAGAGCGGCGACAAGACCGAGAAGCTCGCGCTCGAGCTGTGCACCCGGGCGATCGATGAGCTCAACGAGGGCAAGCCCGCCCGCGCGCTCGAGCTCAGCACCGACGAGGCCGCGATCATGCGCGAGCTCGACCTGCTCACGTCCAAGCCCGTGTTCTACGTGGCCAACGTCGGCGAGGATCAGCTCGCCGCCGGGCTCGACGACCCGATCGTCGCGCGCCTCGTCGAGCGCGTCAGCGAGAGTGGCGCCGAGGTCGTCGTGATCTCGGCCAACCTCGAGGCCGAGATCGCCGCGCTCGAGCCCGAAGACCGGGCCGAGTTCATCGCCGAGGCCGGCCTCGACGAGCCCGGCCTCGACCGCCTGATCCGCACCGCCTACGCGCTGCTGGATCTGATCACCTACTTCACGGCCGGCGAAAAAGAGTGCCGCGCGTGGACGATCAAGCGCGGGACCAAGGCCCCGCAGGCCGCGGCCGTGATCCACACGGACTTCGAGCGGGGCTTCATCAAGGCCGAGGTCATCGGCTGGCGGACGCTGATCGAGCTTGGGTCCGAGGCCGCGGCCAAGGCCGCGGGCAAGCTCCGCATCGAGGGCAAGGAGTACGTCGTCGAAGACGGCGACGTCATGCACTTCAGGTTCAATGTCTAGCAGCCCGCCCTGCTAGCAGCCCGGCCCTCCCGGACAGGAGCCGGGCTGTGTCCGTCGGCGCTCAGCCGTCTTCGCGAACGAAGCGCTCGCCGAGGCCCGAGGACACGTGGAGCTGGCCGTCGGGCCCGATGATCACGGCCTCGAGCTGCGCGCGGGCCTCGACGAAGGCCAGGCCCTGCTCGGGGGTCATCACGCTGACGGCGGTGCAGTAGGCGTCGGCGTCGGTCGCGGTTTGGGCGATCAGGGTCACGCTCTTGGGGCTGCGATCGACGGGGATCGGCCAGCCGGTCCGAGGATCGAGGATGTGGGTGTAGTGGACGCCGTCCCACTCGAAGTAGCGCGCGTAGTTGCCCGAGGTCACGACGGCCTCGTCGCGGGCGACGATGTGGCCGACCCGGCCGACGGTCTCGTCGGGATCCTGGACGCCGACCCGCCACGACTCGGCGCCCTTCTTGCCGCTGACCTGGGTGTCGCCGCCGGCCTCGACGATGTGGTTGGCGAAGCCGCGCTCGTGGAGCAGCGCCGAGGCCCGGTCGACCGCGTAGCCCTTGGCGATCGCGCCGAGGCCGATCTTCATGCCCGGCTTGGCCAGGGCGACGGTCCCGGCCCCCGCGTCGAGCTCGACCGCGCGCCAGTCGACGCTGGGCAGCTGCGCGGCGATCGCCTCGGCCGGAGGCGGCTTGCTGCCGGCCTCGAAGCGCCACAGCTGGCCGACAGAGTAAAAGCTGACGTCGAACAGGCCCTCGGTGTCGGCCGAGATCGCGGCCGCCCGCCCGAGGATCTCGACGAGCTCCGGGGGGACCTCCACGGGCACGCCTTGGCCCCCGTCCTGGCGGTTCACGCGGCTCAGATCGCTGGTCTCTCGCCACTCCGACGCGATCGCCTCGATCCGCGCCATCTCGGTCATCGCGTCGGTGATCGCCTCGCTGGCCGCGAGCGCGTCGCCCTTGGTGCCGACCCACAGGTTGATCGACACGTGGGTGCCCATCAGCTCGGTCTCGGCGAAGATCGTGCCGTCCTTGCGGACGAGCGAAGCGGCCTCGCTCGCCGTCGCCCGCTCGGGCCCGGGCTTGGCCTGTGCGCGCTCGTCAGACGCCGCCGGCTCCCGCCTGCACGCGCCCGCCGAGGCCAACAAGACCACGACCACCGAGCACGCCAAGCACCTGGCCCCCCGCACCGCGAGCACGCTGCTACTTCTTCTTCCTGGGCGGTGGCGGCGGCGGCGGCAGCACGCCCGACTGGCTGGCGGCGGGATCCGGCGAGATCCTGTCGAAGGCGTCGGCGATGTCTTCGTCGTCATCGAACTCGCCGTGGATCAACGAGTCACCGGGGAGCTCCTCGATGTCGTCGATGTCGTCGATCTCCTCGAGCTCCTCGTCGTCGAGCATCGCGGCGAAGGGGTCGGCCTCACCGGGCTTGGTGACCCGCGGCGCAGGGCCAGTCCCGGCTCCCCCGGACCCGGTCGAGGGCGGCGCGACGGGCCCCTTGCCGGCCCCGCTGCCCTCGCGCTTGGGCAGGCGCGCGAGCAAGGACTTGGTCCCGCTCGCTTTGGGTCGCGTCTTGCCCGGCGGGGGCACGACCTCGGACTGCGCGCCGGGGATCGGCGGGATCGGGGCGACGCCCGACGAGCCGGCCCGCCGCGGGAGCTTGCTCGCCAGGCTGCCGCCGCCGAGGGGCTTGGGCGGCGGGAGCTTGGGCGCGTCGGCGCTCGGCGGAGGCGGGAGCTTGCCCGGCAGCGGTGAGGCCCCGCTCTCGCCCGACTTGCGACCTGGCAACCTGCTGGCCAAAGAGCCCCCCCGACGATGAGTCCCCGACTTGCTCGCGATCGGCCCGGTCCCGCTCTCGCCGGGCTTGGGCGCGAGGCCCGGAGGCCTGGGCGACACGCCGCTCTCGCCCGGCTGGCGCGACAGCCCCGGAGGCCTGCGCGACACGCCGCTCTCGCCCGGCTGGCGCGACCCCGAAGGCCTGCGCGACACGCCGCTCTCGCCCGGCTTGCGCACGGGCGCCTGGCTCTGCCCGGCGTCCAGCGGCACGGGCGGGTGCTCCATGGTCCCGAGGGTCGCCGCGCGACCGGAGGCGGCGTGCTTGCGCGGCTGGATCGTGGCCTCGACCTCGGCGTCCTCGGCCGCGAGCTCGGCCTCGGCCGCGGCCTCGGCGTCGAGCTCTTCGAGGAGGCCAGCGAAAGGGTCGTCGCCGCCGTCGAGGGCGACGTCCTCGACCGCGGGCAGCTCGTTGGCGCCGCTGACCTCCATGTCGGCGAAGCCCCGCCCGCCGTCGGCGAAGCCCGAGCCAGGCTCGAGGGTGTCGAGCGCGCTGGCCGAGTCGTCGGGCCCGGGAGCGCTGGGGGCCGCGTCGGACTCGTCGAGATCGATGTCGAGGTCGAGGTCGAACTCGAGATCATCGTCCGAGCCATCGAGGGCCTCGTCCCCGCCGACGCCCCAGAGCTTGGCGAGGCTCGGGTAGCGGCTCCAGTATCCGGCGGCGAAGCTGGCCCCGCTCTGATCGGGCACCCGCAGGCGCACGAGCCCGGCGACCACGGTCACGGCGAGGACGTGGCCCGCGTAGTAGGTGTCGATCGCCTCCTTGAACCGCCAAAACAGCGCCTGGGGCTTCTCGGCCCGGCCGATGATCGCCTTCCACAGGCGCAGCGGACCGTGCTCGATGACCGGCGAAAACAAGAACTCGCGGCCGCTGCGGAACAAGAGCTCGAAGCGCTCGTGCTCGACGACGAAGTCGCGCTCGCTGAAGCCGAGGGCCTCGAGCCCGGTGACCAGCTGCGAGGGCTTGGGTCGGCGGCGACGGAGCTTTTGCAAGGTCGCGACCTCGCGGCGCATGCCCTCGTCGCGGAGCATCTCCTCGAACAGATCTTCGACCTCTTGCCAGGTCCCGTACAGCGGCAGGGTCGTCATGACCTGACCGCCGGGCTTGGTCACGCGCACGAGCTCGGCGAGGGCCGGCTGCCACTCGACGACCTGCTCGCCGAGCACGAGGTTGGCGACGGCGAGATCGTAGGTGTCGTCGTTCATCCCGGTGACGTCGTCGATGTCACCGGACTTGAAGTACACGCGGCGCTTCCACTCGGGCCGCACGCGGGTCTTCGACACTTGCATCAGCCACGGGTCGCGGCCGAGGGCGACGATCCGCGAGCTCTCGTCGAGGCGCTGGAGCAGCTCGGCGGTCGTGTGGCCGGGGCCGCTGTGGATGTCGAGCGCGAAGGTCTCGGGCTCGCTCGGGAGCTCGCGCATCAGCAAGCGCGCGAAGCGATCGTGCCAGATCGGGGCGACCTCGCGGTCGATCACCCGCGCGAGCTTCTGCTCGCGCACGCTGGCTGCCGTGCTCCGCGGGTTGCTCACCGAGGCAGTCTAACGGGATCCGAGGGCCAGGGTCCGAGAGATCTCAGGGGTTGCCGGCGACGGGGTAGCCGACCACGTCGAAGTGGTATTTGGTCTGCGCGTTCTGATCGAAGTTCGCGCTGCCGACGTCGCAGTCGGCGCCATTGTCCGAGGTGCAGTAGAGCATCTCGAACGAGGCCACGAAGGGCCGGGTCGCGAAGCCCGCGCTCGGGGTCGGGCCCATCGCGGTCATCCCGTGGGTCATGCCCGTGTCGCTGCTTTCGGCGTTGAGCGCGAAGGGCGGATCGAAGGGCGAGCAGGTCACGTCGTAGCGGAACCCGTAGCTGTTGCAGAGCGCGGGGTCGTCGTTGCAGGCCGGGTCTTCGATGTCCCACACGTAGCTGCCGTCACCGAACAAGAGCGGCGCGTTGGGATCGAACTCGAGCAGCCCGGGCTTGAGGTCGGACTCCTCGACCGCGTTGGCGGTCACGGTGATGTCGTGGAAGGTGTCGACGTCGTTGCTCGCGCAAAAGGGCACGCGGGTCTTGAAGCCGCTCTGCTCGATCTCGACCATCCACACCCAGGTCCCGCGACGCTCGCCCGTGATGTTGCCCGAGTGGGTGCAGCTCGAGTCGTTGAAGGTGATCCCGGGCGGCAGGCGGCCGTTGCCGTCACCGAGCGGGCAGGGCAGATCCCCCGAGTTAACCGCGCTGCAGGTGATCTGCGTACCGTCGCCGCCGCCGAGCAGCGCGATCATCTCGTCGCGCGAGGAGGTGTGGGGGATGCAGTGCATCGGCTCGGTCAGGACGGCGTTGGAGTTGAGCGGCTCGTTGATCAGCAGCGGCCCGCAGCTGGCGTCGAAGGACTGGCCCTTGCCCTCGTCGAACACCGTGATCGTGATGTCCTGGTACTCCATGTTCCCGGGCGGCTCGGGGACGCCCATGATCTCGCCGGTGTTCGGGTCGATGCTCAGCCCGGGCGGCAGGTTGGTCGCCATCCAGTTGCTGTAGTTGCCGCTGCCGCCGCCGACCGGCGGGATGAAGCTGTAGGTCGCGCCGACGGCCCCGTCGGGGAACATCTCGCAGTCGACGCCGACCGCGGTGCCGCCGGGATCGGGGACCAAACAGATGCCCGTGTCCGGATCGATCTCGAAGCAGTCGGGCGCGAGGGCGTCGCGGCTGCAGCTGCTGGCCACGGTCAGGACCGCCAGGATCGGCAAACCTAGGCCTACAGTCCGCACCACGCTGGGGAAATTCTTGGGCTCGCGCATGTAGAACAGTCTCCGAGGAACGCCGCGCAGCATATCATGGCCGCTCGTGGGCGCGCCAGATTCGCAGGCCGCCGGGGGCCCGCGCCCCGGACCCTCCCGGACCGAAGCCTGGGTGCTGTGGTCGCTGATCGCGGCCGCGGTGGTCAGCCGACTCGTGTGGGTCGTGTGGGTTCATCCCCCGCGAGACCACGTGTTTAGCGACATGGCCCACTACGTCTATCGCGCGCGGCTGGTCGCGGCCCTCGAGGTCCACGCAGGCGCGCGCGAGATGGCCTGGCAAGCCTGGGGCACCCACGCGCTGCTGGCGATCCCGATCGTGCTCCTGGGGCCGGGCCAGTCGGCGCTCGAGCTCGCGGGCTTGATGTGGGCGGGGCTGTCCGCGGCGACGGTCGTGCTCGGCTACCGCCTCGCCGCGCGCGTGCTGCCCGGCGGCCAGCCACACTGGCCGGCGATCGCGGTCGGCCTCGCGCTGCTCGTGTGGGTGCCCCTGGTCTCGCACACGGGGTTCTTCGTCAGCGAGACTCCCTATACCTGCATGCTGCTCGCGACGACCCTGGGTGCCGTCCGGCTCATCCAGGACGGTCGCGGCGCGACCTCGGCGGGAGTGTCGGGCGCGGTCGCCTTCGTCCTCCGTCCGCAGTCGGCGGTGTTCTTCGCCCTGCTCGGCGCGGCCTGGCTGCTCGATCGTCGTCACCGCGACGCGCCCGGCGGGTCCCGCGGAACCTGGTCGCGGCGGGTCGACACCCGCGCGGCGCTGCTGTTCGCGCTGCCCCTGGCCGTGGCCCTGGCGATCTCGATGATCCGGGTCCGGGTCTACACCGGCGAGTTCGGCGGCGTGGCGGAGAACGCGAGCATGAACCTGACCGCGGGCCGCTGCCACAACATCGTGACCCGGGCGTACCCGAGCGAGGCGGCGCGCGCCTCGGCCGAGCAGACCGGCAGCCCCCGCGCCGACCGCCGGATCAGCTTGCCGGGCTTTCGCGCCCTCGGCCGCGAGGGGCCCGATCACCCGCTGGCGCTGCGCCCGGCCCTCGGCGGCGAGAGCATCGACGTGGTCGGCTACATCGGAGATCGAGGGGTCCACCGCGAGGTCCGTCGGCGCTGCTACGCGGCGACCGGCGTCGGCGGTCAGCTCCGCTACAGCGTCAGCAACGTCGCCCTGCTGTGGATCATCGCGCGGCCGTGGCCCGAGAGCTCCGACCGCGGCGCGCCCGAGTTGCTGCCGCTCGCCCTGCGCGGCCGCGATCTCGCCGCCTCGCTCGCCCCGCTGAGCCTGCTCGGGATGATCCTGGCGTTGGTGGCGTGGGCCCGGGCCTCGCCGCGCCCGGGCTCGCCCCCCTCGCCGAGCCCGCCTGCGGACCCCCGGCCCGCGGGTCTGGGCGTGTGCGCGCTGCAGCTCTTGTCGCTGCTGATCACGGCCGCGGTGTTCTTTGGCACGCCGCGGCTGCGCACGCCCTACGACCCCTATGCCCTGGTCCTGGCCACCGCCTTGGTCCTCGACCTGCTCGCCTGGCTGTGGACCCGACGCCGCCGCGTCGCAGCCAAGTCGTAGCCAAGGCGCGGATCTGCGGCTACCCTCCCGGCCCCAACGAGCTAGGCCGTCATGTCCGCCGCACGTCAGCACCACTTCGCCCGCCTGCGCATCGACCCGGACCGCCCGGACCCGCGCAAGCTGATGCCGGCCGTCGACGCCCTGCGCCGGGGCGAGGTCATCATCTACCCAACCGACACGGGCTACGCCTTCGGCTGCGCGCTGTCGAGCGCGCGCGGGATCACGACGCTGCGCAAGCTCAAGAACATCCACTCCAAGCACAGCAAGCCCCTGACCATGCTGGTCGAGAGCCTCAACGACATGGGCCGCTACGGGGCCATGAGCAACCAGGCCTTCCGCGTGGTCCGGCGGCTGCTGCCGGGGCCCTACACGATGGTCTTGCGGGCGACCTCCGACGTGCCGCGGGCGATGAAGAACCGGGCCCACGAGGTCGGCATGCGCCTCCCGGATCACAAGGTCTGCGCGATGCTGGTCGACCTGCTCGGTGAGCCGCTGTTGACCGGCTCGGTCACCCCGGGCGAGGAGCCGCCGGAGCTCGAGGATCCCGAGGAGCTCGAGCACCACCACGGCCACGACGTCGCCCTGATCATCGATGGCGGGCACATCTGGCCCGAGCCCTCGACGGTCCTGCGCTTCGATGACAACGGCGACATCGAGGTCCTGCGGGCTGGCCAGGGCCCGCTGCCCGACTGGTGAGCGCGCGCTCGGCCGCGGATCAGACGTCTTGGCCGACGCCCTCGAGCTCGTGCTCGAGCTCGTCGTGACGAGGCGCCACCGGCGAGGATTGCCGTCGCCCGAATCGCTGCATCTGCATGCGCCAGTCGACCCCGATCATCTCGCCGATCTCCATTGGCTCCCAGACATTGTCACCTTGCAGCGGCTCGCTCGAGAACACCAGGTGGCTGACGAAGCCGCCCTCGACCTTGCGCTCGCACTCCTCGGCCCAATAGGGGCAGCTGTCGCGCTCGGGGCAGTGCTTTTTATGAGTTGAGCAGTGCAAGAGCTTGCCACCTTGATGGGCGAGCATGGTCTGGCCATTGGTGATCACGAAGGTCAAAAAATTGCTCGTGATCGGATCGCCGCCGTCGTCTTCACACAGCTCCCCCGCGAGCTCGCGGACGATGTCGATCGCCGCGCGCGCGGCCTCGGCGAGATCGTCGAGGGGGTAGCCGCGGCGCTCGAGGTCGCAGCGCTCGGCCATCTTGCCCAGCATCAGGTAAAACAGCGCCTCGCTGTCGGTGTGGCCGAGGATGAAGCGACGCAGGACCGGCGGCACGCGGTCGAGGACCTGCTCGCGGATCTCGCCGAAGTTGGCGATGTTGCCGTTGTGGACCATGACCCAGCTGCCGTACTGAAACGGGTGGGTGTCGAACACCGTCAGCTGGCCCTGGGTCGCCTTGCGGACGTGGGCGAGCACGGTCTCGGAGGTCACGACCCCCGACACGCGGCGGAACATCTCGTCGGATACGGCCGTGGCCACGCTCTTGACCACGTGCGGGGCCCCGCCGATGTAGTAGGCCACGCCCCAGCCGTCGGGGTTGTTCTCGCTTTGCTGCATCAGCGCGTTGTCAGCGCTGACGAGGCTGCGATGCACCTGGCTTTGCATCACCGAGCGAAACCCGAAGATCCTGCACAT
Source organism: Enhygromyxa salina (assembly GCF_002994615.1). GTDB lineage: Bacteria > Myxococcota_A > Polyangia > Nannocystales > Nannocystaceae > Plesiocystis > Plesiocystis salina_A. The sequence goes on along the minus strand of NZ_PVNK01000290.1, from coordinate 37,482 downwards.
CTTCTACAGGTTACTTTCTCTTCCACGCGAACCGAAACACGACCTGCGCGGGCGTGTCGAGCACCCGCTCGAGCAGCTCGACCTCGCCCTCGTGGTCGGCCCGCCCGCACAAGATGAGCAGCGCGTGCATGACCGTGGCCACGGCCGTCAACCAGGCGTCGTCGCTCGCGCACGCGGGCGGGAGCTTGGCCAGGCGCATCTCGACCTCGCGCCACTCGCGGGCGCGCGCGCGGTCGGGGTCGAGGCTTCGGCTCACGCTCCACTGCCCGCAGTCGCGGTAGAGCAGGCCCCACGCGGGCGGGACCAGACGCGCGAACGAGCCCGGGTCGAGGCCGAACAGGCCGACCGCGGTCTGGACCACGTTTTGGAGGATCGACGCGGCCATGAACTCGCGCAGGTTGGCGAGCACGAACTCGCGGGTCCGGGCCGAGCCGAGGACCGTGTCGAGCGCGCGCTGGAGGGCGAGGTCGGCCTCGATCGGCAGCCACACCAGCGGGCCCGCGCACTCGATGCTGGTCTGGTGGGTGTCGCCGAGGCGCTCGCGGATCTCCATCGCGGGCGGACCGAACTCGTCGCAGGCCGAGAGCAAGGCCCGGAGGTAGCTGGCCCGAACCGCGGGCTCGGGGCTCGCGTCAGCCTGCGTCGTCGCGCCGTCCTCGCTCACCCGGTGACGCTAGCAGGACCGGCCGCAGCTCTCCAGTGGATCCGAGCGGGTGCGGTATCCTCCCGCGCGATGTCGACCGGCCAAGCCGAGACCCAAGCGGACACGCGGCCCGCCCCCGCCCGCCCAGGCGGCTCGATGCCCCGCTGGTCGCTGGCCCTCGTCGCCAGCGTCCACGCGCTGATCTTCGCGTGGGCCGGCATGCAGCTGCCGTGGTCGGAGTGGTCCGGCTTCGCAATCGTCTGCTACCTGCTCGCGTTCGGCCACGGGCTCACGGCGGTCTCGGCCGCGCTCCGGCTGCGGCTGCTGACCCCGGTCTGGCGGGTGAGCTCGGTGTTCGCGTTGATCGTGCTCGGGTGGCTGGCGTGGGAGCTGACGAGCGCGGCGAGCTACCTCGCGGGCCTCTACGGCAGCCTCGGTGAGGGCCTCGGCGCCGCGCTCCTGGCCGTGATCGGCCTGGTCGCGCTCCTGACCTTGCCGCTGTCGTGCTGGGGTCTGGCCGCGACCTGGCGGCGCAGCTTCAACGCCGGCTTGTTCGGGGCCACGCCCCTGCTCTTGACGATCTGGACCCTCGGGGCCCTCCACCAGGCCAACGACGCGGTCGCCGAGCGCGTGCCGCTGCCGGGCACGAGCGAGGAGCTCGCCGGGCGAGACGACAGAGCCGTCAACGGTTTGGTCGAAAACCAGCTCCACGACGCCCTCGCGGCCGAGATCGACCACTGGGGCGTGCTCCCGCCGATCCCAGTCGACGGGCCGCTGCGCAAGGTCGAGGGCGGCTACCGCCACACCAAGCTGCGGGTGCCCTCGCTGTACACGGCCGCGCCGATCGCCTGCGTGCCCCAGCCCGGGGCCAGCGAGTCGGTCGCGGTCGTCACCTACCTGCGCCTGATCGAGGGCGAGCGAGAGCCCGCTCAGCGGTCCAAGCTCGCCCCGGTCGAGGCCGTGTCCCGCTGCGTCCGCGCGGCCCCCGAGCAGATCAGCGTGGCGATCGCTCGCCAGATCGCAGCCGAGTCGGTCCAGGGCCCGGTCAAGATCGATCTGATCCGCGGCCTCGCGCCGCTGCGCTCGCGCGCCCCCCTGCTCGACATGCTGGCCCTGCGCCCGGGCCTCGACGGCGTGTGCGACGAGGAGCACTGCCTGATGCCGTGGCAGCTCGTGGCCCTCGATCAATTCATCGTCAACGAGCCGCTGCCGTGGATCCCCGACTTTCGCTTTGGCATCTCGGCGGTCGAGCTCCGCGCGGCCCTCGGGTTCGAGGTCCCGGCCGAGGTCCTGGCCTGGGATCGCGAGCAGCGCGACCCCAAGCGGCTCGACAAGCTGCGCGAAGACAGCCGCGCGACCCCGCGACCGGCCGACGCCGCGTCGTGGCTGCTGCTCGACGGCCTCACGCGGATCGAGACGCTGAGCTACTTCGTCACCGACGACGGGGTGTTCCTGCCGCTGGTCCGAATGCACACCCGCGAGGTCCGGGTCAGCAAGGAGCGCCTCGACCACGCCCGCGAGCTGGCCGACGCCCACATCGCCAAGGCCCAGCTCCGCAACGGTCGGTTCCGCTACACCCTCGACCCCTTCACCGGCGCCCAGCAGACCAAGAGCTGGAACCTCCCGCGTCAGGCCGGGACGACCCTGGTCATGTGCGAGCTCGGCGGCGAGCCCAAGCGGACCCGGCGCGTGGCCTCGCGCTCGCTCGGGTTCATGGCCAAGCACGCCAAGACCTCCGGCGACGTCGTCGCGCTGGTCAGGCGCAGCCGCGGCGAGACGGCCGAGCTCGGCTCGACCGCGCTCCCGGCGATCGCCTTCGCTGCGTGCCGCGAGCACGTCGGTGAGCGCCACGACGAGCTCCTCGCCGGGCTGACCCGCTTCTTGCTGGCCATGCAGCGCGACGACGGGAGCTTTTACCCGCAGTTCGACCTCGTCGGCGGCGCGCCGATCGACGGGCCCGAGCCGATGTACGCGGGCGGCCAGGCGATCTTCGCGCTGTCCCTGGCCGAGAAGCTCGCGCTCGACGATCCCGAGGCCGCGGCCGCCGCCGAGCTGCCCAGCGCCGACTTGATCCACGAGGCCGTCGAGCGCGCGATGGCCTTCTACACCGGGCCCTACTGGGACACCTTCGTCCGCGACTTCTTTTGGCTCGAGGAGAACTGGCACTGCCTCGCGGCCCGGGCCTCGCTCGGGCATCACCGCAACGAGGCCTACGAGCAATACTGCGTCGACTACATGAGCTACAAAGCCCGGCTCGTGCTCGACGAGCGCAGCGCCGTGGCCAATGAGTTCATCGGCGGCTACTCGATGGGCAACATCTTGACCCCGGTCAACACCCCGGCCGCCGGGTTCGGCGAGGGCCTCGCCGCGGCGATGGCGATCAAGCACGCGCGCGGCGAGGACCTCGAGGCCGAGCGCGCCCAGATGCGCGCGGTCATCGAATTCCTGCTCCGCCAGCAATGGAGCGAGGACAACTGCTTCGCCTGCGCGCCCCATCGCACGGTCCTCGGCGGCTTCTCCGAGTCGATGAGCGCGCCGGAGATCCGCATCGACTACACCCAGCACAGCTGGGCCGCGCTCGGCCACGGCGGGTCGTGGATCTACGACGAGCTGCCGGACAAGGCGCCGGGCGATCCATGAGCGCGCCGCTGCGAAGGGCGCCCGCGCTGCTCGTGAGCGCGCTGTTCGTCGCCGCGGCGGTCTGGCCGGCGCTGCGCGAGCCCCCCCGCGACTCCTTCCCGCTGTCGAACTATCCGATGTTCTCGACCGTGCGCGACAAGCCATGGTTGGACGTGATCGTCGGCTTTGACGCCGAGGGGGAGGAGCACGAGATTCGCCCCAACCTGGTCGCCAACATCGAGGTCATGCAGGCGGCCCAGACGATCCGGCGCGCGGTTCGGGCCCGGCGCGCGAAGCTGCTGTGCGCGCGGGTGGCCGAGCGCGTCGCGGCCGACGGCGAGCTCGGCCACATCGTGCGATTGGAGGTTCAGCGGCGGCGCTTCGATCCGCGCACTTATTTCTTGGACCCCGAGGTCGATCCCGACGGCGCGACGCCCCTCGCGGTCCGACGAAAGGCGCGCTGCCGGGTCCCAGTCGCAAAGGACCGCTCATGACCGAGGCCGGGCCCTCACCTTCGATCTGGGGCCGCCTCGACCGCTGGTGGTTCGAGCCGGCGCCGGCCCTGCGCCTGGCGGTCCTGCGCGTGCTGATCCTTGGCTACGGGCTCATCTGGCTGATCGGCTTCTCGCCCATGCTGCTCGGCGCGCTGCGCTTCGAGCCCGACCGCTTCGCGCCGGTCGGGGTCGTCAGCTTGCTCGACGCGCCCCTCGGCGTGGGCGTCGGGGTCGCGCTGTGGCTGCTCGCGGTCGTGTCCGGGGTCGCGGCCTTGCTCGGCTGGCGCTTCCGCCTCGTCGCCCCGGTCCATGCCCTCGCGCTGCTGTGGGTGGCCAGCTACCGCAATTCGTGGGGCATGGTGTTCCACACCGACAACCTCCTGGTCATGCACACGCTGATCCTGGCGCTGCTCCCGGCCAGTGACGCGTGGTCGCTCGACGCCCGCCGCGGCGGCGCCCCAGCGACGAGCGCCCTCGATCCTCGCTACGGCTGGGGGCCCAAGCTGATGGCGACGATCACCACGATCGCCTACGTGCTCGCCGGGGTCGCCAAGCTCCGCAACGCGGGCGGCGCGTGGCTCGACGGCGGCGCGCTGCTCAACCACGTGGCCTGGGACAACCTGCGCAAGGTCGAGCTCGGGGCGACCCACTCGCCGCTCGGGGCGGCGCTGTGCGCCTATCCGGCCGTGTTCGTGCCGCTGGCGTGGATGAGCATGGTCCTCGAGCTCGGCGCCCCGATCGCGCTCTTGGGTCGGCGCCTGGCCTGGGCATGGACGATCGGGATGTGGTGCTTTCATATTGGCGTCGCGGCGATCATGGCGATCGTGTTCGCCTATCCCGTATCGGGCCTCGCGTTCGCGCCGCTGTTCGCCGTCGAGGTCCCCGCCCTCTCGCTCGCCGCCCGCGCCCGCGCTCGCTGGCCCAAGTCCAGGCTGCTCGCCTTGCTCCCCACCCCCGCTCCGACCCCCATCTCGCCAGGCTAAAGACCGTGCCGATTCGTCTGATCCGTGGTGACCAAGCCCTGCCCGATCCCGAAGACGCCGACGCGCGCGGGCTCGTGGCCGTCGGCGGCGACCTCCGACCCGAGCGACTGCTCGACGCCTACCGCCGCGGCATCTTCCCCTGGTATGGCGAGGGCCTCCCGATCCTGTGGCACTCGCCGGACCCGCGCTTCGTGCTCGAGCCCCGCCGGCTCCGGGTCAATCGCAGCTTGCGTAAGAGCATTCGTCGTCAGCCCTATCGGCTGAGCTTCGACACGAGCTTCGATCAGGTCATACGCCGCTGCGCCGAGGTCCCCCGGGCCGACCAGGACGGGACCTGGATTACCCAGGACATGATCGCGGCCTATGAACAGCTCTTCGCCCGGGGTCACGCACACTGTGTCGAGGCCTGGCAGGGCGAGCGCCTCGTCGGTGGTCTCTATGGCGTCGCGGTCGGAGCCGTGTTTTGTGGCGAATCAATGTTCGCGCTGGCTCCAGACGCGTCCAAGATCGCTTTCGTACACCTCGTCCGCCAGCTCGAGCGATGGGGCTTCGAGTTGATCGACTGCCAGGTCTATACCGAGCACCTCGAGCGTTTTGGCGCCGTCGAGTGGCCGCGGGAGCGCTTCTTGTCGACTCTGCGCGTCCTGCGAGCGCACGAAGTCGGACCGCGCAGTCCATGGGTCTACGACCCAGAGATCGCCAAAACCCCAGAAGGCGGAGCCTCCTGAGGTCTGACGTGATGATTGGTGAGGCTCAGGCCATCGAGTAGCGGGTGCCGCGAGCCTTGCCAGTGAAGGTCACGAGCCCGCGCTCGATCAGACGATTGAGCGAAGTGCGAAGCTGAGTCGGATCCGCGTTGAGGGATTCGCGCAACTGGGTCGCGGCGACGGTCTCACCACCGAGCGCAGAAAGCGCCTCGATAACCTCTTTGTCAAACGCCTCGCGGCCGGGCTCCGTGCGAACGTTGCGCTTGTGCGCGCTGCCCTTGCGAGCGGGGCCCTTGGCCGCCTTGCGCGGCGCCGCGGCCGAGGAAGAGGAGCCCTTGGGACGACCGCGGCCACGACCGCCGCTGGTTCCAAGCAGCTCAGCCAGCGTGATCCCACCAAGTGAGGGGTTGTCACTGACGAGTTGTTTCAGATCCTTGACCGAAGTCCGGGGGTTCTTTGCAACGATGTCGACCAGAGCGGCTTTGGCCTGGTCAGCGAGAGCATCCTGAAAGGCGCTGGAGAGATTGGCCATGACGGCATTTATGCACGAATGATCTCGAAAAGACAGGGCTTCAAGACGCTTTTTTTGCATAGAAGGTGTGCGGTCGATCCTAAGGGCCGATTGGGCCGCCCGGGCTGTCATTCCCGGTCATAGGGTGACCGGCGAGTTTGTGATTGGGAAGGACCCCCTATGAGACGTTGCGATCGGGCTATTGTAAGGTCGTAGAATTGCCGCGTGTGATCACGAATTCGGCCGCTTACACCGATTTTGGTCTTAGCTGGATCCACGCCGCCTCGGGCCGCGACATGGAACACCGAGGTAGGGTCATTGGAATGTTCTTAGATCTTCGATGTTCAAATACTGAACAATCAAACAGTGGTGCGTCGCCGAAGATCGAGCACAAAAAAACGCGGCCCGCGAGAGCGGCGCCGCGCGCGACATTCGGCCGGATCTTCAGCGAGACCCGGTCAGCGTCGGCGGTTTCCGATGTGGATGGCCTCGCCGAGCGCGTGCTTGGCCGCCTCCATCACCGCTTCGCCCAGGGTCGGGTGAGGGTGAACCGTCAGCGCAATGTCCTCCGCGAAGGCGCCCATCTCGATCGCCAGCGCCGCCTCGCTGATCAGGTCACTGGCCTCGGGGCCAACCACGTGAACGCCGAGCACCCGATTGTCCGACTTGGCGATGACGACCTTCACGAAGCCCGTGGTCTCGTCGATCGCCATGGCCCGACCGCTAACCGAGAAGGGAAACTTGCCGACCTCGATCGCGTGACCGGCTTGCTTGGCCTCCTGCTCACCGAGCCCCGCCGAGGCGATCTCGGGCTCGGTGAAGACCACATTCGGGATCGTCCGCGCGTCATTGACGGTCTTCTTGCCCGCGATGACCTCGGCCACGACCTCGCCCTCGTGGGATGCCTTGTGCGCGAGCATCGGCTGACCACAGACGTCGCCGACCGCGTAGACCCGCGCGACGTTGGTCTGCTGACGGGCGTCGACCTCGATGAAGCCGCCGCGCTCGGACAGCTTGACGCCGAGCTTGTCGAGGCCGAAGCCCTTGGTCACCGGGCGCCGCCCGACCGCCACGAGCACGACGTCGGCGGGGTACTCCTTGGTCTCGCCGCCGACCTCGGCCCGGACCCACTGCTTGCCGTCGCGCTCGCTCAGGCCCCGGGCCATGGCCTTGGTCACGATCTCGCCGCCGTCCTTTTTGATCTGGCGGGCGACGACCTGGGCCAGATCCTTGTCACAGACGCCGAGGATGCGGTCGAGGCCCTCGAGCACCGTCAGCTTGGTCCCGAGGCGCTGGAAGGTCTGGCCGAGCTCGAGGCCGATGATCCCGCCGCCGATGCAGACCATGTGCTCGGGCACGAAGTCGAGCTCGAGCGCGCCGGTGCTGTCGCGAACCTTGACCTGGTCGATCGCGAAGCCGGGGATCTCGATCGGGACCGAGCCCGTTGCGATCACGAGGTGCTCACACTCGACGATGTCGTCGGGCTTGGCCGGCTTGCCGTCGACGGCCGGGTAGACCAGCTTGACGCGGCCGGGCCCGAGGATCTCGGCGGTCGCGGTCACGTATTGGGTGCCCGAGCCCTTGACCAATTGCTTGACGCCGCCGGTCAGCTTCTTGACGATGCCCGACTTCCAGACCTGCATCTTGGTCATGTCGGCCGTGGGCGGGCCGAAGCTCAGGCCCATGTGCTCGGCGTGGGCCGCCTTGTGGGCCAGCTTGGTCGCCGAGATCAGCGCTTTGCTCGGGATGCAGCCCCAGTTGAGGCAGACCCCGCCGGGCTGGTCTTTCTCCACGAGCATGGCGTCGACGCCGAGCTGCCCGAGGCGAATGGCGCAAGGGTAGCCGCCGGTGCCGGCGCCGATGATGAGGGCCTTCTTTTTGATTGTTGCCATCTTGAATCTCAGATCCCGGCGAGCAGCAGCAAGGTCGGATCTTCGAGGTAGCGCCGGACCTCCTGGAGGAAGCTGGCGCCCTCGAAGCCATCGACGATGCGGTGGTCGAATGACACCGACAGGTTCATGATGTGGCCGATTGCGATCTGGTCGTCGTCGGTGACGACCGGGACCTTGCGGATCGCGTGGACACCGAGGATGCCGACCTCGGGGTAGTTGAGGATCGGCGTGGCGAGGACCCCGCCGATCGTCCCGAGGCTGGTGATCGAGAAGGTCGAGCCGGTCAGCTCGTCACGGCTCAGCTTGCCGTTTTTGGCGCCCTCGCCGAGGCGCTTCACCTCGCGGGCGATGTCGAGGAGGCTGAGGCGGTCGGCGTCGTGGATGACCGGGACCATCAGGCCCTGGGGCGTGGCCGCGGCCACGCCGACGTTGTAGCGCTTCTTGACCACGATCCGGGCGTTTTGCTCGTCGAGCTCGGCGTTGACGATCGGGTAGCGCTTGAGCGCGTGGCAGACGGCCTTGATGATGAAGGGCAGATAGCTGAGCGAGACGCCCTGCTCCTTGGCCGCGACCTTGGCTTGGGTCCGCAGCTCGACGAGCCGGGTGACGTCGATCTGCTCGACGTAGGTGTAGTGGACCGCGGTCGTGTACGAGCGGACCAGGCCCTCGGCGATCCGCCGCCGCATCCCGCGAAAGGGGATGATCTCGTCCTCGCCATCGACGGCCGGGGCCCGCCGGGCGGGCGCGGGCGCGGGCGCAGGCGCAGAAGTCTTGACGGGCGCGGGCGCGGGCGCGGGCGCGGGCGGAGCCGCCGCGGCGACCGCAGGGCTCGGGGCTGGCGTCGGGATGCCGTGCTCGCGGGCCTCGACGACATCGCGCTTGGTGATGCGCCCGCGCTCGTCGACGGGCAGCCGGGCGAGGTCGATGTCGTGCTCGCGCGCGAGCGCCCGGGCGGCCGGGGTCGCGAGGATCGCCGCGTCCGTCCGGCCCGGGGCCGGGCTGGCCGCGACCGCGGGTCCGGGCTGGGCGCTGGGCTGGGACGCCGCTGGCCCCGGGCTCGGGGCCGCAGCGCCGCCCTCACCGAGGATTGCGATGACCGATCCGACGGCGCACACGTCACCTTCGGCCGCGCGATGCTCCTGCATGCTGCCGTCAAAGGGGGCGGGGATCTCGATCGTGGCCTTGTCGGTCATGACCTCGACGAGCGCATCATTGGCGGCGAAGGAACGACCAGGGGCGATCAGCCACTGGACGATCTCACCTTCAATGACACCTTCGCCGATCTCGGGGAGCTTGAACTCAATCACACTCATGCGGGACTCGGGGGCTCTCAGGGGCTCAGTAATGGACGACGTGGTTGATCGCCGCAGCGATCGCCGACGCGCTGGGGCTGGCGCGCAGCTCCTCGTGACCCGCGACCAGCGCGGGCTCGAGCTCCCCGGTGACGCGGACGATCGGCGCGTCGAGGTGGAGGATGCAGCGATCGGCGAACAGCGCGGCGAGCTCGGCACCGAGTCCGCCGCGGCGGGGGCCCGCGTGCGCGATGACGATCTTCCCGGTCGCGCTGGCGTGCTCGACGAGCAGCTCCTCGTCGAGGGGCGCGAGGCGGCCGAGATCGACGACCTTGACCTCGATGGCTGGGTCGAGAGCGGCGCAGGCCTGGGCGGCCGCGAGCGCGGGCGCGAGCGCCTCGCCCCAGGCGAACACCGTGGCCCGATCGCCCTCGCGCACGAGCGCGGTCACCGAGCGAGGCAGCGCCTGGTCGAGATCGACGTCGACGAGCAGATCCCGGACGACCACGCTGCGCGGGAGCAACAGCACCCGCGGGCCGACCTGCGCGGGCCGAGCTTCGGCGCCGGAGAAGTCGGCGGCGCTGCGGAGGTAGGCGCACAGATCTTCGGCTCGCCCGGCGCACCACAGCTCGACGCCGGGGACCGCCGCCAGGGTCGCCTCGACGGACTCGGCGGCCTCACCGCCGACGCCGAAGCCGGGGCCGTTGGGGGCGACAAAGAGGGCCGGGACCGCGCGCTGCTCACCGCTGCGCCAGCGCAGGCGGCCGAGCTCGCGCAGGGCCGCGAGCGCCTCGAGCAGCGCCGTTGAAGACGGCAACAGCACGATCGGGCGCAGGCCCGCCAGCGCGAGCCCGCCAGCGTGGGCGACGTGGGCGCTGGCCGTCAGCGGCGAGCCCAGGACGCGCGCGCGCAGCTGCTCATCCTGAGCCGCGACGCGCGAGAGCCCGAGCATGCCGCCGCTGCGGACGTCCTCGCCGAGCAGGCAGCGGCGCTCGTCCTCGCGCAAGAGCGCGGCCACGAGGCGGGAGAGAGGCTGGAGCGCGCTCACGAGCTCACCTCGTCTTGCCCGGCATCTACGGCCTCTTGCACCGCCCGATCGATCAAGCCGTGGATCTCGGCCTCGGTCACATCTTGAAAGGGCTGGGTCCACTCGCCGCGGGCGTCGAGCAAGCGACGCAGGCGCTCGACGGGATCGCGCTCGGCCGGGGGGTCTTGGGCCAGGGGCGTGACCACGACCTCGACGAGGCCCGGGCCGGCGCCATCTTTGGCTCGGTGTAGGGCCGCGCCGATCGCTCGGCGCACACCGAGGGCGTCGGCGCCGTCACAGCGGCGGGTCCACAGCCCGGCCGCCCGCGCGCGATCGGACACGCTGTCACCGAGGAGCCCGGCCTCGGGCGGCGCGCCGTCGGGCCAGATCTGCGACTTGCACACGAACACCAGCGGCGCGTCGTGAGCCAGGGCCACGGCCACGCTCTCGTGGAACATCCCGGTCGTCGTCAGGCCCTCGCCAAACACGACCACGCTCGCGCGGCCGCGTCCAAACAGCGCCTGGCCGTGGGCGTGACCGACGGCCAGACCGAGGCTCATGCCCAGGGCCTCGCTGGCCCCGACGATCGCGTGGGCCTGCGAGCTGATCGAGCCCGGCAGCCCGCGGCCGCGGGTCTCGGAGCTGCCCCGCCCGAGCAGCTGGCTGACCAGCTCGGTCAGGGCCATCCCCCGGGTCAGACCGATCGCGGCGTCGCGGTTGCCGACGAACACCGTGTCGTCGTCCTCGACGAGGTCGCCGATCGCCACGCTGACCGCCTCTTCGCCGGCGGCCGACGCCCACATCGGCAGCTCGAGGCGGCGGAGCTTGACGTCGAGGACCCGCGCCGCGACCAACTTTTTATAATAGTCACGCAGATCGAGCCCGCGGACCGCGGCGGGGTCGGCCAGCGTCCCCTTCGAATCGAGGAGGGCCTCGACTCCTTCAGGTTCCCAAGCGGTCGGTTGCATGCATGTGCTCGCTGGCGTCGCGGCCAGCGCGACGCCGATGGGCTTGTATCTACGCACTGGCAAGGCCGTCAAGGCGGGCGCCCCGGTGCAGTGGCGCGGATCGGTCGACCGGGCCCGAGTCGGGTGTATGCTGATGAGGCTGAGCAGTGTGCAGGCGCCTTCCCACTGTCTGTCCGCTCACATCCACCGCGCAAATACCGACATGTTCGCCGTTCCAAGCCTGCTCGCCGCCATGACCATCGCCGGAGCGTTTTGGGTCGGCGTGCTCGCGGCTCGTCGATTGCGTGATTGGGGTGACAACACCCGCGCGCTCGAGCAGGGTGACGGTCCCCTGGCGCTGGCGGCCGCCAGCGGCGCACCATCGGACAATGCATCCGTGAAAAAAGTACGAGCCCGGGTCGCCGAACGGCTCCAGGCCTCGCTCGAGAGCGGGGCCGGGATCGCAGCCGCCGGGGGCAACGCCCCGCGAGGCGCAGAAGATCTCGACATTGACGGGCTGCGGGTCGGTGACGTGATCCTGATCGAGGCCAGCGACAAGCTCGTCGAGGGTGACTTCGTTGTCGAAGGAATCTTGCGCTTGCGCGAGGGCGGCACGACCACCGTCGTCGCGATCATGGCCGACGGCGCGCGCAAGCGCTGGCTGATCGGCTCGCGCGAGCGCGAAGATTGGTTCGCCGTCGAGCCGATCCTCGATCATGGCCTCGCTGGCGAGCCGCCCCGCAACATTCAGCCGCGCCGCGACAGCGCCCGGGTCTACGCGCTCTCGCGCCGGGGCCAGGCCAGCGTCGCCGCGGTCGGCAGCCACGGTCGGCCCCAGGGCTCGCGGGTCGGCACCTACGTCTATCGCGCCGGAGCCCGGGACGTGCTGTGGCTCGAGCGCTGGGGCGGCGAGGTCGTGATGGGCGAAGGCCTCGCCCTCGCTCGCCACGCGGTCTCGTTTTTGCCAGGCTCGTAGCCATGTGGACCCCGCCCGAGCGCACGCGCCACCCGATCGCGCCGAGCGAGTGGCCGAGCGCCCAGGAGGCCGCGGCGAGCAAGCTGTTTTCGCCCGTCGAGCTCGGCCCGCTGAGCCTCGCGACCCGGACCTGGGTCCCCGCGATGGTCCCGTGGCGGGCGAGCGCCGACGGCTTCGCAACCCCCGACGTGATCGCTTGGTACCGCCGCTTTGCCCGGGGCAAGCCCGGCGCGATCGTCGTCGAGGCGACCGGGATCCGCGACATCCCCTCGGGCCCGCTCTTGCGCATCGGCGACGATCGCTTTGTCGCGGGGCTGCGCGAGCTGACCCGCGCCGTGCACGAGGCCAGCGAGGGTCAGACCCGCGTGCTCATTCAGTGCATCGACTTTCTCGCGGTCAAGCGCCGACCGCCGCCAGACAAGTTCTTTGCCCGCTTCTTGAAACTCGACGCCGGCCACAAGGCCCGGCTCACCGCGCAGCTCGACGAGCCAAGCTGGCGCGAAGCCGACGACGCCGACGTTCGCCGAGCCCTCGCCCAAGCCGACGACGCCCTGCTCGACGCCGTCTTGCGTCCGCGCGAGCTTCGTGATCTGCGCTTTGGCTACCGCGAGCAAGTCACCGACACCGCGCTCGAGCACATCCGCACGCTGCCTCAGGTGCTGCCCGGGCTGTTCGCGGCCGCCGCCCGACGGGCGCGCGAGGCCGGCTTCGACGGGGTCGAGCTTCACTACGCGCACGCCTACACGATGGCCAGCTTTCTCTCCCGCGCGAACACGCGCGACGACGGCTACGGCGGATCCCGCGAGGGTCGGCTGCGCTTGCCGCTCGAGGTGTTCGAGGCCGTCCGCGGCGAGGTCGGCTCGGACTACGCCGTCGGCTGCCGGTTTTTGGCCGACGAGGTCATCGAAGGCGGCAGCGATCCGAGCGACGCCGCGCACTACGGGGTCGCGTTCGCGCGCGCGGGCATGGACTTTCTGAGCATCTCCAAAGGCGGCAAATTCGAGGACGCCAAGCAGCCCAAGGTCGGCGACGCGGTCTATCCCTATACGGGCCGCAGCGGCTACGAGTGCATGCCCACGGTCTACTCGGACGCCCGCGGGCCGTTCGCGCGCAACGTGCCCCTGGCCGCGGCGATCCGCGCAGCGGTCCACCGGTCCGAGCGAGCTGCGCCGCCGATCGTCGCCGCCGGGGGCATCAACTCCTTCTCCCTCGCCGAGAGCATCTTGCAGCGCGGCGACGCCGACATCATCGGCGCCGCGCGCCAGAGCCTGGCCGATCCTGACTGGTGGCTAAAGATGCGTGAAGGTCGCGGCGCCCAGATCCGGCGGTGCAAATTCACGAACTACTGCGAGGCGCTCGACACCAAGCACAAACAGGTGACCTGTCAGCTGTGGGACCGCGAAGCGCTCGACGCACCCGACGTGACCCTGTCCCGCGACGGTCGGCGCCGACTGCTCGCGCCCCCCTCGCAATAATTTTCGGTTGAGTTCTTCCTCCACGTAACCCCTGGTCCAACCCGCCGTACTGCCAGGTGTCCAGCATGGCCGAATGGGAGTCCGGCCGGATCGGATGAGGGAGTCTTCGCTCGGGCTGTGACCAGCCCCGGCGACACGAGACGGGAACCCGGGTGAGGTGCCAGCCTCACCCGGGGCTTTTTTGTAGTAGTTTGGCCAGATGTCAGCAATCCGTCTGTGCCGAGCCGCGGCTCTATCCTCGTGCCTCGTCGCGGTCGGCTGCAGCGGCGATGACGGGACCATGGTGACGGCGGACAGCGCCGAGACCCTCGGGGACGGCGACGGGGATCCCGGCGAGACCGGAGACGGCGACGGCGGCGACGGCGACGGAGATCCAGGCGGGGACGGCGACGGCGACACCGGCGAAGGGGACGGCGACGGCGACACCGGCGACGGCGACGGCGACCCACCCGATCCCGGCTTCGGCCCCTGGTGCGAGCCGCCCCCGGCCTGCGACGCGGCCCCGCCCGCGCCGGGCCCGGAGCTCGACTGGCAGCACCTCGATAGCAACCTCATCGTGCTCGCGGGCGATCCCCAACACCGCGTGCGCGACATGTTCTACGTGCCGGGCGAGACCCAGTGGTTGCTCGGCAAATTCACCTACGGAACCATCGACAAGGATCTCAAGGACGAGCGCGTCGACGTCTACGTGATGCGCGATTGCGCGGGCCCGTGGGAGTTCATGGGCGAGGCCTGGACGACCGAAGAGGGCAGCCACGCGACCGTCGAGGGCGTCGAGGACACGGGCGGCTGGGTCTACCTCGAGATCCCCGCCGACCAGGAGCTCGAGCTCGGCCGCCACCGGGTCCACATGGTCGTGCGCGGCGACGCGAGCACGGCCGAGGGCATCATCGAGGTCGTCGAGCCCGGCACCCCGATCTTCCTCAGCGACGTCGACGGGACCCTCACGACCTTCGAGACCGAGGAATTCGTCGACCTCCTGTTGGGCGTCACGCCCGACGCCAACCCGCAGTCGGCCGCGGCTTTGAGCACCCTGCAAGACAAGGGCTATCACGCGATGTACCTGACCGCGCGGCCCGAGTTCCTCGTCGAGCGAACCCGCGAGTTCATCGAGGTCCGCGGATTCCCGCCCGGCGTCATCCACACCAGCCTCGAGCTCGAGGGCGCGCTCGGCGACGCCGCGGTCGACTACAAGACCGGCGAGCTCGAGATGCTCGCTGGCAAGGGCCTGATCCCAACCTACGTGTTCGGCAACACCGACTCCGACGCCGAGGCCTACGACAACGCCGGGCTGATGCCCCTCGATCACCGCGTGTTCTTCCAGTTCACCGACCCCTGGGGCGGGCGGCGAATCGAGAGCTACGCCGAGCTCGTCCCCGAATTCGAGGCCCTCGCGGATCTGTGCGAGTAACGAGGGCGTGCGCACAAAAACTCACGGGCTCCTGCGAGCGACGGCGCTCGGGCTCGCCCTGGTCCTGTTCGGCGCCAGCTGCAAAGACCGCCCGAGCGCCGACGCGGCGAGCGAGCGGGCCCCGGTCCAGGCCGCGCTCAGCGTCGCCCCGGTCGTCGACGATCACCCCTGGGTGATCGCCTTCTTGACCGAGATCTCGATCACCCGCCCGCCCGGCGCCGACGCGCGCCTCGAGGGCCGGACCGGCACCGAGGGCCTCCGCCACCCCGAGCCGATCATCGAGGCCGAGACGCGCGAGGCCCTCGCCAGCGCGCTCTCGGCCTACGAGGCCCTCCACCCCCGCCCGCCCGAGCTTTGGCCCGTCTGGCAGCGCGACCCCTTCGGCCCCGGCGAGCGCGTCGCCTGGCGCCTGTACTTCGTCGATCGCGCCCGGGGCTTCGCCGTCGACGCCGAGGCCCGCGCCGGGATCCAGCGACACGACCACGGCCCCAGCGTCCACGTCCAGCTCGGCCCGGCCCAGTCCGAGCGCTTCGCCGCCCTGACCCAGGCCCACGTCGGCCAGCGCGTCGCGGTCGTGCTCGAAAACGAGGTCGTGATGCTCCCGGTCGTGATGGCCCCGATCCTCGACGGCGACATCCAGCTGATCGCCAAGCCCAGCCAGGATCCCGAGCTCACCGCCCCCGACTTGCTCGCGCGCCTGACCGGCAAATAGGTTTGTGCTAAACCGCGTGGCCCATGGCCGCCGCGACCTCCGAGCCCGAGCTGATGCAGAAGATCGTGTCCCTGTGCAAGCGCAGGGGCTTCGTGTTCCAGAGCTCCGAGATCTACGGCGGCCTGCGCAGCGCCTACGACTACGGCCCGATGGGCGTCGAGCTCAAGCGCAACCTCATGAGCGAGTGGTGGACCGCGATGGTCCACAGCCGCGAGGACATCTACGGCCTCGACGCGTCGATCATCATGCACCCCGAGGTCTGGCGCAGCAGCGGCCACCTCGCCAACTTCACCGACCCCCTCGTCGACTGCCTCGTCTGCCAGGAGCGCTTCCGGGCCGACAAGGCCCCGCGCATGGCCGCGGGCGCCGACGCGCCGATCGAGCTCGCCGACAAGGGCCGGGCCAAGGCCGCGCTCGCCAAGCTCACCGAAGAGGGCCACGTGCTCGAGCGCAAGGGCAAGATCCTGCGCGGGGCCAAGGCCGGCGATCGCGGCTACGTCTGCCCCAACTGCGGCTCGCCCCTGCTCTCGCCCGAGCGCGACTTCAACGGCATGTTCCGGACCAACCTCGGCGCCGTCGACCCCCTCGCCGGGGTCATCGCCGCGGTCGAGGCTGGCGTCGCGCGCGGCGACGATCAAAAGGCCCTGCGCGCGGCCGTCGACGCCGTGATCGCCGAGTCGGCGGTCTACCTCCGGCCCGAGACGGCGCAGGGCATGTTCGTCCAGTTCTTGAACGTCCAGCAGTCGATGTCGGCCAAGGTCCCCTTCGGGATCGCGCAGATGGGCAAGAGCTTCCGCAACGAGGTCACCGTCGAGCACTTCATCTTCCGCTCCTGTGAATTCGAGCAGATGGAGATGGAGTACTTCGTCGAGCCCGGCAAGGGCCGCGAGGCCCTCGAGTACTGGAAGAACGAACGCATGAAGTGGTGGCGCAGCATCGGCCTGAGCGCCGACAAGCTGAGCTTCCGCGAGCACGATCCGAGCGAGCTCGCCCACTACTCCGACGGCACCTTCGACATCGAGTACGAGTTCCCGTGGGGCTGGGACGAGCTCGAGGGTGTGGCCTCGCGGACCAACTACGACCTCTCGGCCCACGCCGCGGGCTCGGGCAAGAAGCTGGTCTATCACGACCCCGAGGCCCAAGATCCGAACACGGGCAAGAAGGGCTGGCGCTACACCCCCCACGTCGTCGAGCCCGCCGCGGGCGCGACCCGGGGCGTGCTCGCCGTCTTGTGCAACGCCTACGCCGAGGAGCCCGCCGACGCCTCGGGCAAGGGCGCGCGCACGGTCTTGCGCCTCCACCCGCGCCTGGCCCCGATCAAGTGCGCGATCTTGCCGCTGGTCCGCAAGGACGGCATGGACGAGACCGCCCGCAAGGTCGCCGACGAGTTCTTCACCGCGGGCGTCAACGCCAAGCTCGACATGCAGCACGCGATCGGTCGGCGCTACGCCCGGCACGACGAGATCGGCACGCCCTACTGCCTCACGATCGACGGCCAGACCGCCGAGGACGAGACCGTGACGATTCGCTATCGCGACGACCGCCGCCAGGAGCGGATCAAGATCGCCGCCGCCGTCGACGTCGTCCGCGCGGCCCTCCGCGAGGGTCGCGAGTAGCCGATCTGTGATGTGTTAGGGTCCCCCTCCGACAGGAAGCAACGATGAGCACTACGCCGCGCATGGTCCACTGCAAGAAGCTCAACGCCGAGCTCCCGGGCATCCCCTTCAAGCCCTTCCCGACCGAGTTTGGCCAGCTCGTCTACGACAACGTCTCGATGCAGGCCTGGCAGATGTGGCTGCAGGAGTCGCCGCGCTACATCAACACCTATCGCCTCGACCTCCAGACCCAAGAAGGTCGCGAGTTCCTCGAGAACCAGATGAAGGTGTTCTTCGGCTTCGAAGAGGGCGACCTCGCCGACACCGCCTGGCGCCCGCCCGAGTAGCCGGCAGCTGCGCTACGCGGGCACGCGAACGGTCCGCGCGACCTCGCGCCGCCGCATCGCCAGGATCAAGGGCGTGACCGCGGCCCCAAACGCGAAGCCGAACAGGTGCGAGAACCATGCGACGCCGACGTTGCGGGTCTCGACCAGGCCCATGACCGCCTGAAAGCCGGCCCACACGAACAGGTAGACCCAGGCGGGCAGCTTGAGCTGAATGAAGAGCACGACCTGAAACAGCTTGTTGCGCGGGAAGCACCACAGGTAGGCCGCCATGACCCCCGCGATCCCGCCCGAGGCCCCGACAATCGGCGCGGCCGTGTTTTGAGTCAGCAGGACCTCGGCGAGGCCGCCGACGATCGCCGCGGCGACGAAGAAGAGCGCGAAGCGCAGGCGGCCAAACAGGGTCTCGACGTTGTCGCCGAAGATATAGAGGAAGTAGCAATTGCCGAGCACGTGGGCCCAGCCGCCGTGCAAGAACCAGTGGGTTGCGAGGGTGTACCAGCTGCCCTGGGTGAGCGCCGCGGCGCCCATCGTCGCCCACTGCTGCGCGAGCGAGGCGGCGACCGGAGCGAGGCACAGATCCCGGACTGAAGCACCGTCGGCCAGATCCCCGAGCATTGCGCCGCTCGGCATCCCGGCCACGCCCGGCGCACAATTGCTGAGGTCGATCACGCCGAGCAGCTGCAGCCCAAACGCCGACAGGAGCACGGCGAGGATCGTGATCACCACCCACGGGGTCCGATGAACCGGGTTCTCGACCTCGACCGGCAGCTGAACGAGCAGCTGCGCCGCCCAGATCGCGCCGCGCCGGGCCAAACGCTTCTTGGGATCCTCCTGGCCCTCGCGGGTCGTCGACTTGGCCAGCTTGCGGCGCTCGTGGCCGTCGAGCCAGATGCCTCGGCAGACCGGGCAGTGATCCACCGGAGTCCGGATGATCCCAGGGAGGTCGTGTTCGCGCATGAGCGCGCAGCCACGCGGGCACATCCGCTTGCTCGGGCGCGACTCGGGATCGAGCGCGCGCTCGATCTGCGTGGCCTCACCCGCGAGCAGATCGAGCTCGCCAGCGTCAAACCACGCCCCGTTGCAGACCGGGCAAGCGTCGATTTGCACCACATCGCGCTCCCCCGCGACGACCTGCTCCCAGCGCTGCTCATCGACCTTGCGCAGGGCCATCGGCACCAAGGCGTGCAGCCGGCAGGCTGGACACTGGGCGTCGACGTGGTCGTGTGAGCTCACGGGTGCGAGTGTACGCGCTCCGACGGCGCCCCGGCGGGTCGAGCTCGTCTCCGGCTCAATCCGCCCCACCAGGATCGTCAAAAACCGAGCCCCCTTCTAGGGGGCCACGCAAACGACAGCGAAGCTCATACCAGCCCACCGAGCGACCGGCCGCGCAGCGGCCGTGCGTGGCAGAGTCGCTGACGTCTGTGGGGGTCTAAAGGAACCGCTGACGCCTGTGGGGCGTCTAAAGGAACCGCTGACGCCTGTGGGGGTCTAAAGGAGCCCCCTTCTAGGGGGCCACGGAGGCGACTGCGAAGCTCATACCAGCCCACCGAGCGAGGGAGCGCAGCGACCGAGCGACCGGCCGCGCAGCGGCCGTGCGTGGCAGAGTCGCTAACGCCTGTGGGGGTCTAAAGGAGCCCCCTTCTAGGGGGCCACGGAGGCGACTGCGAAGCTCATCCCAGCCCACCGAGCGAGGGAGCGCAGCGACCGAGCGACCGGCCGCGCAGCGGCCGTGCGTGGCAGAGTCGCTGACGCTTGTGGGGGTCTAAAAAGAACCCCCCCCCCACCACCCCCTCACTCATCGATGACGTTTAGGAACATGTCGGCGAGTTCGTGGTGTCCGGTTGGGGTGGGGTGGATGCAGGTGAGGTCGAACCAGGTCTCCTGGTCCGGGCCGCGGTAGCACTGCGAGGCCGGGTCGTCGGCGTGGAAGCCGTGGCCGCAGAAGCCCTCGAACATGAACACCATGTCGGTCCCGGTCTCGACGGCGAGCTTGGCGTACTCCGCGTTGATGTAGGTCATCATCTCGATCAGCTGCGCGGGGTCCTCGGGGTTGGCGTCGAAGCCGGCGAGGCCGGCGGCCGGGCACGAGAGCAGATCCGCGGTCGCGTCGGTGAACTCGTAGACGTTGGCGAATACGACAAACACACCGTTGGGGAATTTCTCGGGGTCGTCGGTGAACCAGTGGACCATCTGCCGCTGCCAGTCGAGCATGCTCTCGACGTCTTCCCACAGCGCCTCCTCGCTCACGCCCTCGATCGAGTCCTTGGCGATCGCGGCCACGTCGTTGCCGCCCATCGTGGTCACGATCAGCGTCCGCTTGTCGAAGTCGTCGCCGCTGAAGCAGTCGGCGATCTGCATGCCGCCAGCGAGGTAGTCATCGGTCCGCGCGCCCCACTCGGCGCACGAGGCGAAGTCGCCGTCTTCCTTGACCAGGGCCTTGCCCTCGATCGGGTTGGCGGTCATCCACAGCAAGTTGGGCGCGTCGATGCCGAACAGGAAGGACAGCTCCTCGGCCAGGACCGAGCGGTAGAAGTCTTCGGTTGAGGTCGGCGGGCTGCCGACGGTGACCGAGTCGCCGATGAAGACCACGCGCTCGATCCCCTCGATGTCCTGGTGGTTGCTGCCCTGGCAATGGGAGCCGATGTCGACGCCGATGTCGCCGTAGCCGGGGTCGGGAGGCATGCCGTCGACGAACTGCTCGGCGATGCAGTCGACGACCGGGTCGCCGTCGCCGTCGCCGTCGCCGTCGCCGTCCCCGTCGCCGTCGCCGTCGCCTGAGTCTCCGTCCCCATCTCCGGAGTCGCCGTCGCCGTCGCCGGGGTCGCCGTCGCCGTCGCCTGGGTCTCCGTCGCCGTCGCCCGGATCTTCGTCGCCGTCGCCCGGATCTCCGTCTTCGGACTCACTCATCGTGCCGGTCTCGCCGCCCGCAGCCAGGGCGACGTCGTCGCCGCAGCCCGCGAGACCGAGCACCGCGCTCAAACAGACAGGGACCAGGAAAATCTCAATGTTCGTACGCATGGTCAGCAGCAATCACTGCAATCTACATCAGCGCGAAGAGCACTGACTGGCCTTTGGACGAATTGCGGGCTCCCTGCGCATTCGTGAAGTTTGCGCGGGGACAAAAGCCACCAAAAACAACGTTCATCGCCGATCTCGCCGGGCAGAAGAGCAAGCGACGCACTCGCAGCCCATGGTGCAGGCCGTGGGTGGCAGCGCCGCTGACGGCTGTGGGGGGCCAAGGTTCTTGCTAGGGTGGACGCATGAGCACCTCGCCATTTCGGCGGATCCTGGTCCCGATCGACTTCACCGAAGACACCGACGCCTCGGTTCACTCGGGCTTCGAGGTCGAGGTCGACGGAGGCACGGTCGCGGTCGCCCCAGCGAGCGCCCGGGCGCTGGAGCTCGCGGCCGGGATCATCGACGACGAAGGTTCCCTGTGTCTGGTCCACGCGACCCCGACCTACGAGAGCGCGCGGGTCTACACGGGCGGCGCGGGCATGGGCGTGCTCGGTGCCAGCGACATCGCCGAGATCCACGCGAGCGCGCGGGCGGCCTCGCTCAAGGTGCTCGAGGCCCTGGCCGAGCGCTTCGCCAAGGGCATCGCATGTACCAACGTGGTGCGGCCCGGGGTCGCGCTGCAGGTGATCCTCGAGGAGGCCCAGACCTTCGACGCGCAGCTCGTGGTCATCGCGGCGAGCGGTCGCAGCCGGGTGGCTCGCTTCTTCCTCGGCAGCACCGCGGATCGGGTGATCCGGCAGTCGCCGTGTCCGGTCATGGTCGTGCCCCCGGTCCACGACGAGGGCTGAGCCGCTCTACACGGCCAAAAACAGGGCGCGTCGGGGCTGGCCCGGGGCCGCGTAGAGCTCGAGCACGCCGCCTGCGTCGATGTCGAGCAGGGCGCCGCGAGGGTCGGCGTGGCGGTCGGGCTGGCCGTGCTCATCGAGGGGTCGAAGCATGCACGGGACCTGTTCGCGCGGGGCCTCGATGACGGCGGTCTGGATGGTGTCGTCGTCGCGGAGCTCGGGATCGATCGCGGTGATCCGGCCCGAGTCGACGCGCAGCAAGGCCACCGCCTCGGCGCGGTCGAGGGGCGCAGGAGTGTCGAGCTCGCGATCGTGAGTCAGGAGCACGAAGCGAAGCGTCCGCGCCTCAGCTGGGCCACCGTGGCCCGGCTCGTAGGCGACGAGGACCTGCCAGACCCCGGGCTCGACCTCGATCTCGGCGTCGAGGCCGACCTGGGCCTGGCGCGCGCCAGCGAAGCGCGAGGGGAAGTAGTCGACGTCGCACAGGAGCAGGCGACCGTCGCTGACGAAGGTCCCGACGTGCTCGAACTCGAGCTCGCCGCCGGGCGTGAACCGGCCCTCGTCGGGGCCCGGGCGGCCGGCGCTCACAGGCCCCTGACCTCCAGCGCCTTCGCCGAGATCATCCGGCCGCCGTCGCCGAGCTGGCCGTGGGCGTTGGCGCCCCAGCACGCGACCTCACCGCTGCGCAGGCGCGCGCAGCTGTGGTCGAGACCCAGGGCCAAGCTCGCGACGTCGAGGCCCTGGACACCGGGCCGGGGCGTCGGCGCCGAGGCCCCGGCGAAGCCGCCCTGGCCCGAGCCGTTGGCGCCCCAGCACGACACCCGGCTCCCGCTGGCAGCGCAGGCGTGGGCCGGGCCGACCGCCAGCGCCGAGGCGCCGCTGAGATCCCGGACCGGCACGCGATTGGTCCAGACCGAGCTCGCGGTCCCGCTGCCGAGCTGGGCCGCGTCGTTGCGACCCCAGCACACGGCATTGCCGCTACTCAGCCGCGCGCAGCCGTGCTCGGGGCCCACGGCGACCTCGCTCGCGTTGCTGACTCCGGACACGTTGGCGGGGAACTGAACCGGGGTCTTGAGCTGGGCCGCCCCTGCGCCGTTGCCGATCTGGCCCTGGTTGTTGGCGCCCCAGCACACGATCGAGCCGCTGCGCCGCAGGGCGCAGGTGTGGGCCCGGCCGCTGCTGAGCGCGACCGCGTCGCTGAGTGAGGCGACCCGGCCACCGCGGCTCCCGGCCCCGTCGCCGAGCTGGCCCTCGGCGTCGCTGCCCCAGCAGTAGACCTCGCCCGAGCGCCGCAGCGCGCAGCCATGCTCGGCGCCGAGGCTCACGGCGGTCGCGTCGTCGAGCTTGGGGATCGGGCTCGGGCGCACGAGCGGGGCCCCGGCCGGCCGCCCGAGCTGGCCCTTGTCGTTGACGCCCCAGCACACGACCGCGCCGGTCTTGCGCACGGCGCAGGCCTGCTCGAGCCAGACGCTCAGCCCGACGCCGTCGTCGACGCCCGCGATCGGCCCGGGGAAGGGCCGCGAGGGCTCGCCGCTGGCGTCGCCGAGCTGGCCCTTGTCGTTGCGACCCCAGCAGCTCACCTCGCCGGTCTTGCGCGCGGCACACGAGAAGCCGTCGCCTGCGGCCAGCGCGACGGCGTCGTCGAGGTTGAGCACCCGCTGGACGCCGCTGCGCTCGGGCGGGGTGTCGCCGTCGGGCTCGCCCTGTCCGAGCGCGCCGCTGGCGTCGTCCCCCCAGCACGCGACCTTGCCGTCGCTTCGCAGCGCGCAGCTGTGGCGCTCGCCGAGGGCCAGATCCGTGACCGGCCCGATGTCAACCGCCCGCGCGTAGGCCCGCGAGTTGTAGCTTCCGTCGCCGAGGCGACCGTCCCGGTTTTGCCCCCAGCAGCGCGCGACTCCGCTGGTGTGGCGAGCGCACGCGTGCTCGGGCCCGAGCTCGAGCTCGGCGATCGCGTCGCCCGAGCCGGCCTCGGCGACCTTCTGCGGACGCGGCGAGCTCTTGCCCTCGATCTCGCCCCAGCAGTACACGGCCTGGTTGGTGAACCCGCAGGTCCGCGAGCCCGCGCCCGCGAGCCCGACGAGCCCGGTCAGATCTGCGACCGCCGAGGGCCGCTCGTGGCCCTTGGTCGTGCCATCGCCGAGCTGGCCCTTGTCGTTGGCGCCCCAGCAGATCGCGCCGCCGTTTTGACGCAGGGCGCAGGTGTGCCGGGCCCCGGCGACGATCGAGACCGCGTCTTCGAGCCCGCGGATCGGCGCCGGCTCAATCCAGGTCTTTCGGGTCAGGTTGCCGAGCTGGCCGTCGGCGTTGTTGCCCCAGCACACGACCGCGCCGGTCGCCCGCAGCGCGCAGCTGTGATCGTCGCCGCTGGCGAGCGCGCTCGCGTCGGTCAGCCCGCGGACCGCGACCGGCCGCGCGCTCGAGTGCTCGCTGCCCGAGCCGAGCTGCCCGCGCGAGTTGTCGCCCCAGCACACGACCGCGCCCGACTTGCGCAGGGCACAGCTGTGGGAGCGTCCGAGCCCGAGCCACTCGGCGTCGTCGAGACCCTGGACGGTGACCGGCTCGCTGCGGTCGACCTTGGTCCCATCGCCGAGCTGGCCGGCCCCGTTGGCGCCCCAGCAGGCCACGGCCCCGGACTGCCGCGCGACGCAGGTGTGACCCGAGCCCGCCGCGATCATGGCGGGCGTGGGGGATCCGCGCACGCCCCCGTCTTGGCCCGTGCCCGGCTGCTGACTGCCTCCGCCGGAGCTCGTCGTGCAGGCCAGGGCGCTGGCCAGGGCCGTGAGCGCGAGCCAGCGACCGGCGCCCGCCGACAGCCAACGCCGGGGCGAGGGCCTCGCAGCCCGGGGTCCCAAGCCCACCACCGCGGCGCTCTGGCTTCGCGCCCTCGGCGACAATTCCGGCGCGAGGCGACCCGAGGCACGGCCCCCCCGGCTGCTGGCTTCAGTCTTCATCGTCTCCCGGACTGCGGTCTGGGATTGGTCGCAAGGCGCGGTCATGCGCGGGCAGGATAGCAGCGCTCCGGCCCCGCGGGCGAAAGCGTCTGCACGCTCGCAGCGGGCCACGAGCGCCGACGAGCGCGGGTGTGCTCCAGGCGGCAGACGGCGAGGCGCTGCTCTCGTATGCTCGCCCCCAATGCGACCTGGCGACGTCTTGTCAGCTGCGCGGCACTACCTTCGGACTCACCCCGAAGAGCTCAGCCGCGTGCTCCGCAACGCCATCGGCATGCGCTTCGGCGTGCCACTGGCGTCATTTCGGTGGCTCGCCGATCAGCTCGCCGATCCCGAGAAGGTCGAGGACCTCGAGGTTGGAGCGGTCCCGCCGGGCCTGCGCATGGGCGCGACCTTCGATCTGATGAGCACCCGCGTCCGCGCCGGGGCGGTGCTCTACATCGATCGCATCCTGCTCAGCGGCGACGAGATGCGGCTCGAGCTGCGCCTCGAGGACGTGTCGATGATCCCGGTCGACACCCACAAGAGCCAGATCGCGGCGCTGCTCGTGACCCGCTCGCTGGATCTCTCGCGGCCTGGCGACCTCGTCCAGCACCTGCCCGACATGCCCGACATGATCGTCGACTCCCACGGCAACCGCGTGGTCCTCGACCTCATGCGCGTGCCCAAGCTCGCCGAGGATCCCCTGGTTCGCCACGCCCTCGGGCTGATGACCGCGCTGATGACCCTCGACGGAGTCGAGACCGAGGGCGACCACCTCGATCTGCACTTCAAGCCCCTGCCCGCGGGCTTCGTCGCCGCCGCCGACGCGATCGGCGACCACCTCGTGGTCCCGGTCCTGTCCCGGGCCCGCTCGGTCATGCCCAAGTCCCTGCGCGGCGGCATGCGACGAATGCTGAGCCTGATCGCCGGCTCCGACCAGGCCCGGGTCTGACAGGGCCGGTTCGCACCAAGCCCGCCCCTGCAAAGTGCAGGGCGACCGCGGGGGTCCAAAACAGCCGGGCGGCCGCGGACATCTAAAACGAATGCGCGAGGGACTCGGCCTGCTCGAGCGCGGGTCCGTAGAGCTCGTGGTCTGGATCGCGGGCGACGGCCTCGCGCAGGGCGTCGCGCGCGTCTGCGTAGCGACGGGCCTCATAGTAGAGGCGCCCGAGGTAGGCCCAGTGATCGGCGGGCGTGCGCCAGTAGCCGACGCCGCGCTCGGCCCAGGCGATCGCGGCCTCGAGGTCGTCGTCGGCCTCGGCGCGCTCGGCCTGAACCATGGCGTCGAGGCCCGCGTAGGCGCTGATGTTGACCCACGGCCGGAGCACGGTCGCGCTCGCGAGGCACAGTCCCAAAGTTGCGATCGTGAGCCCGATCGGCGCGGCCCGCTTGACCCCGCGCGCGGCGATCCCCCAGCCGACCAGGACCCCGAGCGCGGCCCCGCCCGCGTGGGCGAAGTTGGCGATCGGCATGACCTCGAGCACCGTCGCGACCACACAAAACACGAACCACCCAACGAAGAATTTGACGGTCCGCGAGTCGATCATCCCGGCCCAGCTCGGGCTCCGCCGCGCCAGCACCCACAGCATCCCGACGAGGCCATAGACGACCCCAGACAGCCCGACCGAGGACCAGTTGAAGCCGTACTCGAGCGCCCCGCCGCCGACCCCGAACAGCGCGAGCAAGGCCAGGGTCCGCAGGTGGCCGAGGCGCTGCTCGACGCCCGTGCCCAGCAGCCACAGCCAGTAGCAGTTGAACCCGACGTGGACGAGGCCCTGCAGCCAGCGCTCGCTGTCGAGCTGGCCGCCGTGGACGAGCGCCGAGGTCAGCAGCCGCCAGGGCTCGGACCAAAACGCGCGCAGATCGAGCCGCAGCGGATCGAGCATCTCGGGCGAGGCCAGCCCAAAGATGCCCAGGGCGATCAGGGCGACCCCGCCGATCGCCGGGTACCGAGGCAGCTGGGCGAGCGGGGC
The DNA here is from genome assembly GCF_002994615.1 of Enhygromyxa salina. GTDB lineage: Bacteria > Myxococcota_A > Polyangia > Nannocystales > Nannocystaceae > Plesiocystis > Plesiocystis salina_A. The sequence goes on along the minus strand of NZ_PVNK01000290.1, from coordinate 11,145 downwards.
CGCCTCCATCGGATCAGTCTCCTCGACCCGCCGTCACTTGCAGTTCGCCTCGACGTCGGCGATCGAAGTTTGGGCCATCACGCACTCGACCTCTTCGACGCTACCGTCGGACACGCAGGCCGAGATGACCTTGTCGCGCTGGTCGTTGGCGAGCTTCTTGATCCGGGAGTCGGGCTTGTCGCGCGACTCCTCGAGCAGCTTCACGAAGTGGTCGGCGAACGCGTCGCACTGCTCCTCGCTCGGCTTCTTGGTGCAGGCCGTGAGGACCACGCTGACGCCCAGTGTGGCCAAGAGTAGGGCTAGACGTGAACGTGGCATGCGGCTCGATCCCCACGCTAACCGAAGTGCCTGGCGCGGCCAAGCGCAGGCCCTTCGCCGTCCGCCGCGGCGCTCGCGCAAAGCTCAGGTCTTCGGGCTCGCGCCCTTGCGGTCGAGCTCGAGGTTGAGATCGTCGAGGGTCATCGTCTGGGTCGTGGTCATCCGCGCCAGGCTGAGCTCCTTGGGCGTGCGGTACTTGGCCTTGGCCGCGGGCGTCTCGAGCCAGCGCTCGAAGGTCGCCTTGATCTGGTGCCAGTGCTTGGTGTCGCGGATCTCGTACTCCTCGAAGAGCGAGGCCCGACGGTCGTGGTAGGCCCACGCGGTCTCGACGCGGAACTCGGCCGTGAAGTAGCGCGCGATGTCCTGCTCGAAGTCGAAGCTGCCCGAGTCGTCCTGGGCCTCGAGCTCGGGGTCGCGCTCGTCGTCCGCGCTCGGGGGCTCGGGGGCCTCGGCGAGCTCCGCGGACTCGGCGAGCTCCGCGGACTCGGCGGCCTCCGCGGGCTCGGCCGCCGGCGCGGCCTCAGCCTCTGGACCATCATCGCCAGGCAGGTTTTCGGAGCCGTCGGCCGACTTCGTGCGCAGACCGAACGCCGCGCGGATCGAGTCGAGCAGTCCCATCCCCGCCAGGTTAGCAGGTGATCACGCCGAGTCGCTGACCGATCTTGGTGAAGGCCGCGACCGCGCCGTCGATCTGCTCGCTCGTGTGGCCAGCCGACAGCTGGACGCGGATCCGGGCCTGGCCCTTGGGCACGACCGGATACGAGAAGCCGATCACGTAGATGCCCTCGGCCAGCAGCTGGTCGGCGAACTCGACGGCGAGGCGAGCCTCGCCGAGCATGATCGGAACGATCGGGGTGTCGCCGGGCTTGAGCTCGAAGCCGGCCTTGGTCACGCCGGCCCGGAAGCGCTTGGTGTTGGCCTCGAGCTTGTCGCGCAGCTCGGTGCTGGCGCTGAGGGTGTTGAGGACCGCGAGGCTAGCCGAGACGATCATCGGCGCGAGCGAGTTGGAGAACAGGTAGGGCCGCGAGCGGTTGCGCAGCAGCGCGACGATCTCTTTGCGGCCCGAGGTGAACCCGCCCGAGGCGCCGCCGAGGGCCTTGCCGAGGGTCGAGGTGATCACGTCGACGCGGCCCATCACGCCCTTGTACTCGTGAGTCCCGCGCCCGGTCGCGCCGATGAAGCCGGTCGCGTGGCTGTCGTCGACCATGACCATCGCGTTGTACTTGTCGGCGAGATCGCAGATCTGGTCGAGCTTGGCGATGTTGCCGTCCATGCTGAACACGCCGTCGGTTGCGATCATCCGCAGGCGCTTGCCCTGGGTGTCTTTGAGGCGCTGCTCGAGCTCGGCCATGTCCGAATTGGCGAAGCGGTGGCGCTCGGCCTTGCACAGGCGGATGCCGTCGATGATCGAGGCGTGGTTGAGCGCGTCGGAGATGATCGCGTCTTCTTTGGTCAGGAGGGTCTCGAACAGCCCGCCGTTGGCGTCGAAGCACGAGCTGTAGAGAATCGTGTCTTCGGTCCCGAGGAACTCGGTCAGGGCCTGCTCGAGCTCCTTGTGCCTGTCGAGGGTCCCGCAGATGAAGCGCACGCTCGACATGCCGTAGCCGCGCTCGTCGAGGGACGCGCGCGCGGCCGCGATCGTGTCGGGGTGGCTCGACAGGCCCAGATAGTTGTTGGCGCAGAAATTGAGCACCTTGCGCTCGTCCCCCGCGACCGAGATCTCGGCGCCCTGGGGCGAATCGATGATCCGCTCGTGCTTGGTCAGGCCGGCGTCGTCGATCTCGGCCAGGATCTTCGCGTAGTGGGCTTTGGCTTCCTCGAACATGGCTGCGCTCCTCGCTAGCGCCGATCTAACACGTCTGCGGGGTCCGAGTCAGGCCGTGGAGCAGCACGGCCGTGGCCGCGGCCACGTTGAGCGAGTCCGAGCCGGGCGCGACGGGGATCCGCACGCGATGCTCGGCGCGGGCGAGCAGCTGCGAGGACAGGCCCGCGCCCTCGTTGCCGACGAGCAGCAGCAGCCGGGCCGGGGCCTCGAACTGTCCGAGCGCCGTGGCCTCGGGCGCGGGCGTGGCCGCGACGACCGCGGCCGGCAGCGCGCCCGCGAGCGCGTCGATCATCGCGGGCAGCTCCTCACACACCAGCGTCGGGACCCGAAACACGTTGCCGACGCTGGCCCGGATCGTGAGCCGCGCGTAGAGGTCGGCCCCGCGCGCGTCGGCGATCACCAGGTCAACCCCGAAGGCCGCGGCGTTGCGGATCAACGCGCCGAGGTTGCGGGGGTCGGCGAGGCCCTCGGCGACGACGATCCTGGCGCGCTCAGACCCCCGCAGCCGGTCGAGCTCGCGGGGCTCGAGCGCCCGCCGCAGCGGCGGCCGCCTCGCGCAGGCGAGCACGCCGCGGTGAAACTCAAACCCGACCAGCTCGGCGATCTTTGCCCGCGACAGCTCGACCACGGCCGCCCCCGTCGGCAGCTCGAGGCGCGCGCGCTGGCTCGGCGTGCACACGAGCGACTCGAGCTCGAGCCCGCTGGCGATCAGGCGCTCGACCGCCAGCGCGCCCTCGACGACGAAGCGCCCCGGCCCGGGACCGCGGCGCAGGTCCCGATAAGGCTCCAGGATGTCGGCGTCCACGCGTCAGCTGACGCGGCGCCCGGCCGCCGTGGCGATCGCGGTCCCGACCTCGCTGCACTTGGCCGCGGCCTCGTTGCCGACGAGGTCGTAGGTCAGCGGCTTGCCGGCCTCGAGCACCTCGATGACCGCGGCCTCGATCGCGGCGGCGGCCCGGGTCAGGGCCGCGTCACCCTTGCGCGCTCCGAGCCAGTCGAGCCCCTCTTTGACCGAGAGGATCATTGCGATCGGGTTGACCTTGTCCTTGCCCGCGTGCTTCGGCGCGCTGCCGTGGATCGGCTCGAACATCGCGTGGTCCTTGCCGGTGTTGGCGCCCACGGCCATGCCCATGCCGCCTTGGAGGGTCGACGCGAGGTCGGTGACGATGTCGCCGAACATGTTGGTCGTGACGCACACGTCGTAGTACTCGGGCTGGCCGATCAGCCACTGCGTGAACGCGTCGACGATCGCCGTGTCCTTCTCGATGTCGGGGTACTCCTCGCCGATCTCGAAGAACACGTCGCGGAACAGCTGGCAGCCGTGGAGGACGTTGTCCTTGATGATCGCGGTCACGCGCAGCTTGCCGTCCTTGGGCGCGCCGCCGTGGCCCTGCTCGCCGCGCCGCTTGCACAGCTCGAAGGCGTGGCGGATGACCTGCTCCGAGGCCCGCCGCGTGATCACCCGGGTGTCGATCGCGACGTCGGCCACGCCCCCGGGGCTGAGCTTGCCGCCGGTCGGGGCGTAGAGGCCCTCGGTGTTCTCCCGGATGATGACCATGTCGACCTTGCCCGGCTCCCAGATCTGCTTGTGGCCGCCATGGATCCGGTGCGAGACCCCCGGGTAGAGCTTGATCGGGCGGACGTTGGCGTAGAGGTTGAGCCGCATCCGGTTGCCGATGACCGGCGAGAAGCCCGCCATCTTGCCGTCGCGCATCAACACCGGACCGCCGGTGCCCTCGGGGTCGGGCCAGCCGACCGCGCCGAGCAGGATCAAGTCCGAGGCCGCGCAGCGCTCGGGGCTGTCCGCCGGCCAGTCGAGGTCGCCGTGCTCGAGGTAGTACTGCCCGCCACAGGGGATGTCGTCGATGTCCCACTCGATGCCCAGCGGCTTCGAGACCGCGTCGAGGACCTTGAGGCCCTCGGCCATGACTTCGGGACCAGTTCCATCTCCACCGAGCGTGACGAGCTTGTAGGGCATTGGCCTGACGGTAGTTAATGCCGCCCCGCGCTGGAGCCCCCTCGCGGGTGAGCTTGTTCACTGTCTTCGACCTGGGCGTCCTGCGGTGACGCGCGCACACGCGAGCAGAGCCCCCTTCCAGGGCGCCACCCCGACGGGTGCGCAGCCCATGCCCAGCCCACCGCGCGGAGCAGCGAAGCGACGAAGCGACCGGCTAGCGAAACAGGCGCGAGAGCTGCTCGTGGTGGTGTGCGGCGTCGGCGTAGCCGAGCTCGATGATGCGGTTGATGAACTCGGCTTCGAACAGCAGGTAGGAGGCGAGGTCGCTCTCACCGCCTTCGGCGCGCTCGTCGGCCTCGACCGAGCGACGGATGATGTTGGCGGCGACGCTGTTGTAGCCGCGCAGCTTGGTGTCGCGGACGACCTCCCAGGCGATCCGTCCGAGGTCCTCGCTCGGCTGGATCACCAGGGTCTCGACCTCGTGCCAGGCCGAGTCGCGCCCGACGGCCCGGCTGACGCGCTCGCTGAAGTCCGAGCCAAACTCGGCCGCGCCCGCGCGCAGGAGTCGGTTGGTCTGCTGGATCCGCTCGAGGTCGGCCTCGACCTTGTCGAGCATCAAGGAGTTGAGCAGCTTGCCGAGCAAGAAGAAGGCGTTGGGGTAGAGCGTCTCGGCCTCGACCCGCTGGCGCGCGCGCCGTTCGGCTGGGGACTCGTTGTGGCGCAGGCCGATGACCAACATCCGCCGGGCCCCGAGGCGCAGGGCCGGACGCAGCGGCGTGTTCTGGCGCAGGGCGCCATCGACGAAGAACTGATCCCCGATCTTGACCGCTGGAAACAGCACGGGGATCGCCGCCGAGGCCAGGGTGTGCGCGGCGGTGATCCCGGTCCGCACGATCGTCTCGTTGGCGGTCTCGGACCAGGGCTCGAGCCGCCGCCGCCCCGACTGAATGTAGACCGTGGAGATGCCGGTCGCGACCTCGGTCGCGGTGACCGAGAACGCGCGGAGGCGACCGGCCGCGAGGTTCTCGGTCAGGCGCCGCCAGGGGATCTGCTCGCGGACCAGGCGCTGGAGCCCCGACGAGTCGACGAGCCCGCCGACGCTGCCGCCGTGGGGCGTCTTGGGCAGGCTGCGCCCGAACAACACCCGGGGCAGCGAGCGGAACTGGGCCCAGCCAAAGTCGTAGACCCGGTCGATCGTCAGCTGCGACCAGACCCGCTGCAGCGCCCGGGCCTGAGCCTTGGGCCGGTCGCAGGTGGCCGCGATGTAGGCCCCGTTGATCGCGCCGACCGAGGTCCCGGTGATCACGTCGAAGTGGGCCTGGACGTCGAGGCGCTCGCGCACGTAGCGGAGCACGCCGACCTCGTAGGCCCCGCGCGCGCCCCCGCCCGACAGGACCAGGGCCGTGCACGGCCGCTCGCTCATGAGCGCAGCATCCCTCGCTCGATCCGCAAGAAGCCCAAGAAGGGGTTCGAGCGCAGCTCGGCCGCGAGCGTCGTGACCGGACCGTGGCCGCTGTGAACCCGGAGCTGCCCGGGCAGATCGAACAGCCGTCGCAGGCTCGCGCGGGCGAGATCGGGGTCACTCATGGGGAAGTCCGTGCGTCCGACGCTCCCGGCGAACACCGTGTCACCGACGACGATGTCCTCGTCGTCGTAGTAGCAGCCCTGGCCCGGCGTGTGACCGCCGGTCGAGAGGAAGCGCAGCTCGAGCTCACCGATCTTCACGGTGTCGCCGTCGTCGAGCAGGTGGTCGACGCGCCCGCAGGGGCGGTTGAGCTGCGGCATCCCAAACCATGTGCCCTGCTCGGGCAGCGCGTGAAACAGCGGCAGCTCCGCCCGGGGCAGATAGGTCGGGACGTCGAAGCGGCGCTGAAGCTCCTGGAGGGCGCCCGCGTGGTCGACGTGGCCGTGGGTCAGCAGGATCGCCCGGATGTCGGGGGCCGGCTCGAGCGCCGCGAGCCGATCACCGAGCTCGGGCCCCTCGCCCGTGTCGACGATCGCCGCCGCGCCCGTCCGCGGATCCGTGATCAGATAGGTGTTGACCTGGAACAGGCCGACGGTGAAGCAGCGAATGTCCACGATGCCGAGCGAGAATTGAACGAAGTCCCGCGGACTGTCCAGGAGTCCGTCCCCATCCGGGGTGTGCGCAGCGTTGCGCCCCCGTGTTCAGCTTGGCTCCCGGAGCTATCTGCGCTGTTTGACCTCGCGGGCTCCATTCTGCGAAAGTCTTCGAGATCCCTGACGGCAAGCGAGTCAACCGACACTTGCCGCTCGGCGACGGTCGAGCTCAACCAGAGAATTTTTGGAGAACACATGATGCGAAAGCTTTCCAGCCTTGTCACTTGCGCGGCCCTGACTCTCACTGCGGGTCTCACCGGATGCGTCGACGTCAGCGATCCTCTCGACTCGTTCACCACGAGCACCGCCAACACCCTCGGCGACGCCGACGCCGACGCTGACGGCGACGCCGACGCCGACGGCGACACCAGCGGTGACGGCGACGCTGGCGACGGCGACGGCGACCCCGGCGACGGTGACGGCGACGCCGACACGGGCGACGGCGACGGCGACGCCTGCGGGGCCTTCGGCTGCCCCTGCAGCGACGACAGCACCTGCGACGAGGGCCTCGTGTGCGGCGACGACAACACCTGCGGCACCCCCCCGCTCGACACCGGCGACGGCGACACCGGCGACGGCGACGGCGACACCGGCGGTGACGGCGACGCCTACGATCCGAACACCTGCGCAGAGCCGTCCGAGCTGCTTGGCGTCATGGACATCGACGGCAACTTCTGCTCGCCTCCGTGCATGGCTGATCTCGACTGCCCCGCCGGTCCGGTCGGAACCACGGCCGCCTGCGCGCTCGTGGGCGAGGGTGAGGACACCCCCTCGAACTGCGCGCTGATCTGCATGCCGGGCTCCACGTCCTGCCCCACGGGGTCGTCCTGCAAGGACGTGCCCGGGCAAGACGGCGTCGGCATCTGCACCTATCCGTGACCAGGTCCTGACTCCGGCCTCCACAACCCCCCAAAAAAAGCAGGGCCGCAACCTCGAGGTTGCGGCCCTCATTTGTGGGGGGGCGTGAACGGGGCTCAGGACTCGACGACGAGCACCTTTTGCAGCTCGCCGCTGTTGTGCATGTCGGTCACGATGTCGCAGCCGCCGACGAATTCGCCGTCGACGTAGACCTGCGGGATCGTCGGCCAGTCCGAGTACTCCTTGATGCCGGCGCGGACATCGGGATCACTGAGCACGTTGAAAGTCTCGAACTCGGCGCCGTGGTGCTTGAGGATCTGAACGACCTGGGCCGAGAATCCACAGCTGGGAAACACCTTGTTGCCCTTCATGAACACCATCACGCGGTTGTTCTTGATCAGTTCATCGATGCGGCTGCGAACTTCGTCTTGCATGGGAATTTCTCGTGGCAGGTAGCAGGGGGTGGGAACTGCGCACTCGGCGCGCCTGCTCTTCATAGATAGCCCCCGCGACCTCACGGCGCAAGGGTAGCGTCATCGAATAGGATGGGCCGGACCTGCGAAAGGCCCGCTCTACGATGAAAGCTCGAACCATACTCACCCTCGCGACCTCCAGTCTGCTCCTGCTCCCCCTCGGCTGCGGCGACGACTCGACCTCCACCTCCGAAGGCGCGAGCGCGAGCGAGACCGCCGACGAGACCGCCGACTCCAGCTCGGGCATGGAGGGCATGGAGGGCATGGACAACGATCAGGGCGACGGCGACGGCGACCCCGGCGACGGTGACGGCGACCCCGGCGACGGCGACGGCGACCCCGGCGACGGCGACGGCGACGGAGACGGCGACGGCGACGGCGACGGCGACGGGGATGGCGACGGCGACGGCGATGGCGATGGCGATGGCGACGGGGACGGAGACGGCGACGGCGACGGCGACGGCGACGGCGACGGCGACGAGATGGCGTGCCTCGACATCGGCGACGACTGCTGCCCCCCGAACCCGAACGCCGACGCGACCTTGTCGGGCCAGGTGTTCGCGCCCAACGGCACGGTCCCGGTCTCGGGCGCGGTCGTCTACACCTCCGACGCCCCGCCCGCGCCGATCCCCGACCACGTCTACTGCGCCGAGTGCCTCGAGCTCAGCTGCGGGCTCGAGGACTACACCGAGACCAACCCCGACGGCACCTTCAACGTCCAGGCGCAATCGGGCGACAAGTACCTCGTCGTGCAAAAGGGCCAGTTCCTGCGCGTGACCGAGATCAATATCGCGCCCGGCGCCAACATGCTGCCCGACGCTGTGCTCGAGCTGCCCGGCGAGTGGGATCCAAACAACGGCCTGTACATCCCCAAGATCGCGGTCGCCAACGGCTCCTACGACCGGCTCGAGGACGCGCTCGGCAAGATGGGCCTCGGCGACACCTCGATCGGCAACTTCGTCGAGAACACGGTCCCAGGGACCGAGAGCTTCGACCTGTGGGACAACGGCCGCGATCCGGGCCAGGACGGGTTCCAGTCCCAGGGCACGATGACCCAGCTGATCTCCAACCCCGATCTGCTCGACGACTACCACATCATCTTCGTGCCCTGCTCGTCGGACGCCTACATCGCCTCGCTCAGCAACCAGAACAAAGAGAACATCCGCGCGTGGGTCGAGGCCGGCGGCCGCTGGTACGTCGCGGACTGGGCCAACGAGTGGCTCTCGGAGGTCTTCCCCGAGTACCAGACCTTCTATGACAACGGCTTCGGCGCGGACCTGGGCTCCTACGACTCCCTCGCCGACGTCCTCGACGATGGCCTGCTCGCCTGGCTCGAGGCGATCCCCGAGCCGCTCAAGGACATCAACCCGCTCAACGACGAGGCCCACCCGACCCTCTTCGACCTCCCGCAGGTCGAGACCGTCGACAATTGGTCCGGCATCCAATACCCGCTGCCGGAGATCCTCGTCGACGACGGCATGGGCAACATGGTCAACGTCGGCCACACCGCGTGGCTCGAGGGCACCGCGGACAACGGCGACATCCCCGCGAACACGGACCTGCCCCTGACTGTCACCGCCCAGTACGGCTGCGGCAAACTCCAGTTCACGAGCTACCACACGGCCGAGTTCTTCGACTACGTCGGGCTTTCACCCCAGGAGCTCGTCTTGATGTACACGATCCTCGAGATCGGTGTGTGTCAGGAAGACCTGCCGCCGCCGCAGTGACCCGGGCGCGGGCGCCCTGCGCAGGGTGCCCGCGTCGTCGCTTTGTCCGGAATTTGTCCGGAATTTGCCTGGGATTTATCTGGGGTTTCGCTGGGATTTAGCGAGGATTTGGCCGGGATTGGGCCGATCTGGTCGCGTAATTACACACGCGGCCCGATTCGACGTTACGTTAGACCGGCTCCTTCGGAGATATCACCATGGATTCGTCGACTCGTCCCACCCTCGTGTTGCTCTCGCTCCTGTCACTCGCCCCGCTCGCGCTCGGCGGCTGCTCCGACCCTGGCGGGGACGGGGACGACACGACCGGCCCCGGCAGCGAGGGCATCGGCGGAGACGGGGACGGCGACACCAACGAGAGCGGCGAGTCCATGGGCGAGTCCATGGGCGAGTCCATGGGCGACGGCGACGGCGACGGCGACCCGGGTGACGGCGACGGCGACCCGGCCGACGACGGCGGGACCGGGCCAAAGTTCGACATCTTCTCGACCCCCGACGGCGGCGGCGAGTGTGGGGACGGCGGGGGCAACAAGGACGCGACCCTGACCGGGACCGTGTTCGCGCCCAACGGCACGATCCCGGTCGTCGGCGCCCTCGTCTACACGACCGGGACCCCGCCCGAGGGCATCCCCGACCAGGTCTACTGCGCCGAGTGTGTCGAGCTCGAGTGCGGGGTCGACTTCACCGAGACCGACCTCGAGGGCAACTTCTCGCTCCCGACCAACTCGGGCGGCGGCAAGTACCTCGTGGTCCAAAAGGGCCAATTCCTCCGGGTCACGCCGATCAACATCGCGCCCGGCAACACCAACCTGCCCGACGCCGACGTCGAGCTGCCCGGGGTCTGGGACCCCGACAACGGCCTGTACATCCCCAAGATCGCGATCGCCGACGGCAGCTACGACCGGATCGAGGACGCGATGGGCAAGTTCGGCCTCGCCGACACCAGCATCGCCAACTTCACCGAGACGACCGTGCCCGGGACCGAGAGCTTCGACCTGTGGGACAACGGCCGCAACCCGACGAGCGACGGGTACGCGTCCCAGGGGACCATGACCGAGCTGGTCTCGAACCCCGACCTGCTCGACAACTATCACATCATCTTCGTCCCCTGCTCCAGCGACACCCACGTCAGCGCGCTCAACGACCAGCAAAACGTCGACAACATCCGCGCGTGGGTCGAGGCTGGCGGGCGCTGGTACGTCGCCGACTGGGCCAACGAGTGGATGCGCCAGGTCTTCCCCGAGTACCAGGAGTTCTACGACGACGGCTTCGGCGCGGACCTGGGCTCCTACGACTCGCTCGCCGACGTCCTCGACGACGGCATGCTCGAGTGGCTCGAGGCCCTGCCCGAGCCGCTCAAGGACATCAACCCCCTCAACGACGAGACCCACCCGACCCTCTTCGACCTCCCGCAGCTGCTGACGGTCGACAACTGGTCGGGCATCCAATACCCCCTGCCCGAGATCCTCGTCGACAACGGCATGGGCGACATGGTCAACGTCGGCCACACCGCGTGGCTCGAGGGCCCCGGCGGCGGCTGGGACATCCCCGTCAACGACATCCACCCGCTGACGGTCACCGGCCAGTACGGGTGCGGGAAGATCCAGTTCACCAGCTACCACACGGCGGAATTCTTCGACTACGTCGGGCTGTCGCCGCAGGAGCTGGTCTTGATCTACACGATCCTCGAGATCGGGGTCTGCCAGGATCCGCTGCCGCCGCCCCAGGGCTGAGGGGCGCATCCGGCTAGCAGCCCGGGGTGCAATGCATCGTGTCGCCTCGCGCCGGAATGTTCGCCGAGGGCGCGAAGCCAAAACGCCGCTGTACCGGGCGTACTGCAAGTTTTGGCGACAAAGCCCTCGGCGAAGAGGC
>NZ_PVNK01000289.1 GCF_002994615.1 Enhygromyxa salina | reverse complement strand
TCCCGAACTCGGAAGTCAAGCCCTCCTGCGCCGATGGTACTGCAGGGGTCACTCTGTGGGAGAGTAGGTCGTCGCCAGATCTATGCCCCGGACACGAAAGTGTCCGGGGCTTCTTTTATTGGTTCGCTGATGTTCATCGCCTGGGGTCATCGCCTGGGGTCATCGCCTGGGGTCATCGCCTGGGGTCATCGCTTGGGGTCGGCGCTTGGCTTCGCCGCTTGCGGCTGGGACGACTCGGTCTGCGCTCCGGCCAGGTCGGGCTGACGGCGGGTCGGCGTGCCTGACGCGTTGGTCGGGGTTCGGGCCAGGCGGGGTGAAATCGGGGTATGTGGGTAGGGAGGTCGATGGTTTCGCGCGGGGACCTGATCGAGCGCCTGTGGGCGCTGTGTGAGCGCCACAGTCCGGGGCGGGTCTTGGTGTTGGTTCGGCAGGCGGTGACGGCTCGGTGGGTGTCGAGCTTGGTCGCGGAGCGCGGGGTCGCGGTCGGGGTCCGGGTCTACGACCTCGAGACGATGTTGAGGGCCGCGGCGACGGAGCTGCGCGGGGAGGGGCTGTCGCAGTCGCGGGCCTTGGTGGTGGTTCGCGCGGCCCTGCTCGCGGATCCGGAGGGCCGCTACGCGGAGATCGCCGAGCATGGCAGCTACCAGCGGGAGGTCCTGCGGGCGTTCGTGGACCTGGAGCGGGGCCTCGAGGGGGCGGCGCTCGCTACGGCGGTGGCGGCGGCTGCGGGCGGGGCCGAGAGTCGGGATGGCGCGATGCTGGGGGCCTTCGAGCGCTTTCGGGAGCTGATGAGCGAGGAGCGGGCCTGGTGGCGGGGGCAGGCGCCCCAGCTGGTGCTCGAGGGCCATCGGCGGGTCATGTTTCTGCGGCGGCGGGCGGCGGCGGTGGCGTTGGGCTTTGGCGCGGCGAGAACCAGCTCCTGGGAGGCCCGGCTGATCGAGGGCCTGGGCTTCGAGCGCTGGGAGTCGGGGGAGTCGGGGGAGTCGGGCGAGTTGGGCTTGGCCCGGCGGCCGCTGGATCTTCGACTCTCGTGCGCGGGGCCGGAGGCCGAGATCGCGGCGGTCGCTCGGCTGTTGCGGGACGAGCCTGGCCGGGCGGCGCTGGTCTTGGCGCCGAGCGAGTCGGTTCCAAGGTGGGTCGCGCGCCTGCGTCACCGCGATGTCCCGGTTCGCGCCTGGGTCGAGCGGCGGGCGGCGAACACCGGGGCGGCGCGGGTGTTGCGGACGCTGCTGCGGATCTTGGCCTCGCCGGGCGCGGTCCGCCGAGACGAACTCGAGGCGGTGCTCTTTGGGCCGGCCCTGCGGCCGTGGTCCTCGGTCGCCGAGCAGCTCGAGCTCGACTATCCGCGCTGCCCTCACCCCGGAGATCTGCGCGGGGCCTGGGAGCTTCAGCGGGCGACCTCGTTCTCGCTCGGCGGCCTCGCGGGGCGGCTGCGGGCGGCGGGAGACGCGTCGGGCGAGGGACTGAGCGAGCGAGCGCAGCGCTTTGGCTGGTCGGCCGAGCAGCTCGAGCAGCGCCGCGCGCGAGCACGCGGCGCGCACCTGATGTTGGCGGCGGCGGTCGAGCGCCTCGAGCAGCTGGCGCAGGCGTGGAGCCCGGCCTCGCTCCACGCGCTGCTCGACGACTGGGATCTGCTCGGGCGCGCGGCCGTCCACGGGGTCGCGGCGGCCGAGATGACCGCCGCGCGCGTGGCGGTCGAGCTGTGCGCGCGCTCGACCGAGCAAAGCTCGGGTGCCGACGGGTCGGCGGCCGTCCACGGGGTCGCGGAGCTCGGGACCGAGCTCGACCACGCGCTGGCCGGCGCGTCCGCGGGCAGCTGGGAGCAGAGCCGGGCGCTTCACGAGGGTGAGCCGGAGACTCTGGGTGATCGAGCCCGAGCTGGCGGCGAGGCGGTGTGGGTGCTGCCCTACGCGAGCGTGGCTGCGCTCGGTCGCCTGCCCCCGCGCGTGTTCCTGACCGGACTCGACGCGCACCCGCGGCCGCCGGTCCACCACGGCGTGGTCTCGGATCAGCTGCGGGAGGGCCTGGGTCTGGTCGCCGAGCGGGTCCGCTTCACCTGTGAGCTGCGCGAGCTCGACGAGCTGGTCGCGTCGTCGGCCTCGGGGGCGGTCGTGGGCAGCTGGCGGCACCGAGACGGGGCGGGCAGCCGGCGACCGCCAGGGCCGTGGATCGCCGGGCGTCAGGACGAGGGCGAGCAGCGGGCGGTTGGGGTCGACGCGATCGCGCTGCCGACCGGTGGCGACCCGCCCTGCGCTCCGCTCGAGCAACGCCTGGTCGACTGGGCGACCGACGCACAGCTGCGCCGCCGGGTCGAGGCGATCCGCTCCCACGAGCTGCCCGGCGTCGGGCCGCACACGGGCGCGCTCGGGGTCCGGGTGTTGCCGAGCAAGCCCTACTCGGCCAGCGCGCTGCAGCGCTACGCCCAGCAGCCCTACCAGTACTTCGTCGAGCGCGTGATCGGGCTGCGCGAGCTTCGGCGGCCCGAGTCGGCGGCCTCGCTGTTGGCCAGCGAGCAGGGCCAGGTCGTCCACCGGGCGCTCGAGCTCAGCCACGCGGCCCGGCTCGCCGCTTCGCCTGGGGGTCTCGAGCTCGCGAGCGTGTCCGAGGCGCTGCTCGCCGAGGTCCTCGACGCGCTCGCGGACGGCTACCGCAAGCGGGCCGAGCACGGCCAGGCCGAGCCGATCTGGGCGAGCGAGCGCGACCGCTGGGCCGTCGAGATCCGCCTGTGGTGGCAGCGCTGGCGCGAGCGCCTCTACGAGGGCTGGCCGGGCGCGCCACCGAGCTCGGCCGACGCGCGCCGCGGGGGCTCGGGGCCGCGGCGTCGGCCCGCGCGCGAGCAGCTGATCCCGGGGATGCTCCTGGTCGCGACCGAGTGGTCCCCGGCCGCCGACGAGGCGACGAGCTTCGAGCTCGACCTCGGCCTGCGCAAGATCCCCTTCGTGGCGGCGATCGACCGGATCGAGCTCGACCCTCCGCGCCAGCGCCTGATCGTCGTCGACTACAAGACCGGACGACCCGCGTGGGCCTCGGCGCTCAGCGCCCAGCTGCGCGCGGGCCTCCACTTGCAGCTCCCGCTCTACGCCCTCGCGGTTCAGCAGGTCGCGGCCGCGTCGCCCGAGCGCCTGCGCTTGCCTGGGCCCGTGCCCGTCGGGGCGCTGCGCCTCGAGTACCTCCAGCGTCCGCTGCCGCGCGCGGGCCAGCTCGCGCGACCCGAGGCCCGGGGCTTCTCGCCTCACGATGCCCTCGGCGTCGACGCGCAGGGCCAGGTGTGGACGGTGCTGCAGGCGGCCGCGAGCTTCAGCTTGGCCTTCGTGGCCGCGATCGAGGACGGCCGCTTTCCACTCGTGGCCCGCGGGTCGACCCGGCGAGGCTTCGGCCCGAGCAGCCGGATCGACGAGCTCGCCCGCGTGGTCCCCAGCTCCGATCAGCGCGCCAGCGGCCTGCCCCCGGCGCTCGAGCCCCTGCCCGACCCCCGCATGGCCCGCGAGGTCGTCCAGTGACCGCCGCCGATCGCTTCGGGCCGATCTTCGACCCCACGCGCTCGGTGGTCCTGGTCGCGAGCGCGGGCACGGGCAAGACCTGGCGCCTGGTTCGTCGCTACCTCCGGATCGTCGCGGGCCGCGACCCGGTCAGCGGCGCGGCCTGGGCCCGGCCGGAGCAGGTCGTGGCGGTCACCTTCACGCGGGCGGCCGCGGCCGAGATGCGCGCTCGGGTGTTCGCGGCCCTGACCGCGCCGCCGGGCACGTCCGCGGACGACGACCCCGTGCTCGAAGAGGTCCTCGGGCTCCGCTCCCTCGACGAGCGCCTGAAGCTGGCCGAGCAGGTCGCGCCCGCGCCGATCGGCACGCTGCACTCGCTGTGCGCGAGGATGCTGGCCGAGTTCCCCGAGCTCTCGGGCGTGCCCCCGGACGCCCGCCCGCTCGAGCCGGCCGAGCAGATCCTGGAGCTCGACGCGTTCGTGTCGGGCTGGCTCGACCAGGCGATCGACGACCCGCGCCACCGGGCCCACGCGGCCTGCATCGAGCTCTTGCGCGCGCACCCCCTCGGCTTCGTGCGCCGCGAGCTCCGGGCCATGATCGACGATCGTGACTGGTCGCTGGCGGATCTGCCGGCCGCGCCCGCGGCCTCGGATCCGGGCGCGGCCGAGCCCCGCGGCCCGAGCGGTGACTGGCGCGAGCCCGAGGCGATCCTCGCCGCCCGCGAGCACTTCGTGCGGACCCAGTGGCGCGAGTACATCCACTACATGCAGGTGCCGCTGACCCTGCTGCTCCAGGCCTGCGCGATGACGGGTCAGCAGGGGCGGCGGACGGCCAAGCTCGCCGAGCTGCGCGAGCGGGTCGCTCGTCTGCTCCGACGCCACCTACCCGAGCCCGAGCTCGAGCAGATCACCGCCGACGTCGACGAGCTGGTCACGACCCGCCCGAGCGCCGAACTCGGCCCCGCGGTCTCGGCGGCGCTGCAGCAGGTCCGCAACAGCCACCGGGTGCTCTCGACCCGGCGCGAGCGGCCGGTGCTGCCCGATCCCGAGGCCGCGCTCAGCCGCGGCCAGGCCCAGCACCTCGCCCGCTGGGTCACGCTCGCGGCCCTCGCCCGCGGCGACTGGAGCGCGAGCCTGCGCGAGCGCGCGGTCCTGCGCTACGACGACCTCGAGCTCCTGACCTACGCGCTGCTCGATGATCCGCGCGCCCAGATCCACCTGCGCGGTCGCTACCGTCACGTGCTCGTCGACGAGTACCAGGACATCAACCCGCTCCAGGCCGAGATCATCGATCGCCTCGCCGAGCTGTGCGGGACCGACGAGGCCGCCGCCAAGGTGTTCTTCGTCGGGGATCCCAAGCAGTCGATCTATCGGTTCCGGGGCGCCGACCCCCAGGTCTTTGCCCGCGCCGTGACCCTGCGCGCCGCCGAGGGGGAGGGCGAGATCGTCAACTTGGCCGACAACCGGCGCAGCTCGCCGACCCTGGCCCGCTTCCTCGGCCAGCTGTTCCCGCCGCTGTTCGCTGGGGTCTTGCCGTGGGCCAACATCACGGAGCTCGGCCGGCCCCCCGAGCTCGCGCGCTTGCGCGACATCCCCGATCACGCGCTCGTGCCCTGGGATGGAGACATCGTCGCCCTGCGCGAGTCCGATCGCTTCCCGGGCCTCGGCGTGGATCTGCTCTTGCGAGCTCGGGCCCACCCCTCGGACCACGCCGGGCTGAGCGACGAGGCCGACCGCGTCGCCGCGCACCTGCGTGGGCTGCTCGACGGGGCCACGCTCGGGTCGGAAGACGGCCGCGCGTCACCGGCCTTGCGCGCCCGCGACCTCGCGATCTTGGTCCCGCGCTGGAGCCTGGCCGAGAGCTACCGCGCGGCGCTCGAGCGTCGGGGGATCGCGGCCGATCTCGCGGGGGGGCGCGGGCTGCTGCTGCTGCCCGAGGTCCGGGATCTCATCAACATCGTGCGCCTGTGGGCCGACGAGCAAGACGAGGTCGCCGCGCTCGCGGTCCTGCGCGGGCCCTGCTTTGCGATCTCCGACCTCGGCCTCTACGTGCTCGCGCGCTGGCCCGGGGTCGATCGGCGGGTGAGCGAGTCGGACCCCGACCTCCCGGAATTCGCCGAGCTCGACGAGGTCTGGGAGCCCTGGGACGACGAGCACGCCGAGGCGGTCTGGCCACGCGCCCAGCCCCGAAGGATCCGCGCGCTCTTGCGTCACGCTCGGATCGATCCGGAGCGCGCGCTCACGGGCCTCGACGCGGCGGGGGTGATCTCGGCCGCGTCCGAGGCCGAGCGCGAGGAGCTGCGCGAGCGCCTGGTCGCCGACGCCGCCGCGCTCGAGGCCGGGCGGGACCGCTTCTTGTCCTGCTCGCGCCAGGCTGGCGCGCGCTCGAGCGCAGATCTGCTCGCCGACGTGATCGCGAGCTTCACGCTCGAGGCCCACTGGTTGGTCGGACCTCGCAAGCGGCGGGCGGTCGCCAACGCCTGGCGCTTCGTCGAGCACGTCCGCACCCTCGAGCCCGACGGCCCCGATCTCCAGCGCCTCGCGACCTGGCTCGACGCCGGGGCCGAGCCCGCGCCCGAGGGCCTGATCTCACCCGAGGCCGACGCGGTGACGATCACGACCTGGCACGGGGCCAAGGGCAAGGAGTGGGCGGTCGTCGCGGTCGCGGGGATCGGCGAGTTTCGCCAGGCGGGCGCGCGGACGAGCTGGAGCGGCGCCCCGATCCCGACCCTCGACAGCGCGCGGGGCGAGCGGATCGCCGTGCCCAGGATCCGCCAGCCCCACGAGGGCTTCTCGGCCCCGGACGATCCCCTCCACGCGCCGTGCACCAACATGCTGGCCCCGCTCGAGGCCGCCGAGGCCAAGCGCCTGCTCTACGTGGCCATGACCCGGGCCCGCGATCGCGTGGTGCTCTCGGGCGAGGCTGACGCCCGCGCCCACGTGCACTACGACGACAAGCCCTACCTCAACCTCGAGCACCGCTTTGACATGAAGCCGCTGCTCGGTGAGCCCAAGCCCGCGTATCTGTGCAAGCGGCCGATCGAGCTGCTGGTCGCGGCGCTGGATCTCCCGGCCGCGCGCGCGGGCGCCTCGGTCATTCGACCGCGGGCGGCGGCCTGGAGCCTCGCGTACCTGCGGGTCGTCGACGACGCGATGCTGCTCGCGGGGCTCGAGCGGGCGGCGCTCGCAAGCGCCGAAGCCGAGGTCGGTGAGGTCGGTGAGGTCGGTGAGGTCGGTGAGGTCGGCGAGGTCGGCGAGGTCGGCGAGGTCGGTGAAGTCGGCGAGGTCGGCGGAGTTGGGGAGGTCGGCGAGGCACCGCTCGAGCCGCCCGCTGCCCGTCCCGAGCTGTCCGCTGCCCGTCCCGAGCTGCCCGCTGCCCACCCC
>NZ_PVNK01000288.1 GCF_002994615.1 Enhygromyxa salina | reverse complement strand
GCCTTTTCGCCGAGGGCTTTGTCGCCAAAACTTGCAGTACGCCCGGTACAGCGGCGTTTTGGCTTCGCGCCCTCGGCGAAAATTCCGGCGCGAGGCGACACGATGCATTGCACCCCGGGCTGCTAGAAGGGGGCTCGTCTGGTTTCGGGCTGGAGCGTTGGGAGGTGGCGCGTTGGGAGACGGTGCTTTGACGTCGTCGCTCAGCGACGTGAGCTGGACGAACTCGACGAACGCGACGGGCTCGACGAACGTGACGGGCTCGACGAACGTGACGGGCTCGACGAACGTGACGGGCTCGACGAACGTGACGGGCTCGACGAACGTGACGGGCTCGACGAACGTGACGGGCTCGACGAACGCGACGGGCTCGACGAACGCGACGGGCTCGACGAGCGCGACGAGCGCGACGAGCGCGACGGCGAGTAGGAGCGCGAGGGGCTCGAGGAGCGCGAGGGGCTCGAGGAGCGCGAGGGCGAGTAGGAGCGCGAGGGGGCCGGTGAGGACGACCTCGAGTTGTTCGCTGGCGGCGAGTAGGTCCGGTACGTCGGCGTGGACGAGCGGCTCGGCGCGGACGAGCGGGTGGTCGTCGGGCGTGGATTGGGGTTGGTCCCGACGCTGCGCGAGCGGGTCGAGCGGCTCGGCGTCGGGGCTCGGCGGGCTGCCGGCGGCGAGTAGGTCGGGCGCGTGGCGCGAGGTGAGCTCGAGTGGACCTGAACCTTCGGAACCCGTGCCCGCGGCGGCTGAGCGCGGGTCGGGGTCACCGCGGCGGTGCGAGAGTCGCTGCGGCTCGTCGTTGCGACCGGTGCACGCGGCGGCTTGGTCGGCTGGATGCTCCGGGCGGTGGCGTCCACGGGCGCGCGACCGGGCTTGGGCGCGGCGACGTCGGTGCCGCTCGCAACCGTGGGTGCGCGGGTTGGCTGGGCCCGCGGCGGCTGAGCCCGCGGCGGCTGAGCCCGCGTCGCCCCCGGCGCGGCGACGGTAGTGCCCGCGTTCGGCTGCGTGCCCTCACCAGGTCGCTGGATGTCGGTGCCAGCGGCGACCGGCGCCCGGCTGGGCTGCGACGGGTTGTTGCCGCCGGGAAGCGAAGGCCGGTTGACGTCGCCAGCGTTGGCAGCGCCGACACCAGCGGTGCCTCCTCCGCCTCCGCCGCCGCCGCCGTTGGGGTTGGTCGAGGGTCGTCCGCCCGTCGGCCCGCCGCGGTCGGCGTTGGGACCCCGGCTCGGCCGCCAGTGCGTGGGCGGACGCCCGTAGGCGTGGTAGCCGCGGTGACTCACGCCGCCCCAGTACCAGCCGGGCCCGTAGTAGCCCACGCCCCAGCTGTAGGCGACCCAGGGGTAGTGGTAGTTCCAAGCCACGACCAGGGGCTGCGGCGGCCCATAGTAGTAGGACCACACGCCCCAGTAGGGGTCCCAAAATACGAACGAGCCGTGGACGTTGTAGTACCAGCGGCCCGCCCAATAAACCCGGGGAAAGGTCTCGATCGCGTCGGGATAGGTGTGCACGTAGGTGACGACGACGACCTGCTCGCCGCTCGACATCGTCTCGTAGCCGACGGTCTCGGCCGGGTACTCCTCGCCAGGCTGCGCGTAGTACTGGTCCTGGACGTAGACGTCGGCGTAGGCCATGTCCGTCGGCGGCAGCTGCCCCTCTTCGTAGCTCTGCTGATAGTAGGCAGTGTTCGAGCGCTCGGCGTAGGTCGGTGCGGCGGTCGCCTGTGGCTGCGCCTTGGCCCGGGAACAGCCAGACAGCGAGACGAGGGCGAGCAAAGCGCCACACACTAGGGTTGAACGTGATACCGCCACGCCCCCAGTGTTCCGCGCACCCTGCGTCCGCACAACCCGGACGAACCCTGAGCGCACCAGAGCGACCCGCGCCGATCCCCCGTGCGCGGCGAGGGGATCCCCGGCCCAGTCCTACCAATCGCCCACAGAACATTGTTTACGGGAGCGCATATGCGCGCACGAGTGTGTAAACTCACCCAGAATTGTCCCGCCTTGGGCTCGTGCGCACAGCTTGCACGGGGCGGATCGTTGTTTTGACTCAGGCGGACCGCGTTGGGGTAGGTTTGGCCATGGCTTCGCCCGAGGTTCCCGTGCTGACCGTCGTGTCGGGGGCCGATCCCCGCAAGGTGTTCGCGCTCGGTCCCGATGGCGACAGTTGGGTCGCCGGCCGCAGCGAAGACGCCGATCTGGTGCTCGCCGACGACTCGGTGTCCCGCAAGCACGCGCGCATCTACGAGGCTCGCGGCACGCTCTGGCTGCGCGACCTCGGCTCGCGCAACGGCACACAGGTCAACGGCCGCGCCGTCTCTCACCATCGCCTGCGACCCGGCGATCGGATCACGATCGGCGCGAGCTTGATGCGCGTCGACGTCGTCCCGCTCGCGCAGCTGCAGCGTGATCGAGCCGGCCCCGAGGAGACGACCGCCGGGCGCTCGATGTCCGGCAGCATCCAAGAGATCCCGCTCGCCGACGTGCTGCAGTGGCTGGCCACCAGCCGCAAGACTGGGGCCCTGCGGGTCCGCGGCGACTCGGTCGGCGAGCTGTTCCTGCGCCAGGGCAGGGTCTACTACGCGCGCATCCGCGGGTTCGGCAACCTCAAGGCCGAGAAGGCCCTGCTGCGGATGATGAACTGGAGCGAGGGCACCTTCGAGCTCGACAACAACACCGTCGAGCCGCCCGAGGGCAAGGAGCTGTCGGTCGGGCTCGAGCACATCTTGATGGAGGCCGCGCGCGTCCAAGACGAGCTCGCGCACCTCGCCGAGCGCCACCGCATCCCCGAGCGCGAGGTCAGCCTGAAGTTCCCTTCGGGCAAGCCGTGGCGCGAGCTCGCGCCGGAGCAGGTCGATCTCGTCGAGTCGATCGCCGCGGGTGGCGACTGGCCAACGGTGCTCAACCGGCTCGAGGCCGACGACGTCGCGGTGACCCAGGCCGCGATCGAGTTGCTCGAGGCCGGCGTGATCAACTACTGAGTCGGACCCAGCGACTCGGCCCGATCGGGTGGCATCGGAAAAAAAACAGTCACGCTGTACTCGGCGTCGCGCCTGCGACGCCTGGCAATTTCTCGGCCCTGATCTCGCGACCGCTTCACACAAATTTTTCGGCCCTAGCTACATTTGCAGCCCACGGTTCGTGTCAGCCGCGCACAAGGCAGGTAAGATCCTCAGCCCGGTGATCGAAGTGCGGTGGACGTGACCATCCCCGAAGAAACCCTCTCAGATGACGCGCCCTTGTTTGGACGGGGCCCGGCGCACGCCTGGTTGATCTTCATTGGCTCGAGCGAGAACGACTTCCGCGACGCCGGAGGCGTGTGGTCACTCGACAACGTGTCCAAGATCCGCTTCGGCCGTGTGAGCGGCGCGGATCTGCAGTCGGAGGTCGAGGCTGACGAGCTCGCGATCCGGATCCCGCTCGGGTGGGTCAGCGGTCGCCATGCGGAGGTTCGGATCATCAAGTCGGGCGTCGGCCTCGAGTTCGACCTGTGCGATCTCGACAGCCGCAACGGCACGCACATCGAGCGTCAGGCGATCCCCGGCATGGCCCGGCTGCTGCCCGGGCAGGTGTTCGAGGTCGGTCGCTCGTTTTGGATGATCCGCGAGGTCACTCAGCAAGACCTGCCGCCCGAGCACGTCCGCGTGCTCGATCCCTCGGGCACCTCGAACCCCGCGCTGTGTGGCATCCAGCGCACCTTGCTTCGTCTCGCCCCCAGTGACGTCCCGCTCTTGCTGCACGGCGAGACCGGGACCGGCAAAGAGATCACCGCGCGCTCGGTCCACAAGCTCAGCGAGCGCCCTGGAGCCTTCGTCGCTGCCAACCTCGCGGCCCTGTCCGACGATCGCATCGACTCGATCTTGTTCGGCAGCGCCGACGAAGACCGCCCCGGCATCTTCGAGCAGGCCGATCGCGGCACCTTGTTCTTCGACGAGCTCGGCGAGCTCTCGCCCGCCGCTCAGACCAAGCTCCACGCCGCGCTCGCCGAGGGTCGGGTCATGCGCGTCGGCGAGGATCAGCCGCGCAAGTTCGACGTCCGCGTGATCTGCTCGACCCTCCACGACATCCGCGCGCTGGTCGAAGCTGGCAAGTTCCGCCCCGACCTCTACTCGCGCCTCGCCGGGTTCCACGCCACCTTGCCGCCGCTGCGTCGTCGCCGTGAAGACCTCGGCGTCCTGACCAAGGTCGTCTACCGCTCCCGCGCTGGCGCCGAGGTCAAGATCGCAACCCGGGCCTTCCGCCGGATCTTGAGCCACAGCTGGCCCTTCAACGTCCGCGAGCTCCACCAGACCCTGGCGACCGCCTCGATCCTGGCCGGGACCAACGGCGAGATCTCCCGCGATCTCCTCGACGACATCCTCGCCAGCCGCCGCGACATGCCCCAGAGCCCCGAGAGCGTCAGCGAGCTCCGAGCCAAGCTCGTCAGCGAGCTGGCCAAGACCGGCGGCGACACAGCCGAGGTCGCCCGCGCCCTCCAGCGCGAGCCCAAAGAGATCCACCGCTGGATCGAACGCTTCGAGATCGAACCCGACGCGTATCGGTGAGTTTTTTAGACCCCCCTGGTCGTCAACAACTCTGCCACGCACGGCCGCAAGCGGCCGGTCGCGGGCTCGCTTCGCTCCCCCGCTCGGTGGGCTGGTATGTGCCTAGCGATCGGATGCGTGGCCCCTAAAAGGGGGCTCATCCGGTACCGAACAGCCTCCACTCACGCAAAGCGGGCTCATCCGGTACCGGACAACATCGAGTCACGCACACCGGACAGGACGTATCCCCGCAACCAGAGAGAACGCGGAACACACTCGGACCCAGAACCCCAAAAACGGAGGACATCCGGTACCGGATGAGCCCCCTCCACGCAGACCCGTGCGTGGCACATACCAGCCCACCGAGCACCCGAGTGAAACGAGGGGGCGACCGGCCGCGCAGCGGCCGTGCGTGGCAACGTGCGAAAGCGGCCAGGGGGGTCTAATTAAATCTGACCGAGGGAGCGCTCGATGAGCTCCATCTGGGACTGGGTGGCTTCGCGGATCGAGGACAGACGCTCGACGATCGTGTCGGCGTTTTGGGTCTGGCCCTGGTGCGCGGAGCTGAGCTGGCTGATCTGCTCGGAGATGGTCTCGATCGCCTGAGTGATCTGGCGGCTGCCGCGGGTCTGCTCCTGGGTCGAGCGCTCGACGTGCCGAGTGATCTGCTTCATCTTCTCGGCCGACTTCATGATCTGCTCGGCGCCGCGGGCCTGCTCGCTGGTCGCGGTTGCGACCTGCTGGACCGTGGTCGCGACCACGTTGATCGCGTCGGTGACCTGCTTGGAGCCCTTGGTCTGCTCGACGGTGGCGCGGGCGATCTCGCGGACCATCTGCGTTGACCGGCGGGCGGAGTCGGAGATGCGCTTGAGCGAGTCTTCGGCCTGGTGGCTGACGCGGACGCCGTCGTCGACGGACTTGCTCGAGCGCTGGACGGCCTCGACGGCGTTGTAGCTCTCGCGCTGGACGGCCTTGATGATCTCGGCGATCTCCTTGGTGCTGGTCGCGGAGCGCTCGGCGAGATCTTTGATCTCGTCGGCGACGACGGCGAAGCCCTTGCCGTGCTCGCCGGCCTGGGCGGCGATGATCGCGGCGTTGAGCGCGAGCAGGTTGGTCTGCTCGGCGACGTCGTCGATGACCGACAAGATGCCGC
Source organism: Enhygromyxa salina (assembly GCF_002994615.1). GTDB lineage: Bacteria > Myxococcota_A > Polyangia > Nannocystales > Nannocystaceae > Plesiocystis > Plesiocystis salina_A. The sequence continues at coordinate 14,253 of NZ_PVNK01000288.1, read as the reverse complement.
CGATCTCGCCGATGCGCTGGCCGAGGCGGCCGATGACCGAGACCGCGTCGGCCGAGTAGGTCTTGATCAAGTTGATGACCTCGATCGTCCGGTTGATCGCGTCGACGCCACCCTCGGCGGCCCAGACGACCTCCTCGGTCATCTGCGCGGTCTCGTTGGCGTTGTTCTCGACCTGCTGGATCGAGATGTCCATCTCGTTCATGGCCGAGGAGGTCTCCTCGGCGGTCGTCGACAGCGCCTCGATGTTCTTGGCGACCTCGCGGACCGAGAAGGTCATCTCTTCGATCGAGATCGCGGTCTCTTCGACCGACGAGGCCAGGTTGAACATGCTCTCGGCGACCTCGTCGTTGGCGGCGGCCATCTCGAGGATCGAGCTCGAGCTCTCCTCGGCGTTGGACGCGAGCAGGTCGACGCTGTCGGCGATGTTCTTGAGCCCGGCGCGCATCTCGGTCAGCGCGGTCAGGGTGTCGTCGACGTCGGGCGCGGCGCTGATGATGCTGTTTTGGAGCTCGCGCAGGTAACCGATCCGATCGTCGACGCCGCCGCCCGCCGACTTGAGCTCGTCGACCTGCGCGCGAAGCTGCTGGGCCTCGTCGCGGGACGCGTCGCGCTCGAGGCGGGCGCTCTGGAGCTCCTCGCGGAGCTGCTTGACCTCGCCGCGCGCTTGCTCGCGGTCGGCTCGAGCGTCACGCAGATCGGCCCGCGCATCATTGAGATCCGAGCGGAGCGCAGCGATCTCGGCCTCGAGGTCGGCCCTTCGATCGTCTTCTCCCTCGCCGCTGTCCTTCTTGGACTTCGCCATCGGACCGCGATTCTACGGGTTGGGCTAGTACCCGTCACCCTGGACCGCGATCGCCGAACGAGATGCGATCACATCCTTGTGAGCGTGGTCACAAAGACGGGCAGGTTAGTGACGAATGCGCAGTATGTTTCCGGACGAACGCGCACCTCAGTAGAAGCTAAAGCGCATCCCGACCATGCCCGTGTGGCGGAGGGGATCGGGCACCAGCTCGCGCTCGCCGGCGATGTAGCGCAGATCGTAGGTGATCCCGACCGACGCTGCCGCGCTCGCGTTGAGCCAAAATTCATAGCCCACGCCCACGTTGCCGCCGAGGCCCACGACCAGGGTGTTGTCGGGGTCACCGGCCGGGAGGCCGACGCCGCCGAGACCCGTGCGGATGTACAGGCCCTGCCACGCGTAGCCGGTGAACTCGAAGTCGCCGCCAAACATCCACGAGCTCGCGCCCTCGGCCCGGCCGAGATACTTGGCGCCGTGAAGGTTGATGCCGAGCAGGGCCCGCTTGCTCACGCCACCACCGAAGGCGAGGCTGAGGCCGACATCGGGCACGACCGTGGCCTTCATGCCCGAGAAACCAAAGAACACGCCGGGGCCCACGTAGACACCCCGGCGATCTTGCGCGCCCTCGAACTCGATCCCCCGGGGTCCGCCGCGGGCGGCCTCGGCCTCGCTCGGGGCGGCGACCAGACCCAGGCCAGCGCCGAGGAGCCCGAAGGACAGCGCCAACCCGAGGCGCCTTCGCCTACTGCGGCCCCGGCCGTGGGCGGTTGGAAGGCGGGCGGACCTGGCAATCAACGCGAGACTCATGGGCTTGCTCCTGGGATCGGCGAACAGATCATGGGCCGAACTCGACGCCCACGCTCACCGAAGTGTCGTGACGTCGAGCACGACGTAGCCTCCCTCACCCACATTCACCTCGGTGGTTCGGCGCTCCTGACCGCCGTTGCCAGACACGACGATGTCGAGGGTGTGCGGGCCGGGGGGGACCTGGACGCGGCCGATCCAGACCCGGTCCGGGAGCGTGGTCCAAGACCGGGTGTCGGGCTTGTCGAGCACGACCATGGCGCCCTCGATCGCGAGCGCGCTGAGCAGGCCGACGACCTCGTTGCCCTCGTTGCCGGCCGCGCGAGCGCCCTCGGCCGCGGCCGCGCGCACGATCAGGCGGGTGATCGCCGAGCCGATGATCTTCGGGCGCAGCTCGTCGAATTCGCGGCTGATCTCGGCGCCGAGGTCGCTGACGAGGTCGAGCTGCACGGGGATCTGGTCGACCGTCCACGACGCGCTGTCGAACAGGTTGCCCGCGGGCTCGAGGTCGGGGAACACCACGACCTTCATGGCGCTGTGCTCGAGCAGGCGGGTGTCACCGGTCACGAACGCGCCGGCCATGCCGATCGCGGCGCCGACCGGGATGCGGACCGGGACCTTGTAGGGGACCCGGCCGGTCTTGATGACGACGAGGATCTCGGCGGGCGCCGCGGCCTCGACCGGGATCGGCTGCTCGGCAGGGGCCGCGTCCTCGCTCGCCGCCGCCGGGTCCTCGCCGGGCTGCGCGGCGCTCGGAGCCGGCATCGCCGGGCCGCCGATGTAGCGGTCGAGTCGCTCGCTGCGGTAGCTGCCGCGCTGCCCGAGGCGCACGATCGGATCGCGCAGCGTCGCGAGCTCGCGCTCTTGCAGGGCCTCGTCGTAGTAGCGCAGGGCCTCGTCGGCGTTGCCCTGGCGCTCGGCGACGAAGCCCGCGAGGTACGACCCGAACGCCCCGTGGGCGTGCTCGGGGTCGTAGTCGAGCAAGTACTGGCGCATGATCGAGAAGCGCTTGGCCTCGATCTTGGCGCCGTCGAGATCACCCTGGGCGAGGTAGTTGATCAGGTTGACGCCGTTGAGCGAGAGCTTCTCGGTCGGCGTGTAGCGATAGTGGGTCGCCGCGTCGGAGAACACGTAGCGCCCGATCTCGTCGGCCGAGCTGCGCAGATCGAGGAGCTCGAGCTGCTCTTCGGCGGCCTGAAAGTTGCTCGCGCTCGCGTCCCAGCTCTGCATCGCGTGGAGGATCGTCGCGCGCTCGAGGATCGCGAGCGCCGTCTCGCTCTTCCACTTGCGCGGGAGCTCGACGGGGTCCTTGACCTTGATGAAGCGGTTGATCTCGGCGAGCCCGGCCTCGAGCTGCCCGGCGGTGACCAGCTCGCGCATCTCCTGGGTCTTGTCCGAGTAGGTCGCGCACGACGTCGCGACCCCGGCCGTCACGCCGAGCGTGGCCACCAACGCCAGCGTCGGCCACCGCCGACCTGTACCCCGAGACCGAGAACCCCCCACGCCGGCTACCGTACGATCGCCTTGGAGCGCTCGGAGGTGAACTGGAACTTGACGACGCTGGTCTCGACCTCGATGACCTGGATGAACAGCGAGTACTGGACGCGGCGCTCCTTGTTGAAGCGCTCCTCGGTCGAGGTGACCTTGCCGGTGATGTAGTACTTGGCCCCGAGCTGGGCGCCGAGCCGGGCCGCGGTCGCGGGGTCGAACAGGTCGCTGTTTTGGAGCTGGGCCTCGGCGACCATCTCGGCCTGGCGCTCGCGGCTGACGACCGAGACCGCGCCCGAGTTGACCATCGTGGTCTCGATCTGCGACAGCAGCGTCAACATCTGGTCGTCGAGGTGCATGCTGGTCGCGTTCTTGATCGGCCAGATCGCTACGACTGGCGGGTCGGCCATCGAGCCCTGGACGTCGCGCGCCCACCAGGCCGACGCGAACATCGCCTCGAGGTTCTCGTCGACGAGGTAGTTGATGTCCTTGCGGTCGAGGGTCGTGCTCAGCGCGCCCTCGTCGAGGTTGGGGTTCTCGGTCCCGGGTCCCCCGCGGACGGCCTTGGGTTTGCACCCGAGGGTGCCGGCGGCGACCCCGGTGAGGAGAACGAGGCAGAGCGAGGACCGAAAGACACTGGCGTGATTCATGGCGACCTTTCTTCGTCGTCTCCGAGACTCGACCCGGAGCCCCGATACCCTCGCTACGCTCGGGCCCTGGGTCCTGGATCCTGGGAGACTGTGCTGGCGGGTGACGTGGCGATTGTCGAGGAGGATCGGCGCGGGCGCGGACGCGACGGAGTGAAGAGTCTCACAGGATCATCTTCAGGCCCGGGACGTCGTGGAGACGGGCGTAGGCCAAGATGACTTCATCGACGGTCTCGGCCCGGAGGGTCAATGTGATGCAGATCGAATTGCCCTTGCTGCTGATCCGCTCGCGGAGCTCGACACGCGCACCGACCGCTTCGCGTGCGGCGGCATCGATCGCGACACGAAACCCTTCGGTCGCGGGTCCAAAGGCCTTGATGAGGTACTCGCCAGGGAACTCGTGGTTGGCTTCGATCAGCTCGCGCGCGGGCGCGGGCGCGGGGCTCGTTGACTGACCCATGGGCCTGTCCTACCACTGGGTACGCGACGGCGGTAGCCGAGCGCAGACAGACGAGATGGCTCGGGATCCCGCACAGGTCGGCTCAAACGGCGATCTAGGTCGCGACTGGACACGCAGGGGCGTGCTCACGGCGGCTTTGAGCGCGCTCTTGCCCCTCGGCTGCGGCGGCGCGTCCGGAGCGGGGCCCGGTGGCAAGAGCGGCAAGGGTGGCAAAGCTGGCAAGGGCGGGCGCGGTGGCAAGGGCGGTCGCGGCGGCGGGCCGCCCCAGCCCCTCGCGGTCGAGCTGACCACCGTCGAGCCCGCGACGATCGAGCGTCACTACCGCTCCTCGGGCACGCTCGAGCCCCTGCGTCGGGCCGAGCTTCGACCGATCCGAGCCGGGATCATCAACGTGCTCGAGGTCGAGGTCGGCGACGTCGTCGAGGCCGAGCAGATCCTCGCCCGCCTCGACGGCCGCGAGCTCTCGCTCCAGGCCTCGCGCGATCGGCTCGAGGCGGCCAACGCCGAGGCCGAGCTCGGCCGGCTCGAGGGCCTCGACTCGAGCGGGGCGATCGCCCAAGAAGAGATCGACGCCCGCCGCCACGAGCTCCAAACGGCCCGCGCCGCCGCCCGGCTGTCGCGGGCCCAGGCCTCGACGATGACCGTGCGCGCGCCCTTCGCGGGCACGATCGTCAGCCGCGAGGTCGACGTCGGCAACCTCGCGGGCACCTCGACGGTGCTCTACGAGCTCGCGGATCTCTCGGCCCTCGAGCTCCCGCTCCACCTGCCCGAGCGCGAGGCCGCCCGGGTCAGCGTGGGCAACCAAGTCGAGATCGAGCTCATCGACGGCTCGACCTTCACGGGCGAGGTCATCCGCCGGGCGCCGATCGTCGACGCGCTGACCGGGACCGTCGAGTTCCTGGTCCAGGCCCAGGACTACCCGCCGCTCGCGGTCCCCGGCGCCTTCGTCCGCGCCCGCGTGTTGCTCGAGCGGCGCGAGGCCACGCCCAGCGTGCCGGTCGACGCGGTGTTCGAGCTCGAGGGCCAGCGCTACGTCTACGTCCTGCGCGAGGGCAAGGCCCGACGCGTGGCCGTCGAGATCGGGCTCGAGGGCAGCGAGCGCGTCGAGCTCAGCTCGGGCGTCGGCCCGGACGACCGCGTGCTGGTCGACGCCAACGGCATCACCGAGGGCATGCCGATCAAGCCCGCCGGCGAGCCGGACATCGAGCGCGAGCGCGAGCCCGAGGCCGAGGCCAAAGACGACGACGGCAAGCGACGCCGGGGCGGCTGGGGCGGCAAGCGGCGGCGCTGAGCGGCCTGGCGGAGCGATGACTGCCAACGGGAACGACGACGCCGACGCCCCGGGTTCGGGTTCGCCCAGGCCTGGAGGCGACCGGGCTCCCGGCGCCGCCGCGGCGGCGCGCGACGGGCTCTGGCGTCTGATCTCTGGCGTGGTCGGGCGCCCGGTGACCGTCACGATGGTCACGATCGCGCTCTTGCTGTTCGGCCTCGTCGCGCTCACGCGCATGCCCGTCGAGCTCCTGCCGGATCTGGGCTACCCGAGCATCACGGTTCAGACCGAGTACGCCGACGCGGCCCCGTCCGAGGTCGAGGAGCTGGTCACGCGGCCGATCGAGGAGCTCGTCGGCGGGGTCCCGGGCATCATCGCGCTCGAGTCGAGCTCGCGCGAGGGCGTCAGCGAGGTCGTGCTCGACTTCGCCTGGGGCACGACGATCGACGACGCGATGGCCGACGTGCGCGAGAAGCTCGACCGCGTGCGCCTGCCGACCCAGGCCGAGCAGCCGATCGTGCTCCGCTACGACCCCTCGCAAGAGCCGATCTTGCGCCTCGCGCTGGTCGCCGAGACCGCCGACGGCAACCTCGACTTTCGCCAGCTGCGCGACCTCGCCGACGAGGACATCAAGCAGACCCTCGAGAAGCTCGACGGGGTCGCGGCGGTCCAGCTCCACGGCGGCGACGAGGAAGAGGTCGTCGTCGAGCTCGACCCCGACCGCCTCGCCGCGCTCGGGGTCGACGCGGCCGAGGTCGTGACCGCGATCGGGGCCGACAACATCAACCGGCCCGGCGGCGGCCTGACCGACGACGGCAACCGCTACCTGATCCGCACGGTCCACGAGGCCAAGACCCCCGCGGAGCTCGGCGAGATCATCATCCGCGAGGACGCTGGGGTCGAGGGCGGCGCGCTGCGCCTGCGCGAGCTGAGCGTCGACCCCGGCGATGGCCGCGGGATCCGACGGTCCGCGCTCGAGCGCGAAGAGGTCTCGCTCGTCGGCCAGGAGGAGGCGATCGAGCTCGCGGTGTTCCGCGAGGCCGACGCCAACACGGTCCGGGTCGCCGACAAGGTGCTCGAGCGCGTCGAGCAGCTGTCGAAGCAGCTGCCCGAGGGTCACCGCCTGGTCGTGCTCAGCAACCAGGCCCGCTTCATCGACGCCGCGATCATGGAGGTCGCGCTCAACACCCTGATCGGCGGCGGCCTCGCGATCTTGGTCCTGTTGTTCTTCCTCCGCGACCTCCGCTCGACCCTGGTCATCGGCGTTGCGATCCCGATCTCGCTGCTGGTCAGCTTCGTGCCCCTGACGACCCTCGGGATCTCGCTCAACCTCATGAGCCTCGGCGGGCTCGCGCTCGGGGTCGGGATGCTGGTCGACAACAGCATCGTCACGCTCGAGGCGATCGCCCGGATCCGCGAGCACGATCCCGACGCCAGCCGGAGCCAAAGCGCCGTGCGCGGGACCGTGGAGATCGCCAGCTCGGTCGTGGCCTCGACCCTGACCACCGTCGCGGTGTTCCTGCCGATGGCCTTCGTCGAGGGGGTCGCCGGGCAGCTGGTCCGGGACCTCGCCTACGCGGTCAGCTTCTCGATCCTCTCGTCGATGGTCGTGAGCCTGACGCTGGTCCCCGTGCTCCAGGCGCTCGGCGACGGCGACGGCGACGCGAGCCCCGAGCCCGAGGGCAAGTCCAAGCGCTCGGTGTTGGCCTGGCTGGTCGCGATCCCGGCGCTCGTGTGGGTCCCGATCCGGCTGGGCGTGCGCGGCCTCGGGTGGCTGCTCGAGCGCGGCGCGCGACCGCTGACCAAGGGCTGGGAGCTGCTCGAGGCCCAGTACCCCAAGCTCCTGCGCGTGGCCCTGCGCGCCCGGATCCCGGTCTTGCTCGGCACCCTCGGCGTCTGCGCGGTGATCGTGTGGTCGGGCCGCGACCTCGGCCGCACGCTGCTGCCCGAGGTCCGCCAGGGCGAGGTCTACGTCCAGATCGAGCTGCCCCAGGGGACCGCGCTCGAGCGCTCGACGGCGCTGACCCGCGGGATCATGCGCGAGCTCGCCGACGACGATCGCCTCGAGCTGGTGTTCGCCCGGGTCGGCAGCGTGACCCAGGGCGGGTCCGCGACCGGGGGCCAGGCCGGCACCCACCTGGCCCAGATCAACTTCAGGCTCCGGCCCGAGCTGGCCGCGAGCGCCGAGCTCGAGGCGATCGAGGATCAGCTGTTCGCCGACGTCACGGCGGCGACCGAGCTCGTGCTTCACGGCGTCGATCATCGGGTCCGCTTCGGACGGCCCGCGCTGTTCTCGTTCGAGTCGCCCGTCGAGGTCCGGGTGTTCGCCGACGAGAGCGCCGACGCGATCGCCCACGCTCGCCGGCTGCTGCCGCGCCTGCGCGAGATCGAGGGCCTCGCCGACGTCGCGGCCGACGACCTCAGCGGCCGCCCGGAGGTCCGCGTCGACTTCGATCGCGAGCGCCTCGGGCTCGCCGGGCTCGACGTCGATCAGGCCGCGACCGCGATCCAGCGCGCGATCCAGGGCGAGGTCGCCGGCCAGCTCCACGCCACCGACAAGCAGCTCGAGATCCGCGTGCGCCTGCCCGAGGTCGATCGCTCGGACATCGCGGACGTCGAGCGGATCCAGGTCGGGGTCGTGGCCGCGAGCGAAGACGCCCTGACCGGCCAGCGCACCCCGCCCAAGTCGATCCCGCTGGCCGCGGTCGCGCAGGTCGAGCCCGGCCAGGGCCCGGCCGAGATCCGCCGGATCGACGGACGCCGCGGCCTCCGGATCCGCGCCCGCGCCGACGCCGGTGACCTCGGGAGCCTCGCGGCCCAGATCAATGAGGTCCTCGACGTCGCCAGCGCCGAGGTCCCGGCCGGACGCTGGGTCGAGGCCGAGGTCGCCGGACAGGCCCAGGAGATGGGCGCCTCGCTCGAGAGCCTGGCCTTCACCGCGCTGCTGTCGATCTTCTTGGTCTACGTGGTCATGGCCTCGAGCTTCGAGAGCCTCCACCACCCCTTCTTGATCATGTTCACGGTCCCGCTCGCGGCCGTCGGGGTGGTCCTGGCGTGCTTGCTGACCAACACGCCGATCTCGGCGATGGTCGGGATCGGGGCGATCATCTTGGGTGGGATCGTGGTCAACAACGCGATCGTGCTGATCAACGCCGTCAACCAGCGCCGCGGCCAGGGCATGGACGTGCGCACGGCCCTGGTCGAGGCCGGCAAGGTCCGCGTGCGACCGATCTTGATGACGACGGCGACGACCGTGCTCGGGCTGCTGCCGATGGCCTTCGGGCTCGGTGAGGGGGCGGCCCTGCGCCAGCCGCTGGCGCTGGCCGTGATCGGCGGCTTGGTGGTTGCGACGGCGTTGACCCTGGTCGTGATCCCCTCGGCCTACGCGCTCGCGCCGGGGCGGCGGCGGGCGGCGTGGGGCTCGGACCGCGAGTGACAGCGCGGGCCCGTGGGGGCCTCGCTACTTCTTGCCGCGGCGCACGGCGGGCTCGTAGATGTTCTTGGGCATGAGCTGGAGCATGTGGCCGATCATCTTCATCGGGGCCGGGAACGCGACGACCTTGCGTCGGCTACGGACCCCCCGGGCGATGATCCTCGCGGCCTTGTCGACCTCGATCGAGAAGGGCTTGGACTTCATGTCCTCGGTCATCGGGGTGTCGACGAAGCCGGGGCGGACGTCGGTCACGGCGACGCCCGTGGCGTGCAGGTCGACCCGCAGGCTCTCGAGGAAGGTGCTCAAAAACGCCTTGCTCGCGCAGTAGCTCGCGCTCGACGGCAGCCCGCGGTACTGGGCGATGCTCGAGACCCCGACCAGGTGGCCGCGGCCGCGCGCGACCATCCCCGGGATCGCTCCGGTCAAGGTTGCGACTGCGCCGCAGACGTTGACGGCGATGACCTTGCGGCAGTCGTTCCACGCCAGCTTGCCACCCCAACGTGAATTGCCGACGCCCGCGTTGGCGACGACGAGCTCGAGGCCGAGCGCTTCGTCGAGCTCGCGGATGCGGGCCTCGGTCCGCTCGGGATCGCTGACGTCGAGGACCTCGATCCTGGCCTTGCCGCCCGCGGAGGTGATCGCCTCGGCCTGCTCGCGCAGGGCCTGCTCGCGCCGAGCGACGAGCACGACCTCGGTGCCCTCGGCCGCGAGCAGCTTGGCGAGCGCCGCTCCGATGCCGCTGGATGCTCCGGTGATCAGTGCGGTCGAGAAAGACGGGTCGGACATGGACGCGGATGATAAGGTTTTAGACCCCCCTGTACGTCAGCAACTTTGCCACGCACGGCCGCAAGCGGCCGGTCACTCCTCGCTGCGCTCGTCACTCGGTGGGCTGGTATGAGCCCCGCGGTGGCCTCCGTGGCCCCCTAGAAGGGGGCTCGGTTTAGACCCGCGGCACCCTGTGCTTTGCCACGCACGGCCCCTCGCTGCGCTCCGGTTGAGCTTCTCAAACGGGGGGTGCGGGGGTGCGGGGCTGCTCTGCTCTTTGGTCGCGGTCTTTAGCTGTAGCGGTCTTCGGTCCATGGGTCGCCGCGGTTGCTGTAGCCGCGCCGCTCCCAGTAGCCGGACTCGTCTCGGCGTACGAAGCGGATCCCGGTCAGCCACTTGGCGCTCTTCCAAAAATACAGATCTGGGACGACCGCGCGCATCGGCGCGCCGTGCTCGGTTGTGAGCGGGGCGCCGTCGAGTTTGTGGGCGACCATGACCTCGTCGGCGAGGGCGTCGGCGAGCGGGACGTTGGCGGTGTAGCCGTGCGCGGCCTCGAAGATCACGAAGCGGGCGGTGTCCTTGACGCCCGCCCGCTTGGCCAGGGTCTGGAGCTGCACGCCCGTCCACTTGGCCCCGAGCACGGTCCACCCGGTCACGCAGTGGACGTCGCTGGCCCGGGTCACCTGGGTGATCTTCAGCAGGTCGCGAAACCCGAGGTCGAGCTCGTTGCTGACCTCGCCGTGGATCCGGAGCCGGTACTTGGACTTGGAGGTGTCGCCGGGCTCGCCGCCCATCGGTCGGAGCTTGGTGATGACCTGTTGGCCCGGGGGCACGCGCGGGCGGCCGTCGGCTCGGGTCTCGGCCTTGGCCCGCGCGAACAGGCCGTCTTCGGCGATCGTGTAGATGCCGCCGAAGGCCAGCACCGTCGCGCCAGCGCCCGCTTGCTGGAGAAAACGTCGGCGGGCCATGGCCCGCAGCACCGCCGGGCGCCGGGCAGGCTCGCGGGCCAGCTCCTCGAGGGTCGGGTCGGGCTCGCGCGACAGTTTCGCGGTCATGCGTCAGGCTACGGTGCTCGGCACCGTCCGGTTACGCGAGCGATCCGCGCCGACGCCCGCTGAGCTTGTGTGCAGGCCCCATCGGTGGCACGAGATACCCGTGACGCCGATCCGCCACGCCTACTTGCACGGCTTCGCGTCGTCGAACTTTTCGCGCAAGGGCCAGGCGCTGCGTCGCTTTTACGCCGAGCAAGGACGCGAGCTCCACACCCCCAACCTCAACGCGCCGAGCTTCGCCGAGCTGACCTACACGAGCATGCTGGGCGCGCTCGACGAGTTCGATCGTGCGCTCGACGAGCGCGAGGGCTCCGGGCCCGAGCCCGCGCGCTGGCGCTTCGTCGGCTCGAGCATGGGCGGCTACCTCGCGGCCCGCTGGGCCCAGCTCCACCCCGAGCGCGTCGATCGGCTGATCCTCTTGTGCCCCGCTTTCGACTTCGTCGCGCGCTGGCCAACGCTGATCGGCCCGGACAATTTCGAACGCTGGCGCGAGCGCGGGCACATGTCGCTGCCCGACGGCACGGGCACGCCCGTCGACGTGCACTTCGGCCTCGTCGAGGACGCGATGACCCATCCGCCGCGGCCGATCGTCACCTGCCCGACGGTGATCATCCACGGCACCCGCGACACGATCGTGCCGATCGAGAGCTCGCGCAGCTACGCCCAGGCCCAGCCCCAGGTCCGCCTGGTCGAGGTCGACGACGATCACCTCCTCGCCAACTCGCTCGAGACGATCGAAGCCCACGCGCTGCGCGAGCTGATCGCGCCCAAGCCGACGCTCTACTGGGACTTCTTCGGACCGACGGCCCAGGGCACCGCCGAGCACTTTCACGGCCACCTCGACGAGTTTCTGGCCCGCGAGGGCTTCGCCGACTGCGAGACGGGCGTCGAGGGCGTCGAGCCCGGACGCCACGTCGCCGCCTGGTGTCGGTGCCCGGAGGAGCTGGTCTCGACGCTCGGCCGCGCGCTGCGTCCCCGACGGGTCGAGTGAGCCCGCGCGCGTCTGCGCGCCTCACTCGTCCGGGGCCTCGGGCTCGAACACGAAGGGATAGGTGACCTCGACGCGCCCGCCGTCGCTCGGCGGCTCGAAGGTCACCGCGATCAGCGACTCGCGCATGCACTCGCGCACGAAGGGGCTGGCGAGGGTCGAGTCTTCGTCGATCGTCGCGTCCTCGACCACCCCCCCGACTTCTTCGGCGCCGATGATCGTGAAGTGGGTGACGACCGTGCCCGCGAGCTCGGGCTCGTCCTCGAGCGCGCTCTCGTAGCACTCGATCGCGACCGGGACGAGCTGCTCGGCGATCGCCGACTTGATGTACTCGGGATCGAGCTTGGGCAGGGCCGCGGCCGCGGCCTCGCTCGGCGCGGCGCTGCCCGGCGCCTCGGGCTCGAGCTCATGTTTGCGCGCGAGCGCCGACCAGATCTGCTCGCGCTCGAGATCCCGGGCCATGCGCTTGGCCCGGGCCGACCCCGCCTTGGCACTCGGGTCGTCGCTGCCCGCTCCCTCGACGCTCGGCGGCGGCGCGGGGCTGCTTGGCGGTGACGGGACTGGCGCAGCTTCAACCGCGACCTGATCACCCGCCCAACCGCGGGTCGCCTCGGCGGGGGGTGGGGCGTCGGACTTCGCCGCCAGGAAGAAGAAGGCCGCGGCCCCGGCGGTCACGAGCGCGCCGACCACCCCCATCTTCACCATGATCTTGTTTTGCTGCTCGGTGCTCATCGGCACACCTGTCGTACCACGTCCCGTCAGGCCAAACGCCCGTGCGTGGTAGCCTGGCCCCATGGCCAGCGCCGACGCCCATACCGCCTATCCGGCCGAGGTCTACGAGAGCTTTGATGCCTTCATGCAGCACGTCATCCAGGACGTGTATGGGCGTGGAGCCAAGCGCCCGGAGTTCGTCGCCCTCGTCCTCGCCAGCGGCGAGCTGATCCCGATGGCCTGGGGCCGGGTCAAGAAGGCCGGCGTCCGCGACCTCGCGCTCGGAGCCGCCGGGGTCGTGGCCCTGCGCTTCGGCATCCGCTGGCTGCTCGCCGGGCCGCTCGGCGTGATCCTGACGGGCTTCACGATCGCAACGCTGATCTCGTTCTTCTGGTCCAATCAACGCGAGGTCATGGCCCGGCGCAAGCCCTACAAACAGCTGATCTCCGAGACCCACGAGAAGTACGAAGATATCCAGAGCCGCTACCGCGACGGCCGCTACGACGCCGGCGAGCGAGCCCTGCTCGTCGAAGGGCTCCTCCGCCGCCTCCTGACCGAGATCGAGCAACCCCGCGAGCCAGACCAAGACGAGTCTTGATCGCCGGCGCGTGTCCGAAGTCCGAGCCGGGCTTCGCGGCGGGCCTCGAAGTTGTTGATGAGGCTGTGTCGTGGACGTTGGGGGTCCGCGCTGGCCTGGAGGTGGTCCGAGCTCGGGGCGTCGCCTCTCCATCTGGGGTGCAGAAGGCTCTTGGTACCTCGCTGCCATGTCGGTCGGGTGGGCGTCGACGAAGTTGTTGATGAGGCTGTGTCGTGGACGTTGGGGGTCCGCGCTGGCCTGGAGGTGGTCCGAGTTCGGGGCGTCGCCTCTCCATCTGGGGTGCAGAAGGCTCTTGGTACCTCGCTGCCATGTCGGTCGGGTGGGCGTCGAAGCTGCTTTTCGTACGGCGATACCCCGAACTCGGACCTCCTCCAGCCCTTTTTGCGCTCTGCTCTTTGCCGAGGATGACCCCGCCCCGAAGCGCTGGGCGCTATCTGCTCCCCAGACCGAGACGAGTCTTGATCGCCGGCGCGTGTCCGAAGTCCGATCCGGGCTTCGCTACGGGCCTCGGAGTTGTTGATGAGGCTGTGTCGTGGACGTTGGGGGTCCGCGCTGGCCTGGAGGAGGTCCGAGTTCGGGGCGTCGCCTCTCCATCTGGGGTGCAGAAGGCTCTTGGTGCCGCCCTGCCATGTCGGTCGGGTGGGCGTCGAAGCTGCTTTTCGTACGGCGATACCCCGAACTCGGACCTCCTCCAGCCCTTTTTGCGCTCTGCTCTTTGCCGAGGATGACCCCGCCCCGAAGTGCTGGGCGCTATCTGAAACTACGTTAAAGCCCGCTTTTGGGGGCCACGCAGGCCACCGAGGGAGGGAGCGCAGCGACCGACCGGCGCCGCCTGCGGCCGTGCGTGGCAGAGTCGCTGACGGCCGGGGGGGTCTAAGCGAGCCCCCTTTTAGGGGGCCACGCAGACCACGGCGAAGCGCATCCCAGCCCACCGAGGGAGGGAGCGCAGCGACCGACCGACCGGCCGCCTGCGACTGTGCGTGGCAGAGTCGCTGACGGTCGGGGAGTCTAAACGAGCCCCCTTTTAGGGGGCCACGCAGACCACGGCGAAGCGCATCCCAGCCCACCGAGGGAGGGAGCGCAGCGACCGACCGACCGGCCGCCTGCGGCCGTGCGTGGCAGAGTCGCTGACGGTCGGGGAGTCTAAACGAGCCCCCTTTTAGGGGGCCACGCAGACCACGGCGAAGCGCATCCCAGCCCACCGAGGGAGGGAGCGCAGCGACCGACCGACCGGCCGC
>NZ_PVNK01000287.1 GCF_002994615.1 Enhygromyxa salina | reverse complement strand
CGGTCCGGGGGTCGGGGGACGGGAAGGGGAAGTTTTGGAAGCAGTCGCTGGGCGTGTAGCGGAGGTCTTGCTTCATCGAGGAGCCGAGCGCCCGGGCCCAGCGCTCGTGGACGCGGGACTGGAGGGTGGCAAACGAACTCCTCGCACTCGCGACGATGACAATCAGTTGCTCACTAAAAACGCTGTCCGGTGGCTGCGTGGAGAAACATAGGTGTTTGGTCACGCGGGCGGTCACCAAGCACCGCGAGATGTCGGCGAGGGCCGCGTACAGTGCGGGCGCCCGTTCACCAAACTTCCACCAGTACTTGCGACGTACTTCCCTCTTGTTCTTGTCTCGCTCAGGCTTGACCTTGTCACGAACAATACCGATGAGGTCAGGCCAACGCTCTGCCTCACTCAGCGTCATGTCGCCGAAGTCGATCACGTAGCGGTCAAAGCCCTGGTCTGGGTTTCGGTTGACCTCCGCCCCGCCGAGGTAGGGCTTGGTCAGCTCTGCGTTGCGCTCGTCCCGGGCCACGAGCGCGTCTCGCTGCTCGGGCGTCAGCGTGAAGCCCAAGCCCAGCACAATACTCCCCTGGAAGCTCAGATCATCGTTGCTCCGCAGCCCGACCGGGTCGGCTCGCTCCGCACGAGCCGCCAGGCGCGAGTTGATCACCGCCACCCGCCGCGCCGTGAGCCGCCCCGTCGCCGCGTCCACGGCCCGGAGCACGGGCTCCTCCACACACTTCCCGACCGACCCCGTCGCCATGTGCACGACCGACACCGTCACCGCAGCCCCGGGCGCCGGCCACGTCAAGTCGACCGTCGCGTCATAGATCACGCCCCCCCTCGCCACCAACGCCGCCAGCCCCGTCGTCCGCGTGTCCCCCTGCCCGATCGTGTTGGTCGCAACCAAGCCGAGCGCCCCGTGGGGCCCGAGCAAGTGGTCCGCCCGCCGGAAGAAGTGCGCACACAAGTCCGCGTTCCCATGCGCGCCCGGGTGCACGACCTTGAGCCAGTCCAAATACTGCGCTCCGCCCCCGGCGATCACCCCATTTTTCCCGGCAAAGGGCGGGTTCCCGACCACCGCGTCAAAGTAGGCCACCCGGTTCTTCTTCCCCCCCGCGAGGGGGTCCGGCCGCCCCTCCCAGAACACCTCGGGAAACTCCAGCATCCAGTGAAAGGGCGCCTGCCCCTCCAACAATTCCCCCCGCAAGCCCTCGACC
>NZ_PVNK01000286.1 GCF_002994615.1 Enhygromyxa salina | reverse complement strand
CCCTCCCCCCCTACTTTTCCGCGCGCTCGTCGAGCATGCGCAGGCGCTGCTTGGCCCGGCTCTGGCCGCGCTCGCTCGCGTGCTCGTAGTGGGTCCGGGCGCACTCGTAGTCGAGCACTTTCATGCACGAGTCGGCGACCAGCATGTGAAGGTCTCCGCGCTTGGGTCGCTGGACCAGCGCCCGCTTGGCGTAGCTGAGGGCCTGGCGATACTGGCCGCGGTCGAACTTGATGTTGTGGAGGCCGACGAGGGCGCTGACGCTGCGCCGGTCGAGGCCCAGCGCGCGGTGAAACAGGCGCTCGGCCTTCTTGTCGTGGCCCGCGTTGTAGGCGGCCTCGGCCGCGCGGACCGTGGCGCTGATCTCGGCCCGCGTGCGACCGGATCGTACTTCGGTGTCGGTGCCCATCTTGATCGGGCCCCTCCGCGGTCGACCGTCGATCTCCGAGCTGTCGTCGCCCAGGGCCTCACCTAGCCCGTCAGGGTCGGTGGAGCCTGCGGAGGCTGGATCCTCGAGTTCTTCGATCAGGCGCTCGACGTCGACGGCCACGCGGGCCGGGAGGACACCTTCTTCGTCGGCCATGAGCAGACCCTCGAGCTGCACCTGCGGGTCGTCGGAGGCCAAGCTCGCCAGCGGGGCGACGGCCACGAGCTCGTAGCTGTCAAAGTCGCCCGCGGCCGCGCGCGTGCGCAGATCGAGCAGCGCGACCAGGCTCAGACCGGCGCGTCGGCCCGCGCGCTGATGGTCGGGCGCGAACACCAAGGCCTGAGCATAGAACTCGCGCGCGAAGCCGCGACCACCCGCGCGATCCCAGTAGGTGTCACCGAGCCCGACGAGGGTGCCCGCGAACTCCTCGCGCAGCGCCGCGCTGACGCGGATGGCGTCGGGGATGTCCCGAGCCTCGAACTCGAGCAGCACGCGATAGGCGGTCTCCGCCTGGGGATCGTCGGTCGTCGGATAGACCCAGCGCGCGTGGGCGGCCGCGCTCCTCGCTCGCTCGCGCAGGGCGTCGAGCTCGCGCTGGTCCGCGGCGATGACCTCGGCGCGCGAGTCCGCGTTGGCGACCCAGCCGACCGCCGCGCCGATGCCGACGAACACGACGAGCCCAGCGCCGACGAGGAAGCGACGTCGCTGGACCCGGAGGTCGTCGCTGCGCAGCTCCGCGAGCCCCTCGTCGAGACGACGCTGACGACGCCCGTCCTCGAGCTCGGGCGCGGGGAGCTTGTCCCACGGGGTGCGCAAGCCGAGGTTGAGCTGCAGCTCGATGATCGCGGCCTCGAGCTCGGCCGCGGAGCTGTAGCGATCCGCGGGTCGCTTGGCCATGCAGCGCAAGATCAAGGTGTCGAAGCCGGGCGTCAGCTGGCCCGGAGGGGCGAAGGTGGAGGGCGGCTCGGGCTGGGTGCGAACGTGGTCCTCGCGGAGCCGCCGCTCGTCGTCATGCAAGAAGGGCAGGCGCCCGCACGCGAGCTCATAAAGGGTCACGCCAAACGAGTAGATGTCGGCCCGGGCGTCGGCGTCTTGGCCCTTGCATTGCTCCGGCGACATGTAGGCTGGCGTCCCGCCCCGGTTGGCGTCCTTGGGCCCCTCGAGCAACGCGGCGAGGCCGAAGTCGACGATCTTGACCTGCTCGCGCCCGTCAGCGTCGCGGCCGATCATGATGTTCTCGGGCTTGACGTCGCGATGGACGAAGCCGACCTCGTGGGCGTGCGCGAGCCCCTTGCAGACCTGCCGCGCGATCCCGATCAGCCGCGCGGGCTCGCACGCGGCCGTACCGCGCTCGCCCGCCCGCCCGCGCTGCACGACATAGAGACTCGAGCCCTCGACCAGCTCCATCAGGTACATCAGGCGGCCGTCGGGCAGCTCCTTGTAGTCGAAGATCTCGACGATCCACGGCGACCCGATCTGGCTGATCGTGCGCGCCTCCTCGCGAAAGCGACGCATCCGCGCGACGCTCTCGCTGTAGTAGAGCAGCTTCGCGGCGTAGCGGCGCTCGATGTCGAGGTGGCGGACCTCAAACACCACGCCCATGCCCCCCTCCCCGAGCCAGCGAACGATCTCGAGGCGCGTGCCAGGGATCACGCTGCCGGGGACCAGCTTGGGTCGGCGCTCGCTGTAGGCGTCATCGCCCGTCACGGGCCCGGCGCGCGAGTCGGGCCGGGTGTTGGTCCGAGCGGTGTGCTCATTGGCCGAGACCTCCGACATTTCAGAACCGCCCCTTCCACGACAAGCCGAGGCTGGCCCGGTCCGCGCTGTCATGCTGGGCCCAGACCATCAGACCGATGCCGGTCGCCATCGCGCCCGCGCCCGCAGCTGTGAGACCGATGCCGAGCGGGCGCGTGGCGTAGACGAAGCGGCAGCTGCCGTTGGCGTCGACGTCGGCGCCGGAGCAGCGACCGGACCAGTCCTTGTCGTGCAGCGCGATGAGCGTCGATCCGGCCAAGCTCATCGCAACGCCGAGGCCCATGCTCAGCCACCCGGGCCACTCCGGGCGCCTGCGCGTGGCGAGCAGCTCGAAGTGCTCATGCTCCTCGACGCCGCCGACGACCCACACGGTCCGCGCCTGCGAGGCGCGACCGCGGGTGTTGACCTCGAGCATGTGATCGCCGGCTGGGAGCTCTCCGATCCAGGGCGTGCGACCCCGGGTGTCGCCGTCGATGCGCAGCCGCGCGCCGCTGGGCTCGGAGCTCACGTGCACGCGCCCCGGCGCCATGTCGAGGGCGTCGAGGCGGGTGCACAGCGCGTCGAGATCGGTGGCCAGCTGATCCTCGAGCTCGATCAGGCTGCACAGCTCGCAGCTCGACTCGAGGCGCAGCGGCGAGTCGAGGCGCGGGTCCCACGCGTTCCACTGCAGGACGTAGTCGCGGCTGTCGCCGGCGATCTCGACGCCGAGCGTGGGCGCGTCCTCGCCACAGTCTTCCATGCACGGCGGGGGCTCGCAGGTCTCCGGAAGCATCGCGGCGAGGCTCTCGCGCAGGTGGCCCTGC
The DNA here is from genome assembly GCF_002994615.1 of Enhygromyxa salina. Lineage (GTDB taxonomy): Bacteria > Myxococcota_A > Polyangia > Nannocystales > Nannocystaceae > Plesiocystis > Plesiocystis salina_A. Next base: position 31,470 of record NZ_PVNK01000286.1, on the reverse strand, counting down.
TCGCGCAGCGGGACGGTGTTGGCGAAGCGCACGCCGACGATTCTGTCGTCCGCGCGCTCCGGCTTCGGCGGCGACGCGAGCAGCAGCGCAGCGAAGGTCGACAGCTCCAGGATTGAGAGCGCGCCCGTCAACGCGCACCGCCCGTCGTGTTCGAGTGCGTATCCATCACCCCATTGTTGGCGAGACTGGCGGCGATCCGCGCACCTCTCTCCGCGCAGCTTCTGCACCGCCGGGGGCTACTGGATACAAAAAGAGCTGATACGCTCGATCGCGCTCATGAGTCGACGATCTCCCCGCGCAATGATCCTCGCCGCCGGCTTCGGCACGCGGCTCGGCGAGCTGACGAAGGTCCGGCCCAAGCCGATGCTGCCGATCTGCGGCGCGCCCCTCGTTCGTTGGTCCGCGCTGTGGCTGCGCGCGCAGGGTGTGCGCGAGATCGTGGTCAACCTCCACCACCTCGGCGAACAGATTGCCGACGAGCTCGGCGACGGTTCGGAGCTGGGGCTCGACATCGCGTACTCCCACGAGGAGGGGCTGATCCTCGGGACGGGCGGGGGCCTGCGCGAGGCCAGGCACCTGCTCGACGACGGTCACGACAGCCCGATCATCGTCGTCAACGGCAAGATCCTCGTCGACCTCGATCTGCGCCCGGTGCTCGAGGCTCACGCCCGCCGCGATGCCGAGGCGACGATGGTCCTGCGGCCCGACGCCGAGGGCATCTGGGGCGGGAGCCTGGCCGCGGATCCGAGCTCGGGCACGCTCGCGACCTTCCTCGGCGAGACCCGGCCCGGGGCCACGACCGGCCCGGCGATGATGTTCACGGGCATCCACGTGATCCAGCCGCGCTTCCTCGATCGCGTGCCCGCCGAGGGCGAGCAGTGCATCGTCCGCACCGCCTATCGCCAGCTCTTCGCCGACCCCCGGGGGATCGACGTCCACACCCACGACGGCTACTGGTGGGAGCACTCGACGGTCGAGCGCTACCTCCAGGGCATCGCCAACCTGCTCGACGGCCGCGCCGCCCTGCCCTGGGCCGAGCGCCCGATCATCGGCGTCGATCCAAGCGCCAAGATCGGGCCCGGAGCCGAGCTCGACCCGCGCGTCCACGTCGGGCCGGGGGCAGAGATCGGCGCGGGCGCCAAGATCGGGCCCTACGTGCAGATCGGTGCCCGAGCAAAGGTCGCGGCAGGGGTCCGAGTCGAGCGGGCCGCGGTCTGGCCGGGCGCGAGCCTCGACCACGACCTCGAAGCTGGCGTCCGGATCTGACAGTTATTGAAGTTTGGCGGGGGCTCTGACCGCGTGAGCCAGCCCGATCTTTGCGGACGTCGACCTCGGGGGTTGACGTCCCAGATGACGTGCACAAGTTCAGCGCGGGTCGACGAAGCCAGCTCGGCGCGGCCGACCCAAGCCAAGCAGGCGAGCGTATCGCCCCCCGAGACTCATGAGCTCGGCGCATCGAAGACCCCGCGACGCGGGTCTCGACCGCCGACTCCGGACCAACCACGCACAGGAGCCAACGATGCTGATCCACCGCTTCAACCCCAACGACCACTTCCGCACCATGGACATGTTGTTCGACGCGATCATGCCCAACGGCCGCCGCGCGACCAACTTCGTCCGCAAGCCCGCTCGCCTGACCCTCGCGGATGAAGAGCAGGCCTTCATCCTCCGCGCCGAGCTCCCGGGCCTCGACCCCGAAGCGCTCGAGCTCTCGGTCGGCGACGACTGGATCGAGCTCACCGCCAAGCGCGAGACCGCGGTCCCCGAGGGCTACACCGCCCTCCGCCGGGAGCGTGGCGCCTACGAGCTCCAGCGTCGCATCAACCTGCCCAAGCGCATCGACCAGGGCGCCGTCGAGGCCCAGCTGCGCGACGGTGTCCTGCGCGTCAGCCTGCCCAAGCACGCCAGCGTCCAACCCCGCCAGATCACCATCAAGGCCGCGTGAGCGCCCACGACCCAAAAAAGGAGCTCTGACCATGTCCACGCAGACCAGCCCACAATCCACCCCCGCGTCCAAGACCGTCGTCCACCCGCTCGTCGACGTGCTCGAGAGCGACAGTGAATTCCTGCTCGTCGCCGACTTGCCCGGCGTCAACAAGGACGCGCTCGGGATCACCGTCAACGGCGGCCAGCTCGAGCTCGAGGCCGAGACCGAGACCCTCGACTACCGGCGCAGCTTCGCGCTCGGTGACGACGTCGACCTCGACGCGGTCGAGGCCAAGCTCGAGTTCGGCGTACTCGAAGTCCACCTGCCCAAGCGCGCCGAAGCCCAGGTCCGCAAGGTCCCCATCAAGGGCTGAGAGCACCTCGCTACCGGTCCAACCCGCCCCCCAAACTAGACCTAGCGAGTACTCGCCGAGAGGCGAGCGTTTGGGGTGAGCGGAGGGGGCTTCGCCGCCGCAGCGAGGGGCCTTTTTGAAAGGCCCCTTGAAGACTAGAAGTCCTGAGTCGAGCGCGCAGCGCTTGATTCAGGACTAGAAAGGAGCGTCGACCATCCGTCCTCGAGCCCCGAGCGCGCCCATCGCGACTCGGGGCTTCGTCGCGAGTACGCGAGCCCGGCCACGCTGGCCTCAGTCTGGCCTTTGAGCTTGCCCGACGGCGCAGGGGCTCGGCCCGGACACGGGCTCGACACCGCCCGCCTCGGGAGCGGGACCGCGGCGACACTTTGCATCAAGACACGAGCGCGCTCGCGCGTCGCTGCCCTCATCCGCTCGAGCTCAATCCCGGCTCGCGCGAAGGCGTGACCAACGTTCGAGCGCCGCCGCGTCGTGCCGCCGAGCCGCGCGTGGGGGCCCATCAACGGTTGAGCCGTCCCCTGGACCAGGATGACGCGGGCACAAAGCGATGGCAGACAGACCCTCCGGTCGAGGCGCCGCGCCCTCCGCTTCGAGTCACCCCGCGTGGCGATCCCGACCGCGAGCCGAGCACCTCGCATGACCACGCCTCACCCACGCCCCGTCGCCCTGGTCGTCGATCGCGAGTCGGAGCAGCGCGAGCTCACGGCCGAGATCCTGGAGTCACTCGGGCACCGCCTCGACCTCGCGTCCTCGCAGCGTGAGGCCGAAGACCGGCTCCGAGACACGCTCTACGACTACGCGTTCGTCGATCTCGACATCCCCTGGGCCCGGGGTCGCGCGCCTCGAATCGAGCGCGGGCTCAACCTGATCGACCACGCGTCGAGGCTGCCGCCCGCGCGTCGGCCCGGGCTGATCGCTACGACCGCGCTCGGCCGCGATCACGAGCTGTGTCGTCGAGCCTTCCACGCGGGCGCCGACGACTTCCTCAAGAAGCCCTACGACCACGAGTCGGAGTGGCCGGCCCCGCGCGTGCGTCGGCTGCTCTCGGTCCACCCCCGGCGTCGCGGGTCGAGCTCGGCCGCGCTGGCCGGGGCGGGCGCGGCGACTTCGATGGCCGAGGACGGGCCCGAGATCCTGTTGATCGGCAACGAGCACCGCCGCCGCTGCGAGCTCGAGATCGACGGCCAGCGCCTCGCGCTCGCGCGCCAGCAATTTCACCTCTTCGCTCACCTGTGCGCCCACGCCCGCCGCCGACCGCGTCAGTTCTTGTCGCCGCGCGAGATCCCCGGCCTCGGCACCGGCCACCGCCAGGCGCTCGGGCGCGTGCGCAAGTCCCTCGAGCAGCAGGTCCCGGGCTTTTGGCCGCGGGTGTCCGAGCGCGACGGCAAGGGCGGCGTCCGCCTCCGCGTGCGACCCGAGGCGATCAGCGTCGCGCCCGGGCTCCGGGACGAGCTCGCGGGGCTGTTCGAGTAGCGGGCCAGCGCAGGCGCTCGCACAGCTCGATCTGTCCGACGTTGCCGTCCATGCCGTTGGTCCCGCGGCGGTCCGCGGGCAGCAGCGAGCTCACGACCGGGGACAGCGAGAACAACCCGATCGCGACGATGCCCGAGACGACCGCGAGCACGCGCAGGGGGTAGTCCTGCACCCGGCAGGCCCGGCGCAAGAACCCACGCAGGCCCGGCGCGAGCTGGGCGAGGCGCACGAGCAAGCTCGAGCCGAGGTACAGCCAGACCCAAAACGAGGTGAAGAAGCTCGAGAAGATGTAGATGCCCGAGACGTCGTAGTTGATCGTCCCGGGCGGGGTCGAGAAGGTCAGCCCGGCGATCGTAATGTCGAGCATGCGATCGAAGTCGAAGGTCTCCTGGGTCAGGCAGCCGACCGCGTAGAGCGAGTCTTCGGGGACCAGCGGCAGCAGCAGGTAGCCCGAGCCCCACAAGAAGCAAAACACGATCGTCGCGGTCGCGACGACGTCGAGGGCCAGCCACGCGAGCTTGCCGAGCAGCGATCGCGTCTCGCTCATCTTGCCGAGCACGAAGCGGCTCTCGACCAGCGAGAGGTAGTCCGGGATGATGTTGGTGACGACCGTCGCCCCGCCGTAGAGCAGCAGCAGCAAGCCGAGGTTGGTGCCCGAGCTCGGCGGCTGCGAGAAGCCGCCCTTGTTCGCGATCCAGACCACGAACGCGGCGACCAGGGCCAGGAACGAGGCCAGCGCCGAGCGCCAGAAGCGAGGCAGGTGGAGCTCGCGCCCGAGCACGACGAAGGTCCGGGTCCGAAACAGGCGGTCGAACCACTCGATGAAGGCCTTGGGCAGCGCGTCGACGCGGGCCTCGGACGGGAGCTCGTCGATCAGCCAGCCGCCGAGCTCCTGCCTCCGCTCGCGGGCCAACATCCGGTCGCCGAACAGGAACAGCACGACGACAAAGCCGACGATGGCGAGGCAGGCGATCAGCTGGTCCATGACCGCAGTTTACGCGCCTGGTCCGCGATACTCTATGGTCCAGGCCTCATGCACCTCTATCGCATCTGTGAAGCCGAGGTCTGGGCCCAGGCTCAGACCGAGGGCGCGCTGCCGCTGTCGGAGCTCGACCGCCGCGACGGCTACGTCCACCTGTCGACGGCGGCCCAGGTCCCCGGCACGCTGCACCGCTTCTTCGCCGGGCGCGACGACCTCGTCGTCCTGACCATCTCTCGCGCGGCCCTCGACGGCGCCGCGCTCCGCTTCGAGGCGCCGAGCCACGCGCCGCATGAGCACGCCGAGCTGTTCCCGCACTTTTATGGTCGCGTGACACTCGGCGCGATCACCCGAGCCGAGGCGCTCACGCTGGGCGAGGGCGGTCACCATCGACTCCCGGACGAGCTGGCCCGGGCGATCGCTGCCCAGCCCTGACCAAGCGCGAGGGTTCCCGGAGGGGAGAAGCCGCTATACTCGCGCAGTGAGCGAGGGCGAGCGAGAAGAGCTGCGAGAGCGGGTCGCGTCGGGCGCCGCGACCGGCGAAGAGCGAGACCGCCTCGCGGTGATCCTCGCCCGGGCGATCCGTGAGCGGGACGACGCCGAGCTCGACGCGATCGAGGCCCTGATCGACGAGCTGCGCGTGCTTGCGAGCGCCGGCTCCGACCGCACCAGCTGCACCGACGCGCTCGCGGGCGCGCTGCTCGACGCTCAGATCCGCGCGTTCGAGAGAGGCGAGGCCGCCGACGCGTGGCGGCGCCTCGACGAGATCCGCGCCCGGCTCCACAGCGGGGGCACGCCCGACCTGCTCCAAGATCGCCTCGCCGCCGCCCTCTACAACATGATCCGCGGCGGCGAGCTGCTCGGCGACCTGGCCATGCGGCTCGCGGCGCTCGAAGAGCTGCGCACCCGATCCTACCGCGACCCTTCGGCCGCCGCGTGTCGCGTCGCGCTCGCCGAATTGCTCGCCGACGAGCTCGCCCGCGCCGCCCGGACCGACGACCCCGAGCGCGCCGGGCGAGCCGTGGCCGAGCTCGAGGGGCTCCACGAGTTCGATCCGGGCGTGGCGATCGCCCGCGAGTACGCCCGCGGGCTGCGCGAGATGATCGCCGCCGAATTCAGTCGTCCGGCTGCGCTCCTCGATCGGCTGCGCACGCTGGCCGCGAGCTTCGAGCTCCCGAGCGGCGACCCGATCCGGGTGCGCCTGGCCGAGGGCCTGGTCATGGCCCACGCCAGCGCGCTCCGGACAGACGAAGAGCTCCTCGCCGAGTCCCTGCGTGAGCAGCTGCGCGAGCTGTGCACGAGCGCTCGAGGCGACGTCGCTGTCAACACTCGCGCGGGTCTTCGCGGCGCCCGAGCGCGCGCGGCGATCATCCGCGCGTTCGGCCAGGCCCTCCACGACGCCGCGGTCTTGGGCCTCGGCTTCGAGTTCGATGGCCTCGACAGCCAGGTCGGATCCACGACAACCCGCGCCGCCCGGGCGCTGTCCGAGCTGCGCCTGCTCGTCGATCACCACGAGACCGACGCCGAGCTCCGTGGCCAGCTGATGAGCGCCCTGTTCCAGGTCCACCGCAACACGATCGAGCGCGACGACGACGAAGCCGCCGAGCTGCTCCAAGCCGAGGCCGACGCGCTCCTGACCCGCGACGACGCGCTGCAGTCGACCGACGACGCCGACCCCGAAGGCCGCGCTCGGCTCCTCGACGCCCCCGAGCACGCGACCAGGGGCCGCGCGCAGCGGGCCCACCGCGTCCGCGCCCAGCTGCGCCTCGACCACTTGCGCATGCTGCTCGCGACCCACGCGCGGGCCGGGGATCGCGGCGACTGGGTCCGCGCCGAGCTCCTGCTCACCCGCGCGCGCAACCTGGTCGATCTCGCCGATTCGCCGCTCGAGATGGTCGAGGTCCTCGGCCAGATGCTGGTCAACGCCCACGTCGACACCGGGGCCGCAAACGACGAGCACAGCGACCAACGCGATCAACACCAGCGCGCGCGCGCGCTGCTGCTCGAGCTGCGCGAGCTGGCCAAGGCCCACCCCCACTCGGGCGCGCTGCAGCTGCACCTCGCGACCGCGCTGTTCAACGCCCACGTCAACGCGGGTCGGCGCCGCGCGAGCGCCCAGGCCGATCGCCTGCTCGACGACCTCGAGCGCCTCCACCGTGATCACCCGGGCTTGCTCGAGCTGCGCCGCCGCCTGGTCATGGCGATCGTCAACCACCACGGCGACACCCTCGAGCGTGAAGACCTCGCGCGGGCCTCGGAGCTGCTCGACCGCATCCGCGCGCTCGTGGGCACGGAAGACGCCGACAACCACCTGCGGATGCAGCTCGCGATGGCGCTCGGCAACAACCTCGCCCACGTCGAGGATCCGGCCAACGACGAGCAAGGCCAGCGCATCATCAATGAGATGCGGGTCCTCGCCGCCCGCGAAGACGCCCCCGACGCGCTCCGGACCCTGGTCCTCGACGAGCTCTCCGATCTGTTCGCGCCGCGGCAGTAATCGCGCTCGCCGCCGCGACTCGCCTTCGCCACGCGACTCTCCACCCGTGCAACCGCGACCCAGCCAAGAAAGAGAGGACGCCGCCCGCAAGTTGGCTGCGCACCATTTCGAGGTCGAGCCCGAACTGCGCCTCGTCGTGTTCCTCGACATTGACCCCGAGGACACCATTACGCTGCTCGAGATCAGCGAATCGACCCCCGCGAGTGGCTCGGTGGAGGCGTTTGTCTTCGCCCCGACCAAGGATGTCCCCTACGTTACGAGGATCGCCGAGGTCACCCCCGAGGAGTACGAAGAGCTGCAACGGGACCCCTCTCGGATCCGGCTGCCTCCCGCTTGGGACCTCACCAAGGCCAAGTTTTTCCGGCGTCAGACGTCATGAGCAACCCGGACCCGAGAGCCGATGAACCATCTCGTGAGGCCTGGCGAAGCCCCCTCCGCTCCCCCCAAACGCTCGCCTTGCGGCTCGCACTAGCAGCTTTTTCAGTTCAGCGGTTGTTCTAGCTCGGGAACCGAGCTCACCGCAGCACGCGGCACAGCGTCGCGACCAGATACTCGCCCTCGGGGAAGCCCAGCGGAGTTGGATGGTCGAAGCCCGCCCCGCCGCGCTCGAGCACGGCGAGCTCGACGCGGGCCATTCGGGCGCCCTTGCGCAAGGTGTCCTCGAAGGCCGCGCGATCGACCTGGCTCGAGCACGAGGCCGCGAGGTACAGCCCGCCGTCGGCGACGATCGGCAAGGCCGCGGCGTGCAGGGCCCGGTAGGCGCCGAGGCCCCGGTCCCGGGTCGCGCGGCTCGGCGCGAAGCTCGGCGGATCGGCGACGACGAGCTCGAACTGCCCGCGCTGCTCGGCCAGCCAGCGCTCGACCGGGGCGGCGGCGCCGTAGTGGCGCCCCGGCTCGAGCTCGTTGAGCGGCCAGGCCCGATCGGCCAGGGCCAGGGCCGGGGCGGCGACGTCGACGGTCACGACCTTGGCCGCGCCGCCGAGCCCGGCCGCGATCGAGAACCCGCCCGTGTAGCCGAACAAATTGGCGACCCGCGGCGCGTACCCGGCCTCGCCCAAGCCGGCCACGAGCTCGCGGACCCGGGCGCGGTTTTGTCGGTGGTCGAGGAACATCCCCGTCTTTTGGCCGCGGACCAGATCGACGAGCAGGCGCATGCCGTGCTCGCGGATCTCGATCGCCTCGGTCGGCAGCCGACCGAACACGGGCTCGACCCGCTTGTGCTCGCCGCGGCCGCTGCGGCGCAGGAGCGTGCGGACACCGAGGCCCGGCAGCCGCTCGCGCAGGAGGGCCTCGATCGGCTCGCGCCAGCGCTCGATCGCCTCACCGTCGCAGCGCAACACGGCGTGCTCGGCGTAGCGATCGACGACGACCCCCGGCAGCCGATCCCCCTCGCCGTGGACCAGGCGGAGGCTGTCGGTCGCGGGCGGGGCCAGGCGGCGGCGCAAATCGAGCGCGCTGTCGAGGCGCTCGGCGAGCAGCTCCCGATCCAGGGCCCGGTCCTCGGTCGTGAACACGCGGACCCCGATCGGCCCGCGCTCGGCCAGCCCGCGGGCGAGGAAGCGCCGCTTGCGATCGAGCACCGTCACGACCTCGCCGGGCTCGGGCAGCTCGCCGACCAGCGCGTCGCGGAAGATCCACGGGTGGCCGCCGCCGACCGCACGCTCGAGCGCTTTGCCCAGCTCGACCACCTGGCCCCGTGAGCGACGAGTGCGTGAACCCGACATTGGCACGCACAGTCTTGGTTCAGCTCGGCTCGACAGACAAGGGCTGATCGCTCATGCTTCGCGGCCCATGGCACCGTCCGACCCCTACTATTCGCACTGGGCCGACCACGCGGCCCTGCGGACGATCTCGGCCCACCCGGACGCCGAGATCTACACCGTGGCGGCCGGGATCACGCCCTCGGGCGTGGTCCACATCGGCAATTTCCGCGAGATCATCACCGTGGATCTGGTCGCCCGAGCCCTGCGCGACCAGGGCAAGCAGGTCCGCTTCATCTACTCCTGGGACGACTTCGACGTGTTTCGCAAGGTCCCCGTCGGCATGCCCGAGCAAGACATGCTGCGCGAGAACCTGCGCCGCAGCATCGCCGACGTGCCCGACCCCTACGGCGACCACGACAGCTACGCCTCGCACAACATCGCCCGGCTCGAGCGCAGCATCGAGCCGCTCGGGATCGACTGCGAGTTCATCCGCCAGTCCAAGCGCTACCGCGCGGGGGACTACGCGAGCGGGATCCGCGAGGCCCTCGAGCAGCGCGAGACGATCCGCGAGATCCTCAACCAGTATCGCCGCGAGCCCCTCGCCGCCGACTGGCTGCCGCTCGCCGGCTTCGACCCCGAGACCGGGCGCGATGACTTGAGCTTCGCCTGGGACGGCGAGTGGACCGTGACCTACACGGTCGAGTCCACCGGTCGCCAGGGCGCTGTGGATCTGCGCGAGGGCGGCGACATCAAGCTCCCGTGGCGGGTCGACTGGCCGATGCGCTGGGCCTACGAGGGCGTGATGTTCGAGCCCGGCGGCAAGGATCACAGCTCCGACGGCGGCAGCTACGACACCGCCAAGCAGATCGTCGATCGGGTCTACGGCGGCTGGGCGCCGCAGTACGTCGCCTACGACTTCGTCTCGATCAAGGGCATGGGCGGCAAGATCTCGAGCTCGTCGGGCAACGTCGTGACCGTCGACGACTGCCTGAGCATCTACGAGCCCAAGCTCCTGCGCTGGCTGTTCGCCTCGTACCGGGCCAACACCGAGTTCGCGATCAGCTTCGACCTCGACGCCCTGCGCATCTACGAGGAGTACGACCGCGCCGTGGCCCTCGCCCACGAGCCCGACGACGGCGGGCGCAAGGACAAGAAGCGCCGCGTGGCTCGGCGGACCCTCGACCTCGCCGATCCCGACGGCGCGCGCGTCGAGCCCGGCACCGCGCCGCCCTTCCAGCCCAGCTTCCGGCCGCTGTCGATGCTCCTGCAGATCTACGACGGCGACATCGCCCGGGCCCGGGCCCACTACGAGCGCAGCGGTGAGCTGAGCACTGCGCGCGAGGGCGAGCTGTTCGAGCGGCGGGCCCGCTGTGTGTGGAATTGGATCGAGCGCTACGCCCCGCCGGAGTTTTGCTATCGGATCCGCGCCGAGGCGGTCAGCCGCGAGCTCGACGCGGACCAGCGCGTCGCCCTCGAGCGCCTCGTCGCGGCGCTCGAGCACAACCCCAAGGCCAGCGACAGCGAGCTGGTCCCGGCGATGAAGCAGCTGTTCGAGGGGCTCGAGCTCGGGCCCAAGCAGTTCTTTCCGCTGGTCTACGATCTGCTGATCGATCGGCCCAAGGGGCCCAAGCTGACCACGCTGATCACCGTCATGGGCATCGAGCGCGCGCTGCCGCTGCTGCGGGCGTCGCTGCCCCACTGATCGGAGCTGATCGGAGCTGATCGGAGCGGCCCCGGAGAGTCAGCCCGGGCTCGGGGCCGGCTTCACAGCGTCGGCCTGGGCGACGACACGCGCGACGATCTCCGCCAACCACGCGCGCCCGGCCTCGAGCTGGGTGTCGGACAGGCCCTGAACCCACTCGACGTGATCGGGTCCGCCGGGTGTCAGGGCCCAGGGGCAGCGCGGGAGCTCGCCGAGCTCGAAGCTCGGGGCCTGACCGCCGCGCTCCTCGACGAAGCGCGCGAGCTGCTTGCGGCGCTCGGCGATCGCGAGCTCGATGACGGCCGCCCCCGCGGCGACCGGGGTCCGATCGACATCGTCGGGCGCGAGGCGAGCGAGCCGAACCTCGCGGTACCACTGACGCAGCGCGAACAGCTGCGCGATGTAGGCGATGTTCTTGCGCAGCCGCGGCTGGAGGCGGTCGCGCCAGGCCGGCCGCAGCTGACGCTCGACGGCCCGAGTCTCACGCAGGACGAAGGAGCCGTCGTCGACGTCGCGGCGCACGACCTGCCCGGCCGCGACGACCGAGCCGTAGCCGACCTGAGCCGGGCCGACGACGCCCCCGAGCCCGCCGAGGAACACCCGGTTCTCGCGCAGGAACACCCCGCGGACCACGTCGCCGATCAGCGAGGGCGTGGCCTTGTCGCCGCGCTCGCCCCAGGGCGTGAAATTGAAGTGGATGAAGCCCGAGCCGACCTCCGAGTGGTCGCTGCGCGAGGTCCCGCCGGCCATCAGGCAGTCACAAAAATTGATCACGCTGCCGAGGGTCACGAACGACAGCAGCAAGGTGTGCTTGAGCCCGACGCAGTGGGCCGTCGACGCCTGCTCCTCGAGCAGGGTCCCGGGCCGGACGTGGGCGTTGGCCCCGAGCCGCGCCCCGCCGAGCAACGCCGCGCCCTCGACGTAGCCGCTCGCTATCGAAGCGCCCGAACCGAGCGCGCTGTCGACCACGACCGCCGGACCCTCACGCCCGACCTCGACCCCCGGACCGAGGAAGCAGCGCGCGCCCTGCAAGCGCGTGCCCGGATGCAAGGTCACGCCTGCGTAGATATTGCCGAGCTCGACCTCGGGGCCGACGAAAGTCTGGCGCGGGTCGATGATCTTCACTCCGCGCTCGGCGAGGGTTGCGAGGCGATCCTCGAGCTCGGTGACCGTGTCTGGCGATGCGGCGCTCACGGCCCGCGGCTATAGCACGGCGGCGCAGCAGCGGGCATCCAGCGCGCGGTCTTGGACCCGGGTCGATCGGGCCGTACTCTAGGGTGCAGATGACTCAGCTGTCCGACCGCGAGATCGAGGAGGCCGCGCGCGAGGCCGGGATTTCGCCGGCAGAGCTGCGCAGCGCTCTCGCGGAGCAAGCGAGCGGCGGCGGCCCCGGGCCCGGCGGCGGCGCGATCGCAACTCGAGGCCAGCGCGGCGTCGTCCCGCCCTCGACCCGCGGTGTCAGCGTCGCCAACACCGAGACCAGCTTGCCCTATCCGCCCGAGCAGGCGGTGCGCAGCGTCAAGCGGCAGATCGAGCGCCAGATCGGCAGCGGTGGTCACATGATGGGCTCGACCGAGGCCGACATCTACGACGAAGCCGCCGGGATCATCTACCGGGTCCAGGCCGAGGCTGACGGCGCCAGCGGCTCGATGGTCCGCGTCGACATCGATCCCACCCCCCTGCGCAGCCGTCGGACGCTCACGAGCATGGGCCTCGGCGCGACCGTCGGGCTGTTTGCGATCACCGGGCTCATCGTCCCCGGTCTGATCGGCTGGGCGCTGATCGCCGGGGCCGTCGGCCTGACGGTGCTCGGCAGCACCAGCATGGTCGCGCTGCGCCAGCGCGCGATCAAAGACGCCCGCGCGATCTCGGCTCAGGCCCTGGTCGAGGCCGAGAACGCCGCGCCGATCGGTGGCGCCGGGCAGCTCGACGCGGCCGAGGCCGATCACCGACCCAAGGCGTTGCCGCCGGGCTCGGACTGGTGATCCGGCGAGCTCTCAGTACCGCGGGGGTCGTGATCCGATCACGCGTGCGTTCGAATTCGTCGCTGCGCTTGCCCCCGGGCCCGTTGTTGGCCAAATTCGAGGCATGACCTTCAACGCCCGTCTCGTCGGAGGTGCGCGCGCGTGCGCGCTGCTCGCGGTCTTAGCTAGCCTCGCCGCCTGCGATCCCTCGCGCCCGATCTACGACGGCGGACTCGACGACAACGACGGCGGCGACGGAGACAGCGGCGGCAACAACCCGCCCGGCACCTGGATCGCCATGGGTCAGGGCGAGGAGGGCTGGAGCCCGGTCGAGGACGGCGACGAGCTGCTCATGGTCCTCGGCGGCCAGGGCTTGTTGATGTTTCCCATGCCCCTGCGCGGGGCCGGGTTCACCCTCGCCGACGATCCGAGCGACTACACCGATCCGCGCACCCCGATCTTCGACATGTACCTCGACATCGAGGGCTTCGACCTCGACTTCGGCGGCCACTTCAAGCGCCTGTCAAACTACCCGGTCCCCTTCGAGATCCTGCCCGACGGCACCTACGAGTTCGTGTACATCACCTTGTTCGTGCCCGACGAGCTCCTCGATCCTTGTGACATCGACGGCCTGACCGGGGAGCTCCACGCCGAGCTCGACGTGGTCGACGGCTACGTGCTGACCTGGGATCGCACGGTCACGATGGCCGTGCCGCCCGAGCTGTGCGAGCCCTGAGCGCGGGGCCGGTCACGCGCGGGGGAGCTCGGCGACGCGTTCGAAGTCGGCCTCGCGCTCAACGAAGGGATTCTGGGGGTCGGTCGCGACCGAGTAGACCACGCCCTCGGGGTCGATGAAGAAGATCGTCTCGCCTTGGTCCTGCCAGCCGATCGGCAGGTAGCGCCGGGGCACCCAGGGCGAGGGACCCAGGCCGCACTCGTCACGAGCGAGGGCGTCGCCTCGGACCACCATCCCGATCGTCGGGGCCTCGCCGCCGTGGTCCTGGTGAAGCTCGGCGAGCGCCATGAAGTCGTGGGCCTCGAGCCCAGTCGAGTTCGGCTCGAACAGCGCCTCGGGCGACAACCTGCGCCTGTCGTCCCAGACCGGCGCCTGCCCCGACTGGACCAGCTCCCACAAGCGCACGAGTCGCGCGAGCACGCCCGAGCCCTCGAAGCTGATCGAGGCCATGAGCGTGGAGTAGGCGAGGCGGGTGTCCATGCCTGACGATGTCATGGACGCCCCATCACGAGCCCTTCTTTTTCGTCTTCTTGCGTCCGCCGATGATCTTGGGCGCCGCGAAGTCGAGGCGCAGCGTCCACCCGACGCTGTAGTGCAGGCCCTTCTCCGCGGTGACCTCTTCGACGTTGGCCGACCACAGGTAGTGGTAGCCGATCATCGCGTAGGGCCCGGTGTACAGCGGCCCGACGAGCTTGATGTGAAGATCGGCCATCGCGCGGCCCTCGACGCCGAGGGTCCCGATGTTGACGGCCTCGGGGTTGTCCTTGTCGTAGTAGAGATCCGAGAGCACCGAGCCGAGGAACACGTGGTTGAGCCCCCCGCCCGCGCTGAGGTCGAGGCGCAGGCGCTTGCCAAAGCCGAACTCGTGGTCGTAGCCGAGCAGCAAGCTCCACATCCCGCCGGGGTTGAAGAACTTGTGAAAGTCGAGCCAGACGTTGATGCCGACGACCTCGGCGTCGAGGATGAAGCCGTACTGGAACCCGCCGAACTTGGTCTGGCCGAGGTCGCCGGCCCCGGAGGTCGTGATCGCCATGTTGTCGATCGAGTCCTGGATCGACTTGTCACGATCGAACAGGCCGTTCTTGGCGCTGGTCCCGTGCGTGTAGCCGACCTTGGCGGCGACGCCGACCCGAAACAGGCGAAAGCCGCCGAGCTTCCTGAACGACTCTTCTTCCTCTTCTTCGGGCTCCGCCTCGAGCTCTTCGGCCGCCGCCTCGTCGCCGGGCTGGTCGGGCTGGGGCCCCTCGACGATGCCCGCAGCAGGCGCGGTCGAGCTCCCGCCTGCGCCGGGGTTGGCCCGGGCGCCGCCGGGCGACTGAACCTCGGGTGAGCTGGTCGGCTGCTGCACCGCCGGGGCCGCGCCGGCCCCGGCCCCGCTGCCGTCTGCTCCGTCTGCTCCCGCTGCGCCACCGCCGGAGCCGTCGTCCGCTGGCGTCGGCGCTTCATCGGGCGCGACCGGGATCGCCTCCTCCTGTCCGGGCGGATCCCCGGCTGCGCCCTCGTCGAGCGTCTCGCTCGCGGCCCCATCATCGCCGGGCGGCGCGGCTTCATCGCTGGGCGGCTCGGCGTCGGCGGGTGGCTCGGCGTCAGTGGGCGTCTCGACATCGGCATCCGCGGGCGGCTCGGCGTCGGCGGGCGGCTCGGCGTCGGCGGGCGGCTCGGCGTCGGCGGGCGGCTCAGCGTCGGCGGGCGGCTCGACGTCGGCGGGCGGCTCGGCGTCGGCGGGCGGCGGGATATCACCGATCTCGGGCGGCAGCTGGGGCGGACCAGCGAGGGACAGGCCAAACAGCGCAACCGCGACGACGGGCATCCTTCAAGCCATGCCACGCCGACGCGCGCAGCGCAAAGTCGCGCGGGCCCCTCGCGGGCGCTTCGCAGCCAGACGCGGCTCGCAGACCCACATCTGAGAGATCCGCCCCCAAACCGCGCGCGAGTCACGAGCGAGACGCGCTGTCGAAGCGGGGGGCGCTCTCGCCCGTCGGGGTGGCCCTCCTCTCGTGCCCGCCCTACTGTCGGTCGGTGAGCACGCGCGAGTTCAAGCCCGTCCGCATCGCGGTCATGACCGTGTCCGACACCCGCACGCTCGAGACCGACCGCAGCGGCGCGCTGCTCGTCGAGCGGCTCGAGGCCGCAGGCCACGAGCTCGCCGCGCGCAGGATCGTTCGTGACGACATCGACCTGATCCGAACCGAACTCCGCGCCTTCATCAAGGACCCGCGCGTACAGGTCGTGCTCGCAACCGGCGGCACCGGGGTGACCGCCCGCGACGTCACCCCCGAGGCCCTCGCGCCCCTCGTGACCAAGGCCATCCCCGGCTTCGGCGAGCTGTTTCGCTGGCTGTCCTTCGCCGAGATCGGCACGTCCACGATCCAGAGCCGCGCCGAGGCCGCGCTGTGCGAGCAGACCTACGTGTTCGCGCTGCCGGGCTCACCGGGTGCCTGCGGCACGGCCTGGGACAAGATCCTCGCCGCCCAGCTCGACATCCGCCACAAGCCCTGCAACTTCGCCGAGCTGTTCGACCGCCTCTGAGCTCGGGCGCGCAGCGCTTTGGTTCAGGCCTAGCAGCCCGGGGTGCAATGCATCGTGTCGCCTCGCGCCGGAATGTTCGCCGAGGGCGCGAAGCCAAAACGCCGCTGTACCGGGCGTACTGCAAGTTTTGGCGACAAAGCCCTCGGCGAAAAGGCCAAGCGAGGCGGCGCGAGGCATTGCACCCCGGGCTGCTAGTACTGCAAGTTTTGGCGACAAAGCCCTCGGCGAAAAGGCCAAGCGAGGCGGCGCGAGGCATTGCACCCCGGGCTGCTAGTCGACGCGCCGACCGGTGACGAGATCGTAGACCTGATCGGGCAGCCCGACGCGAAAGCCGAGCGCCTCGACCTGGGCCCGATGGTCCTCGATGTCATCTTCGTGGTGCATGAGCACCATCTTGTCGCGCACGGACTTCGGCAGCTTCTCGAGCAGGCTGAACGCCCCGTGGACCTGGCCCGGGTAGTCGGTGAAGGTGCAGTCGTGGAAGTAGATCGTGGTCCGCGGCTCGATCGCGGCCAGGAACCCGGCGTCGACGGTGCAGTCGCCGCTCCACCACGCGATGCGATCGCCCTGACCCACCTCGATCTCGAGCGAGCACGAGGGCTTGCCCGGGACGTGCTCGCTCTCGCGCGCGACGATCTGATGGCCGTTTAGGGTGAAGGTCTCGCTGTGCCGCCACGGGTTTTGCCCGGGCTGCTCCCACGCGTGCGGCTCGATCATCTCGAAGTACGAGTCGAAGGTGCCCGCGCGGGGATTGTCGCCAACCTTGAGGTAGCGAAGGGAGGCGGCGAGCGACTCCCAGACCTCGTCTCTCACAGCGGAGTGCGCCAGGAACCTGGGCCTTGGCCCGCCACACATGATCGCCGAGACCTCACCCGAGGCCTGGTAGTAGCGCTGAAACGCGAAGTCCTCGAGGCCGAAGATGTGATCGCCGTGGACGTGGGTGACGATCTGCCCGTCGATCTCGTGCCAGTCGAGGCCCGCGTCCCACAGCTGATCCGGCGCCTGACGCCCGCAGTCGATCAACCAGCGCTCGCCGCCCGGGAACGTCACCAGTGAACAGGTGGTCCCGTACTGACGTGAGAAGGCACCCCCGGATCCGAGGAAGCGCAGCGTCATGGATGAGCCGTCGACCACGGCCGGGGCATTGTACAGCGTCGAGCGCCGATCCATAGAAGAACGGGGAATTCTTTCGCTCTCGCAGGCGTCGTGCGGTCGGCTTTCATGAGCTTCGCGACTGAATGCGTGGCCCCCAGAGTCAGCGAGGGCCATATCGCGGTCAGCGACGGCTACCGCGGCCTTCGGACCCCGACAGTGCGGCGACGGTTCGCCGACAGTGGCCAATCGGCCAGGTCCCAGATCTCAGGTCTCAGCTCAGCTCAGCTCAGCTCGGCGGAACGGCGTCGGCGCAGCGCGACGAGCAGGGCCCAGGCGTTGAGGAGCACGACCCCGAACACCGCGCCAAACATGACGGCGGACGGCCACACGTCTTTGGGGTGCTGGTCGACCATCAGCAGGTACCCCTTGGGGTCGGCCACGAGCGAGCGCTCGACCCGAACGGCCTCGATCGCCGCACTCGGGACCGCGAGCCGACCGCCGTCGAGGGGGACCGGCACCAGCGCGTCGCCCTCGACCTTCCAGCCCGTGCCTGCAGTGTTGCTGCCGTAGGTAAACGACAGCTCCGCGCTGTCTCCCGCCCCATCCACGGACAGATCGCCGAAGTCGACGAGGTAGGTGGCGCGGCGTGGGAGCACCAGGCCCCCGACCTTGGGGTCGGCGCTGGCGAGATCCTCACCGTTGTTGAGCGCGCGCGTCAGCTCCTGAAACAGCTCGAGGCTCGCGTCCGCACCGAGCGCGACGGTGTAGACCCAGACGGTGTCGCGCTTCTCGACGAAGGCCCAGGGCTTGCCGAGCACCTTCATGATCTCGTCGGCCTGCGCGCGGGTCGGCCAGGTCGTACGCCCGAGCTGGACCATCGCGCTCGACTGCGCCACGACGACGCGCAGCTTGTCATCCGGGGCCAGCTCGAGCTCGCCGCCGTCGACGAGCGCGACCTTCCTGGCGCCGGACCCGAGCGCGCTCGCGACGGACGCGGGGTCGAGATCGATGATGTCGGTGATCTCCTCGGCGTTGAAGAAGGTCTGGAGCTTGTCCCACTGGGGGACCTCGCTGATGCGCCGCATCCGCCCCTCGAAGCGGCCCGGGAATTCGTTGTTGGTGTTCTGCGTGGCCCGCGGAATCGAGACGAACAGGCTCGCGTCGGCCTCGATCAGCCTCAGGAAGCCGATCCAACCGTCCCGGCCCTGCATGCGCGCGGCGTGCTGGACGTCGGGGTCGCCCTCGAGCACGACCCACTCGTTGTCGAAGCGCTCGCTGAACTCGCCGTCTTGGTAGATCTCGCTCACGGTCCCGAGGTCGCGGGGCTCGGACTGCGCGCTGCGCAGGAAGTAGCGAAAATCGCTCCAGGTCGCGATCAACAAGAACAGACCGACGACGATGACGGCGGCCGAGATGATCGGCGAGCGACCCCAACCCGCCTTGGAGCGCAGGCCCGCCTCTTCGGCGGTGTAGGGGCGCTCACCCAGATCCGGATCGAGGTCCTCGCCCGGAGACAGCACGCGATCTCGGGCGTCGGCGACCGCTCGATCGAAGCCCTCCCCGTCGAGATCGTCGAGCTCCGCGTCGTCGGTGTCACCGTCGTCGCTGTTCTCGGTGTCGACCTTCGCGCCGTCCTGATCGGGGGCTTTTGCGTCGCCGCGCTCGGGGTCCTTGTCGTCGCTCACAGGCACCTCGCTATACCACGGCTCGGGCTCACTGGCTGCGCGCACGGGCCCACGGACGCCGCGCCCTCAGGAAGGTTCCGCCGCAGCGAGGGGCCTTTCTGAAAGGCCCCTTGAAGACGAGCAGCCGAGAGGGAGGCATTGCCTCGCGCCGGAATTTTCGCCGAGGGCGCGAAGCCAAAACGCCGCTGTACCGGGCGTACTGCGAGTTTTGGCGACAAAGCCCTCGGCGAAAAGGCCAAGCGAGGCGGCGCGAGGCATTGCACCCCGGGCTGCTAGTCCTGGAACACCCACAGGTTTCGGCGCCGCTCGACCTTGTCGTGATCGCGGACCAGGACGGTGATCCGGTTGCTCCCCGGGCTCAGCTCGACGGCGGTGCTGAACTCGAGGGACCTGGCCGCCTCACCCTCGAGCGCGCGATTGGCCAGGTAGAAGACCTTGCGCTCGGGCTGGTCCGGCCCCGAGGCTCGCACGGTCACGACCACGTCGCGGACGCGGGCGTGGTGCTGGGCGACCCCGGAGATCTCCACGGAGTCGCCGGTGACCACGCTCGGGACCTCGGCCAGGGACAGGACCGGGGGATCGACCATCCGGTGCTCGCGGGCCAGGTGCGCGACCGGCCCCTTGCCGCCGACCTCGACCATGTCCTTGGGGATCCACAGCCGCCGCCCCTCGCCGCGCTCGCCGTCGAGGGCCAGCCACTCGCCGGCCACGCCGCTGACCTCGACGACCGCGCCCGCGCCGAGCTCGGCGACGATCGGCGCAGAGCCGTCGGCGCCGTTGTAGATCCGCAGCGGCCCGTCGCCGGCCACGGTCCGCCGCCGCTCGCCCTCGACATCGAGCACGCCCTCGCGGCCCGGGATGATCCGAAAGCGGAGCTTGTCGTCGACGCTCTCGCTCAGCAGCGCGTCGCCGACGATCAGCTCGAGCTCGAGCGGCAGCCCGGGGTCGGCCGCGGTCGAGACCGAGATCCCGAACGCGCCCAGGAACGCCTCGCCAGCGTCGAGCTCGCCGTGGACGTAGAGCCCCTCCTCGAGCAGGCCCTGGCGACCCGACAGGTTGCGCAGGAGCACGCGGGCGTCGGGCGCGACGCCGCTCGCGTTGTAGGCCCGGAAGCCGAGCAGCACCCGCTCGCCCGGCTGCAGCAGCCCGTCGCCGTTGCCCTGGACGACGAAGGCCTCCTCGCCGGGGATCAGCTCCTGGTCCGGGCGCTTGGGCCCCTTGGCGACCAGGCGCGGATCGTCGATCACCCAGTAGTCGTAGGAGAAGCTCGGGCGCGCGGCCCCGTCGACCGCGAAGTTGAGCCTGGCCTCGCCGTCGGGCCTGGCGCCGGGCTCGCCGACGTGGGCCATGACCGTGAGCGTGTCGACGAAGCTCTCGCGCCACGGCAGCACCTGCAGATCGATGTCGCGGCTCACGAGCGCGCCGGGCTCGAGCTTGCCGATCAGCAGCTCGATGCCGTCGAGCTCGTCGCGGTCGCAGTCGGTGATCAAGTGGACGCGCTCGAGCGCGCGCTCAGTCGGGTTTTGGACCTCGACGTGGAGCGTGAAGGGCTGGCCCGCGACCTGCGGGCCGTCGCCGACGATCGAGACCGCGACCCCGACCTCGGCGTCGAGATCGGCGGCGTCGTCGATGTCCGACCAGTCGATCTTCCACGGCTCGATCGCCGCGCGGATGTGCTGATCTTCGCTGCGCGCGAGGCCCTCGACGATCTTCGGCAGGGCCTCGAGCTGCGCGCGGCGCCCGACCACCCCACGCAGCGCCAGCGCGACCTCGCGGGCCAGGCGGATCTCGGGGTCTTGGAGCTCGCGCGGACCCGCGTCGCCGCCCTCGGGGGTCTCGGGCGCGCCGCCGCCCGCGAAGTAGCGCAGCGAGAGGCCGCCGCGCGACATCGCGATGTCGGCGGCCACGTCGACGTCGTGGATCGCCGAGGGCAAGTGAGCCGTGCGCGCCCGCTCGCGCCGTCGCTCGAAGCGCTCGAGGTCGTACATCCGCGCGACCCCCTCGAAGTTGCTGAGCTCGACCGGCAGCAGCTGCAGATCCGGGACCACGCCGATGCTCTGGATCCGGCGATCTCCGGCGACGCGGTACTCGGCGATCGTCATCTTGAGCGCGACCTCGCGGCCGTAGGGCGTCGCCGTGCGCAGCTCCTGAACGGTGCCCTTGCCGAAGCTCGCCCGCCCGAGCACGACCCCGCGATCGAGGTGCTTGAGCGAGCCCCCGACGATCTCCGAGGCCGAGGCCGCGTTCTCGTCGACCAGCGCGACGATCGGGGCCTCCATCGGGATCACGATCTCCTTGGTCGCGTCCTGGTGCTCGCGCCCGAGGGCCGAGCGCACGATCACGAGCTCGCCGCCCTCGACGACCTGGTTGAGGATCCCGACCGCCTGGGCCAGGAGGCCGCCCGAGTTCCCGCGCAGATCCACGACCAGGCCGGCGAGCTCGCCGTCTGTTTGAAACTCCTCGAGCGCCGCGAGCAGCTTCTCGGCCGTGTCCTCTTGAAAGGTTGCGACCTGCACGTAGCCGACGCGATCGGGCAGCATCGTCGCGCTGATCGTCGGGATCGAGATCATCCCGCGGGTGATCTCGATGACCTTCAGCGCGTCGCCGCGGCGGACCTTGAGCACGACGGTGGTCTCGACCGGCCCGCGCAGGAGCGAGCGAGCGTCGTCGGAGCTGAGGTTGACCGTGGACTGATCGTCGATCTCGAGGATCACGTCGTTGTCGAGCAAGCCCGCGGCCTCGGCCGGCGAGCCGGGCAGCACCCGCACGACCAGGACCCGCCGCTCACTCGCGGCGATCTCGGCGCCGATGCCCCCGAAGCGCCCGCGGGTCTTGACCCCGAGCTCGGCGCTCTCCTCGGGCGTCAACAAGATCGTGTGGGGATCGAGGCGCCCGAGCAGGCCGTTGATCGCGTCGTACTCGAGCTCGTGGAGCGGCTCGCCCTCGAGCGAGAGCACCCCGGCCGTGAATTCGAGTACCTTCTCCATCACGTCGGCGGCCGCGTCGAGGTTGTCGACCTCCGCGAGCGAGAAGCGCTGGGACTGCGAGCGGACCGTGACCTCGAGCTCGTCGCCCTCTCGCTTGCCGAAGAACTCCGGCGTGCTCAGGCCGATGTAGTCCATCGCCACCGCGAGCTGGGCCTTGGGATCGAAGCGATCCTTGTCGAAGTAGTCGACCCCAACGATGTGCAGCGACCAGATCAGCAGGGGGAAGCTGCGCTCGTCGAGGCGCAGCTGCTCGTACATCTGCTCGCCCGGGCTGAGCTCGGGCTTGGCCGCCGCGATCGTGCCCTTGGCTCCGGTATCGCTCGCGCCGCCGTCTTCGGCCTTGGCCTTGGCCTCGGCGTTGCCCTTGCAGCCAGAGGCGACCAAGATCGACAACACGACCAGCGCGGACCAGCGTCGCAGCATGCGCATCGCCGGGCAGCATAGCTCAGGCGAGCAACCCGGCCGTCCCCGAGGATGGCACCGTGAGCCCCGCCGACACCGAATCTACAAAGATAGGTATAAGAGCTCAAACGATGCATATGATCTCGAAACGATGATCGCGTCGCCCCTAAGCTGTTGAGATCATCGACTTTGGATGCTGGCACAAGAACCGCATAGGCCCCGTGCAGTGCGTACCACTCTCATCGCTGCTGCGCTCCTCCTCGCCGCGGGATGCGCCGATGCCCCGATCACCGCCGCGGACCTCCAGGCCGACGGACAGCTCCGGGAGAGCAACGGCTCCCAGCAGAGCGTCCACGCCGCGAGTGAGACGAACCCCAAGACCCAGCAGGCCGCGCATCTTCGCGTGACGGGCCTCGTCGCCGCCGAGGCCGACGGCCCCCTCGAAGACGCCACCCGCTTCTCCCTCGACAGCGAGGCGATCTACCTCCACCTGCGGGCCGACGATCTCGTCGAGCCCCGGCCCGTGACCTTCGTGTGGCTTCACGGCGACCACCAGCGCGAGACGATGGGCTTCCTCCAGCCGTCCGAGACCGTCTCGCTCGCCGCCAACCTCCCCCTCGCCCGCTTCTTGGAGGAGGGGTGGAACGGCCTCGAGCCCCCGGACCCCGAAGCCATCAACCCGGTCGAGCCCGACCCCCTGGCCCAAACTGGCGGCTGGCGTGTCGAGGTCTACACCGCTGACCAAAGCGGCCGCAGCCTCGTGTTCGAGCGCGATTTCGAGATCCTCACGCCCGAGGCCTTCGAGGCCATGACCGCCGAAGATGCCCTCGGCGCGTCCAACTGAGTTCCTTCGTTCCTGATCCGTCCTGAGTCGAGTCGAGTCGAGTCGAGTCGAAATACGCCCGTGGCCAATCCTGGCCACGGGCGTATGCTTTTGTGAGCCGCGGACACGGCCTGAGCGTCCGCTTTCTCACGCAGCGGCGACTCGCTCCAGATCCGATCTAGATCCGATCGAGCCGGGGCCGTAGCATCACAGCGATGGCGGACAACAACGACAGCGGGCTGAGTCCCCGAGAGGCTGAAATCTTCGCCCGTGGGCTCTGGTACCTGGCCACGATCGACGGCGAGGCCGACCCGCGCGAGGAGAGCTTGATCCGAGAGTTCCTCGACGAGGCCAACAGCGACGTGAGCTGGGCCGACGTGACCCGCGGCGACTTCGCGCCGATCGAGGCCGCGAACCTGCTCGAGACCACCTTCTTGCGCCGGATCTTCATGAAGGTCGCGGTCGCTCTCGTCCACGCCGACGGCGTCTACACCGACAACGAGCGCAACGCGATCGGCGAGTTCGCCGACGTGTTCAACATGAGCAACGCCGAGTTCGGCGCGATCGAACAAGAAGGCAAGAAGGTCGGGCTCGCCCCGGAATGAGCATCGCGCCTCGCGGTTGGCGAGGCCCGACGCACCTTGCACCCCCACACTGAAACGACAGGAGCAGACGAATGGGCCGGATAATGGACTTCATCCGTAATGAGCTGATCGAGATCATCGAGTGGCTCGACGACACCAACTACACCCTCGTCTGGCGCTTTCCCGACGAAGACCACGAGATCAAGAACGGCGCCAAGCTCGTGTGCCGTCAGGGTCAGGCCGCCGTGCTCGTCAACGAGGGGGTGATGGCCGACGTGTTCGGCCCCGGCACCCACACGCTCTCGACCCAGAACGTGCCGGTCCTCTCGACCCTCAAGGGCTGGAAGTACGGCTTCGACAGCCCCTTCAAGGCCGAGATCTACTTCATCAACCTCAAGCAGTACATGGATCAGAAGTGGGGCACGCCGAACCCCATCATCATCCGTGACCCCGAGTTCGCCGTCGGCAACCGGCCCGGCCGCGTGCCGATCCGGGCCTTCGGTAGCTACAACTTCCGCGTCGCCGACCCCGGGGTGTTCTTCAAGGAGATCGTCGGGACCAACAGCATGGTCACGACCGACGAGATCGAGCGCTTCATCAAGAGCCGCGTGCTCCAGGCCTTCGGCAAGTCGGCCAACCAGGCCAAGGTCAGCGTCGGCGACATCGCCGGCCACGTCGACATCCTCGCCAACGAGGTCAAGACCAGCATCCAAAACGATCTGACCGCGATCGGTGTCGGCCTGACCAGCTTCATCATCGAGAGCATCACGCTCCCGCCCGCGATCCAAAAAGCCCTCGAAGAGGCCGCCGCTCAGGCCGCGCGCGGAGTCGACAACACGATGGCCTGGGAGGGCATGCAAGCCATGCGCGACGTCGCCCGCAACGCCCACAAGGGTTCGGGCAGCGGGGTCATGAACGCGGGCATGGGCATGGGCATGGGCTTTGGCATGGGCAACATGATGGGCAACATGATGTCGCCCCAGAACATGGGCTACCCCCAGCAGGGCGGCTACCCCCAGCAGGGCGGCTACCCGCCTCAGCAGGGTTACCCGCCCCAGCAAGGCGGCTACCCGCCCCAGCAGGGCTACCCGCCTCAGCAAGGTCAGTACCGGCAAGGCCCGCCGCCTCAGCAGGGCCAGTATCAGGGTCAGCCGCCCCAGGGTCAGGGTCAGCCGGCCCAGGGCCAGCCGGCCCCGCAACCCGGCTGGAACCCCGCGGGCGGACAGCAAGCGGCCCCCGCGGCGCCGCCCGCCAACGACCTGCAGACCAAGCTGATGAAGCTCAAGGCTGCGTTCGAGGCCGGGCTCCTGACCGACGAAGAGTACTCGGCCAAGAAGGCCACGCTGCTCGAGAGCTTCTGAGCTCGCAGGGCTCAAACGAAGGCGGGGCGGCGTCCCGCCTTCGTGCTCAGCCCCCGCTCGATTTCCTGGCCGGCTTCTTAGCCGGCTTTTTGCTGACCTTCTTCGCCCACGCGACCAGCGCGTCGAGGAACTCGCCGTCGACCGGGCGCTCGACCAGGTAGCTGGTGTGGTTTGAGGTCCCGGGTTCGTGCTTGAAGTGGTGGTCGAGCTCGGGGAAGCGGGCGACCTCGGCCTTGCGCTTGTACTTGCGGGTTGCAGCGGTGAGCGCGGCGAGATCCTTGACCGGGTCGGTCTCGAAGTCCTTGCCGCCCTGGGCGATCCACATCGGGACCCGCGCGCGAAACACCAGGGCCTCGGGATCCTCGACGAGGATCTCGCCGTACCAGTCCGCCATGGGCTGGAGCTGCTCGGGCAGGTCTTTACCGGTCTCGAGCGCCTTCAAGATGTCGGGCTGGTCCGCAAACAGCTCGCGGTAGCTGCGGCCCAAGGTTGCGAGCAAGCCGACCCCGATGACCTCGCGCGGTCGCTCGGCCGCCAGCGAGAGCGCGCGCCAGCCCCCCTCGGCGTGACCGACGGCGAGGATGCGATCGGGATCGACCTCGGGCTGGACCAGCAAGGTCCGAAACGCCCGGCGCGCGTCGGTCCGCTGGCCGACCCAGCTCGGCGGGGCGTCCTCGCTCTCGCCGACGCCGCGCTCGTCGTAGCGGATGACCACGAAGCCCGCGTTGGCCAGCGCGTCGGTCGTCTCGTGGTAGCCGATGTCGACCGCTGGCGGGCCCGCGAAGCCGTAGCGATCGGCCGACACGCTCCCGGCCAGGAACACCACGCCCGGGTAGGGGCCGGGCCCGTGGACGGCGGCGTCGGGGACCAGGATCTCACCGCGCAGGCTCGGCTCGTCTTGTTGGCCCGGAAGCTCGACCTCGCGGATCGTGAAGCTCGCGTCTGCGGGCGGCTTGTAGGCCAGCGCTGAGGGCCCGCTGACCTCCCAGTCCGGCCACTGCGGGTGGGCGATGCCCGTGACCACGAGCTCGTCGTCGGGCACCTCGATGCGGGTGATGCGGCCCTCGTCGAGCCAGATCTCCTCGCCGAGGCTGGTGTCGAGGACGACCGTGTTGCCTTGCTTTTTGACCTTCGCCGACCACGGATCCGCGCGCCCGGCCGAGATGCTGATCAGCCGCCACTCGTTCTCCCCGGCCGCGAGCGGGCGCAGGGCCAGCATCAGCTCCTCGTGGATCGTCGACATGTAGCCCATGAAGGCCGTGCCTGGCTCGTAGCCGAACTCGGCGCGCTCGATGTTTGGGAGCCCCGCGTCGGCCTCGATCTCGAGCAGCGCCTCGGACTTGGTCACGGCGAAGCGCAGCTCCGCCGCCATCGAGCGCTCCCAGCCCGCGACCAGATCCCCGCGCTCGTCGAGCAGGACCTCGGACGCGAAGCGCAGCGGCTGGCCCCCGGGCGGCAGCAACTCGACCCGGGTCGAGAAGCGGTGGACCGTCTGGCCCGCGTGCTCGACCGTGCCCTCGTAGCGCCCGAACGAGCGCCCGATCTGCTCACCGAGCTGGGTGAAGGAGAAGCCGCGGACCTCGCCGACCTCGTAGAGGCCCTCGAGCGCCCGTGCTGGGGAGACGACCTCGCCCTCCGCGCTGGCCTCTACCTCGGGCTCGACGGTCTCGGTGCCCGAGGGAGGCGCCTGTAGGCACCCGCAGAGGGAGAGGGCGGCAACCACTGGCCAGACTTGGCGCATCCGGTGGACTATAGCCCTGCGATGCCCTGGGACCGAGATCAGATCGCCGCCCGCGCCGCCCGAGAGCTGCCCCACGACAGCGTGGTCAACCTCGGGATCGGCATCCCCACCTTGATCAGCAACCACCTGCGGCCCGAGCAGAACATCCTGCTGCACTCCGAGAACGGGTTGCTCGGCATGGGGCCGTTCCCGCTCGACGAGGAGGTCGACGCGCAGATCGTCAACGCGGGCAAGCAGACCGTCACGGTCGTCGCCGGGGGCAGCACCTTCGACTCGGCGCTGAGCTTCGCGATGATCCGCGGCGGGCACGTGGACGCCGCGGTCCTCGGGGCCATGCAGGTCAGCGAGCGCGGAGATCTCGCCAACTGGATGGTGCCCGGGAAGAAGGTCGCGGGGATCGGGGGGGCCATGGATCTCGCGACTGGCGCACGCAAAGTGATCGCGGTCATGCAGCACCGGGACCGCAAGGGGCGCAGCAAGCTCGTGGACGCCTGCACGCTGCCGCTGACCGCCATGCGCTGCGTGGATCTGGTGATCACCGACCTCGGCGTGCTGAGGGTCGACCGCGTCGGAGACCGCGGGTTTTCGCTCGTCGAGCTCGCCCCCGGGGTGACAGAGGCCGAGCTGGTCGCGGCGACCGGGGCGGAGGTCCGGGTCGGCGCGTGAGCATGCGCAATACCGTGGGGGTTCCATCGGGGAAGGGTTCGTGTAGGTTTCGTCTCCCTCCGGGCTCGTAGCTCAATTGGCAGAGCAGCGGACTCTTAATCCGCGGGTTGTAGGTTCGATTCCTACCGGGCTCATAGGCTAAACCGCCGAATTCGGCGGTTTAGTTTTTGGTTTGGAGGCTCTCGGAGCCGAGCTTCGGCCAACGCGCCCATTGCGCTGAGCGCACCTGCTTTGTGCGACCTGGGTCCTGGGTCCTGGGTCCTGGGTCCTTCGTGGCCGCCGCCTGAGTGTCGCGTCCAACTCGACTCGCACGGAGTCGGGAGCACGAGCCCTGCGTCGACCACCCGCACCGTCCATCGGACGCGTGCGCAGCGCTTGGTTCAGGTCTACGGGCTGCTAGCAGCTGCACGTATAGGACGAGATCCGGTCGTTCCAACCGCTACCTATCCAGCGAACCCTGCCTGCAAGGGTCTTGTGCTTGCCCTCGTAATTGGCGTGTTCATATACGTTCAGTGCGCAGCCCGACCGCACCTTCACAGAGGAGACTTTGTCGTTCCAGGGGCCTCCAATGTACGAAGTATCGCCGCCGGAGATATCTCGGTGGTCACCGCCGTAGTGATAGTGTTCGTACACTGTGGCGCAGATCCCGGGGTGCTCGAGCGGCGGGTCGTCAACGACGCCGTCGTGCATGCTCTGCTCCGGCTCCTCACCTTGTGCCAGGGCGAATTCGTCGGGGACCTCGTCTTCGAACGCGGCCCGCTCATCGATCTCGTCGAAGTCATCGACCGCCCCAGGGTCGCAGGCCGAGGTCGACAGAGCCAATAGGGCGAGGCCGCTGAGGGAGACGAGAAACATACCTTTGTTGGTATGACGCTTGGTTTGGGTGTGCATACTTTGGATTGAGCAAGGCCCATGCCACAGTCGAGCGTGCTGTGCATCGCTGTTTTCCAGCGCTGCGCCTCTCTTGACCTGCCCGCTGCGTCCGCTGTGGACGCAGCCCACCTCCACCGCGGACGCCTGCTACCCCACGACGGTCTCGACCGGGACGCCGACCTGAGCGGCGATCGGCGTCCAGATATCCGTGTCGACGGTGTCGGTCTCGATCGACACGACCAGCGCATAGCGGCGCCATGCTCGCTGCGGTCGCGCTTCTCGAGCTCCCTCCACCAACCAGTCACGGGGTACACCGCGATCGCTCGGCGCTCAGCCAGATCCGCAGCGCTGCACCTCAGGATGTCAGCGTGCAGCGACCCGCGACGCCGCTTCTGCCCCAGACACCAGTCACCAGACTCGCTCGATGACGGCCTGCCCTCATCGTCGTCGAGCGCCTCTTTGTTGAGTCGCTTGCGAAACTCGTCGAGGCTCTCGGCCGGCCGCTTCACCTCAAAACGCAACCCATGTGACTGGTACCGGTGCTTACTCTGCCACCCTCGCCGCGCCGGGTTCGGCTCGACGAAGTACGACAAGGTCACGCGCAGGCGAACGTTCGCCGGCCCCAGCGACGCGATCTCATCACGGGGCCACGGCAGATCATGCACGTGGATCTCCCGCGTCTTCCCGGCGATGAAAGGACGAATCGAGTCCTGAACGAGAAGCGTGACCGCACTGTCCGCGCTCCGAAGCGCTCGCTCGAGGCTCGGCACACCAAAGCCGTAGCGTCGGATCAAGCTCGAGCGCCTTGTCTTGCTCGCCTCGGCGTCAATGCTCGCCTTCATGATCGGTGTCCACTCGGCCGAGTGGACGATGAGGCCACGGATGGTCTCCGGCCACAGGTTTGGGTAGGTCGCAGAGACCGCCGCACACAGCCGCGCTGCCTGAGCCGTCGCCGCGCTCGTCGCCCACGTTGGCGCAAAGATCCGCTCGGATGGTTCGTGGTGGGTCGTGAGCAAGTTGAGGTCATGACATGGAAAGTCGACTTCGCCCGCGTCGTTGCAGACCACGTTGCCGCCCTCCATGACGATGTCGGGCTTGATCGGCCACTGCTTCGTAAACGTCACCGAGGTCGTGCTCCACGGTGATAGCTCTCCTCGCGAGGCCAGCGGCGACCAGTTCGCCCACGAGGGATCCGTGATGACGACCTTGTCTGTGTAGGCGCCGACCGTGAGTGCGTTCCAGGCCTGGGCGGGATCATCCACGGGCTCCGTATCACTGCGATCGAGGTGGCCATGCTCGAGTGACGCTTCGTCGATGTTCCCCGCGCTCACCACGAACAATCGTTGGCGCGGCGGAGAACCGTCGTCGATATACGCGAGCCCCTTGCTCGACGCGTCGAACGAACGACCCGCGGCGAGCGCATCTATCGCCGACGACCAGGAGGTCGGTAGCCCGCCCTCGCGGTTGTCACTCGAAGTCACCGCCATCGAGAACACGCGGCGACGCTCGGGTGCTCCGGCCGGCTGGCGGCCTCGGCCGTGACCGCACCGTAGAGATCGGGATCGTTGGCGCCCCTCGGAGGAAGGATCTTCACGGACTCCAGCCGATGGCGGAGCACGACCGGCCCCGTGTCTTCGAGTTGCGGAGCGAGGTCGCCATAGAGCGTGAGCCCAGCCATCTCCGTACCGTGACCGTCATGATCGTGCGTGCCCCAGGTCGGATCGAGCGCGTAGCAATCGTCAGGAGTGAGGGAACCTTCGATCAAGGGGTGACCCAGGTTGACGCCCGTGTCGAGGATGCAGACCGCGGGCATCTCCTCGGACAGATACTGAGTACGCCCGGCGAGCTCCTCGACCCACCCGGCCTGGTCGACGTTGCTCTGGTCGAGGAAGAAGGTCGCCCCCGGCGCTCCGGCTCGACTGCGCGGGTCTTGGCCTTGGCCTCGTCGACGACCTTGCGAAGCTCCCTGGCGAAGTTGCCGTGGCCACTGCGGGCGGCCTGAGCGGCGACCTGTATCGCCACTGCGTAGAAGCGCGTGTCGTCGCCCTCCGCGTGAGAGCGTATCAGCGCCTTGATCTGCTCGGCCTTGGCCATGACTCGTGTCTGATCATGCCACGGCACCAGCGCGCAGTCAGCTCTCCGTTCGTGGCCTTCCTTCGGTGCCGAGCGCGCGAGCCACATCCTCGGCCAGCGCCCGCTCGAAGCTCGCGTGGGCCTCGGCCGTGAACATCACGAAGCGCACCCGCGCCACGCTGCCCCAGTCCGCCCGCGTCGCCGCGATCGCGATCCGAGCAGCGGGCTCGAGCGGAAAGCCGTAGGCCCCCGCCGAGATCGCCGGAAACGCGACGCTCACGAGGGAGTGCGCGGCGGCCAGGCCCAGGCTCGACTCGTACGCCGCGCGCAGGACCGCCTCGGGTTCGGGAGTGCGCTTGTAGATCGGCCCCACGGTGTGGATCACCCAGCTCGCCGGGAGCTCGAAGCCCGCGGTGATCCGCGCCTCGCCGAAGGGGCAACGGATCCCCTTGACCTTGACCAAGCGTCGACAAGCCTCCAACAACTTCGGCCCCGCCGCCCGGTGAATCGCCCCATCGACGCCTCCGCCACCGAGCAGCTTGGGGTTGGCCGCGTTGACGATCGCGTCGACCTCGACCTTGGTGATGTCTCCGCGCTCGACGCTGACCTCCGGCATGGCCACAACAGTCATTGATCGCCGAGCGGGCCGGCGTCAATATCTACATTTAGTCCTGAATCAAGCGCTGCGCGCTCGACTCAGGCCTACTTGTTTTCAAGGGGCCTTTCAAAAAGGCCCCTCGCTGCGGCGGCAAAGCCCCCTCCGCTCACCCCAAACGCTCGCGGCGCGGAACAGACCTAACTGGAGCTCGCGAGGCGGGCTGGCTCGGGGACCGGGTCGGGCGGAGTATCGAAATCGGGCGCGGTGTTGGGCGGGGTCCGGTGCGACACCTCGGGCGGCTCCTGCGGCGTCGGGCGTGGCAGCACGCGCGGCGGGACCTCGGGTGCGGGGGGCAGTTGATCGGGCGCGGGCGCGGGCTCGGCATCGCCACCGCCGCCGAGCAGGTCGTCGTCGCAGTCGTCGCAGTCCTCGGGGTTCTGGGCCCCGCCGCCTGAATCTGTGGGGTCGGTCACTCTGGTCTGTGGCATCTCTTCTTGGATAGTGCATGGAACACGGCGGGTAGCACAATCCAAATGACAACTTAATTCGAACAAGGCGCCATCGTCGCCAAGATGCTCTCCATCGAGCTTGCGATCACCGATGAATCGCCCCATCGACGCCTCCGCCACCGAGGTCGGCCCGCACACGCGAGCGCCACAGTCGCCGACGCGCTCCCGCCCGTCAGCCCCCCGCCCCCTCGAG
>NZ_PVNK01000285.1 GCF_002994615.1 Enhygromyxa salina | reverse complement strand
GCCCCCCTCTGGGGGGCCACGCATCCCGCTGCGTAGCTCATGAGAGCCCACCGAGCGGAGGAGCGAAGCGAGGGAGCGACCGGCCGCTGGCGGCCGTGCGTGGCAAAGTGCGAAAGCGGCTGTGGGGCGGTTGAGCACCCCTGCCCGCAAGCCACGCCGAGCCCCCCTCTGGGGGGCCACGCATCCCGCTGCGTAGCTCATGAGAGCCCACCGAGCGGAGGAGCGAAGCGAGGGAGCGACCGGCCGCTGGCGGCCGTGCGTGGCAAAGTGCGAAAGCGGCTGTGGGGGGCTAAGGTTAAATCCCTTGCATGTCGATGAAGCTGTGGATGTAGCCGCAGGTTCCGCAGGCGTAGGAGCGGACCGGGGCCGAGGCCGTGAAGCCGCCCTCGGGCGAGCCGAAGCGAAGGGTGCTCATCTTGAGGGGCAGGGGGTTGCGGACGTCGTGGCCGGCGACGATTGCGACCGGGAGCAAGTTGCCGGAGCACATCACGCACGACATCCGCAGGGTCTTGCGCCGCTCCTCGTACTCGCCGCTCAGCAGGGACTTGAAGCGGTCCTCGGCTTCGCTCAACGCGCCTTGGAGGCGACGGTTCTCTTGCTCGAGATTCGCCACCTCCAGCAGCAAGGCCTGCTGTTCGTCGCGATAGGGCACGGGTCGATTCTAGCCCTAAATCAAGCGCTGAATTGAAGATTCTGGATGATTTCGGGCGAGTACGAGCCGAGAGGCGAGCGTCTGGGGTGAGCGGAGGGGGCTTCGCCGCCGCAGCGAGGGGCCGTTTGGAAACTCGTGATTGCGTCCTCCAGCGCGTACAGTCCCGCCGTGCGCTACCAGCAGCGTGAGTGCCAGGCCGCCGGGTGCGGTCTGAGCTTCCCGGTCGCCGAGGCGAGCGAGCTCGGATCGCGCTGCCCGCTGTGTCAGGCCCCCACCCGCTTCGTCGGTGAGGTCTACGACACCCAAGAAGTTCACGAGGATCGGATCGCAAGCGGGCCCCGGGTCGAGGCGCTGCTCGATAACGTCCGCAGCCTCCGCAACGTCGGCTCCATGTTTCGGACCGCCGATGGGGCCGGGGTCACGCACATGCACCTCGGCGGGTTCACGCCCACGCCCGCCCACCCCAAGTTCGCCAAGACCTCGCTGGGCGCCGAGCGCAGCGTCGCGTGGAGTCATCAGCCCGACGCCTCCGCCGCCGCCGCCGCGCTCGTCGCCGCGGGCAAGCGGCTGTGGGCGCTCGAGGGCGGCCCGCGCTCGCGCGATCTCTTCGAGCTCGTCGACCGCGCGGGTGGGCCCGGGGATCCGCCGATCGTGTTGGTCCTCGGCCACGAGGTCTCGGGCGTCGACCCGCGCATCATCGCTCGCTGCGAGGAGGTCGCGCGCGTCCCGATGGCGGGCATCAAGGGCTCGCTCAACGTCTCGGTCGCGTTCGGCGTCGCCGCCTATCTCCTGCGTCACGCCCGCGGCGTGGTCCTGAACCCTACACGCCGCGGTTGAGCTCGAGGTCGAGGGCGAAGAGCTTGCCCTCGACGACGAACACCCAGCGGTAGGGCCGAGCCTCGAGATCGGTCAGCGTCCCGCGGGTGTGGAGGTGGACGCGCTGCTCGGGCTCGCCGAGCCACTTGTTTTGGCGGCTGGTGACGGTCAGCTCCTGCTCGAGGGTCAGCTCGGGCACCTTGTTGCGGCTGGCCTCGCCGACCCGCGGGGTCCCGGCCAGCGCGACGTCGATCTCGAGCTCGCCGCCGTCGAGGCGCACGGTCTGATCGATCGTGGCGTTCATCGCGTAGATCGTAGTCACGACCGGCTGCGAGAGGATCCGGGCCTTGGCGTCGAGCTCGGGGTCGGGCTCGCGGACGTCGAGGTCGTTGCGCGGGTACAGGCGCAGCGTCGCGCGCAGCTGCACGGCCTGGGGGTTGCCGAGCTGGCTGGAGAACTCCTGGCTCGGCGCCTCGCCGACGAGGTCGACGGTCGCGTCGTCGATCCGCACTTCACCAGGCGCGCTGAACTCGACGACCCGGGTCAGCACGAGGCCGGCCGCGGCCGCGAGGATCAGCCAGCTGTTGCTCGACAACCACCGCGAGATCGTGCGCGTGGCGCCTCGGGGCCGGTCGCGGGGGGCCTCGGGGAGTTCGTCGTCGACGGGCTCCGGAGCGTCATCACGCATCGGCGCGACGCTGGCACGCTCGGTCTGGCCAGCAAAATTAGTCGCGATCTCCATCTCCATCGTCTCCCTGACTCGGGGCGGCGCCCCGACACCCTCGCTTCGCTCGGGCCCTCAGGTCCTGGGAGACTGGGTCACCCGCAGATCGCCTTGTGGGCCCGCTTGGCCGCGACCCGCAGCGACTTGGGCAGGGCCTTGGCCGGCTGCTCGAGCACGGCCTCGACCAGCGCGAGGGCCGGCGTCGCGGCGCCGCCGAGCGCGGCCAGCCACTGCATCAGGGCCTCGAGGCGGCCATGATGGGTGACCAGCGGCTCGGCGGCGGCGACGACCTCGGGCAGCAAGCTCGCGCTCGCCGGACCGATCGTCGCGAGCGTGCGCAGGGCCTCGGCCTGGCGCGGGTCTTTCTTGCCGATCGGCGGACGCAGAAACCAGATCAGATCGTCGAGCAAGAACTCGGCCTCGGGCCCGAGCGCCCGCGCGGTCTCGAACGCGGCCTGATGAACGAGCACGCTCGCGTCCCACAGCGCGCGGGCCAGCGACGCGCGGTTGGGGCTGGTCAGCGGGCGCTTGGCCAGGCCCCGGACGTGGTGGAGGCGGGTCTGCGGCGAGCCCTCGCGGCACGGCAGCCGGATCATCTGACCGCCGAGGCTGAGCCATCGCAGCCGCCGAAAGCTCTCGATCAGCGCGACGTTGGCGGTGCTGCGTCGCCCGCCGATGCTCCCGGGCTCCCACGCGCCGCTGGGTCGCTCGCACAGCCGCGCCGGGCGCCCAATATGGATCTCGCGCAGGGTCGGGTTGGTCAGGCGGCCATGGGTCAGCCACTGCGACCACGCGCCGATGTCGTGATCGCTCTCGAGCTCGACGCGCACGACCTCGACCCAGCGCAGCGCGGGCTGGCGCATGAGCAGCGGCACGATCCAGTTGATGGTGTCGAGGCGCGTGGGCTTGAACTTGGCGCGGAGGCGGCGGCGCCAGTGGGTCGGCGCCGGGGTGTTCGCGGTCGAGAGCTTGCTCGCCCTGACCTCCAGCTCGCGCACGAAGCCGAGCTGCCAGCGCAGCGTGACCCCGGGGTTGTCGGGCACCGCCTCGTCCCACAGCCGCGCCGCGAGCCGTCGCCGCAGCAGGTCGGCCTCGGCCCGGGCCCGCTCGGCGACCGCGGCGCGGGCCGTCGCGGCGGCGTGATCGAGGACCACCAGCTGGCCGAGGGGGTCGCCCTCGAGCTGCAGCAGGTCGGCCCAGACCAGGCGCAAGCTGGTGTCGTCGGCCCACTCGATCAAGTCATCCTCGAGCAGACGACGAACGGTCTCGGGGTCACGACTCACGGCGCGCCACACAGCTTAGCCGTAGCCATGCCCACAGAAAATGAGCCTCCTCAGGAGGCTGTGGGGGGACCACGGAGGCTGCGGGGGGTCACGGAATATCGATCTCGGGCGCGCGCTCCTTGAACGCGTTGAGCTCGGGCGACTGGTAGCGGCTGTAGTCGATCGCCCACGGCGTGGCCGTGATCTCGCCCTGGGTCCGCTTGATCGTCAGGGCCATCGGCCGCACGTCGCGGTAGTTGGAGTCCGGCGGGATGTCGTCGTTGTCGATGCCGCCGGCCGAGAACACGGTCAGGAGGCGGATGTCGTCGTCGCGGTAGACCGACTTGAACCCGGCGTTGACCTTCTCGTGACCGCGGACGAGGAGGTTGCAGCCGAGCTTGCCCATGAACGAGCGGAACTGCTTGCGGCCGAAGGGGAAGCGGGCGCTCGCGGCCTGGAGATCTTCGGGGATCACCTCGGCGCGGCTCGGGTCGCTCCACAGCATCTGGAAGCGGATGTCGGGGTCGTTGAGGGTCGACATGCCCTGCCAGCGCTCGCGGATCAGCGCGTCGCGGGGGATGCCCGCGTGGACGAACAACATCCGATCGTGGATCAGCATGTTGGGCATCGAGTCGAAGAACTTGAGGTAGCGCTCGAAGATCTCGTCGGGCACGTGATTGACGAGGGAGTTGATCGCCTCGGCCGGGCGCACGCCGCCGTAGACTCGGCCCTGGTACTCGATGTAGTACTCGTGGTTGCCGCGGAGCACGTAGACGTGCTCGGGCACGGTCAAGAACAGCTTGAGGACCGTGCGCAAGATGCCGTTGTAGGAGAAGCGCCCGCGGTCGATGTAGTCGCCGAGCAGCACGAGCTTGATCTCGGGGTTGTTGGCCGGGTCGGCGCGGAAGCGCTTGACCTTGTCCATGAAGTCGGCCTGCATCAGCGCGGCCTTGAGGTTCGAGTAGCAGCCGTGGAGGTCGCCGAGCACGATCATCTCGAAGTCGCGGTCGCTGGGCGGGACGACGTGGACGTGGCCGTCGAGGAAGGGCGCCGCGCCGAATTCGAAGTCGTCGACCGAGCTCGCGCTCGCGAGCTTGCCGAGGCTGCGCTCGCGCTCCTTGTTCCAGTAGGCCTGGGCCTGATCGAGGACCGCGACGTCGGCGTCGATCTGCTTGCGGATCTTGCTGGGGTTGGCCGAGTAGTGGTGCTCGAAGCTGGTGAAGAAGGGGTGGTTCTCGGTCCGCGGCTCGATCGAGATCGGCTGCTGGAGCTCGATCTCGTCGCCGACGACGTCCTCGTCGCCGACCATCGGATCCTGGTCGAGGAGCGCGGCGAGCTCGTTGCGGAACTTGACCTCCTCGGGGTGGACGACCCCGTCGGCGTTGATGAATTCGTCGACGACGCCGAGCAGGGCCTCACGGTTTTGCTCGTCGAGATCCTTGAACATCTCGAACGCGCGCAGCTTGAGCTTGGCCTTGACGAATTCGCCGACGTCCTCGCCGTCGGCCACGGCCTCGGTGAACAGCTCCTTGACCTCGCGATCGATCTGCTGGAAGACCTCGACGTAGTGCTCGTGCTCGCGCTCGATCGCCTCGTAGCGGGCCTCGGGCGAGAGCTCGTCGCTCTTGCGCGAGTCGATCCGCTCGGTCACGACCTTGCGCAGGTAGGCGCGGACGAAGGCCTTCTCGCTGAGGTCGAACTCGTTGTCGATGTAGCCGCAAGTCGTGAGGTAGAAGATGATGGCTTCGATCTGCTGCTCGGCGATGCGGGGGTCCAAAGAGAGCTTGATCATCGGCGTGTGTTCCTGTGTCAGGCGGGGGCGCGCGGCGGGTTCGGGACCACCCGGTCGGCCGGGTGCGTTGGCGGATCATAGCCTCCCCTTCGTGGGGGAGGAGCACAGCGCGCGCATTGTGCGTCGAATCGAGACTGGGGTAGCCTGGCCGCCGTGCGCTGTCACGCCTACCAGCTCCCTTCGGAGGTGTACCGTGCGCTCGAGGCCCAGATCCTCGAGGCGCTGGCAGACGCGAGCCTCGAGCAGCTCGGCTATCTGCTCGGCGATCACGACCTCAAGGTCGAGCTGCTCAGCGGCGAGTGGCGGGTGCTGTTCGAGGCCGCGCGCGACATCTCCTACCAGGTCGTCAAGCTCGGGGAGCGCCGCGCTCGCATGGCGATCTCGCCCGACGAGCTGTCCGAGCTCGTCACGCTCTTGCGCAGCCCCGAGCGCCAGGTCGACTGGGCGCCGATCAGCTTCGGCCTCGCCGAGCTCGTCGACGCGCTGCCGGTCGGCATGGACCTCGTCGGCCTGGTCATCGTCGAAGAGGACGACGACTGGATGTGGCGCGAGTCGACCCACGAGATCATCGCGATCCGGCCCGAGGTCTACTCGCTGATCGAGCCGCACATGCACGAGCTGATCAAGATCGGTGACTTCGGCGCGCTCGCGCGCCTGGCCGGGGATCACTGCGAGGGCGCGATCGAGTTCTCCAACCAGCGCTGGTTCGACCTCGGCCAGGCGATCGTCACCCACGCGCCCGAGCTGATCCCGGTCATCGAGGCCACGGTCTCGCCGCCGGACGTCTACACCAGCGTCCGCGAGGCGCTGTCGCTGGTCGCCGACCCGCGCACGCAACCGAGCCTCGACGCGTGGCTGCGGGTCCACTCCGACGGCCACCAGTACGCGCTGTTCTTCCGCGACATCCGTCGCGAGGTCGAGTAGTGGGCGCGGTAGCGGTGAGCGGCGGCGGAGGTGTCCGCGATCGTGGCCGTCGCCGCCGCCTCGTCGCGTTGTTCGAGGCGCTCGGAGACACGGAGGTCGGGCGCGAGTTCGGGCTGCTGCGCCTGGTCAGCTTCGACGACTTTCGGGCCTCGGTCCCGCTGATGGACCCGCTCAGCCACGTCGAGCGGGTGACCGCGCGCCTCGGCTTCGGGCGCGAGGAGCTCGACGACGAGCAGCTGACCGCGGCGAGCGTGGATCGCAAGGCGGTCCGCGGGGTCTGGCGCCAGCGCCTGGGCAGCGCGACGCCGGAGCGCGTCGCGCTCGTCGAGGCCCTGGCCGACGACCACCTCGTCGATCGCGTGCGCATGGATGACCTGCGCTCGCTGTCGCCGGCCGTCGAGCTCCTGCGGATCGACAGCGTGCCCCGGGATCCGCTCCAGCTGATCGACGACCTGCGCCGCTTTCGGCCCGACGCGCTCGTGCTCCCGAGCCTCGCGACCTGCGGCTGGCTCGAGCAGCTGATCCGGGCGCCGCTCGAGCGTCGGCTGCCGCAGCTGCGCTGGCTGTTCGCCGAGCACGACCTCGACGAGCGCGTCCGCAGCCGCTTGCCGGTCATCAACTCGGGCTGGCTCCACGCGGCCGGACGCATCGGGCTCCCGGCCCGACGCAGCCCGATGGACGCGTTCTCGCTGGCCACGAACAGCACCTTGATCGAGCTGCTGCCCCACGGCGATCCCGAGATCGACCCCCGCCAACACACGACCGAGCGCACGGTCTTGCCCGAGGTCGCGATCCTCGGCGAGCGCTACGAGCTGGTCTTGAGCTCACCCTTGGGCTTCTTGCGCCTCCGCAGCGGGCTCCATGTTCGGGTCGTCGGCTTCGCGCCGCCCGCGAGCGGCGGCGCCCTCGACGGTGAGCTCGAGTCCGGCCGCGCGGTCGGGACCTTGCCGCGCCCGCGGGTGGTTCGACTCCCGCCGCCGCCGCGCGACGCCGCGCTCGAGGGCGTGACGGTGCCGGGCGCGTGGCTGACCGCGAGCGTGCGCCAGGCCTTCCTGCCCGAGGACCCCGCGCTGGTCGCCGCCGACATCGCCGCCGATCCCGACGCCGTTCAGATCTCCGCTCGGGCGTCGCGGACCGGCCTCGACCCCTTCGCCGACACCGAGCTCGGCGCGAGCCGGGCGGGCGCGCGGCGCAAGGGCCCCAAGCCGCGGTCTCTGGTCATCCGCCTCGAGGTTCAGGGCCAGGCCGGGCCGAGCTTCTCGATGCGCATCGCCGATCGCATCGATCTGGATCTGCGCAGCCGCTCGGCCGCCTACGACTGGCTGCGCGAGCGAGACGAGCTGTGGGAGCCTCGCGTGGTCATCGCGCGTCCGGGAACCGCGCGCAGTGGTCGGGATCGGCGCATCCGCGCGCTGTCAGGACCGGTCGCCCGGCCGGTCGTGCAGATGATCTGAGCCCCGCTGCTCAAAAAAGTGTGTAGTTTCGCCCATTTCGGACTGCATCCGGGGATCGGGTTTTGGTTCCCTATTTTTACTTCCATTGGGTGTGATGTGCCGCGAGAGGCGAATATTGACGCTCCACAGAGGGCATGTTGGATTGCATCTGTCGCCTTTTTTGTTGGCGAAATCACCAAAATGCAGAGGGAAATACAACAGTCGTCACTGGAAATGCGAATCTTGGACCACGCTGAGACTCGGCTTCTCGAGCAGGGATACCGGGGCATGCGCGTCGACGAGCTCGCTCGAGACGTCGGGATCAGCAAGCGAACGCTCTATGAGCAATTTCGCACGAAGGAGGACATGGCCCGCAAGGCGCTCGCGCGTCGGCTGGAGCGCCTCCGGGGCGGCGTCGATCGGCTCGTGGCGACCGGGGGGGACGAGTCCGATCAGCTGCGGGAGGTCATGCTGCTGATCTGCCGGGTCTACGCCAAGGCCCAGCCAGCCTTCCACCAGGACCTCGAGAGCACACCCTCGCTCACGGAGCTGGTCGCGGCGTCCCGCCGAGACAGCTTCTCGAAGATCGAGGCGGTGATCCGCTCGGGCATCGACAACGGCCGCTTCCGCGCCGATCTCGACCCACGCCTCGTCCAGCGCAGCCTGGTCGCCGCGGTCGAGGGCGTGCTGCGCCCGGAGATTCTGGCCGAGGACGGGGTGACGCTGGATCACGCATTTCAGGCGATCCTGGACCTGATCCTCAACGGCCTCAGCCGCCCAGTGTGATCCGCCGCATGCCTCCGCGGTCTGCGGATATGCGAGGGAGTCATCGCCCATGAGCTACCTGTTCGACCCAGAAGTCCTCGCACGGATCGCCCGTGGCGCTCTCGGCCGTCCGCTCGAGATCATGATCGAGCAGATCGCCGCCGAGCTCGAGCACGAGTACCCCGGCCACATCCGCGACGACCGCGAGTGGGTGCTCAACAACGCGGGCGGCGCGATGGGCATGATGACCGTCCTGCACGCGTCGATCACCGAGTACGTGATCATCTTCGGCACGCCGATCGGGACCGAGGGGCACTCCGGGCGGTTCTGGGCCGAGGACTACTTCTACATCCTAGAGGGTGAGCAGTGGGCCTACTCGGAGACCTCGCCGGTCAAGGAGGTCTACCGGCCCGGAGATCTGCACGTGCTCCCGCGCGGCGTGGCCCAGGGCTACCGGATGCCCGATCGCTGCTTCGCGCTCGAGTACGCCCGGGGCTTCATCCCGGCGATGCTGCCCTTTGGCGTCGCGGACACCCTGTTCGGGACCCTCGACTGGCGCACCTTCGGCCGGACCCTCGGCAAGTACGGCGCCAGCTCGGTCAAGGAGCTGCTCCAGGGCAAGGTCTGAGCGCGCAGCCGGGCTCGATGCCCGGGGCGGAGTTGACGTCGCAGACGAGCTCGCGCACGGCGGGCCGCCAGGGTCGCCGCTGCCGTCGT
This sequence comes from Enhygromyxa salina, assembly GCF_002994615.1. GTDB lineage: Bacteria > Myxococcota_A > Polyangia > Nannocystales > Nannocystaceae > Plesiocystis > Plesiocystis salina_A. The sequence continues at coordinate 7,701 of NZ_PVNK01000285.1, read as the reverse complement.
TGTCGCCGTCGTCGTCTCCGGTGTCGCCGTCTGCGCTCGCAAACCAGTCTGGTCCGCTCTTCCACCAAAATCTCCGGGTGGATTGGGATTGCCGTCGACCGAACGCGCGCACAGCTTCGCGCGCTTGCGGGGGCTCGCCCGGGGTGCGACGCTCCCCGGCCATCGGGCCCGGCGACAATTGGCCAGGCCCTCAAACCCCCCAGCCAAAAGCGAGCACGAGAGCATGCGACTGATCTTGGTCGGCCCCCCAGGGGCTGGAAAAGGCACCCAGGCGGGCCGTCTCGTCGAGACCTACGCCATCCCCCACATCTCGACCGGCGACATGTTTCGCGCGGCGGTCAAGGCCGGAACCGAGCTCGGCAAGCGCGCCGACGAGTACATGCGCAGCGGCGCGCTCGTCCCCGACGAGCTCGTGATCGCCATGGTCCTCGAGCGGATCCAGCAAGACGACTGCAAGGACGGGTTCATGCTCGACGGCTTCCCGCGGACCACGCCTCAGGCCGAGGCCCTCGACGCGGCCCTGACCGCGGCCGGGATCGAGCTCGACGCCGTCGTCCAGATTGAGGTCCCCGACGAGCTGATCGAAAACCGGATCATCCACCGGCGCCAGGACCCCGAGACCGGGAAAATTTACCACCTCGAGTACAACCCGCCCGCCGACGAGGCCGTGCGCGCGCGCCTGGTTCACCGCAAGGACGACACCCCCGAAGCCTGCCGCGCGCGGCTCGACAAGTATCACGCGGAGACCGCCCCGATCGTGCCCTTCTACGCCGCCAAGGGCCTGCTCAAGCGTGTCGACGGGGTCGGCGCGCCCGACGAGGTCGAGGTCCGGATCAAGGCCGCGCTGGCCTAGCCAGCCTGCACGTGGCCTCGCGGAGGCCGCGTGCGGCCGGCCCTGGCCCGCCCCGAGCTGCGCAGCGCTCAGCTGGCTTCGGCCGGGGCGGCCTCCGCCGGGGCGGCCTCGGCCGGGGCGGCTTCCGCGGGGGCCTCGGCGGGCACCGAGCCGACCTCGTAGGTCGTCGAGACCTCGTTGTTGGTCGAGAACTGGATCGGCTGCCCGGGGATATCGACCGTGATCTCGCTCTGGCTGTAGCCGTTGTAGGACTTGGGCAGCTTGGCCTCCATGTCGAAGAAGATCGTGTAGGACGACTCTTCGAGGATCGAGACCATCGCCGTGTTGCCGCCGCCGGCTTCGATCTCGGTCGCGCCGCTGCCCTCGATCGTCACGTCGAGCTCGGCCACGGTGCCGGCGATCTCGCGCAGGGTCCAGCTGATGTCGACCTCGACGGGGACCGAGCCGAAGGGCAGCTCGCGCTCGTCGGCCTTGGTCGGGAGCGTGACTTTGGTCCCGGGCTCGAGGTCGACGGTCGGCAGATCCGGGAGGCTGAACAGGCCGAAGTCCATCGGCGCGTCGTCCTTGCTGGCGTTCTCGGCCAGAGCCTTGGTCAGGTCCTCGTCGGCTTCGCCCTTGAGGTTGACGATCGTCCAGCTCTCGGAGTTGGCCAGCTCGGCCATCAGATCCATCGGCTCCTCGCCGGCCTCCTCGGCCTGCTTGCGCATGAACTCGGGGTCGAGCTGGCCCGAGCCCTCGTAGCCCATGAGCTCGACGACCTTGCCGTGGAGCTTGAGCTTGTCGCCCTCGGGGGTCGCCTCGATCACGCTGCGGGCCGACAGCTCCGACGCGCCCTGGCCCTGGTTCGAGGACAGCTCGAGCTTGACCTCGGTCGTGGCCGTGAGCGTGAACCCGCTGGCGGCGTAGGCGTAGTCCTTGCCGGCCTCGGCGTCCGCCTTGCCCTCGGTCTCGGACGCGACACCGCCGCCGTCGCCGGGCGCGTTGCTCTTGTCGCTGTCGCAGGCGGTCAGCGACGCGAGGCCAAGCGTGAGCGCGACGAGGAGCGAGGGGCGAATTCGGGGGCGGCGGGCGATCATGAAGCGCACGCTACTTGCGCGTTTTGCGGTACGCAAGCGGCCGCCCGGGCCCGCGGACTGGATCCTTGCTGCGGGTCTGATACAAGCCGTGCGACCGTGCTCAATTTTCTCGCCGCGCTGTTCGGCCCTCGGGTCAAGTTGCCTCGCGACCGCGTCACGCGGATCTCGAGGCGTGCGCGCAAGAAGGCCCAGGAGCACATCGACACGATGCAGAAGATCGTCGACGAGCTCTCGGGCCTCCCGGGCATCGCCGACGTGACCAAGACCAAGCGCTTGCCGCGGGGCTTCTACGATCGCGTCGATGACATGCTGACGGCCTACGACCGCTACGTCGAGGCCGTGCGCGCCGAGCTCGGGGTCAGCGACGCCGCGGTCCCGGGCACCCCCGCGGGCAAGGGCGCCTGTTACGCCGCGCCCTACGGCGTCAGCGGGCCCGAGGCCCTGGCGATCTACCGCGAGATCCGGACCTGGAAGGACTTCGCCCAGGTCGCCCAGCGCCTCGGCGAGCTCGGCGAGCAGCAGTTCAAGGACATTCAGGCCGGGCACACGGGCAAGGACCCCGAGAAGATCCGCATGACCAGCAAGGCCGCGGGCCTGGGTCGCAAGACCTTCGCCGAGCGCGGTGAGGCCTGCCCGTTTTTGGATCAGGGCAAGGGCCGCTGTCGGATCTGGGATCGCCGGCCGATGACCTGCCGCATGCATCACATCACCGGTGACGCGGAGCTGGCCGATCCTCGCCACGAGCGGCACGCCGAGGTTCAGGTCGTCAACATTCGGGTGCCCGTGCGGCCTCAGGTGGCGCTGTCGCAGATCGACAAGCGCATGGCCCTGGGGCTGTCGCCGTTTTTGTATGCGAGCGTGTTGCAGCTGCTGCAGCTCGGCGAGGGGCAGCTGCTGCAGGAGCTCGGCGAGGCGCCGCAGCGGATGCAGCAGGACGGGCGGGTGGTCCAGAAGGCCAACCGCAACGTCAAGCACTCGAAGAAGAACCTGAAGAAGAAGAAAAAGAAGAAGAAGCGCAAGTAGGCGGGCGGCGACGGAGCTGGGCCGAGCAGGCCGATCTCATCGTGCTCGCTGCGCCCCGGCGACAATCTCGCTCTGGGCCGCGCTGGGTTCTTCAGCAGCCTGCTAGCCACAGCTCGCCGATGTCGCCGAAACAAGGCGCGTAGTGGTCGAACTCGGCGCTGCGATCGGAGATTTGCCGCTGTTGCGCCACTCCCGGCGTCGGTGCACAGTGCTGATCAGTGGCGAACCCTCCGACTCGCGGCAAGCGCTTCTTCAAGCTTGCCAGCATGACGGCCTCGGTCGCGGGCAACCTGGCCAAGACGAAGGTCAAGGCGCTGTTTCAGTCCGACGAGGACGCCGCGGCCGCGCGCTCGGAGGCCAACCGCGAGTCGGGCAACCTGATCGCGCAGACCCTCGGCGAGCTCAAGGGCGCGGTCATGAAGGTCGGCCAGATGGCCTCGATCGCCCACGACGTCCTGCCCAAGGAGCTGTCTGACGCGCTCGGCAAGCTCCAGCGCGAGGCGCCGCCGATGGACTTCGAGGTCATCGCCGAGCAGATCGAGCGCGAGCTCGGCTCGCCGCCGGAGGTCCTGTTCTCGAAGTTCGACCCCGAGCCCTTCGCGGCCGCGTCGATCGGCCAGGTCCACCGCGCGACGACCGACGACGGGCGCGAGGTCGTGGTCAAGGTCCAGTACCCCGGGGTCGACGGCGCGGTCGACTCGGACCTCGCCCAGCTCAAGATCGCCCTGCGCGCGAGCGGGATCGTCAACATCGGCCGCGAGGCGCTCAACGCCTCGTTCAAGGAGGTCCGCGAGCGCCTCCACGAGGAGCTCGACTACACCAACGAGGCCGCCAACGTCCGCCTGTTTCGCGAGTTCCACGTCGGCCGCCACGACTTCATGGTCTTGCCCGAGGTCGTCGGCGAGCGCTCGAGCCAGCGGGTCCTGACGCTGACCTACGAGCCCGGCGACAGCCTCACGGAGCTCGACGACAAGGGCTACACCCAGGCCGAGCGCGACACCCTCGGTCGCAACCTGTTTCACATGATGTGCAGCCAGGTGTTCGAATTCGGCATCATCCACGCCGATCCGAACCCCGGCAACTTCGCGTTTCGCCGCGACGGCACGATCGTGCTCTACGACTTCGGCTGCGCCAAGCGGCTCGAGCTCGACATCATCGTCGCCTACAAAGATCTGATCGAGCAGGGCATCGCCGAAGACTGGGACGCGGTCGACGACGCGCTGATGCGCCTCGAGGTCCGGCGCCCGAGCGGGCCGCGGCCCGACGACAGCTTTTACAAGGGCTGGCGCGACACCTTCGCCGATCCCTTCTTGGACGTGGCGATCTTCGACTACGGTCGGTCCACGGTCCACGACGAGGTCGTCAAGCTGGTCCCGGGCTCGATCAAGCGCATGGCCTCGTTCCAGCCCGCGACCGAGCTGATCTTCCTCGACCGGACGGTGGTCGGGCACTACGGCAACATGCGGATCCTCCGCTCGCGCGTGCCCTCGTACACCTTGTTGAAGGGCTACCTCGACGCCTTCCCCGGCGAGTTCACGGCCCGCCCGGCAGACGCCCCCGCGTGAAGTGAGCTCTGAGCCCCCTTCCAGGGCCCACGCGGACCCTGGTGGACCTCATGCGGGCCGACCGAGCCAGGAACGAGCGAGCGGCCGTGGGTGGCCGAGTGCAGAGTGCCGGCAGGGGCCACAAATTTCCTGCTAGGCTGACTCGACGTGCTCGGCCGCCTGTTCCTCCTGTTCACCCTCGTCCCGATCGTCGAGATCTACCTCCTCGTCACGCTCGGGGGCTTGATGGGCCCGGGGCCGACCGTCGCGCTGGTCGCCGCCACAGGCTTCCTCGGCGCGTGGCTGGCTCGCCGCGAGGGGCGCAAGGCGCTCGCCGCCTACCAAGAGTCGATGGCCAAGATGGAGCTGCCCGAGGACGGGATCGTCTCGGGCCTGCTGATCCTGGCCGGCGGGGTCATGCTGATCACCCCCGGGGTCATGACCGACGTGTTCGGGCTCGCGATGATGGTCCCGCCGATCCGCCGGGCCACAGCGAGCCTGGTCAAGAAGCGGATGCAAAAGCGGATCGCCAGCGGCGACGTGCAGGTGATGCACATCGGGGCCGGCGGGTTTCGTGCCGGCTTCGGCGGTGGTGTGGGTCGTGGCGGCGATGGCGGGCTCGGCGACGGGGCCGTGGTCGACGCCGAGATCGTCGACGCCGAGGGCGGCGCAGGTTCGCGCGAGGCCTAGCAGCCCGGGGTGCTAGCAGCCCGGGGTGCTAGCAGCCCGGGGTGCTAGGGCCTGGCCGCTGCCGTCAGAGCCGATGGGCGCGGACCAGGGTCTGGTCGACCGCGGCGATCCAGCGCGGGCCGAAGCGGCGGCGATCGGCGGCCCACTCGTGGACGCGTGGGACGGCGTGGGCGAGGCCGCTGCGCTCGTCGGCGACCGCGGCCGCGAGGATCGATCCAAACCCGAACCACAGGCGGCTCGGGCCGAGGCCGAGGGCGTCGGCGAAGCTCGTGGCGCAGCGGCGAAAGGCGGGCTCGGGTATCGAGGCCCGCCGCTGCCGGGTCAGCTCGGCGGCGGTCTGGGTCAGGCGCGCAGCGATGTCGGGCCGCTGCGGGAGCGCGCGGGCGCTGGCCCGGGCCAGGAGCAGCAGATCGAGCTCGAGCATCCAGCGCGGCATCCCGCGCTCGGACAGGTGGTCGGCGGTCCAGCGGACCTGGCGATCGAGCTCGTCGGCGTCGCGCTCGGCGAGGGCCATGAAGTGGGTGTTGTCGCTGCGGATCAGGCCGAGGCCGCGATCGCCGTAGCGCCAGATGAGATAGGGAAAGGCCCGGGCGTAGGCGCGGACCGAGACCTCGACCGCGGTCAGCGCCCGGGGCTCTGCGGGGGCTCGGTGGGCGTCGGCGTCGGGCTCGGGCGCTTGCATCCGCGTGGGAGCATAGCCGGTACTCGTAGCGCGTGCCCGGAGCGGACTTCGTGCGAGCGGCACGAGCGCTCGTGCTAGCAGCCCGGGCTGCTAGCAGCCCGGGGTGCAATGCATCGTGTCGCCTCGCGCCGGAATTTCCGCCGAGGGCGCGAAGCCAAAACGCCGCTGTACCGGGCGTACTGCAAGTTTTGGCGACAAAGCCATCGGCGAAAAGGCCAAGCGAGGCGGCGCGAGGCATTGCAGCCCGGGCTGCTAGGCCGCGACGTCGGCCGTGTAGCTGACGGCGCCGCACAGGCACTGCCCCGTCCGTTGCATGGGCGGAGGATAACCCGCGTCGAGACGTGGAATACTGCGGCGGATGCCAAACCTGATCCCCGGCAGCCCGGTTCGACTCGAGGAAGATAGCGAGGCCAGGCGATCGCTCCCGGAGGTCCCCTTTGCGGTCCAGGACGCGTTCGGCGCCAAGGCCCAGGTCGTGCTCCATCGCGGACGCTGGTCGGCGCTCGCCAAGCGTGGGGGTCGGCACGCGTTCGCGCTGTTCGACGGCGAGGGCGCCAAGCTCTCGGCCGTGCGGACCACCGTGCTCTTCGGTCAGACCCTCGAGGTCGACGCGGCCGCCCGGAGCCTGGTCATCGGCGGCTCGGGCCAGCTGTTGTACGCGGTCGAGCCCGACGCCCGGGCCCGCTGCCTCGGCGAGCTGCCCGCGCCCGGCCGCATCGAGTCGGCTTGCTGGCTGCCCGACGGCGGCGTGGCCTTCGTGCTCGGCAGTGAGATCCACGTCCACCGGGCCGCGGCCACGGGCGAGCTCGAGCCGGCGCTGTGCTTTCGCCCCGAAATGGACGAGATCTACGGCCTTCGCTGCCTCCCCCATCCGCGCGAGCGAGAGATCTGTGTGATCGCGGCTGCGGCCGAACGTGACGCCGGGCTGTGGGCGGTGAGCGCGGCCGGCCAGGTCCACGCGCTCGCGCGCTGGGACGACCTCGACCTCGCCGAGGTCCGCCTGTGCCTCGACGAGACCGGCCTGCGCTTGATGTTGCCCGAGACGGCGACGCTGGCGGTCGGCGGCGGCTTGAGTCGAGTCCTGGGTCTCGCGCAGTCGCTGAGGGTGCTCGACAGCCTGCCGAGCGTCCCGAGCGAGCCGGCGCCCGCGCTCGTCGAGGGTCAGACGCTCGCGGCCCCCGGCGCGGCCGAGGCCAAGCTCGAGGTCACGGTCGCGGTCGCGCCCGACGCCAAGGTCGCCCCGGCGCTCGATCGCCTCGGCCCGCTGACGGCGGCGTTGATCCGCATGCTCCGAGCCGGAGCCGAGCGCACGACCCCAGACCCCGAGGTCCTGAAGCTCATTCGCGCCAACATGCCCGTGGATCTGCGCGCCTACGTCCACGCGTGGGCCATGTACGCGCCGACCAACCCCACCGTCTACGAGTTCTGGGCCGCGTCGCCTCAGCCGGTCACGCACGGGTTCATCCGCGAGCTCGTGGGCGACTCGCTGCAGCTCGGGATCTTCGCGTCCGGCGAGCCGATCGTCGCGCGTCGCAGCGGCTCGAGCAGGTGCGAGGTCATGATGATCGAGGAAGAAGGGATCCCCTGCCGCTACCGCGGGCTCGAGGGCTTCCTCGCCGACCTCCAGATGCGCGCGTCGGAGTTGGACGACTGGACCTTCGAGCTCGACGCCTGGCAGCGCTGAGCGCCTGCGACCGGTCGCTTGCGGCCGTGCGTGGCAGAGTTGCTGACGGCTGTGGGGGTCCAAACCAGCCCCCTTTAGGGGGCCACGGAGGCGGAGGCGAAGCTCATACCAGCCCACCGAGCGAGGAGCGGAGCGAGGAGCGACCGGCC
>NZ_PVNK01000284.1 GCF_002994615.1 Enhygromyxa salina | reverse complement strand
GTGGGGGGTCGCGCGCTCCCACAGCGGGGGCGGGACCAGTTGATCGTTAGCGAATGAGAAAGGACTCGGCGGCTGCTAGGCGGCTCCGAGGAGGTCGCGCATCCACTGCACGCCGGCCTCGCAGCCCGAGATCACCGTGCTGCGCCGGGGATCGTTGCGGTCGGGGAAGCGCGCCACGATGCCGCCCGCCTCCTCGACGAGCAGGCGCGTGGCCGCAAGGTCCCAGCGCTCCATGGCGGCGTCGAGGACCAGCGCCGCGCTGCCCCGGGCGACCAAGTAGTGCCCGAAGGCGTCGGTATACGAGCGGAAGAACTTGAGCTGACCCTGGGCCCGCTCGATCCACTCGCTGTGCCCGGACAGCGCGAAGGTGTAGGGGTCGCCGTGGCAGACGATGTCCTGCTTCGGGTCGAAGCTCGGGCACACGCGCACCGGTCGACCGTCCTCGTGGGTCCCGCAGCCGCGCACGGCGTGGAGGCGCCGGCCGATGCTGGGGAAGTCGGCGACGGCGACCACGGGCACGCCGCGCTCGCGCAGGCAGATCAGCGTGGCCGCCAGAGGCACGCCGTGGACGAAGCCCGCGGTGCCGTCGATGGGATCGATGACCCACTCGTAGGCGGACGGAGGCTCGGCCTCGGCCTCGCTCTCGTGGTCGGAGAGCTCCTCGCCGAGGATGGCGTGGTCGGGAAACTGGGCGCCGATCAGCGCCCGGACCCGGGCTTCGACCTCGAGGTCGACGGCCGTGACCACCGAGCCGTCGAGCTTCAAGCGCGCCCCGAGGGCGCTCGCCCCGGAGCTCGACTCGCCGCGCTCGGCCGCGCGCACGAGCTCCCGGGCCAGGTCCGCGGCGCGCAGGGCCAGGGCCAGGGCGCGGCGGTGCAGCTCGGGGGCCGCGTCGAGGGGCTGGGGGCGCGGGGTGGTCACGAGGGGGCCTCCACGGCCGCGGCGACCATCGCCTCGACCTTCGCCCGAATCTCGGGCCGGGCGAGGTAGTCGATGCGCGCGATGTATTCGTTGCCGAGCAGAGCCTCGCCCGCGTACTCGGGTAGATCGGCGGTGTAGCCGAGGTACTTGAAGCAGGCGCAGATCATCCCGTCGTGGACCAGGTGGGCCTCGCCCTTGGCCTCGGGACGGCGGGCGTAGTAGCGCCGGAGCAGGCGCTCGCCGAGGCCAAAGTCGAGGGCGTCGGCCTCGACGAAGGTGAACTCCATCAAGGTCACAGCCAGGTCGATGAGGAACAGGCCGTAGTAGCTGTCGTCGAAGTCGATGATCCCGCGGACGCGATCGCCCTCGACAATGACGTTGTCGAAGTAGAGGTCGGCGTGCACGACCCCGCGCTCGAGGCTCGGGGCGCCGTCCCTGGGCTGGTCGAAGCGGGCGTGGCTGCCGGCCCAGATCGCCCGCAGGCGCGCGGCCGTGGCCGGGCCCTCACCCGCCAGGGCCGCGACGCGGTCCAGGGTCGCCTCGCCCAGCTCGCGCACGAACTCGAGGTCGGCGCGAGGCTTGTCGCCCTCGGGCACGAAGCCGCTGAGGGTCCGCTGCATGTCGGCGAACAGGTCGCCGATCTGCTCGACGATGCCCGCGTCGATGGCCTCCCGGGCCAGAGTCTCGCCGGGGATGAACTCGAGCACGGCGTAGTGGCGGGTGTGGGCCTCGGACAAGCCCACGGTCTTGCCCTTGGCGTCGGCGATCACCCGCGGGCAGGGGAAGTTGGCCTCGGCCAGGCGCGCGAGAGTCGAGAACTCGAAGCGCAGGGCGTCGGCGCTGCGTTCGGGCGGGTACAGGCGCAGGAGGTAGTCGCCCGCGTCGGTCCGCAGGAGGTAGTTGGTGTTGATGATCCCCGAGACCAGGGGCTCGACGGAGCGCAGCTCGCCGAGGCTGTAGTCGGCGGTCAGGTCCGCGACGGCGTCGCGGTCGAGGTCGATGAAGGGGTGAAGTCGGTTCATGATCGGGTGTGCTGGGTCGGGTTGGACAGGCGGAGGAAGGTGTGGAGTTCGGCGCCCCAGCGCCGCTTGTGATCGGCGAGCGCGCTGTGGTGGGAGCAGCCGAGGTCGACGCGCTCGACACCGCGGAGGCTCAGGAGCTGGAGGGCGGCGTCGAGCATGGCGTAGTTGGGGCCGAGCTCGCGGGCGCGCGCGCTCCAGCCGTTGAGATAGTAGGCAGCCTCGCGGCCGTTCAGTACGAAGCAGCCCACGCTGATCAGCTCGTCGCGCAGCCACGCGCCGACGGCCAGGAAGTGGGGGGTGGGGGCCTCGGGGATCATCCCCTCGATCAGCGCGGGCGGACTGAGGTAGGGGGACTCGACCCGCTCCTGGGTGGCGTGGATCAACTCGACGGCGGCGCCGCGCTCGGGCGCCGCGAGGAGGCCGACGCGCAGGCCCGGCTGACGCAGGATCTTCCGAAGGGCGGTGCGCACGCCCCCGTCATAGCTCGCTCGCAGCTCGCCCGCGCCGCCGAGAACCTTGATCGCGGTCTGTGAGCGGTGCGCGTCCCAGCGGGGGGCGCTGAGCTGCTCGGGCCGCAGGGGCGGCGTGACCAGGCGCAGGCAGGGCTCGCCGAGGGCCTCGCTCAGCTGGGCGAGGGCGTCGAGCTGGCGGCGCAGCGGGGCAGCCTGGCCCGTGCGGCTGTCGTAGACCCCGCCGTAGCCGATGTGCCCACACACGAAGCCGGCGGCGGCCAGGCGCCCGCCCCGAAGGATCGGGACCTGGAGCTCGCGGGCCTTGCGTTGGCCGCCCGCGAGGCACACGACGTGGCGCTCGAAGCTGCCGCCGAACACCGTGGCGACGTGGCGGCCCCAGGCCGCGCTGGCGTAGGGAGAGCAGCGCGCGTCGACGCTCATGGTCGCGCCTCCGTGGCCGCGGGCTCGAGCGAGGCGAGGGCCCCGAGGGCCTCGGCCAGGCGCTCGACCTGGGTCGGGCTCAACCAGCCGCGGCAGGGCAGGAGCAAGAGCTTGGGCCACAGCGCGTCGGCGTGGATCAGCGGCGCGTCGGCGCGGGCATAGCCGGCGTAGCGCGGGCTTTGGTGCAGCGGCAGGTACAGCCAGCTGGTCTCGACGCCCCTCGCCGCGAGGGCGCCGGCGAGGGCGTGGCGCTCGTCGGGAGCGACCTCGACGGCGAAGTACAGCCGCGGCAGCGTGGGGTCGTGGGGGCGCGGGCGAAGGTTGGCGGGCGCGCGCGCGGCGAGGACCTCGGCGAGGCGCGCGGCGAGCTCAGGCGCGTCGACCTCGGTGAGGCGGGCGAGCACCCGCCCGGCGGTCGCCCCGTCCATGTCGACGGCGCAGGGCGGCGGCAGGGGGTGGGCGAGGGCATCGGCGACGTCCGTGAACCAGGGG
>NZ_PVNK01000283.1 GCF_002994615.1 Enhygromyxa salina | reverse complement strand
CCGCAGCTGGGCCCGCCACGCCCCCGGTGCGGCAGCCCGACGACAAGCCGCCAGTCCGTCACCCGCCCCGCTCACGGCCGACCCTGATCTCCCACGGGGCGCCGCCCCCAGTCCGCCGGCCCGCCGCCGCCCAAGACCCGCAGCAATCGGCGGCCAGCTACGGCGGTGACGGCAGCGAAGCCCAGATCGACACCCACGTCGGCCCGCCGCCCACGGCCGAGGTCGAGGCCGAGATCGAGATCCCCGACGACGCGCAGCTCGAGGTCTCGGTCGACGAAGAGCCGGCACCGGTCGAGCGGCCACAGCCCGAGGCACGGCGCGCGCCGCCACACACGCCTGGACCGGCGCCGATCACGAGCGCGAGCCCCGATGAGGCCGCCCCGGCGACCGGCGACAAGCCCGAGGCCAAACCCCAGGCCAAACCGGGCGGCGAGAAGAAGCCCAGCGCCCTCGGGACCGCGCTCAAGCTGCTGCTCTTGACGATCCTGCTCGCCGTCGCCGGGCTGATGACCTGGTCGGTGATCGAGACCAACAACCCCGACCCCAGGCCGCTGCTGCAAGACAAGCTGGGCGTTGACCTCGGCGTCCCCGTCGAGCCCGCGCCCGAGGCCGAGGCCGAGGCCGAGACCAAAGCCGACGACAAGTAGCTCGCCTCTGGAGGTCGGGCGCTTGCAGGGCTTGATTGGGTCTTGCCGCGCCCGACGCCCGATGCCTTGTCGCCACAACTCGTCGTGGGCCCGATACAACTTTTTTCAGTAGCCTGTTGGTCGTGACCGATCCGGCTCAGCCCGCCGACGCCCACGCCGTCGCGCGGCGGCTCGCGGTGCTGCCCGAGCCGCAGATGCGAGTCGCGACGCTGTGTGAAGTGTTGCTGACCTGCGAGCCCGAGGCGGCCGCGTGGTTGCTCGACGCCCTCGCCACGGCCGGACGCGCGGGTGGCCCCCCCTACGACGTCAGCTTGCTGGCCGCGATCGAGCTCGCGGGCTCGGACCGCCTGCCCTACGAGGATCGCCGCGCGATCTTCGAGGCCGCCGAGCGCCACGGGCTCGAGTCGTGCAAGGAGCTGCTGTTCTCGACCGAGACCAGCGAGATCGACGAGCTCGCCGCGGCCCCCCGGCCCCTGACACCCGGCACGCGCCCCCTGACCCTCGGCGAGCGCAAGAGCCTGGCCCGCAGCTGGAAGCGAGACGTGCTCGAGCGCCTGCTCGTCGATCCTCACGCCGACGTCGTCGCCCTGCTCCTGCGCAACCCGAGGCTGACCGAAGACGACGTGCTCCGCCTGGCCACGGCCCGCCGCGCGAGCGCTGCAGTGCTCGAGCTCGTGCTCCACAACCGGCGCTGGAACTGTCGCCGCCGGGTCCGGCGCGCGCTCCTGCGCAACCCCCAGCTACCCGAGGCCGCGGCCTTGCGCCTCGTCGGCCTGCTCAACCGGGTCGAGCTGCGCGAGCTGGGCCGCGATCACAAGCTTCCGCCCCGCGTCCTCGCGGCGATCCACCGCCGCCTCGCCAGCCTCCAGTAAGGCGAGCAGGCAGGCGGGCAGACGGGCGAACGAGCACGCTCAGCTCGAGGCGGATTTTTTCTCGTTGGCCGGGGTCACGTCGATCTCGCCAGGCTTGGGCCGGGGCAGCGCCGCGTCGTCGTCGGACGCTGCGTCTTCTTCGTTCATCGACTTCATCTCTTTTTTGAACCCACGCAGCATCTTGCCGACGCTGGATCCAAGCTGGGGCAGCTTGGACGGGCCGAAGATGAGCACGACGATCAGGACGATGACGGCGATCTCCGCGGGGCCGAGGGTGAAACCCAGGAGCATGGGGACACGGTAGTCCTCTTCCGGGCGCTTTGCTAGCGTGGGGCCGATGGACCCGCTCACACCGTCGGACTCGCAAGGGCGGGCGTCCCGCTTTGTCTCGGACCACCGCGGCGGAGACAGCACGGAGGCCGCAGCGACGCGACGCGAGGGCAAACGAAGCCGCCCCCGCAGGCCTCGCGCACACGGCGCGGGGGTCCTGGCGATCGGCCTGTGGCTGTCGCTGACGTCGACGCTCGCCCACGCTGGGCCCGACGCCAAGCCAGACGCCAAGCCAGACGCCGAGGTCCGGGTCGCGCCGCCCGGGATGGAGCAGATCGGACCGAGCTGGGATCCCGATCGCGCGGTCTGGGCCGACTCCCGGGCGCGGATGCGGGTCCGGGGCGATCGGCCCGAAGGTGCGTCGATCCACGTGGCCTACGCGAGCCCGGATCGACGCTGGGACGAGGATCTCCGCCGCGAGCTCACCGCCTTCGAAGACACCGCGTTCCCCGAGGGCGCGGCCCCACGCCAGACGATCGTCGACAAGCCCCCGTCCGCGTGGATGGAGAAGCTGACCCTGCCCGACCTCCCGGTCCGCTGGAACCGGCAGACCGTCGACTACCTCCACTACTTCAAGGACGACCCCAAGGGCCAGCGCCTGATCGCCGCGTGGCTCAACCGCATGGGCCGCTACGAGCAGCGCCTCCGAGCGATCTTCGCCGAGGTCGGGGTGCCCGAAGACCTCGTCTACGTCGCGATGATCGAGAGCGGCTTCGACCCCAGCGCGAAGTCGTCGGTCGGGGCCGCGGGCATGTGGCAGTTCATGGAGCCGACCGGTCGGGTCTACGGCCTCGACGTCGAGTACTGGGTCGACGATCGCCTCGACTTCGAGCGCTCGGGCTACGCGGCGGCGACCTACCTCGCCGACCTCAAGACCCGGTTCGGGACCTGGGAGCTGGCGCTGGCGGCCTACAACGCGGGCTACGGGCTCGTGGTCCAGAGCATCCGGACCAACAACACCAACAATTTCTGGGCCCTGGCCGAGATCGAGAACGCCCTGCCCCAGCAGACCCGCAACTACGTGTCCAAGATCATCGCCGCGGCGATCGTCGGCCACAACCGCGAGGTCTTCAAGGTCAGCGGCACGCCCGAGCCGCGCCTCGATCTGATCGAGGTCAAGATCCCCGCCGGGACCCGGATCGAGGATCTCGCCAAGGCCCTCGACGTCGACGAGGATCTGCTCGCGGAGGTCAACGCCGCCTACCTCCGGGCCCGCGTCCCGCCCGAGGGTGGCCCGTCCGTCGTCCGGATCCCGCGAGCCAAGCACGCGGCCTTCGAGCAGCTCGACGGCGAGCTCGAGCCCCCGCCGGACCAGCGCTGGGCAACCTATACGGTCAAGCTCGGCGACGACCTCGACAGCATCGCCGCGCGCTACGGGCTGACCACCAAGCAGCTGCGCCGGCTCAACGCGGTCCACGACAGCGGCGAGGTCCGGGGCGGCGTCACCCTCGTGGTCCCGGCCGACGGCGCCCCCGACCCGAGCGCCAAGCAGCTGCCGCCGCTGGTCGCGGTCCCGCCGCTGTCGGTCCCGAGCGGCAGCCGCCTGGTGTTCTTCCGGGTCACGCGCGCGAGCTCGAGCACCGCGATCGCGTCCAGCTTTGGCGTCGCGTGGCAGCAGATCGTGAGCTGGAACGACCTCGATCCCGACGCCCGCCTCGTCGACGGGCAGATGCTGCAGATCCTGGTCCCCGAGGGGTTCAGCGCGGCCGCGGCCGGCGTCGAGATCGTCGAGCTCGGCGCGGCCCGCTACGTCATCCGGGGCACGGCCGCGCACCTCGACGCGGTCCTCGCCGAGCGCGAGCTCGTGCGCCGGGGCTACAAGGTCGACAAGGGCGACTCGCTCAAGAAGATCGCCAAGAAATTCGATCTCTCGCTCGGCTCGCTCGCCCGCATCAACGGGGTCCCGCGCAACAAATCGCTCGACAAGGGCGAGGTGATCCTCGTCTACGTGGCCAAGGGCAAGACCCGCGGCACGGTCACCGCGCCCGACCCGCGGCCGACGACCCTGACCGCCGAGATCGAGGTCGCAACGAGGCTCGACGGCGGCCCAAGCTCGACCGACAGTAAACCGGGCGCCCGCGAGGCCTCGACCCCCGAGCGCTCGCGGGTCCCGGGCAAGCGCTACGACAACGAGTGACCACTCCCGTGACCAACCTGCCCAGCTCCCCGCTGACCGTCGACGAGGCCGTCGCGCGGGTCCTCGACAGCGCGAGGCCCGACGCGATCGGCAGCGAGCAAGTCGGCGTCGAGGCGGCGATCGCCCGGGTGCTCGCCGAGCCCTGCCACGCCCGCTGGCCGCTCCCGAGCGCGCCGCTGAGCATCATGGACGGCTACGCGGTCCGCAGCCGCGACCTGCTCGAGGCCCGCGACGTCCACGACGCCGAGACCCTCGCCGTCGAGCTCCAGAGTGAACATGAGAGCGCGGCCGGCCACCCCTCGACCGCTGCGCTCGAGCCCGGGACCTGCGTCCGGATCGCAACCGGAGCCGTCGTCCCCGCGGGAGCCGACGCCGTCGTCCCCCAAGAGGACACCCGCCGGATCGAGCTCGGCGCGCGCGTGCTGATCGAGCTGTCCTCAACCGCCCTCGCTCAGGTCGAGCCCGGTCGCTGGATCCGCCCGACCGGCAGCGACGTCGCCAAGGGCGAGCTCTTGCTCGGGCCCGGAGCCGCGATCGGCGGGGGCGAGGCCTCGCTGCTCGCGGGCACCGGGCACGCCGCGGTCGCGGTCCGTCGCCGACCGATCGTCGCGATCCTCAGCAGCGGCGACGAGCTCGTTGCGATCGGTCAGACCCCGGCCCGGGGCCAGATCGTCTCGACCAACGCGATGCTGCTCGGCGCCCAGATCCGCGAGGCCGGCGGCGAGCCGCTCGCGCTCGAGACCGTGCCCGACACCCGCGCGGCCATGCGCGCGGCGATCGAGCGCGCGTCCGAGTCCGCCGATCTGCTCGTGACCAGCGGCGGCATCTCGGTCGGCGACCACGACCTCGTCCTCCCGGTCCTCGACGAGCTCGGCTTCGAGCTGAGCTTTCGCAAGCTGGCCCTGCGCCCGGGACGACCGACGACCTTTGGCCACCTGCCCCGGGCCGGGGGCCAGCCGCTGCCGGTCCTGGCCCTGCCCGGCAACCCGGCGAGCACCCTGGTCGCGTTCGAGCTCCTCGCTCGGCCGCTGGTCCGGGCCCTGTCGGGCCTCGCCCGCCACCGTTGGCAGCGCCCGCGTCGACTCGTCGAGCTCGCGAGCCCGGCCGAGGGCGACCGCCGCCGCGAGCACTTCGTCCGGGCCACGATCGACGCCCATGGCCGCGCCCGCCCGCTGGCCAAGCAGCTGTCGGGGGCGCTGCGCTCGATCGCCGACTTCGACGCCCTGGTCCGAGTCCCCGCCGGCCGCGATCGCGTGGACGCTGGCGAGGAGCTCGAGGCCTTGATCCTGCGCGAGTGAAGACCATGAACAACGACACGACGCCGCCCCCCGAGCCGCGCTCGCTGACCCACGTCGTCGCCGACGAGGACGAGGGCGAGCGCGCCGACGTCGTCCTCGGCCGCAGGATCCCCGCGCTCTCGCGCCGCCAGGCCCGAGCCCTCGCCCGGGCTGGCAAGCTCCGCGTCGAGGGTCGGCGCCAGCCGCCAGCGACCCGGGTCCGCGCCGGTCAGCGCCTCGAGCTCGACCTCCGGCTCAGCGAAGACCGCGACGCGCCCACGCTCGACGAGCTCGAGATCCTCGCCACGAGCGACGACTTCGTCTACGTGCTCAAGCCCGCCGGGGTCCACACCGTGGCCCTGACCCCCGCGCAGCCCGGCGTCCTCGCCACGGCGCTCGCCGCCCGCTTCCCCGAGTGCGCCGACGCGTCCGAGGATCCGCGCGAGGGCGGCGCGATCCATCGCCTCGATCGGCCGACCTCGGGGGTCGTCGCGTTCGCGCGCTCGCGCGCGACCTGGGAGCGCGCCCGAGCCGGCTTTCGCGACGAGCGCTTCGCCAAGCACTACCTCGCCGTCTGCACCGCGCTCGACGACGCCGCCCCCTGGCCACCGCCCCTGCCCGAGGGCGGCCTCCGCGGTTGGATCGACCCGCTCGGGCCGGCGAGCGCGCTCGACGAGGCCCTCGCGGCACCCGGGCTCGAGCCGCTGCTCGACGCCCTCCAAAGTGGGAGTGAGCGCCTCCCGGACCTCGCCGGCGACGCCGTACGAATTCGCGCAGCGATCGGGCCCGATGGCCCCAGGCGCAGCGCGGTTCGGCTCGATGGCCGTCGAGCGAGCACCGTCGTGGTCCCGCTCGCCCATCGCGGATCCCAGCGCCTCGTTCGCCTCGTGCTCGAGACCGGGCTTCGACACCAAGCCCGGGTCCACCTCTCGTGGGTCAACCTGCCGATCCTCGGTGATCGGAAGTACGGTCGAGTCCGCGCACAAGAGGGATCGACGCCGGGCACCGCGATCCACCTGCACGCTTGCGCGATCGATCTTTCGGCCGTTTTTCCCGGAGAACGACCCATCTACACCGATCCGCCCCCCGGTTTTTGGCCGCCGGCTTGAACCTCGATCGAGACGGGCCAACGAGTCGGCCGGTCGTGTTATGTTGACCTCAATGCGCGTCCGCTACTTCGGGCACACCGACGTGGGCATGAAGCGCTCGCACAACGAGGATGCATTCCTCGCCGATCCCGAGCTCGGCCTGTTTGTGGTCTGCGACGGTGTCGGCGGTCGGGCCCGCGGCGAGATCGCCAGCCGCGAGGCCGTCGACTTCATCTGGGAGTGGTTCAAGCGCGAGGAGCAGACCCTCGAGCAGCTCGCCGAGGAAGGCCACGGGCCCGAGAGCGTCGGCAAGTTGTGCCAGCTGATGCGTGGCGCGATCCAAAACGCCACATACATGGTCCACTCGCTCGGTTTGCTCAACCCCGATCAACGCGGCATGAGCACGACCGCCTCGGCCTTTTACGTGACGGGTTCGCTCGGCATCGTCGGCCAGGTCGGCGACTCGCGGGTCTACCTCTCCCGTGACGATCGCGTGTCGCAGCTGACCGAAGATCACACCCTGGTCAACTATCAGCTCAAGCACGGCCTGATCACCCCGGAAGAGGCCAAGAAGTCCCGGATCCGCAACGTCATCACCCGCGCCGTCGGCCACAAGGACTACGTCGAGGTCGACACCCTGCCGATCCCCCTGTTTCCTCGCGATCGCATCTTGCTGTGCTCTGACGGCCTCCACGGCTACCTCGACGACAAGGCCCTGGCCAACATCATGGCCCGGGACGTCCAGGAGGCGGTGCTCGAGTCGATCCGCTTCGCCAACGGCGAGGGCGGCTCCGACAACATCACCTCGCTGCTCATCGAGTTCGTGGATTAGGAGCTTGTTGGCTTGGCAAGCGGGACCGGCTAGGGTCAACCGCGATGGACAATTTCTCGACCCGCGCAAACGCCAAGACCATCCCGATCGTCGCGTTGACCCGCAACGCCTACAAGGGCTGGGTCAAGGGTCAGGGCAAGAGCGCCCAAGCCTGGCTCAAGGCGACCGCGTACACGGCTGACGCCGGCAAGATCGCGCTGATGCCGGGCCGCGATGGCTCGCTCAAGCGCGTCGTGCTCGGGCTCGGCAAGCCGACCCGCGATCCGAGCAAGGCCGCGATGTGGTCCTTCGCGGTGCTGCCGGCCAGGCTGCCCAAGGGTCGCTACCAGCTCGAGGGCGAGCTCGACGCGCAGCTCGCCCACGACGCCGCGCTCGGCTGGGCGCTCGGGACCTATCGCTTCTCGCGCTACCTGACCGGCAAGGCCAAGGACAAGACCTTCCCCTCGCTGGTCTGGCCCGCGGGCGTCGACCGCCGCGCCGTCGCCCGGGCCCGCAACGCGATCTTCCTCGGCCGCGATCTGATCACCACCCCGGCCGGCGACCTCGGCCCGAGCGAGCTCGCCGAGCAGGCCGTGGCGATCGCGACCGAGCACGACGCCGAGATCGACTCGATCGTCGGCGAGGAGCTACTGAGCGCCAACTACCCGGCGATCTACGCGGTCGGCATGGGCAGCCCCCGGGCCCCGCGGCTGATCGATCTGCGCTGGGGTGACGAGGACGCGCCCAAGCTCAGCCTCGTCGGCAAGGGCGTCGTGTTCGACAGCGGCGGCCTCGACCTCAAGAGCGCCTCGGGCATGAAGCTGATGAAAAAAGACATGGGCGGCGCGGCCTCGGTCCTCGCGCTCGCGCAGATGGTCATGGACGCCAAGCTGCCCGTCCGCCTGCGCGTGCTCATCCCCGCGGTCGAGAACGCGATCTCGGGTGAGGCCTTCCGCCCGCTCGACGTGCTCGAGACCCGCAAGGGCATCACGATCGAGGTCGGCAACACCGACGCCGAGGGCCGCCTGATCCTGTGCGACGCGCTCGCCGAGGCCGACAGCGAACAACCCGACCTGCTGATCGACTTCGCGACCCTGACCGGGGCCGCCCGGATCGCGCTCGGGACCGAGCTCCCGGCCATGTTCTCGACCGACGACGAGGTCGCCGCCGACATCCTCGCCGCCGGCACCGAGACCATCGATCCGCTCTGGCGCCTGCCGCTGTTTCGCAGCTACCGCCGCCACCTCGACAGCCGCGTCGCCGACATCAACAACATCGCCAACGTCAGCCAGGGCGGAGCGATCACCGCCGCCCTCTTCCTCCAGGAGTTCGTGTCCAGCAAGACCAAGTGGGTCCACATCGACACGATGGGCTACAACCTCCACGCCCGGCCCGGGCGACCGGCGGGCGGGGAGGTGTTCGGCGTCCGCGCGATGTTCGAGATGCTCCGTCGGCGCTACGCGGGCTGACGCGCGGCCGCGGAGCGCTCGTCATTTCGCTGGCGCGAAGAACTGGGTGGTGAGCCGGCGCAGCTCGTCGACCCAGCGGACGATGTGCCGGCCATTTTCCCGCGACCACCACGCCAACCACGCGACCGCCCGCACGAGCGCGACCTCGCTGACCTCGCGGAAGAAGCGGTCCCACGCGAGGGCTCGGCCCGAGTCGCGGCAGTACTGATCGTGATAGGCCCGCCACATCGCCACACGACGCTCGCGCGTCCAGTCGCCGGCGCTGATGTCGGCGAGGTCTCGATAGAGCGGGCCGTGAGCGACGGTCTCCCAGTCGAGCACCGCGATCTGGCGGTCGGGGGACCCCCGGCGGACGACGATGTTCTTGGCGGTGTACTCGCCGTGGATCACCCCCCAGGGCTGCTCGTCGAGCGTATCGACGAACTCGTCGTGGAGCTCCAGCGCCCGCCGGATCACGGCCCGCTGCTCGACCGAGACCTCCGCTAGCCGGGCGGTGATCTGCGCCGCGTGCTGGCGCGACTCGGCGATGTCGTGACGCATGAGGGCGGCCTCGCCCCCGGCGAGATCCTTCAGCGCGAGGTGCAGCCGCGCCGACCACCGGGCCGCCGCCAGCCACAGGTCGAACTCCCCCACCCGGCTGAGCCGCTCGGGGCCGACATCCTCAATCAGCAGCCACAGCAGCCCGCGCTTCGGCTCCCAGCGGTGACCGTACAAGCGCGGCGTCGCGAGCCCCTCGCTGTCGAGGACCTCGCGGTACATCCACAGCTCGCGGCGGCTGCGGCCGAGCCCGGTCCGGCGGACGCTGCGGGCCTCGACGGACTGGTGCAGGGGGTTGAGGTCCTTGAGGACCACCGCGAGCGGCTCGCCATCGTCGAGCACCGCGCGCAGCCGCGCGACCGCGAAGCTCGACCCGTAATCGTTGTGCGCCGGGTTCAGCTCACGCAACGCGACCGCGCGACCGCGCTGGGCCGAGAGCCCCTGCTCCAACGACTCCCGCACCAGCGCGAGGGTCGTCTCTCGGCCCGAGCTCGTCATGGCAGCCCCGGCCCGAGATCGGTCATCAGCTGCTCGAGCCGTCCGACATGACGGCGCAGCTTCCGGACCGAGCGCGCAACGGGCGGATAGGGCAGCGACACGCTCGCCCACTCGATCGCCGCCACGATCCGCAGCGCCCGTCCGGCGAGCGTGGCCCGCTCGATGTCTGCGTCGGAGCATCCCCAGGCGCGCCCGACCTCCGCGGCGTAGGGGCCCAGGATCAGCGGCCGCGGATCGGCGTACGCGTACCACAGCGCGCCGAGGTCGATCGCCGGGCTGCCGTAGCCAGCCATCTCCCAGTCCAGCATCACCAGCTCGAGACCCGCCGAGCTCGTCCGCAGCCGGCCATTCTTGGCGGCCAGGTCACCGTGAACCAGGGTCGTCGGCATCGCGTCGGCGAGCCCCGCGAGCTCGGCCCATCGAGCGAGGAGGGCGTCCGACAGCGACACGAGCCTCCGCAGCTTGCGGCGGTCCTCATCAGCCACGCGAGGTTGATCCAGCGCATCGTGGACCCGCTCGAGCGCGACCTCGAGTCGGGTCCGGAACCGACTCGCGTGTTGACTCGGCAGCGGCCAGCCGGCGGTGGCCGAAGCCGCCGCGGCGGCGACGTGGAAGCGACCCAGCCAGGTCGCGACGACGCCGCCGTGGTCGTCGTCGAACGCGCGCTCGCCCGCGTCCTCGAGGAACAACCAACCATCGCGGTTGGACTCCACCGCGCCGTAGAGCTGGATCCGCGGCACCGCCAGGCGCGGTAGAACCTGCTCGTGAGCGACCCGCTCGATCTCGAAGACGGGCCGCGAAGCGTGCTTGGCGATCACGTCGCCCCCGGACACCCCGGCGCCGCACAGCCGGTAGATCGCCGAGTTGCGCGAGAAGGGTCGCGGCTCCCGGATCGGGGCGACCGCCCGGACCGGCTTGGCTGAGATCCGCGCCCAGGCAGTCGCCGCAGGATGACGCGCCTGCTCGGCGACCGCGACGGGGCGTGGGTCGGCAGCGGGGGTCGGCTCGCGCGGCTCGGGCTCGGCTCCCCTTGCCACCTGGGCCGGCCCAGTCTCATCGGGCCCAGTCTCATCGGGCCCAGTCTCATCGGGCCCAGCCTCATCGGGCCCAGTCTCATCGGGCCCAGTCTCATCGGGCCCAGTCTCATCGGGCTGCGCGACCGCGACGCCGCGCGCACTTCGGCTGCGAAGCTGGTCCCAGGCCGCGACCCAGCCGCCGAGCGCCACCGCGTGGTCGCGCTGGATCTTGCGCGCGAAGACCAAGGCCGCGAAGAGCAGAGCGGCTGCGGCGATCCAAGCCTCGCCGTGCGCAGCGGCGACGGCGAGCGCGAGCGAGACCAGCGTCGACACGCGCGCGAGGATCGCGGTCCGAGGGCGCGCGGCCGCACGAATGAGCTGCTTGCCCTGACCGTGCTCCTCGACCGCGACCACCGTCCGCAGGTAGCTACACAGCCCGCCGCGCAATTCGAGATCCCAGTCGTCGAGCTCGCCCCCGCGTCGCACGATCACGCCCTGAGCCCGCACCGCGCCCTCCAGTCGCTCCAAGCGACGCTCGGGAGACTCCCACGACTCGGCCCAGATCGGCTCCTGCGCCGGCCTGGCGCGCGCCAGCGTGGAGGCCCTTCCCCGCCGCCGCCACGGCGTCAAGCCATGGCGGATCCGGCCGGTCAAACGCGCGAGCGGCTGGACGAGGTGCATGCAGAAGGTCAGCAGCCAGCGCTGCAGCGCCTCGCCGCGCGAGCGAGGGGCGACGGGAAAGCGCGCCCGGGAGGCGGCGATCGCCGCCTGAGTGAGGGGAGCGGCGATCGCCAGGCACACGGCCGGGACCACCAACAACAGAGGCGGCCACGACAGGCCGAGGAGCGCGAGCGCGGCCAGGGCTGCGATCACCAGCCACCACTCCGGCATCAGCGGAAGCGCCAGCAACCCCGATGGGGCCGGCTCATACAATGACTGATAGGCCGCCGAGCCCCAGACGCCGCCGCGGACCCGCGCGCGACCAAAGGGGATCGCAAGCTGGACGCCCCGCCCATATAGCCGACCGGCCCAGGCGAGGTGACCGACCGCGCTGTAGCGCTCGGGCCACTTGTCCTCGAGCAGCGCCTCGGCCTTGCCGTAACCGATTTGCTGACGCCAGTAGGCGATCAAGGAATTGCGACGATGATGCCAATTCATCGCCCCGGCGTGAAAGCCGATGCGGCCGCCGCTTTCCTGCAGTCGCCAGCACAGATCGACGTCGTCGCCAGCCGCACGATAGCGCGGGTCGAAGCCGTCGATCGCCGCGAGGGCCTCGCGCCGAAAGGCCATGTTGCAGCCCGGTATGTGCTCGGCCTCAACGTCGGAGATCAGGACCTGGACCGGGCCGCCGGGCGCGTTGGCCACGCAATCGGCGATCGGGCCGTCGCCGGGAGGCGCGAGGTTTGGGCCGCCAACGCCGACCCAGTCGCCGGTCGTGAACCCATGGGCGAGAAAGTGCAGCCAGTGCGGATCGGGGTACGCGTCGTCGTCGATGTAGGCGACGATCTCGCCCTCGGCCGCCTGCCAGCCGAGGTTGCGCGCCGCCGAGAGCCCGCGGTTCTCGGTCCTGATCAGCCACACCTCGGGGTACTCGGCCACGATCTTTGGCGTGGCGTCGGTTGAGCCGTCGTCGACGACGATGACCTCATAATCCGGGTATTCGAGCCGCCGCAGGCCTCGCAGCGTGTCGCGAATTGTCGCCGCGCCGTTGAAGCTGCACACGACGACGCTGATCCGTGGCCACGCTTCGTCGGCGGCGAAGGGGACCTCGACGAGGGCCCGACGGACCGCCGCGAGCGCGGGCTTGGCCTGGCGGTCGCGGGTCACCAGGCCGAAGTCCCAGTCCTCGATCTCGCAGCCACCGCGGTGCCACTCGTCGGTCCACGCAAAGATGAACGCCCCGGCGCAGCCCGCCGCGAAGGTCGTGCGCACCTGCCCCGCGAGGCCCCTGGCCTGCTCGTCGAGGCCCTTGCGCTGGCTGTCGAGGCCGATCTCGGCCATCAGCAGCGGCCGGTCGCCGGCCAGATTCTGGAGCCGAGCGAGGTAGGCCGCGAGCTGCTCGTCACACTCGAGGTAGACGTTGAAACAGCACAGATCGAGGAACGGGAGGTTTAGATACTCCGTGGTCGGAAAATTCACGTAGGTGACCAGCCCGTCCGGGTCCTCGCGCTTCGCCGCTCGGTAGAGACGCCGCAAGAACCGCTCGACGCGCCGCCGCCCGTGCCAGCGCACGATCGAGGCAGGGATCTCGTTGCCGATCACGTAGCACAGCACCGCCGGGTGCCCGGCGCAGCGGCGGACCCCTTCGCCGACACGGCGGGCGATGTCCCGCGCCCGGCCGGGGTCCTCGAGGAAGGCGACATGCTGCTCCCACGCCAGCCCGACCATCACGCGCAGCCCGTGGCGCCAGGCGGCGTCGAGCAGCCGCCGGGGCGGCGCGGTGTAGCAGCGCACGGCGTTGACTCCGTTGGCCCGCATGGTCGCAAAGTCGCGCTCGAGCACCGCGTCGGGCGGGTAGTCCTCGCCCTCGGTCTGCCCGGCGAAGGTGCCGTAGGTGACCCCGCGGACCCACAGCTCGTGGTCGCCGATGACCAGGAATTTTCCCCGGACCCGCGGGCGCGGGCCCGGCCTCGAGGTCCGAGCCAGCTCGTCGGCGATCGCGGCCTCGCGCCGGCTCGCAGCCCGTGGGGCCGGTGTTGTGCGGGCACCGTCCATCATGCACCCGAGCGCGCTGCGTCGCGGCCAACCGGGCGTGGCGCGGCGTGTTGGGCCCGGGCCTCGCCCGAGCTCTGCGCGCGGGCCCAGCGGATCGCCGTGCCCACGATCGTCGCGAGACCGGAGCACAGCGGCCGCCACCCCAAGAGCTCGTAGGCCCGCTCGGGTGCGGCGACCAGCGCCGGAGGATCGCCGGCGCGGCGAGGAGCGATCTTCGTGTCGAGCTCGCGCCCCGTCAGCTCTTCGACGGCGCTCACGATCTCGCGGACCGAGTAGCCGCAGCCGGTGCCCAGATTGCAGGCCGTGGTCGCGCCCCCGGACTCGAGGTATTCCAGCGCGTGCAGGTGGGCGACCGCCAGATCGACCACGTGAATGTAGTCGCGGATCGCGGTCCCGTCGGGGGTCGGGAAGTCGTCGCCGAAGATGCTCAGCGCCGCCCGCCGACCCAGAGCGGCCTCGATCGCCAGCGGGATCAGGTGGGTCTCCGGGTCGTGGTCCTCGCCAAGCTCACCCTCGAGATCTGCGCCCGCGACATTGAAGTAGCGCAGGGCGATCGTCCTCAAGCCGTAGGCCCGATCGTAGTCCCGCAATATCTGCTCGATCATCTCCTTGCTGTGACCGTAGGGGCTGACCGGACTCCGCGGGTGGGCCTCATCGATCGGCAGCCGAAGCGGTGCACCGTAAGTGGCGCAGGTGCTGGAGAACACCAGCTTGTCGACCCCGCCCGCGCGAAGCTCCTCCAGCAGGCTCAGGGTGCCCACGACGTTGTTATGATAGTACTTGGCCGGGTTGACGACCGACTCGCCGACGCACGCGTAGGCTGCCAGGTGGATGGCGGCCGTCGGTCGGTAGCGGGCGATGACTTCGGCGAGGCGCGAACGATCTCGAATGTCGCCGTGCTCGAGCGGCCCCCACTTGACCGCCCATTCGTGCCCCGAAACGAGGTTATCGTAGGTCACCGGGAGGTAGCCCGCTCGGGCCAGCGCCTTGCAAGTGTGGCCTCCGATGTAGCCCGCACCACCAACAACGAGGATATTGTGATTGTGACCAGGTGCCATCGTATCGCCATTAGGCCGAAGCAATTATCGCCATCTGACCCAGGCATTTTCATAGCACTCATTGTCACCCGCGCCACGCTGAGTTGATCGGGTCCGAGGCGCCAACTGCGGCCGCGGGCCTTCTGACTGCAGTCGTTCCATACTGCACATTCTCGACGAGCGCCCAACCACTCCATGCCACTCGAGGTCGACAGCGCCAAACCGATTGACGCCCTCGCGGAGGTCCCCGACGCGGGCCTCCCCGATGCGCTCGTCAACGATCTTCACCCGCTCCTGCGCGAGGGCGAGGTCCTGCTCGGCGCGGCCACCAGCGACATGCTCGTGACCGGAGATTTCGGCGACGCCTGCCTCGTGATCACCGACCGTCGCCTGCTCGCGCTCGGCACCGCGACGAGTCGGTTGGCGAAGGTGCTCGAGCTGCCGATGGCCGAGATCACGGCGCTCGAGCGCCGTCGGTTTCGCGGCTGCGGGCTCTTGGAGGCGCACACACGCAGCGGCGCCATCACGGTCGCCTGGTTCACCCGAGCCCACCAGGCCGGGTTCGATAAAGCGGCCGAGCTCGCGAGGTCCCTGCTCGGGCCGCCGCCCGCCAGCCACCTCGACAAGGCCCCCAGCCCGAGCGGCCGCCGCAGCGACGGGCCCGACGGCGACCTCCAGGTCTGCGCCAGGTGTGGAAAATCCATCTCACCCAAGGTCGGCGTGTGCACCGAGTGCCTCGACTCCCGACGCCTGATGGGCCGGCTCATGGGGCGAGCGCGGCCCTACCTGCTCCCGATGTCGGTCGGGCTGCTGCTCATGCTGCTCATGGCCGCCATCGAGATGACCCAGCCCTTGCTCACCAAGGTGCTCATCGACCGCGTCATCCCGGACGGCGACCTCCGGCTCTTTGTCTGGATCGTCGTCGCGATGGTCGCGGTTCACAGCTCGAGCTCGCTCTTTTCGGGCATACGCGCCTACCTGATGGGGTGGCTGAGCCAGCGCGTCACCCACGACATGCGCACCCAGCTCTACGCCCACGTCCAGGGCTTGTCGCTCGACTTCTTCGATCAGCGCCAGACCGGCTGGATGATGGATCGGATCAGCAACGACACGAATAATCTGCAGCGCTTCCTCTCCGAGGGGTTTCAGGACTTCATCCGCGACGTCACGACCCTCGTGATCATCGTCTCGATCATGTTCGCGATGAATGTCTCGCTCACGCTCGTCACCCTGCTCCCCGCGCCCTTCCTCGTCCTGCTCACGCGACGTTTCGTGCGGCGCATTCAGCCGCTCTACCGCACGGCCTGGCGCAAGCGCGCGCAGATGAGCGCCCACCTAGCCAGCGTCATCCCCGGCGTGCGCGTGGTCAAAGCCTTCGCCCAGGAGCGCCGCGAGATCGAGCGCTTCGCCGCCAGCAGCCGCGACTACATGAACGCCCACGTCCGGACCTCACGCAAGCTCGCGACCTTCAGCCCCTTGATGCACTTCACCACCTCGCTGGGCTTCGTGCTGGTCTGGTCCTACGGCGGCTGGCAGGTGATCTCGGGCGAAGCGGTCACCCTCGGCACGCTCGTGGCCTTCATCAGCTACCTGTGGCGCTTTTATGGCCCGCTCAACAGCCTCAGCAAATTTAGCACCTCGGCCCAGCGAGCCCTGACCTCGGCCCAGCGGATCTTCAAGGTCCTCGACTCCGAGCCCAGCGTGAGAGACCCGGCCGACGGGCGCGAGATGCCGGCGATCCGCGGAGCGGTGGCGTTTCGTGAGGTCAGCTTCAGCTACGAGGCCGACGTCCCCGTGCTCGAGGGGCTCTCCTTCGAGGTCGACAGCGGCGAGATGATCGGCCTCGTCGGCCCGAGCGGCGCAGGCAAGAGCACGACCATCAACCTCCTGTGTCGCTTCTACGACGTCAGCGCGGGCTCCATCGAGATCGACGGCGTCGACATCCGCTCGGTCACGCTGGCGAGCCTCCGCCGCCAGATCGGGGTTGTGCTGCAAGAGCCCTTTCTCTTCCACGGCACCATCGCTGAGAACATCGCCTACGGCCAACCCGACGCGACCCACCAGGAGATCATCGAGGCCGCCCGCGCGGCCAATGCCCACGACTTCATCGTGCGCTTCCCCGACGGCTACGACACCCTCACGGGCGAACGCGGCCAGCGCCTGTCCGGCGGCGAGCGCCAGCGCATCTCGATCGCCCGCGCGATCCTCAAGGACCCCCGAATCCTCATCCTCGACGAAGCCACCTCCAGCGTGGACACACAGACCGAAGCGGTCATCCAGGAGGCCATCGCCCGGCTCGTCCGCGGTCGCACCACCTTTGCGATCGCCCACCGCTTGTCCACGCTGCGCAACGCCGACCGGCTGATCGTGCTCGACGAGGGTGTGATCGCCGAGCTGGGCACCCACGAGGAGCTCCTCGCCAAGCAAGGAGGCATGTTCAGGCGCCTCGTGGACATCGAGACCCGCAGCGACCCGACCGCAGCGATCGGAGCTTGACCATGCCCAGCGCCGCCCCGCCCGCCCCTGTCAGCAAGCTCGAAGGCATCCGGCTCTGGCGCGACGCCTTCAACAAGCTGCACCTCGAGCTGGCCAACGGTGCCGTGGTGAGCGGCGTCGTGGTCGTCAGCCCCTTCCCCCTCTCGGCGCCCGATCGCTGCGTGCTCGTGCGTGACCCGGCGGGCGCGGAGCTGGGCATGATCGCCGATCTCGACGAGCTCGACCCCCGCTCCCGCGCGCTCGTTCGCGACGAGCTCGCCCACCAGCACCTCACCACCCTCATCCTGGGGGTCGTCGGGGCCACGGGCCACCGCGGCGTCACCACCTGGGAATTCGAGACCGAGCGAGGCCCTCGGACCGTGCACATCAAGCAACGCGGCGACGTCCGCACCCTGCCGGGCGGGCGGGTCCTGTTCACCGACGTCAACGGCATGCGCTACGAGATCCCCAACATGGACGCGCTCGACGACGCGAGCCGCTTGTCGCTCGAGGCGAAGATGTGACGGGGCGCGGCGCGGGTCGAAGGCCGGGGCCTGAGCTGCGCACGAGCTGCTAGCCCCCTCGGGAGGGGGCTAGCAGCCCGGGCTGCTAGCACCACGGGCTGCTAGACAGCGGGGCGCTAACGACAAAGATCAGCCGCAGGCTTCGTTGGCCGCCTGTGGCGTGCCGAAGTCGCCGTCACCGAAGTCCAGGGTCGAGAAGCACCAGTTGCTCGGATCGTCGTTGGCCGTCGCGTCGATCGAGCCGCTGTCGAGCTGCCACGACGCGCCCGTGCCCGCGGGCCCGGCCGCGTACTTGCCGGTCTGGTCGAGGATCTCGTTGTTGTTGAGGATCACCGCCTGATCGTCGCCGCTGTTGTTGAAGGCCGGGTTGGGCCCGTAGTAGCCGTCGGCGGGGCTCGAGTAGAGCCAGTCCATCTCGGGGCCCCGGCCGAGCCACGCGTACTCGCCGTCGGCGAGGATCAGGTCGCCCGAGACCGTGCCCTCGGCCATGAAGTTCTCATCCTGGACGCGGAGCCCGAACAGGTTGACCTCGAGCCCGCTGTCGTTGAAGACCTCGATGTACTCGCAGTTGTTGTCGTCGCAAGTCACGGGGTTGTACATGATCTCGGTGATCACGAGATCGCCCGGGACGAGGTCGTCGATGGTCGCAAAGGGAGGCGGCGGCGCCTCCACGTAGCCCTCGAGATCCTCGACGAAGCGCGGCGCGAGCTTGAACTCACCGCTGAAGTTGAGGATGCCCTGAATCGCCGTGAACGAGGCCCCGACGCCGAAGCTCGGGAAGTTCATCGGGTCGGCGATCACGCTGTAGAGGTAGTCGTCGATCAGCGCGAGCTCGCCGTCGCTGATCTCGAACTCCTGGCCGCCGGGCAGCGCCGTGACGTCGAGGGGCATGCCCTCGATGCGCAGGTAGACGCTCTCCCACGGCTCGGCGAGGTCGCTGGTCGTGACCACGTCGGGCGCGGGGATCGGCATGAGCACGCCGAGGTCGCTGACGGTGCCCGCGCTCGCGTCGATCTCGGTGATCTCGCCGAACTCGGCGGTCGTGCCCTCGATGTCGACGAGGTCGCCGATCTCGAGGCTCATGATGTCCGGGCCCATGTTGCCGACGTAGACCCAGACGCCGCTGTACTCGCCACCGGCCTCCTCCTGGGCGAAGAAGCCGTTGCTGCGGACCGCCGTGACCCAGACACCGTCGACGTCGACCGGGGTGTCCTCCGGGATCGTGCCGTCTTGGATCTCGTAGATGGTGTCGTCGCCGTCGCCGTCTCCGTCGCCATCTCCATCGCCGTCTCCGTCGCCGTCGCCATCTCCGTCGCCATCTCCGTCGCCGTCGCCGTCGCCGTCTCCATCCCCGTCGCCGTCGCCGTCTCCATCCCCGTCGCCATCGCCATCGCCATCGCCATCTCCGTCGCCCGGATCTCCGTCGCCGTCTCCGGTGTCACCGTCGCCATCCCCGTCTCCGTCCCCGTCTCCGTCTCCGGTCGTGTCGGTGTCGGTGTCGGTGCCGGTTGCGGCGGTCACATCATCACCGCCGCAACCGGGCGTGAGGATCAGACCAAGAGAGATCAAGAGCGTGCTCGCGTATCCGTACTTCATGGCGAGCGCACGCTACATGCTCGCGCGGCCCACGAAAATCCTGTCGGGTTACACTCGGGGCCCACCGAGGCAACGGTTCTCACATGCCCGCCACCACGCTGACGAACAGCGGAACTCGACTCGAGACTCAGCGCGCCCGAGCAACGCGGCAGCTCGACTCGAGAAGCGCAATTTGGGTGTTGGCGCATACGGGTCTGCTCGCGACCACCGCGATTTGCGCCTGCCTCCCGCCACCACCGGAGGTGCTCACTCCGGCCGCGAGCGTGTCCGGGTCCGAGATCTCTTCAGAGCGCTGTGTACGCTACGCGGGCGAGGCGAGGGATCCAAGCTTGCTCGGGACGCCCTGGGCTGGCGAGGCGCGCTGCTGCGAGAGCGACTTCGGCTTTGATCCGGAGCTCGCCGTGCGCAGCTGTGGCCTGCGGGAGTACCTCGGCGAGTCCGAGGAGCTCGCGTGCGTGCACCGCTTCGCCGGGCCCGAGGGCGAGGTCCACGAGCTGCGGCTGACGCCCGTGATCGGGCGCGAGTTCGAGGCCGTGATCGCGCTGCACGAGAGCGGTGAGTTCGACGACACCCACGTCGCCGGTCCGCCCCCCGAGCACCCGAGCCTCTGGATCTCGAGCGCGGGCGAGCGGCACTGGGCGCTGGTCCCGGGCTGGGACGCGGCCCGACGCCTGAGCTGGACCGACGCCGCGTGCAGCCCCGCCGACATGCTCCCCGCCCTCGCGGGGATGCTCGACGCGCCCGATCCGAGCGAGGCCCTGACCCCGCTGCCGCGCATCGGCGAGCCCGAGACGACCGGCCTCGAGGTCCCGCCCGACAGCTTGCTCGCCCGCTACGCAGACGCAGACACGACCCAGCCCGGCCCCTACCCCCTGCCCCATCGCGCGGCGTCGCTGATCGCCCGCACCCTCCACGCCGCGGCCACCGAAGACCGCGACGCCTTCTCGAAGCTGGTCGCACGCGACGCGAGGTGGGGCCTGCCGGACCGACGACAGCTCGCGAGTCGGCCGATCCGCGCCGACGACGAGGCGGCCGCGGTCATGGCCATGCTGCGGCGCAGCGCGGCCCGGATGTCGGGCCAGCTCGAGCTCCATTGCCCCGACATCGATCGCCGCGTGGTTCCGGCGGTTCGGCGGGGGGAGGCGCCAATGTGGTGCGTGTGGGCGAGCGAGGATCTCCTCGACCTGATCGTCTTTGGTGTCCGAGGCCGCGTCGTCGACGGCGGCGCGGACGGGCAGATCGAGTACATCGGCGTGTTCCCAGATCGGCCCGCGCGAGCGCTCGTGACTCCCGGCGAGCCGCCGCCTCCGCCGATCCGACCCCAGCCCGAGATTCTGTGCGGCGATCCCCACGCGGTCGACTACCCCGAGCTGTGCCCGCCGAGCGACTCAGACGAGAGTGGGTCAGACCAAAGCGGCTCGGACCAAGGCGGGTCGGCCGCGAAGTAGCTCAGCAGGAGTCCGCGAAGCTCGCCCCGGAGCGATCGAGCACCTCCTCGACCAGGTCCACGTGCCCGCTGTCCCCGACCTCGATCGTCAGCAAGATCGCGCCCTCGGACAGCCCCTCCGCGGCCTCCCGCAGCGCCGCCTTGGGCCGCCGCGTCCCCGCCATCATCCCGCCGAGCAGGCCCGAGAGCGCGCCGGTCAGCAAGCCCGCCGCCGCCCCGATCGCAGGGGTCATCCCCATCACGTCCAGCGTCGCGCCCCCGACCACGCCGATCACCAGGCCCGCGACGCTACCGACCACCATCGCGATCATCGTGTTGCGCCCGGTCTCCGTCGCGGCCTCGGGCAGATCGTCACCGTCGAGGGGCGCCTGCGTGTGGCTCTGAACACCAAACGCGGGATGCTCGGTCGTTCGCCGAGTCAGCTCCGCGATCGCCTCGTCCGCCGCGCGTTTGTCCTCGAACACTCCAAAAACGAGCTTGGCCATCGCTACTTCCCAGCCTCGTAGGTCTCGAGCGGCGGACAGGTACACATCAGGTGCCGGTCGCCGTAGGCGTTGTCGATCCGTCCGACCGCGGGCCAAAATTTGGCCTCGGCGACCCACGGTAAGGGAAAGGCCGCCTGCTCCCGGGAGTAGGCCCGATCCCAGCTCTGCGCGCAGACCACCGCGGCCGTGTGCGGGGCGCCTGCGAGCGGGTTGTCATCGCGCGGCAGCGCGCCGGTCTCGATCGCGCGGATCTCCTCGCGGATCGAGATCATCGCGTCGCAGAAGCGATCGAGCTCGGCCCGCGACTCGCTCTCGGTCGGCTCGATCATCAAGGTCCCGGCGACCGGAAAGGACATCGTCGGGGCGTGGAAGCCATAGTCCATCAGGCGCTTGGCGACGTCCTCGGCCTCGACGCCCGCCGACTGCTTGAAGGGCCGCAGGTCGAGGATGAACTCGTGGGCGACGCGGCCCTTCGCGCCCGCGTAGACGACCGTGTAGTGCTCGCTGAGGCGCGCGGCCATGTAGTTCGCGTTCAAGATCGCGATCTTGGTCGCGTGGGTCAGCCCCTCGGCGCCCATCAGCGCGATGTAGACCCACGAGATCGGCAAGATCAGCGGGCTCCCGTAGGGCGCGGCCGCGACCGCGCCGACCGCCCCGGGCCGGTCCGAGGGCGCGAGCGGGTGCCCGGGCAAGAAGGGCGCGAGGTGCTCGGCGACGCCGATCGGGCCCATACCGGGGCCGCCGCCGCCGTGGGGGATGCAGAAGGTCTTGTGGAGGTTGAGGTGACAGACGTCGGCCCCGAAGTCGCCGGGCCGACACAGCCCGACCTGCGCGTTCATGTTGGCGCCGTCGAGATAGACCTGCCCGCCGTGCTCGTGGACGATCCCGCAGATCTCGCGGATCTGGGCCTCGAACACGCCGTGGGTCGAGGGGTAGGTGATCATCAGCGCGGCGAGCTGCCCCTCGTGCTTCTTGGCCTTGGCGCGCAGATCATCGACGTCGACGTTGCCGCGCTCGTCACACTTGACGACCACGACCTTCATCCCGGCCATGACCGCGCTCGCCGGGTTGGTCCCGTGGGCCGAGGTCGGGATCAGGCACACCCGCCGCTGGTTGTCGCCGCGCGAGCGGTGGTAGGCGCGGATCGCCAGGAGCCCGGAGTACTCGCCCTGGGAGCCGGCGTTGGGCTGGAGCGAGACCGCCGCGAACCCGGTGATGTCGCACAGCCACCGGGTCAGGCTGTCGAGCAGCCCGGCGTAGCCCTGAACGAATTGCGCGGGCGCGAAGGGGTGAATGTTGGCGAGCTCGGGCCACGTGATCGGGACCATCTCCGAGGTCGCGTTGAGCTTCATCGTGCACGAGCCGAGGGCGATCATCGAGGTGGTCAACGACAGATCCCGCGACTCGAGCCGCCGCACGTAGCGGAGCATCTCGTGCTCGGCGTGGTAGCTGTGAAACACCGGGTGGTCGAGGTAGGTCGAGGTCCGGGCGTGGGTCGGCCCGAACTCGAGCTGGTCTTCGACGGCGGCCGCCCGCGCGCTCAGATCGACCGCGCGATCGGGCTCGCCCGCGAACACGGCCACGAGCCGCTCGACGTCGGCGAGGGTCGTGGTCTCGTCGAGGCTCACGCTCAGGCGATAGGTGTCGAGGCGGCGCAGATCGATGCCCTGGGCCATGGCCGCGTCGGCGAGGGTCGGCGCGTCTGCGTAGGGGGCGGCGTCTTTGGGCACGCCGACCAGCAGCGTATCGAAGGCCTCGGCGTGGGGGCAGACGTAGCCCAGCGCCTCGAGCTCGGCCCGCAAAATCAGCTGGAGGCCGCGGACGCGCCCGGCGATCCGGCGCAGCCCCGCGGGCCCGTGCCAGACCGCGTACATGCCGGCCATGATCGCGAGCAGGACCTGCGCGGTGCAGATGTTCGACGTCGCGCGCTCGCGGCGGATGTGCTGCTCGCGGGTCTGGAGGGCCATCCGATAGGCCGGGCGACCGCTGTTGTCCTTCGACACGCCGATGATGCGGCCGGGCATCTGGCGCCGGTACTCCACGCGCGTGGCCATGAACCCCGCGTGTGGGCCGCCAAAGCCCATCGGCACGCCAAAGCGCTGGGCCGAGCCGACCGCGATGTCGGCCCCGAACTCGCCGGGCGGCCGCAGCAGCGTGAGCGCGAGGAGATCCGTCGCAACCACGAGCAGCGCCCCGGCGTCGTGGGCCCGGCTTGCGAGCGTGTCCCACGCCTCGACGGCGCCCTCGGTGTCGGGATACTGCACGAGCACGCCGAACACGTCGTCACCGATCTCGGCGCTGAGCGGATCGCCGACCCGAACCACGATCCCCAGGGGCTCGGCCCGGGTCTGGATGACCGCGATCGTCTGCGGGTGACAGCGCTGGCTGACGAAGAACACCGCGCGCTTGGCCTTGGCGATCGCGTGGGCCATCGTCATCGCCTCGGCCGCGGCCGTGGCCTCGTCGAGGAGCGAGGCGTTGGCCAGAGGCAGCATGGTCAGATCGCTGACCATGGTCTGAAAGTTGAGCAGCGCCTCGAGCCGGCCCTGGCTGATCTCGGCCTGGTAGGGCGTGTAGGCCGTGTACCAGCCGGGGTTCTCGAGCACGTTGCGCTGCACGACCGGCGGGACGATGCAGTCGTAGTAGCCCAGGCCGATGTAGCTGCGGCGGACTTGGTTGCGCCCCGCGAGCTGCCGGAGCCAGGCGATCAGCTCGTGCTCGCCGAGCGCACGGTCGAGCTTGGGCTCGTCACCACCGAGGACCAGCGGCCCGTCCATCCGGATCGCTTCGGGGATGGTCTCGTCGATCAGCGCGTCGAGGCTGGCCGCCCTGCAGATCTCGAGCATCGAGTCGACATCGCGCTGGCGCGGGCCGACGTGGCGGCGAACGAAGACATCGGAGGGGGCGAGGAAGCTCGGCGTGGATTCGACCATGGTGTTGTATCTCGTCGGCGAAAACATAATGGATCGGCGCGACCTGGCGGCTGGTGAGAGGCCCAGGCGCCGCCATCACCCGCGTGTGCTAGGGCACTGGCGATGCCCATGCGATCAACCCTGCGCGCCGGTATTCATGGCCCGCGATGCGCTGGGAGCTGTTCAACCGGGTCAGGATCAAGGTCGTCGGGGTCCGCGAGCTCGATCCCCAACGTGACGCGGCGAAGTACGCCGAGCAACTCCTGAGCCTGCACCCTCGCCTGTTCACGCGGCTCGAGGGCGGAGCCGAGAGCGTCGCCGCGCGGATGGCCGCGCGGACGATCGCCGTCGATCACCTCAGCGAGGTCTGTGCGCTGCCCGAAGCGATCGAGGCCCTCGAGCGCTCGCTGTCCGTCGCGACCAAGAGCCCCGGCGAGCGCCTGGTCCGCGTCGCGGCCCTCGCGTACCTGGTCTGCGAGCGCGACCTGATCCGCGACGATCTTCCGGCTGGCTACGGCCTCATCGACGACTGCATCGCGCTGCGCGGCGCACGACTGGCGACCCCGAGCGTCGCCGAGCCCGATCACCTGCACGAGGATCTACTCGAGATCAGGTACCTGTCGGTCGCGGTCCCCGACGAGGTGCTCGCGGCGACGGAGGACGCGCTCGTCCACGCCGCCGACCTCGCGCTGCGTGCGAGCGCGCTGCCCAACCATGTCGTCGAGGCCGCGATCCGCGAGCTGGTCAGCAACCCGCCGCGGGAGTTCTCGGCGATCCGGACAGTGCTGCCCGAGTCTGGCTCGATGGCTCCGCGGCCCGCGACTCGCTCCGAGCCGCGCGAGCTCGCCACGCTCGCCCCCCAAGGCGGGGAGCCAGGGTCCAGCCAACCACTGCCCTCGCCGCTCACGCTCGCGCCCGGTGAGCTGGTCGAGCTCGACAAGGACGCGATGTTGTTCGCGTTCCCCGACGGGACCAAGCTCCGACGCACCCACGACGGCGCGCTCAGCTTCGAGTGAAGCGCTCGGGTGGCATGGGTCTGGCAATGATGCTCGGCCGTGACGCCGCTGCCCCTCGCAACGCTGCCGCCGCTTGGCAGCGACCGGCCCATTCGCCCCTCGCGGGCTGAATTCGGCCGCTGGTCACCGATCCGAGCGCACGCAGGTGCCCGCCCCCGCGGCGATGAACACCTGCGTGACGGTCACCTGAGCCGCCCCGACGGTCTCGACGGTGACGACGGTAGACGCGACGGTCGTCACCGTCGGGACCACGCGTCTCGCCCCTCCGATCCACGGTCGGGCGTCCCCCGAGCAGAGCCGGAGTCAACCTAAAATGGATCTTGAAGAAACCCGCGCATTCCTGGCAGTGATCGACAGCGGCTCGTTCAAGGCCGCCGCCGAGAAGGCCCGCCAACCCCGGGCGACCCTGCGTCGGCGAGTCGAGGCGCTCGAGGCCCGCGTCGGGATCGCGCTGCTCGAGCGCAGCCGCAGCGGCGTGACCCCGACCGCGGCCGGGGAGCTGCTCGCGCGCGAGGGCCGGGTGATGTTGCGCGAGCAACGTGCGCTGCTCGCCGCCTTGCGCGAGGTCGGCGATGACCCGTCCGGCGACATCCGGATCGGGGCCCCGGCCGGGCTCGGGCCCCACGAACTGGCGGTCCTGTTTGGCCTGTTCCAGGCCCAGTTCCCCCGCCTGCGCGTCCACCTGCGGGTCTGCGACGGCCCCGTCTCCGAGCTGATCGAGCACGTCGACATCGCGCTGTGCTGCGGGCGCGACAAGCCCCCGGGACGCTGGCAGACCCACCCCCTCATGCCCCTGCGCGAGGGCCTTCGGGCCAGCCGATCCTACCTCCAGCGCCACGGCGTGCCCGAGACGATCGAGGAGCTCGCCGACCACAAGCTGCTCGGCTGGCAAGCGCCCAGCGCAGCCCCTCGCCGCTGGCCGACCTTCGATGGTGGCGACCTCGCGGTCGAGCCCGTCCTGACGACGACCGACTACAACGTCCTTCGCCGCCTCGCGAGCCTCGGGTTCGGCATCGCGCTGCTGCCCGACGCCCACCTGCCCGATCTCGACGGCGAGGACGAGGCGCTGATCCCCGTGCTCGACGGGGTCGTCGGTCGCAGCCACGAGCTGCGCGCGCTCGTGCCCGAGATGCTCGCAGACACCCCGAAGATCCGCGCCCTCGTCGAGCACCTCGCGCGCTTCGTGGCGATGCTCCGCGAGCCGCGACGCGAGACCCCCACGGGCGTCGGCAGCTCGGCTCGGTGGGCTCACATGAGCGCGCACCCCTGATCGGGATCAGGGCCGAGGCGCCCGCGCCTCGCTCGGGCTCAACCCTCGGCGAGCTCCGCGAGGGCCTCGCAGATGTCGGCGGCGGCGCGGGGCTTGGCCGCCGCCAACATGCTGTCGCGCATCCGCGCGAGCTCGCTCGGGTCGCCGAGCAAGGTCGTGATCTGGGCGACGAGGCGGGCGCCGTCGAGCTCGCGCTCGGGGATCATGAGCGCGGCGCCCACGTCGACGAGCGAGCGGGCGTTGTGGGTCTGATGATCGTCAGTCGCGTGGGGAAAGGGCACGAGCAGCGCGGGGCAGCCGACCGCGGCGAGCTCGGCCAGCGAGGTCGCGCCGGCTCGACACAGGACCAGGTCACACCACGCGTAGGGCTCGCTCATGTCCTCGATGAACGAGACGACCCGAACCCGGGGCTCGTGGAGGCCCGCGTCCGCGTAGCCCTGGCGCACGCGCTCGATCTCTTTTTGGCCGGTCTGGTGCCAGATCTCGAGGCCCGGCAGCGCCTCGGACAGCGCCGCGGCCGAGTCGACCATCGCGGAGTTGAGGGCCCGCGCGCCCTGGCTGCCGCCGAACACGAACAAGCGCGGGCTCGTGCCCTGCTCCCTGGCCTGCTCCCGCGCTCGCTCGAGCCGCTCGGTGAGCGCGGCCCGGATCGGGTTGCCCGCCTCCACGACCTTGCGCGCCGGGAAGTGGCCGGCCGAGTCCGGAAAGGTCGCGAACACCCGGCGCACGAGCTTGCCGAGGATCCGGTTGGTCACGCCCGGGACCGAGTTCTGCTCCAAGATCGCGGTCGGTCGACGCATGAGCCACGCGGTCGCGACGATCGGCCCGCTCGCGTAGCCGCCGACCCCCACGACCACGTCGGGCTTGAACTCGCGGATGATCCGGCGGCTCTGAAGCCACGCCCGCGGCAGCCGCAGCAAGCCCTTGATCAGCCCCTTGATCCCGCGGCCCTTGATCCCGCTGACCTCGATCAGATCGAGGCCGTAGCCCTGGTCCGGGACGACCCGAGCCTCGATGCCGCGCTCGGTGCCGACGAAGCGGACCTCGCCGCCGCTCAACCGAACTTGCTCGGCGAGGGCGATGCCCGGGAACAGGTGTCCGCCAGTTCCGCCGCCCGCGATCATCACGCGCAGCGCTCGGGCGCGGGTTGGGGCGGAGTCACGCAGCTCGGGGCTCATCACGAGCGTCGACATGCTCATCCTATACCGGACGAGCCATTCACGACCCAGATTCCCGCACAAAGCGGTGCCCGGGCCACTCGGAGCTGTCAGAGTCGAGGGCGCAGCGCAGCTCGTCGAGGGCCCCGCGCAGATCCTCGACATCCCCGGCCGCGACCGTGCGCACGCCCTCGACGCCGGCGAGGCCGCAGGCCCCCGACGCGATCACCGGGACGCCGGCCGCGACCGCCCGCAGCAGCGCGCGCGGCTGGTGCTCGACCCAGGCCGGCAGCACGAGCGCGTCGACCTCTGACAGCTCGGGGCTTTGCCCGTGGACGACGCGGACCCCCGCCGCCTCCGACGCCGACCAAAAGCCCGGACCCTCGAGCTCGCGGCCGGCGATCCACAGCTGCGCGCGCTCGCCCCCCGCGAGCGCCTCGCGCAGCTCCCCCGCCCCCTTGCGCGCGACGGTGGCGCTCGGGAGCAGCAGGCGCGGCGGACCCGGGGCGCGCGGGGCTCGGCGCTTGCGCCCGGGCTTGGGCCGGGACCAGTCGAGCTTTCGCGCCTTGTCCGGGAAGCACTCGGCCACGCTCGCGTGCGGCGAGAGGATCTGCGCGGCGGCGTCGAGCGCCTCGGCCTCGGCCTCGACGAGCACCGGGTCCGCGCGAAAGTCCGCGAGCGTCGGGCTGCCTGGGTTGCGGGCGTGGGCCTCGTCGAGCTGGGCCTGCAGCTCGCTGAGCGGCAGTCGCTGCATCAGCACCTCGACGCGCCGGCCCCCGAGCGCGCCCGCGCGCCACAGATGCGGGACCAGGGTTTGCGCGACGACCAGCTCGGTGTCGACGGGCTCGAGCGCGGCGGCCATGGCCGCCGCGAGGCGACGCTCGTGCTCGAGCAAGGCGCGCTGACGGGCCGCGCCCTGGCTCGCGAGTTGGCGCGAACGCAGCGAGCGAGCCAGCGTGAGCGCCGGGAATTGTTTGCGACGACCGACGCGAGCGCCGGGCCAGGCGTAGCGGGGCCGCCGGAGCAGCTCGCCGTCGATCGGCATCAACAGCTGATCCTCGGGGCGCGCGTGGGCTTTGAGGTACGCGGCGTACTCGGGCCAGACCCCATCGACCAGCCAGCTTCGTCGCCCACGCGTGATCGAGGTGCCCGGTGGCCGCGCGTACTCGCAGGGCTGATCGCACGACATGCAGCTCGGGCCGACCTCGCCCGACCACGCGCTCGAGCGCGCGCCCGACCGCCTGCGGGCGCGGCCGAGCTTGGCCTCGCGCTCATCCGCGCGGGCCTCGGGGCTGCGGCGCTCGTGGACCACGCCGACCGAGCGGCGCCGACCTTCGCTTCGGATCCCGCTTCGGATCCCGACGATCAGCGCCTCGGCGTCGAGGTGGACCTCGAGCCGCCACGGCTGCGCGGCGGCGAAGCGCAGATCCACGTAGTTCCAGGCCACGGTCGCGTCTTCGCCCAGGGCCGCGCGCGAGCCCGGCGGGCGGCGGCTGTGGGGGTGACGCTCGAGCAATTCGAAGCCTGCCCGCGCAGCAGCCCCGTACAGCGCGTTCGAGAGCAGGCACAGGCCCCCACCAACGCCCGGGACCACGCAGCCCTCGCGCAGCTCACGCCCGACCACGAAGCCGCGCACGCGCAGCGGCGGCCCGACCTGGGCCCAGAACGAGAACACCTGCCGAGCCTCGAACTCGAGCCCGTCGAGGGCCCGGGCCGCGACCCGCAGGTTCTCGACCTTGCCGAGCTCGAGCTCGAGCTCGCGCGGGTCGAGATCGACCTTCCACAGCGGGCTCCGATCTTCGCTGGCGAGGGGCAGGTCGACGAGCAGGCGACCCGCGCGGGCGGGCACGACCGGGTCGCTACGGTCGTCGGCCCAGCGCAGCAAGCGATGGACCTGGACCTTCGCCCGGTGCAGGGCGAGGTCAATCGGGTGGAGCTCGTCCATGGCAGACGGGGCCGCGCCCCGCGGCCAACAGTCTCCCTCACCTCACTCCCGAGCGCCACGCGTCCGATGAGCTTTCACCCGATCGGCTCGAAATTCTCGCAGGCCGTCGAGATCACGCCGACCGCCTCCGAGAAGAACTCGCCGTAGGAGGGCTCGCAGACCCGCCCGACGAAGCCGTTGGTGAACATCGTCGTGAACGAGACGATCCGCTCGGCGACCTCGGCCCCGTCGAAGTCGCTGTCGCACTTGTCGATCGCCGGGCAGGTCGCGGGGTCGGGGCCCGGCGGGCCCACGAGCGCGAGCACGACGACGTTCTGCTCGACGCCGCCCTTGGCCTCGACGACCTCCTCGAACCAGTCCGGGGGGTCGCCGCTCGAGCCCGGGTAGGAATTCTCGGAGCAACCTTCGGCCTCGTGGTCGTCCTCTTCGTCGGTGATGATCACGATGACGAGCAGGGCGTCGTCGCGCAAGAAGCCCTCGTTGCAGCCGCCGGGCTCGTTCATCTCGGGCGAGAGCGCGGCCTGCATGGTCTGCATCGGCCGCTCGTCGCCGTCGCCGTCGGTCCCGACCTTGGCCGCGCACGGGAACGCGATGTCGAGGTCGTCGAACTCGGTCATGTAGCTGTAGCCCTCGGCGTAGGGGCCGCAGACCGCGTCGCTCGAGTCGCTGCCCCCGGTCGTGATCACCATCGCCCCCTCGTCGTCGCAGCCGTCGTTGTACTCGTACTCATCCGAGGTGATCACGCCGACGTGGTAGCTGTCGGCGTCGGCGAGCTGGGTCTGGATCTCGCTGATGAAGCTCGGGACGCTGTTGACGAGGTTGACCTGCTTGTCATCCATGCTGCCCGAGTTGTCGATCACGAACAGCAGGTCGACCTGCTCGCAGCCCCAGTGGCTCACGTCCCCCGCGTCGACCATGCCGGACTCGTCGGGCGGGGCGTCGAGCTTGAGCGGGTTCCCGGGACCGCCGGGGGCCCCGGCGCCCGTGCCGTCGGCCCCCCCGTCGAGGCCCGGATCGATGCCCGAGTCGGTGCCCTCGCCACCGTAGTCAGGCCGTCCCGTGTACCCGCACGCGAGCAGCGCGAGCGCAGAAATAGTGGTGATCGGAATCAGCAGGTTTTTAGC
The DNA here is from genome assembly GCF_002994615.1 of Enhygromyxa salina. Taxonomy (GTDB): domain Bacteria; phylum Myxococcota_A; class Polyangia; order Nannocystales; family Nannocystaceae; genus Plesiocystis; species Plesiocystis salina_A. The sequence continues at coordinate 3,480 of NZ_PVNK01000283.1, read as the reverse complement.
GGCGCGCATTCGTCGACATCCCCCGGCGACTTGGCGTCGCCACTATGGCCAGTTGCCGGCCAGAGCAAACAAGGTTCACAGCCGAAGCCTTTGGTCTTTTGGCCGTCAAGGTGGCCCTTGGTGCCGACTAGGCGGAGCTCGATGCAGCAAAACGATAAACGCTACTGAGCCCTCGCTATCGGCATTCTCTGCACCGCGCAGATTCGCAAATACGCTGACACCCCGAGCAGTGGCACCGAAGGAAATGCCGCGGGCGCCGACCTGCGTGAAGTACACTCGCGCCGATGCCCCGGGTCTTCGTCTACGGCGCGCAGATGGCCCACCCGGAGTCGGTCGGCGCCGCCTGGCCCGCGCGGATCGCTGACCACGCCGTCCGCTTCGTCGTCCGAGGCGTGCCGCTGTTCGAGCCCGCCTTCGCCGGGCTCGAACCAGCCCCGGGCGAGACCGCGCTCGGCGTGATCATCGACTTCAGCGACGAGACCTGGGCCAAGCTGGTTCGCTTCGAGCGCGGCTACGAGGTCGTCGAGCTCGACGCCGAGCTGCTCGACCCCGACCACGCCGCCGAGATCCACTCGCGCGGCGCGACCGTGACCTGCTTCGCCTTTCGCCTCGACCCCCGCCAGCGCACGGCGACCCCGCGCCGCCCGAGCGCCCGCTATGCCCGCAAGCTCGCCGCCGGAGCCCGGGCCCACGGGCTCCCGCCCGAGCTCATCGCCCGCTACGAGCGGGCCGTGTCCGAGGGCGGGCGCGCGAGCCTGGCCCTGGCGTGGCTGTTTCCGCTCGCGTCGCGGATCGGCCTGGTCAGCACCACCGCGCTGGTCGGGCTGTTGCTGGCGGGCCTGGCCTTCGCGCTGGTCCACTTGCTCGGCTGAGGCTACCCTCCGCCGCAATGACCGTTTCGTCCGAGACCGAGTGGCTCCTGGTTGCGTGTGGACTGATCGCCCACGCCGACGACGTGCTCGACGGCAACGAGGTCGAGCGCCTGATGGCGATGGTCGACGATCGGATCCCCGAGGATGCCTACGCCGACTGGCTCAGGATCATCGGCGACAAGGCCGAGCTCGAGGCCCGCTACGCCGCCCTGCCCGACCCGCCCGAGGACCAGCATCGCTCGCTGCTCGAAGAGGCCTGGGCGATGGCCATGGTCGACGGCGAGCGCAACACCAAGGAGCTGGTCGTGCTCGCGCGCATCGCCGAGCGCTTCGGCGTCGAGCCGATGCAGCTCGAGTTCTGGCGCGAGGCGTGGACGAGCGCCGAGCAAGAGTTCTCGGTCCGGACAGCCGAGCTCGCGGCCCTGGCCCTCGGTGGTGGGGAGACCCTGTTCGAGGACGACCACTCGCCCTTTCTCGATCTCATCGAGCGACTGCCGACGACCACCGAGGAGCGCGAGCGCCTCGGCCAGCTCGCAACGAGCTCGCCGACCGACGCGGACGCGCTCGGGCGCGCGCTCGCGGCCATGCCCAAGACGCGGCGCCAGCAGGCCTTCACCCTCGTCTCGCAGCTGGTACGCTACGCCGTCGAAGCCGAACCGGCCCGCGAGCGCTTCGTGGCGATCGGCCGCGCCGCGGGGCTGCTGAACGCCGCGGACCTGCTGTAGGCCTCGTGGGCTATACTCGCAGCCATGAGTGATCTGCGAGCCCGAACCACGCTCGCGTCCCTGACCCTGCTCCTCGCGCTGGCCTGCGCCGACGACAGCGGCGGCGATGCTGGCACGGCGCTGACGAGCCTCGACGCTGGCACCGGTCCGGACGATCAGGGCGAGGTCGAGACCGGTGACGGCATGAGCAGCGCTGACGGAGACGGCGATGGCGACCCCGGCGACGGTGACGGCGACCCGGGTGACGGCGACGGTGACGGTGACGGCGACTCGGGCGGGACCAAGTTCGACATGGCCGCGCTGCCGGACACCGACGATCGGCCCCAGCCGCCCAGCTGCAAGGTCGTCGACGACATGAACGCCGTCGGGCTCTGCCGCGAGAGCGCCCCGCCCGACAGCTTCGAGCCCGACACCCAGTGGAGCTACACCGGCCCGCCCGGCTTCGACCAGGCCATCGCCACGCCGCTGGTCCTCAACCTGACCGACGACGACGACAACGGCGAGATCGACCTGTGCGACATCCCCGACGTGCTCGTCGTCGCGGGGCCCCAAGCCGGCGACACGCCGCCAAGCAAGATCGTCGTGCTCAACGGCGAGACCGGCGAGTTCGAGTTCGAATTCGCCGAGCTCGTTCAGTACGCGGCCACGCCCGCGGCCGGCGACATCGACAACGACGGCCTGCCCGAGATCGTCGCCGTCGGACCCAACGGCAGCGCGCCGCTGATCGCCTTCGAGCACGACGGCAGCGTCAAGTGGACGAGCAACACCAACTGGGCCTCGGCCCAGTCGAGCGCGATCGCCCTCGCCGACGTCGACGCCGACGGCGACGTCGAGATCATCGCCGGGGCCAAGCTCTACGACCACAACGGCGTCGAGCTGTGGAGCAGGCCCGACCGCATCTACAGCGCCTCGACGGCCGCCGACCTCGACGGCGACGGCCAGCTCGAGATCCTGACCGGCGGCGCGGCCTACCGCGCCGACGGCAGCGAGTTCTGGGTCGTGCCCGGGATCCAAAACCAGGGCGGGATCGCCTCCCACCCCCAGGTCGCCGACGTCGACGACGACGGCGAGCCCGAGGTCCTGGTCTCGGTCAACGACGGCCTGTGGCTGCTCGAGGCCGACGGCGCGATCATCTGGTCGAGCTTCAACCCGACCGGCGAGGGCATCGACTGGAACCGCCCGTCGAACATCCACGACCTCGACGGCGACGGCGCGCCCGAGTTCGGCGCCAGCGCGCCCCAGCACTACGGGGTGTGGGAGTTCGATCAGAGCGAGCTGTGGTCGGCCAACATCGCCGACCCCAGCGGCCAGGCCGGCGGGACCGCGTTCGACTTCCTCGGCGCGGGCCAGGCCCAGACCGTCTACGCGGGCGAGGACTTCTTGCACGTGTTCGACGACACGGGCTTTGAGCTGCTCAACGCCGTGCGCAACAGCGGCACCGTGCTCGAGTATCCGGTCGTCGCGGATATCGACAACGACGGGTCAGCGGAGATCCTGGTTGTGTCCAACACCTTGTTTGGTGGGCAGCTGCCGTACACGATCACCGCGATCCGGGACGCGGAGGACCGGTGGATTCAGGGCCGGCGGATCTGGAATCAGCACACCTACCACGTGACCAACGTGCGCGAGGATGGGGTGATCCCACAGTTCGAGCCGCCGAACTGGCAGGATCTCAACACCTTCCGGACCCAGGCGCAGATCGAAGGTGGCGCGGTCTGCCTGCCCGAGCCGCAGGGCTAGCCCTAGCAGCCCGGGCTGCAATGCCTCGCGCCACCTCGCTTGGCCTTTTCGCCGAGGGCTTTGTCGCCAAAACTTGCAGTACGCCCGGTACAGCGGCGTTTTGGCTTCGCGCCCTCGGCAAAAATTCCGGCGCGAGGCGACAC